>NZ_BCWP01000108.1 GCF_001592265.1 Curvibacter delicatus NBRC 14919 | reverse complement strand
GTCCTTCCCTTTCTTGGTCTCGATGACGCGATAGGTCTCGGCCTTCCAGCCATCGGCGGCAATCAGATAGCAGTCGTCCTGCATCGTTTGCGCCCAGTAGTCCATGAGGTGCTGGTAGACATCGTATTTATCGATCAACGGCTTGTCCGCATACCAGGCCAGCAGACTTTCCGACATCTGTGCAATGAGGTCTTTGGGATGAAAGCCGGGGACCAGAGTCTTGAGGGCGACAGCACTCTGATCGCGCCAAGAGGCAAAGTGCGCGTTCATGCCCTGGATGAAGGCGGAAAACTCCGAGTGCCCGTAGATTACGGTTTTGATGGCGCTCTTCCCCACAGCAAGGTCGAGGTAACCGGGGCGGTTGGTCTTGAACAATGTGGTTCGCAAGTTCGGGCAGATGTCCCAGTACGGCTGGAGTGCCTCTACATCCGCCACGGGAATACCGCCCTTCAGGTGGCCCTCGATGTCTTGTAGGTCTTCGACGTTCCGGCTATCTATGTAGCGCGGCAAGTTGAGGTTGAACTCGTTTTTCTGAATTTCCTCCAGTGAGACCATACGCGAATACTTGGGAACTGTCAGCCGCTTATTGAAGACATCGACGATTTTGTGGATG
>NZ_BCWP01000107.1 GCF_001592265.1 Curvibacter delicatus NBRC 14919 | reverse complement strand
CCTCTTGGCTGTGCCAAAACGGCTTTGCTGGCCCTCGCCGTCGCTCGACTAGGGGTATGGGGGGTGTGCCCCCCATGCAAGCCCAGCAGCGGCCCTCCACGCGATCCGATTCCGCGGGCAGTGCCGTGATGTGCTCGCGCGCTTCTTCGCGTCCTGAAAAGCAAAAAGAAACCCCCGCGAGTGCTACCAACACTCCGGAGGTCATGACCACCGTTAAAGGAACTAACGATGATGGAACGCATTGTAGGCCGTGACATCCTTCGTTGTCACGTCGGCGGTGGATACGAGCTGGTGCGCCGTCCTTTGGGCAATGGTCATTTTGAGTACCGTGTGGCACCCCTGAAAACATGGGAGCACGTCGGAGAACTCTCAGACATTGCCTATGAGCATCGCCTTGAGTGCATGGAAGCCACCTTGGAAGAGCGCAAGCAGGCCAACCTTGAGCGCGCAGCCAAACGAGCCAAGACCCGCGTTAGGCACCTCTGCAAAGCGGCGGGGATTGATACCTTGCTGACGCTTACCTACGCCGAAAACATGACCGATTGGGCCACCCTCAAGCGGCACATGAAGGAATTCAACCGACGTATGGCCAAGCTCATTCCTGGTTGGTTCTATGTGGCCGCTTTCGAGCGTCAAAAGCGTGGGGCATGGCATGCTCACATGGCTGTCCATCGC
>NZ_BCWP01000106.1 GCF_001592265.1 Curvibacter delicatus NBRC 14919 | reverse complement strand
TTATCATCCTTCTCGATGTAGAGCGCTCGCATCCTCGCATCGACGCCAAGTTCGGCCAGTTCTGCCTTGCATCGGGCCAAGGTCTGAAGGGAGAGCGCAATTGATGTGCCATCCAAGTCTTCGTCATCCGATCCCCAAGGCCCAGCAAAGCAATCGACATAGCAGATTTCCGCCTTGCCAACCTTTCTGCCGTTCATGCCGATGATCAGAACCAGCTTCTCAAGGTAGTTCTTCAGCAACGTGTGCTTGACCAGCGCGGGCACCCTGCCCTCATAGATTTCCGGAACCGTTCCTGCCAAGATACTTCCCTCCCTGAGTAGACCCTGCTGAACTGGACCACCGCCACGAACCCGGGGGCTGGTTAGTTGCTCCCTCGGGCTTCTGCCGTGGTGTCGTTGGCCGGAATTCTCGTTGATTCCCAGCATGCGTTCAAATTCTGGCCCGCTTCAGTTCAGGCGCCTGGGCGGCCGCCGGTCGGGCACGGCGCAGCCATTCGTTGTTCAGGTTCGTGTTCGGCAGCCTTCGTCGCCATCATCGAAACACACACTGGCTCCCGAAGGAGGTTCAAGATGGTGAAGGACTTTCTGAGGTTGGGGAAGGGCGTCAATCACAATGCAACGGGCATGTCACGCCCTAAACAGCCCCAGTCCCGAAGGATCGACTGTGGTATGAACGGCGAACGTCTGGTCTGCAGCACTAAGG
>NZ_BCWP01000105.1 GCF_001592265.1 Curvibacter delicatus NBRC 14919 | reverse complement strand
CCTTAAGTGGCCTGAAAGCTGAACGTGAATCGCTTTTTCAGCGCATCGCAAGTGCTGGTGGTGGGCGTGGTGACGTCGCCACGGTCAAGGATCTGGCAGAGGAGCGCCAAGGACTGCGCGCTCAAATGGCAGATGCACAGAAAAAGCTAGAACGTATTCTTGCAGACAAGCTTCCTTTCCACCTGATGCCTAAGCAGCTGTTAAACGAATTTCGTGCACAACTGAAAGGCGAAATAGCACTTGCAGAGTGGCAGTCAGAGTGCCGCTCTCTTCAGCCGAAGAGAGAGAAATTTTCTCAAGCGTTCTTGGGCGACTCAGGCCCTAGATTCAACCCCGAGCTAACAGATGCACAGCTTGGCGTGATAAGAGAAAGAATTGAGACTGCTTGGGCGTCGCTATTTCATCCGGCCCCGTCAAACTGTGCAGAAAACGTAATCCACAGTTACCTCCACGAAGGACTTCGGGAAAAGGCACTTGCCTTCCTTGGCACTATTCAAGTTGGGCAGCAGGAAGTTCATGATCTACTCGCGGAGCAGAAAGCACTTGACGAGCAAATTGCAGAACTCAATCGGAAGATCGCCCGCGTTGAAGGCATCGATCGCGATGGCACACTGAACCAGCTCACAGCCAATCTCAACAGACTTGGGGCGGAGATGGAGGACCTTGAAAAAATCATCAAGGACAAGGAACGCGAAGAGTACAGCCTTGAAGTCACGGTGAGCAACCC
>NZ_BCWP01000104.1 GCF_001592265.1 Curvibacter delicatus NBRC 14919 | reverse complement strand
TCCGTCTTGATGGAATTACACCTGAGCCAGAGCGCGGATTCTGACCTGGAACTGATTTGGACCGCGCTCGCTGGAAGAGAACCGGCGCAAGCTCGGCTTAGATTGCAGCATCAACGAAAAATATCAGCGCATCAATATGCTTGAGAAATTACTTGACGTGAGACGCATCTAGCTGGTCAAGGAAACTTTGGCGGGCGAGGAGGAAGGTCTTTGATTGATCGCTCCTAGCCAAAAACGTTAAAAAACTCCGCTGGCAATAAGTTTTTGAACATGATTGGCCGTGATCCTTACTATGGGTTAAAGAGCAAGTTGTAGTCGCTGGCAAACAGGGAGCAATGCTCCAGCATTCGTTCTTTTTGACGGGCTATATCCGATGGCTTACTGCAGTCGAAATTAATTTCACACCGTCCGTAGCGGGCAAGCGCATCGGAAACGCGAGCCGCATCTGTTTCTGTAGATGCAGCAATAGGACGTAGCGCCGGGTAGCGCGTATGACGCTTGTACCGAACTCGGCGAGCTAGCTGATTGGCCCAAGCTTTGGTGTTGCTAATTGCTTTGACCAGTGGCCGATCCGTTACGAACGGAGTAAACGGCCTTTGGATGGTTGAAAGCCAGTCTTTCCACTTGAACTCGTTGAAGCGGTGCGCCAAGATGCAGGACGCCCAAGGAATCTCTATGGCATCGGCACAAATTGCGCCATGCAACGATTCGGACAGGATACGTGAGCAGTTACGCATTTGGGTAATCACCGCTGACGGCGCCTGCCTAGGGTTGATGGCCA
>NZ_BCWP01000103.1 GCF_001592265.1 Curvibacter delicatus NBRC 14919 | reverse complement strand
CGGTGACGTACTTCCACGTCGAAGAGGCCTGCTATTCGGGTCGGTTTCGGCACCAGCGGGGCGAGCCATGCTGATAAAAATTCATGATGGCTTGCTCTCGATGCTTTGCGCCGTTGTGAGTCACTCGATTTCAACCCGGACGTGCAAATAAATAATGCGTAACAGCGTGAACTTGCCTGGCGCCTCTGGCCTTCGTGTTTGTACGAGATGCATCTACGACGAGAGAGTCTCTGCCATCAGCTTCAACGCTGACGGGGTGTGCAATTACTGCGAGCAGATTGATCGCTTGAGGCAGGAGTACGGCACCGGAATCGCCGAAGGGCGGAGCCAGCTTGATGCCATCATCGCCGAGATCAAGAGCGCTGGTAAAGGGAAGAAGTATGACTGCGTGATAGGCGTTAGCGGCGGCACGGATTCGTCATATATCGCCTGTTTGACCCGGGAGTGGGGCCTGCGTCCGCTCGCCGTGCACTACGACAATACCTGGAATTCAGCGATTGCCACTCAAAACATTCGGAAGGTGCTGTCAGCACTGAACATTGATCTATTTACTCACGTTGTCGACAACAAAGAAAGCGACGATATCTTTCGATCCTTTTTCTTTGCGGGAGTGGCGGAAATCGAAGCGCCAACGGACTTGGCCCTAGCGGAGACAATGTATCGCGCGGCGCACCGGTATGGCATTAAATACATCCTAGAAGGCCATTCATTTGTCACGGAGGGAATTACGCCGGTGGGGCGGAATTACTTTGACGGAAAGTATATTCAGTCCATTCATCGTAAATTCGGAAGGTTG
>NZ_BCWP01000102.1 GCF_001592265.1 Curvibacter delicatus NBRC 14919 | reverse complement strand
CCGTCTTGGCGCGTTTGCGCGCAAGCCTGCGCCGGTGTCGGTGAGCTGGCTGGGATTTGGCTACACCACGGGCCTGAAGGCGATCGACTACTTCCTGACCGACGAACCGGCAGCCCCGGTGGGCAGCGAGCACCTGTTTGCCGAGACGCCCTGGCGGGTGCCGAACGGCTCGTACGCCTACCGGCCGGCCCTGAACATGGGTGAGGTGAGCGCCCTGCCGGCATTGCAGCGCGGCCATGTGACCTTCGGCACCCTGACACGCGCCATCCGCATCAACCACCGAACGATACGGGTGTGGGCGGAGATCCTCAAGCGCGTGCCGGGCGCGCGCCTGGTGGTCGACAGCAGCTCCTACAAGGACGAAGGCGTGCGCGAAGCGCTGATCCAGAAATTCGAGGCCCATGGCGTGGAACGCAGCCGGCTGGAGATCGGATTCCACAGCCCGCCGTGGGACGTGCTGCGCGGCATGGACATCGGGCTGGACTGCTTCCCGCACAACTCGGGCACAACGCTGTTCGAGAGCCTGTACATGGGCGTGCCCTACATCACGCTGGCCGGGCGGCCGAGTGTGGGACGGCTGGGCAGCTCGATCCTGCACGGCGTGGGGCACGAGGAATGGATTGCGCAGAGCGAAGAAGAGTACGTGGCCAAGGCGGTTGCGCTGGCGTCCGATCTGGGCCAGTTGGCCCAGACGCGTGCGAGCCTGCGCCCGCAGATGCAGGCCAGCGTGGTGATGGATGAGGCGGCCTTTGCCCGCCGGGCCGAGCAGGCCTATCAGCTCATGTTCCAGCAGTGGG
>NZ_BCWP01000101.1 GCF_001592265.1 Curvibacter delicatus NBRC 14919 | reverse complement strand
GGCATGCTCCCGTGCAGCGCTTTGCACGCCGGGCCTATCGTCGGCGAGGAGGTCGAGGAGAAAGTCGTGGTCCCGCGCGAACGCCGGAGCCAAGATCTTGGCTAGTTCGCCGCGGGGACTTTCGGGGACGGAGCCACCCCCTCTCGGATAAGGCTCTTCTTTGGTCCGCCATTGATCAAAAAAGGCCCGCAACTCGCTGGCCAATGCCGCATCCAACGGAAATTTATTGGCCAACTCCGCAGCTGCCTTGGCAGCGCGGGCTGAACTTCCCCCCAAGCCTTTTCGAACAGCTTCGACGTGCTGGATGCCATAGGGGCCTGTCAGGCGCTTGTACAAGTGGCGGCAGCCTGAAGTGCTTTCTCCATTCAATAGGCGATCCAACAAGAGTGGTTGCCCCGTCCCATCTGGCAAGTCACACGTCATCGCGGCTGATAGCCGAAGAGACTCACCCCGGCCGCCAGTGAGCAGTCGTCTGAGCACATTCGAGTAATCTGACTTTTCGCGTAAGGAATAGAGCACGTAGGCCGCATTCAGCGCAAAAAAGTGGCTTGGGCCAAGAATCAGGTTTTCTAATTGGGGGATGAATTCACTATCGACAAGTGGATGGTCTAGCTCCGCTTTTGCGTCGACCTTTGGTAAGTCGAAAAACCAGATCCTTTCGTTTCTCACGTCGTCAAGGATTTTTCTTTTCATCGAACGTGCCTGCCGCACCAGCTGGGCGTGGTCTAGCCCTGCGTTCCGAGTGAGTGCGTGAATGACTATGCGCATGGCCGCATCTGTCGATGCTGACGCTGTTTGGGCTT
>NZ_BCWP01000100.1 GCF_001592265.1 Curvibacter delicatus NBRC 14919 | reverse complement strand
CCTTAGGTCAGATACCGTGATGTCACCAAGAGACCATGTATGTCCACAGTCGCTGCGGAGCGGTCAGCCGCCAAAGTCTCAAGGGGTCACGCTAGTTTCTTGGCCAGATCAGACGCCCGAGGGTGGTAGTAGCGCATCAGGGTACGGCTGGTCTTGTGGCCGGTGACCTTCATGAGCTCATGCATCTCCAGCCGCTCGGCCAGACGTGACGTGGCCTCGTGGCGCAAGTCGTGGAACTTGAGGTCTTCCAAAGTCTTGTCGGAGTTCTCAAGATCCTTCAACAGCTGCACGGTCCTGGGGCTAGGAGCGCGCTTCCGGAATACGAGAGCCCGGATCTCTCGCTCCTGATTGGCCGCCGTGACTCCGGCAGCCGTCAGTCGCTGGCGCAGCCGCTCATGCAGGTGGGACTGGCGCGCCCGGCTGACGGCCCGCTGCCATGCCAGCTTGAGCGAGTTCTGCGACATCCGGAGTACGGATCCGGAGCGTGGCAGGGGGAGGGCCTTCAGGGTGTTGATGGCTCGGGTGGAGAGGGGAACATCGCGGAAGGTGTCGCCATTCTTGGTGACGCCACCATTCTTGCCGCGGATCCGGGCAACGCGCGCGTGCAGGTCGATGTCTTCCCAGGTCAATGCGATCAGTTCCGATTGCCGGGCGGCTGTCTCTACTGCCAGGACGAAGGCGGCGTGAGGGTAGGGGTTTTTGCACGTCCGCAAGGCCGCAGAGAGCAGTTCTTCTTCGTTGCCGACGAGGCGTCGGTCGCGCTCGTTCCTGAGCGTCGGCTTGCGCACCAGGGCCACGGGGTTGCCGCGTGGCAGCGCGATGCCCCAGTCCATCGCGGCCACCTTGTAGATGCGCGAAACCATTCCGAGTTCGTGGACGACGGACTGTGGGCTGACGGCTTTCAGGCGCTCGTCCCGGTAGGAGGCGAGCA
>NZ_BCWP01000099.1 GCF_001592265.1 Curvibacter delicatus NBRC 14919 | reverse complement strand
CCGATGAGGACCTATCCGCTGATGACGTTTGAGCGTTTTCTGTGGTGGACGATGGTGGCGCGGATCAGAAAAATACGTCCATTTTGGTATATCGACTATAGCAAGGAGGATGCGCGCGCATATCTGGAGAGGTCATTTGGCTGGGAGTATTACGGCGGACATCATCTCGAAAACAGAATGACTGCTTACTTCCATTCCATTTATGCGCCCCAAAAATTCAAATCTGATTTTCGGAATAACGCGCTTGCGGCGCTGGCGCGCAATGGCAAGATAAGCCGGCAGGAGGCGTGGGCCGAGTATCAGAAGCCTCCGCATGTTGAGAGCGACCTGGTGCAATATTTCAAGAAGCGCCTTGAGTTAGACGATGAGACATATGATCGAGCGATGGCGTCCCCGCCAATGAGCTGGACGGATTACCCTACCTACAAGAAGCGCTTCGAAATGCTTCGACCTCTTTTTTACGTCCTCGCCAAGGCAAATCTGGTTCCTATGAGCTTCTACCTTCGAGAGCTGATCCCGTTTGCCGTGCCGCTCGGTGTCATATGCGCCGCTGGGGCATTTACTCCCGCGCTGGAGCGATCAATGACAGAGCGCCTGCTGGGGGCTGAGCAACTGGGGCTGTATTCGGCCGGGAGCAAAGTTGCCATGCTGCTGGCGTTGATTGTCGGTTCGTTTCAAACGGCATGGGGGCCGTTCTCGACGTCGATTTACAAGGAGGTGAATGCAGCTGAAACCTACAACCTGGTGTTGAAGCTGTATTGCTTTCTGATCTGTTTCGCTGTCATGGTCCTTGACCTGGTCTCGCCATCGTTGATCCAGCTCCTGGCTTCGTATCGGTACAGTGAAGCTGCTGTTGTCGTCTTCCCCTTGGCGGCGGCGGCTGCCGTACAGTCGGTCAGTTGGATAACTGAAATTGGCATCAGCTTTTCCAAGCGTTCCAGTTTAAGTTTGTACTCCCACACTATCTATATCGGCGGGCTAAGG
>NZ_BCWP01000098.1 GCF_001592265.1 Curvibacter delicatus NBRC 14919 | reverse complement strand
TTAAGGTCCACGATACCCGAAGTTGAGACGTTACATGCCGATGAAACAACAGACCCTTGCCATGGCAGCCGATTCGCAATCGGGATACGAGCAATACCGCAAACCCACACGGCGCGATGAGTTCCTCAAGACCATGGAAGCCGCCATGCCATGGTCTGCCTTGTGCGCCGTTGTCGAGCCGCACTACCCCAAGGCCGGCAACGGTCGCCCGCCCATCGGGCTGGAGCGCATGCTGCGCATCCACTTTATCCAGCACTGGTTCAACCTGGCCGATCTGGCCTGCGAGGAAGCCCTGTACGACAGCGCCAGCCTGCGCCGCTTCGTCGGAATTGATCTGGGGCGCGAGCCGGTGCCAGATGCCACCACGATGCTCAAGTTCCGCCGATTGCTGGGCGACAACCAGCTCGGCGAGGCGCTGTTTGCTCAGGTCGGCCGGGTACTGCAGAGCAAAGGCATCAAGGTCAACACCGGCACCATCGTGGACGCCACCATCATCGGCGCGCCCAGTTCCACCAAGAACGCCGACAAGGCGCGCGACCCCGAGATGCACCAGACCCGCAAGGGCCAGCAGTGGTACTTCGGCATGAAGCTGCACATCGGCGTGGACAGTCAAAGCGGGCTGGCACACCGCGCCGTGGTCACGGCGGCCAACGTGCACGACAAGCACCCGCTGCCTGATTTGCTCCATGGCAACGAGCAGCGCGTGTACGGTGACTCGGCCTATGCCAGCCAGAAAGAGCTGATCGCCAGCAAAGCACCCAAGGCTAAAGACTTCACCAACCAGCGCACCCGGCGCGCTGGCGGCGGCGTTGACGAGGTGGAGCGCGGCAAGAACCGCAACAAGTCAAAGATCCGGGCTCGGGTGGAGCATGTCTTTGGCGTGATCAAACGGCTATGGGGCTTTGCCAAGGTGCGCTACCGTGGGTTGCAGAAGAATGCAACGCGGGCGTTCACGGCCTTGGCACTGGCCAATATTTACCTCAGCCGACACAGGCTGATGGCACAGG
>NZ_BCWP01000097.1 GCF_001592265.1 Curvibacter delicatus NBRC 14919 | reverse complement strand
CATATGAGGCCACGCGGAGCATCCTGGTTGCCGACATCCATGACCTATTGCCGCTCCTAGCGAAAGACAAGGGCGATCGGACCACTCTTGAATCAGTACATGTCGTGACTCCAGCGTATTTGAACGGCTCCGGCGGATGGCAGATGGACCGCTTGGTGGCTATCTGGCACACCAAGGACTCGGTGGACGGTGAGTCAATCGATTTGAACGTAGAGATCCTGGAGACTGTCGGGGGCAAGCTCTACCCAGCCTTTCCGATGGAGAAGATCGTTGAAACGCATGACGATCTCACTCTAGTTTGGCAGCATCCACCCGAGCATCCTTAGCGCCTGCCAACGAAATACGAAGTCTCGTGATTTCGGGGCGCCTGCCATCAACGCGTGGATTGAAAGCGCAAAGCCGTTGAGGTCCAAGGACCAAGATCCAGATCTGTTGCCAATACGAGAAGCAGCTGCTCCTCATCTGTGGGCAGTCAGCGGAGAATACGCGGACGAAACACCACTACAGCCACGTCCAGAAGAACACGATGAAACTGCTAGTACTCAGCGATCTGCATAACGAAATCCAGCCCATGAGCCGTGAAGTTGACGGCCTTCGCATTGATCGCGACGTAGATGTGGTTGTTTTGGCTGGAGATATCCACGAAGGCGTGCAAGCGCCTAAGTGGGCGCGCCAAACGTTTCCAGACAAAGAGATCATCCTGGTGGCCGGCAACCATGAGTTCTACGGCCAGTACTGGAACCGCAATCTGGTCAAGCTACGGGAGACATCGGCCGAGCTGGGAATCCATTTTCTTGAGAACGATGCAGTCGAGCTATTTGGCTTCCGATTCCTTGGTAGCTCGCTCTGGACAGATTTCGCGCTGCACGGGGATGAGCAACTTCAGGAAAGAATGCGGCACGCACTCGAGCGGATGACGGACTACCGGAGGATCAAGCTTGACCGTATAGCCGGTGAGAACAGGGATTTCAGGGAATTCCGATCGGTGACTCTGGTGCCTGAGCTGACTCGCCGACGGCATCGCGAATCGGTTGAATGGCTCGACCGCGAGCTCAATCAAGGTGATCCTGCTCGCACAGTGGTGGTG
>NZ_BCWP01000096.1 GCF_001592265.1 Curvibacter delicatus NBRC 14919 | reverse complement strand
GCACCTCAAACAGCAGCGCACCCGAGGCGTCCAGCTTGACGCGCACCCTGTTGGCCACCTCCTCGGGCCGCAACGGGATCAGGATGCCCAGCGCCACCACTTCGCCATAGATTCCGCCACGCGTGCGCCGATGCACCTGGGCGAGCCAGTCATCCGGCAGACGCCCGAGCTTGTGGCGCTGCTTGTGCGTCTTGTTGCGACGACCGACCCGGGCTGGGTCGAAGCGCGCCGCCATGAGGAAGGACAGACGGCGCTCGATGTCCAGCAACTGCTCCGCGTAGATGCGCCGGGCTTCCTGCATGCCGCTTTGCGGGTCCGGGGCGTTCTTGCGCGCCCGGTCCGCCCGTATCAGGCACTCGCGCAAGTCCTCGCGGGCTTTCCATAGGCAGGCCGCGCGCAGCTTCCGAAAACTCGCCGCCGTCCCGGCCAGCGCCATCGGATCGCCGCCTGCGTTGGCAACGCGCGCCGCGTCCGAGGCGTAGCTGTCCCGCGTCCGGTCGGCCAGCTCACCGCCCCCGCTCAGGTGGGCGGCTCGCAGCTCGGCGACCTTGGCGAACAGCGGGTCAGGCGTGGCGGACCCCGGCAAGCCGGAGTCCACCGCTGACCGCTGATCGCGCGAGGTCGCCATCGCCGCCCGCCCTCAGTGCAAACCGGCTTCGCCGGATTGCGGGCGGGCTCCGGCTTCCTTGGCTTCGCCACCCCTCAGAGGCTTCTGTGCCTGCGCCTGCGGCTCAGTCCCAGAAACCTCCAAGGGGCCGGAAGCAGCGTTATCCGCGCTGTCCAGCGGACGGATAACGCGACGCTTGCGGCCCAGCGACGGCATGCCCGATGGCGGGGCATGCACGGCGCCCGCCGCCTGCGATTGCAGGTGCTGCACCATGGCTTGCGCGGACTGGTGCGTCTGGATCAGATCGCGCAGACGGGGTAGCCGCTTATGCAGCTTGTCTCTCCGGAGCTTGGTTCCGGTGAGTTCGTCAGCGCTCTTTGGGCCTGGTCTGTTGATGTAGTCACTCAGCCCGGCCAAGGCATCGAGCACCGCTTGATAGTGCTCGGCCAGGTCGTCGCCTTGCAGGCTGTCGATATTGACGCACAACAGGTCGTCCGCGATCAATTGGGCGCTTGGATGTAGGGTGTTGCTCATGTCGTTGG
>NZ_BCWP01000095.1 GCF_001592265.1 Curvibacter delicatus NBRC 14919 | reverse complement strand
TTAAGGCAACGCTGAAAAAGGTCCACCGCAAAGCGGCCTGATGCGTTGATGCTGCATGAAACAAACGACCCTCGCAATGGCCGCCGATCAAGGCGCCGGATTTGAACAGTATCGTCGCCCCACCAAGCGCGATGTATTCCTGCAGACCATGAATGAGATCGTGCCGTGGTCTGAATTGTGTGAAGTCATCAAACCCCACTATGCGCGCGGCGAGGGTGGACGTCCACCCATAGGCCTGGAACGCATGCTGCGCATGCACTTCGTGCAGCATTGGTTCAACCTGGCCGATGAGGCCTGTGAGGAGGCGCTGCTGGATAGCACCAGCCTGGGCCGCTTCGTGGGCATTGACCTGGGACGTGAGCGGGTTCCCGACGCGACCACTTTGCTCAAGTTTCGTCGCCTGCTCAGCGAACACAAGCTGGGCGAAAAACTGTTTGCCAAAGTCGGGGAGGTGCTACAGGCCAAAGGCATGAAGGTAGGAACGGGAACCATCGTGGATGCCACCATCATTGGAGCACCCAGCTCGACCAAGAACGCAGACAAAGCGCGAGACCCCGAAATGCACCAAACCCGTAAGGGCCAACAGTGGTACTTTGGCATGAAGCTACACATCGGCGTGGACAGCCAAACCGGGTTGGCGCACAGCGCGGTGGTAACGGCGGCCAACGTGCACGACAAACACCCCATACCGGATCTGCTGCACGGCAACGAGCAACGCATGTATGGCGACAGCGCCTACGCCAGCCAGAAGGAACTGATCCACAGCAAGGCCCCCAAGGCCAAAGACTTCACGAATGATCGCGTTCGCAACCGCAACGGTGAGGTCGACGAAGTCAAGCGTGGCAAGAACCGAAACAAATCAAAAATACGCGCCCGTGTCGAACATGTATTTGGCGTGGTCAAACGCCTATGGGGCTTCAACAAAGTGCGTTATCGCGGTCTGGCCAAGAACGCAACGCGTGCGTTTACCGCGTTGGCATTGGCAAACATCTTCATGAGCCGCAAGCGGCTCATGGCATAGGTGCGCCCAAATGGGCGCAAAGAGGGTCGAAAGACCTGAAAGCAAGGCCAAACTGGCTCAAAAACACGGCTGATAAGCTGCAAAAATCCATACTATGAAATTGAAGTATCGGGGCTCGATGGCAATGTCAAAAATGGCTGCTTATTCAGCGTTGCC
>NZ_BCWP01000094.1 GCF_001592265.1 Curvibacter delicatus NBRC 14919 | reverse complement strand
TGGCAAAAGAGAAATTTGAACGTACCAAGCCGCACGTCAACGTCGGCACCATTGGCCACGTGGACCATGGCAAGACGACCCTGACGGCGGCCATTGCGACCGTGCTGTCCAAGAAGTTTGGTGGTGAAGCCAAGGCTTACGACCAGATTGATGCTGCTCCGGAAGAAAAAGCCCGCGGCATTACCATCAACACCGCGCACGTCGAATACGAAACGGCCAACCGCCACTACGCCCACGTTGACTGCCCCGGCCACGCCGACTACGTCAAGAACATGATTACCGGTGCTGCCCAGATGGACGGCGCCATCCTGGTGTGCTCTGCTGCTGACGGCCCGATGCCCCAGACCCGCGAGCACATCCTGCTGGCCCGTCAGGTGGGTGTTCCCTACATCATCGTCTTTCTGAACAAGTGCGACATGGTCGACGACGCTGAACTGCTCGAACTCGTTGAAATGGAAGTGCGCGAGCTGCTCTCCAAGTACGACTTCCCTGGCGACGACACCCCCATCATCAAAGGCTCGGCCAAGCTGGCCCTCGAAGGCGACACCGGCGATCTGGGCGAACAAGCCATCATGCGCCTGGCCGATGCGCTGGACAGCTACATCCCCACGCCTGAGCGCGCCATCGACGGCGCCTTCCTGATGCCCGTGGAAGACGTGTTCTCCATCTCCGGTCGCGGCACCGTGGTGACCGGCCGTATCGAGCGCGGCATCATCAAGGTCGGCGAAGAAATCGAAATCGTCGGTATCAAGGACACCCTGAAGACCACCTGCACCGGCGTGGAAATGTTCCGCAAGCTGCTGGACCAAGGCCAGGCTGGCGACAACGTCGGTATCCTGCTGCGCGGCACCAAGCGTGAAGAAGTCGAGCGCGGCCAAGTGCTGTGCAAGCCCGGCTCCATCAAGCCGCACACCCACTTCACTGGCGAAGTGTACGTGCTGAGCAAGGACGAAGGCGGCCGTCACACCCCGTTCTTCAACAACTACCGCCCGCAGTTCTACTTCCGTACCACGGACGTGACCGGCGCCATCGAGCTGCCCGAAGGCAAGGAAATGGTGATGCCTGGCGACAATGTGTCGATCACCGTCAAGCTGATCGCTCCGATCGCCATGGAAGAAGGTCTGCGCTTCGCTATCCGCGAAGGTGGCCGTACCGTGGGTGCCGGCGTGGTTGCCAAGATCATTGCGTAA
>NZ_BCWP01000093.1 GCF_001592265.1 Curvibacter delicatus NBRC 14919 | reverse complement strand
TCTGGTGTGGACCTGACGACCTCGCTGGCACCGATGTTGCCGCCCGCGCCGGGTTTGTTGTCCACCACCACCGGCTGGCCCAGGGCCTCCTGCAGCTTGGGGGCCACCAGACGCGCCAGCACGTCGTTGGTGCTGCCGGTGATGGGCACGACGATGCGCACCGGCTTGCTCGGCGCCCACTCGCCGCCCTGGGCCCATGCACCGAGGCACGTGCAGGCCGAGATCACGGCCGCAGCCGCGATCCGCTTCAGATGTGTCATGTATGTCTCCTGTGTTGTTGTCGGATGCGGTTTGCCCTCAGAGGCTGAACACCGGCTTGTGGATGCTGTCGGCCAGATTCTCCCGCGCCCATTCCACCGGGTCCTGGTCCTTGGGCAGCAGCACGCCGGCCGGGCGTACCCGCTGCTCGCTCGCATCCAGCGCCGGCGGCTCCTGGCCCTCTCCCAGGCCGAGCGCTGCCTCATGCAGCATGCGCCGCGCCATGACGATTGCCTTGTCGGTCGGCAGCAGCTGCTCAGCCTCGTGGTTCTGGATCGTCCCCATGCTTTCCTGCAGCGAGTAGTCCTGAGCAGCAAAGCCGAAGATGCCGCTGTAGGAGCGTTTTTCCTTCTGCGCCACGCGGTCCATCATGTAATCGTTGTCGCGGTTGGCCTTGGGGATGAAGCTACCCGGCGCTTCGTACTCCACATGGATACCTTTGCCGGCCTCCATTGCCGAACGCTCCGCGGCCGACAGGGGCCGGCTGGGCTGCCAATTGATACTCCAGGCCCAGCAGCTGTGGTCGTCGATCGGGACCCACACGTGGCCGCCCAGTGCGTGCTCGCCGAACGGGGCGATCAGGGTGAACCAAGGGAACAGCCACTGGGTGACGCGCCAGTAGTAGGAATCGGGTTCGCCGTTGCGGCGGCCGAACAGACTCAGACCGAACGGTGTCTTTTCGATCTCGAACATCACGTTGCCGTCGGCCTTGATGTAGTCGAGCGCCTTGACGCCTTGATGCATCGGGTCCGAATCCACTTCGAAGCTGTGCACGTAGGAAACGTGCGCAGTGTCAATACCGCCCTCCATGGCTTGCAGGTAGTTAGAGTACTGCAGACGCTTGGAAACGAACACGTGGTCGGCTGGCAGCGTGCACCACTCCAACTCGGGCGGCGCCGGCTGCTTGTCGGCCGGACCCATGTAGGTCCAGACGATGCCGCCACGCTCGATGCAGGGATAAGCCTTGATGTGCATGCGGGCGCAGGCCTGCGGCGAAGAGGGCA
>NZ_BCWP01000092.1 GCF_001592265.1 Curvibacter delicatus NBRC 14919 | reverse complement strand
TTAATCCTACTACTAAGGCAAAGGAGGCGAGGCAAGGAGTTGCCGGTGCCGACTGACGGGCGAATAAAGAGGGGCGGTGCATCTTCAGCGAAGATGGTTGTGCGACCAATCACCAAGCACTGAGGAGACCGCCCCATGCTGCAGCATACTGCCTCATCGGCCTTCTGGTCAGACTTCTGGCCGGGATTCAGGATCACGAAACTGGAGCGCCAGCCCGGACAGATCGACATCCGGCTCGAACCCGATGACGGGGCTGAGCTGGCTTGTTGCCACTGCAAGGGCACTTGCCGTACCGTGCACGACCGCCAATGGCGACGGGTGCGCGATTTACCCCTGCTGGGCCAGCGAGTCGAGCTCCAGGTGCTGATGTCACGAGTGAGTTGCCCGAGCTGCGGAGCCCGGCTGCAGCACATTGAGTGGCTGGCGCGCTACGCCCGCATGACGCAGCGTTTGAGCGAGGCCGTGGCGCTGTGGTGCACCAAGTTGCCGGTGGCCCATGTGGCGCAGATGTTTGCCCTGCATTGGAGCACGGTGCGGGAGATCGATGCGCGGCAGCTGCGCCAGCGCCTGGAGCGGCTGCCGCGTGCCCAGCCCAGACGGCTGATCATGGATGAGTTTGCGCTGCACAAGGGCCACCGCTACGCCAGCGTGGTGCTTGATGCTGACAGCCGGCGCGTACTGTGGATTGGCGTGGGGCGGGCACGCACATCGGTCCGCGAGTTCTTCCGAGGCCTGGGCCCCCAGGGCTGTGCACGCATACAGGCCGTGGCCATGGACATGAACACGGCTTATGACCTGGAGGTGCGCCATCACTGCCCCAGGGCACGCATCGTCTACGACCTGTTCCATGTGGTGGCCAAGTACGCCCGGGAAGTGATCAGTCGTGTGCGGGTAGATGCGGCCAATGAGCTGCGCCAGGACAGGCCGGCGCGCCGGGTGGTCAAGCAGGCGCATTGGCTGCTGCTGCGCAATCCGGCGCGGCTGGAGCCCAGACAGCAGGTTCACCTGCAGGAGGTACTGGCAGCCAACCAGTCCCTGATGACGGTCTACGTCATGCGCGAGCAACTCAAGAGCCTGTGGAATGCACCCGATGCCTGGGAGTGGCGTCGGCGCTGGAGGCAATGGCTAGAACATGCCCGCCAGAGCGGGATCCCCGCTCTCATACGTTTCGCCAATTTACTCAAACCCTATTGGCGCGGCATCCTCAGCCGGGTTCGATGGCCCATGCACACAGGCACTCTGGAAGGCATCAACAACAAGATCAAGCTGATCAAGCGCA
>NZ_BCWP01000091.1 GCF_001592265.1 Curvibacter delicatus NBRC 14919 | reverse complement strand
GGGCGGTGGCACCGCACAGGCGGGCACCGCCGGGCGTAACGCCGGCAGTGTGACCGTCAGCGCCAGCACCATCACCTCGGTGGGGGCGATCACGGCCAGTGGCAGTGCCGGCAACGGCGCCGATCAGGCCGGCGGCCATGGCGGCGCGGTGTCGCTGGCGGCCAGCGATGGCAGCTTCACGGCGCTCGCCATCACCAGCAGCGGCGGCAATGCCGGGGCTTCCGGCGTCGCCAACGGCGGTAACGCTGGCGCCATCACGCTCGATGCCGGCGGTGCAACGCCCACCCTCACCCTGGGCGGCAGCCTGACGGCCCAGGGCGGCAACTCGATCGGCGGCGGCACCTCTGGTGCCGGCGCGAAGATTGCCGTCAAGGACAACGCGCTGCTCAACGCCACGACCATCACGCTGTCCTCGCGCGGCGGTACCACCGGCGTGGTGGGCACGGGCGGCAACATGGAGCTGGGTGGCACGGTTGACAGCACCGGCGGCGCCCGTGCCCTGGTGCTGACCGCCGGCACGGGCGACGTCAGCGTGGCTGGTGCGATCGGCAACACCATGGCCCTGTCGGCGCTCACCGTGGCGGGCAACGACATCAGCGTGGCCAATATCGGCGGCGCGACCGCTGGCGTGACCGGCGCCACGGCGCTCACAGCCACCTCAGCAGGCAGCGACGCCGGTGAGATCAATTTCAATGGCACCACCTACAACGCTAACGCGCAGACCTACATTGCCAGCGCGGGCAACACCCTGAAAGTCAACGCGGGTAGCACCACCACCTTCAGCAGCAGTGCCGACGCCATCACCTTCGGCAACACCGCCGATGCCAATGGCGGCACCCTGTTGCTGGCCGATGGTTCCAACCTGCAGGTCAGTACCGCAGGCACCACGACGACCAACGGTGCCATCAATGCCTTTGCCGGCATTCGCGGCCATTCGGCCGAAACAGTCAACCTCAACGCCGGTCTGGGCACCCTCAATGTCGGCCAGATTGGCAGCGGCAACGAGATCGCCTCGGTGGCGCTGACGGCCTCCACCACCACGCTGCGCGGCGACATCCGTACCGCCGACGTGGCCGCCAACCACGTGAGCATCACCGGCGCAGTGACGCTGGCCAGCGACGTGACAGTCGACACCCGTCGCGGCGGCAACCAGGGCAACATCACCATCACCGGCGCCACCACGGGCGCCGGCAAGAACCTGAGCCTGCTCGGTCAGGCCATCAGCACCGGCGCGCTCACGACTACGGGCGTGGGTAACGGCAACGGGGGGGCGGTCAGCATCACGGCCGACGCCACAGTCACCACC
>NZ_BCWP01000090.1 GCF_001592265.1 Curvibacter delicatus NBRC 14919 | reverse complement strand
CAACCCGCGGTATGGCCGGCGAGGTCCACCAGGACATCGATGCCATCGGCGCGGATGCGCTCGGCCAAGGCCTCGTCACTCATGCTTCGCGTGGCGACCCAGTGGTCCACATAACTCTTGTAGCGCTGCGTCACCTGGTCTTCGCGCGCCAGGTCCGCATAGGCGAACACCTCCACCACCGACCGGTCATGCTGCGACAGCAAGGGCTCCATGAAGAAGCGGCAGGAATGGTTGCAGAAGTCGGGCGAAACGTAACCCACCCGCAACCGGCGCCCGGCACTCGGCGCGTTGTCATGCGCCCGCCACAAGCCACGCAAGGGCTCACCGAAGCGATGGTCGTACTCTTCATACGAAGCGTAGATCTCCTCGGCGCTGAGGTCGGGGTGGTAGTTGAGCACAAACAGGTAGTTGCCATATTCGCCCCGGTGCTGAGGCATGAGCTCGAGCGACTTGCGATACCAGTGAATGGATTCGGCCTGCTGCCCCTGCAGCTGCAGACTGCGCGCCAACGTGCTCATACCCACCGGGTTCTTCGGATCGATCGCCAGCATCTTGCGAACATGCTGCTCGGCTTCCACCATGTGGCCGGCATCCTGCAAAACCAGCGACAGGTTGTTCAAGGCCTCAATCAGGTCCGGCTTGATCGCCAGCGCCTGGCGGTATGCGTCCGCCGCCTCTTGCGGCCGACCCAGCTCACTCATGCCCAGCGCCAGCTGGAAGTAGAAATCATGGTCCTCGGCCTTGTTCTTCAGGGCATTGCGGTAGGCCGCTTCGGCCTCCTGAACACGCCCCTGCTTGAGGAGCACCTTGCCCAGCCCCCGGGAAGCTTCCGCCATGTCCGGCAAGGCCTGCAGGGCCCGCCGCCAGTGCGTTTCTTCCTCAACGAGGTTGCCTTCTTCTGCCAACAGCAAGCCCAGATTCTGATAGGCCTCGGCAAAACCGGGCTTCACCTGCAGCGCCCGCTTGTAGAAAGATGCCGCCTCCGGCAGCTGGCGTTGCCGCCACAGCACATTGCCCAGGTTGTTCAACACCTCGAAGTCTTCGGGCGCCTGCTGGAGCAGCTGCTTGTAGCAGCGCTCGGCCTCTTGCCAGAAACCGAGCTTCTCGTAACTCAAACCCAGGTTGAACAGCGCCTCCATGTCGTCGGGCAGCAGCTCCACCGCACGCGCCTTGGCCTGCAGCGCCCCTTTGAGGTCGCCCAGCTTTTGGCGAAATGCGCCAAGCAGCTTCCAGCTGTAGCCGTGGGAGGGATAACTTTGCGTGAAGGTCAGCGCCTGCAGCTCTCCGGCCTTGTAGTCACCGGCCTGGAACAGGGTCACCAGCTGCTGCATCTCCTCCGGCGACGGGCTGACCGCCTGGCGATCAGGTGTGGCGTCGCT
>NZ_BCWP01000089.1 GCF_001592265.1 Curvibacter delicatus NBRC 14919 | reverse complement strand
GTACCGATCGCCCCCACGCTGAGCGTGCCGCTGCTGGCCGTGACGCTCACATTGCCGCCATCGCCCGAGGTGCCGCCCGTGGTGGTGATGGCGCCGGTGGTCACGCTGCCGCCCGAGTTGTTCACCGTGATGCTGCCGGCCGTGCCGCCCGCACCCATGCCCGTGGCGTTGCCGGTCTGTGCCGCCAGCGTGGTGGTGGTGAGGTTGCCGCTGCCGTTGTTGCGCACGCTGATCGTGCCGGCGTTGCCGCCCGCACCGTTGGTGCCGGTGCCGGCGCCGCCGCTGGCGGCCAGCGCCGTGCTCGTCAGGCCACCGCTGGCGTTCAAGGTCAACGTGCCGCCGTTGCCGCCGGCCTGTCCTGCGGCCACTGCTGCGCCGCCACTGGCGGTGATGGCTGCGGTGCTGAGCGTGCCGCTGCCGGTGATGGATACGTTGCCGGCATTGCCGCCGCCTTGGCCTGTGGCCAGCGCCGCACCCCCGCTGGCGGTGATCGCCCCCGTGATGCTGCGGTTCACACCCGTGATGGTGAGGTTGCCGGCGTTGGTGCCGCCCGCGGTGCTGCCGGTGCCCAGGGCCGCGCCGGAGGTGGAGATGGTGCTGCTGACCGTCACATTGCCTTGCGACGACAGCGTGATGTCACCGCCGTTGCCGGCAGTGCCGCCAGCCGTGGACAGCGCGCCCGTGCTCAAGGCCTGGCCGGCCACGGCGTTGCTGACGCTGATGCTGCCGGCGCTGCCGCCGGCACCGGTGCCGACAGCTGCGCCGGTGCTGGCTGTCAGGGCGCCCAGGCTCACGTTACCTGCCGTGGTGTTGCTCACCGTGATGCTGCCGGCGTTGCCGCCGGCGCCATTGGTCGCCGAGCCAGCCCCGCCGCTGGCGGTGATGGCGCCAGTCTGTGTGATGCCGTTGGTCGAGGTGAGGCTGATGGCCGCACCGGTGCCGCCGCTCTGGCTGGTGCCCAGGCCGGCCGAGCCGCTGGCGGTGATGGTGGCCGCGCCCAGGCTGATGCCCGCGCCGGTGAGGCTCACGGCGCCGGCGTTGCGCCCGGCGTAGCCGCTGACGCTGGTGCCACCGGAGCTGGCGATGTTGCCGGCACTCACGCTGCCGGAGGCGTTGAGGGTGATGCTGCCGCCGTCGCCCTTGGTGCCGCCGGTGGTGGTGAGGGTGCCGGTGCTGATGTTGCCGGCGGTGTTCTCGATGCTGATGCTGCCAGCGGCACCGCCCGCACCGGTGCCGACGGCGTTGCCGCTGCTGGCGGCCAGCGCAGTGGTGGTGATGTTGCCGCTGCCGCTGTTGCGCAGCGTGATGCGGCCGGCGTTGCCGCCGGCCGCATTGGAGGTGGAGCCGGCGCCGCCGCTGGCTGTCAGGGTGGTGGTGGTCACGCCCGCTGTGCCGGTGACGCTGATGCTGCCGCCGGCACCACCGCCTTGGCCCGCGCCGTTGCCGGCGCTGCCGCTGGCCGTGATGGCGCCCGTGCTGACCGTCGTGCCACTGATGCTCACAGCTCCCGCGTTGCGCCCCGCCGTCCCAGCGCTCGCCGTACCACCACTCGCCGTGATCGCGCCC
>NZ_BCWP01000088.1 GCF_001592265.1 Curvibacter delicatus NBRC 14919 | reverse complement strand
TGCGTGTCGCTACGCCACCCCCCTTGCAGGGGGCAACGCCAGTGGCCCGGCGAAGCCGGTTCCACGGCGTTTCCCTGCTGGGCCTCTGCTCGCGGCTTAAGCAACAACAACTGAGACCAACTTGACAAACGATTCTGGAGTCACCATGAGTTCCAAGATTTCCCTCACCCGCTACCTAGTCGAGCAGCAGCGCATTGACGGCCACATCCCGTCCGAGCTGCGCCTGCTGCTGGAAGTGGTGGCCCGCGCCTGCAAAAGCATCAGCCAGGCGGTCAACAAGGGCGCCCTGGGCGGCGTGCTGGGCACGGCCGGTAGCGAGAACGTGCAGGGCGAAGTGCAGAAAAAACTCGACATCATCGCCAACGAGGTGCTGATCGAGGCCAACGAATGGGGCGGCCACCTGGCAGCCATGGCCTCGGAAGAGATGGACAGCATCTACGTCGTGCCCAACCGCTACCCCAAGGGCGAATACCTGCTGCTGTTCGATCCTCTCGACGGCTCCAGCAACATCGACGTCAACGTCAGCATCGGCACCATCTTCTCGGTGCTCAAGAAAGGCAACGACGATCCCACAACCGCCGAGCCGGTCTGCGAGCAGGATTTCCTGCAAAAGGGCAGCCAGCAAGTGGCCGCCGGCTACTGCGTCTACGGCCCGCAGACCACGCTGGTGCTGACCGTGGGCGACGGCGTGGCCATGTTCACGCTCGACCGCGAGCAGGGCTCCTTCGTGCTGACCCAGGAACACGTCAAGATTCCGGAAGACACCAAGGAATTTGCCATCAACATGAGCAATATGCGCCACTGGGACGAGCCTGTGAAGCGCTACATCGACGAGTGTCTGCAGGGCAAGGAAGGCCCGCGCGGCAAGGACTTCAACATGCGCTGGATCGCCTCCATGGTGGCCGACGTGCACCGCATCCTGACCCGCGGCGGCGTCTTCATGTACCCCTGGGACAAGCGCGAGCCCAACAAACCCGGCAAGTTGCGCCTGATGTACGAGGCCAACCCGATGAGCTGGCTGGTCGAGCAGGCCGGCGGCGCCGCCACCAACGGCCGCCAGCGCATCCTCGATCTCCAGCCCGGCCATCTGCACGAACGCGTGAGCGTGATCCTGGGTTCCAAAAATGAGGTGGAGCGCGTCACCTCGTACCACACCAAGGTATAATTTCGGCTTCGCCGGTGTAGCTCAGTCGGTAGAGCAGCTCATTCGTAATGAGAAGGTCGGGTGTTCGATTCATCTCTCCGGCACCACTTAGAAACCCCGCAGGCTGTCATGGTCTGCGGGGTTTTTTCGTAGCTAGCGTGTAACCAGCCCAATTATGCTGGAACGATCAACGAATATTTCTGCAATATGAAATACCCAAGGCGAGCTACTGAATTCACTTTTCCTGTTTGGCGACGACCATACGCTCATAATCTTCCAGCCATCTTCGCAGCCCATCTTCGATATCGATAGATACATCCATCAAACGATCTAGCTCAGAGTCCTCATCCGGAAGTGCGGGATCCGTCGCAGTCATACGGCGTCGCAACAAACCCGCAACTAGACTGCGAAATTTGTTGATTTTCATACGTAGTTCGCGGTCAACGAACAACCCTGCAGCATCCAGCTTATTGCCGTACTCTGTCAGACGATCCAAGAATGCTCCGTGCGCTTGAAGATACTGCTTCCTAGCAGCGTCGTCTGAACCTACATCTACCGTTAGGTGAACGGAAAAGTCTGTATCAAAACCAAGGTGAGCGTCAATCAATGCCGCGTATGCATTGAATCGCCTGTCAGCAACTTTTAATGCAATTGACTTGCGAACATCCTGCTCAGCTTTTGCCCTCTCAGTCTCCGCAATGAGGCTGACCTTATAAGTTTCCAACTCCCTCTGGG
>NZ_BCWP01000087.1 GCF_001592265.1 Curvibacter delicatus NBRC 14919 | reverse complement strand
GAGTGGGCATGCCACCTTTGTCCTGTCGGGCCAGTGCCGCCATTGTGTTTGTGTTCATGATGTAACGCAGTCCGTTTCTGTTTTTTAGTTCAGTAGCAGCTGCGTGCCGCCTGCATTGGCGCGTAAACCATGTTCCAGCTTGAATACGGCCACGCTCTGCACCAGCTCTTGCGCCTGGCCACGCAGGCTGGAAGCGGCTGCGGCCATCTCTTCCACCAGCGCAGCGTTCTGCTGTGTGGCCTGGTCCATCTGTGTCACCGCTTCACCCACCTGCGCCACGCCGGCACTCTGTTCGGAGCTGGCCGCACTGATTTCACCCATGATGTCGGTGACACGTCGGATACTGCTCACCACCTCGTTCATGGTGGCGCCGGCCTGGTCCACCAGCGCAGTACCTTGTTCGACGCGTTCCACGCTGTCAGTGATGAGCGTCTTGATTTCCTTGGCGGCATCGGCAGAACGGCCGGCCAGGGAGCGCACCTCACCGGCCACCACGGCAAAACCGCGGCCTTGTTCGCCGGCCCGGGCGGCTTCCACCGCCGCATTGAGCGCCAGGATGTTGGTCTGGAAGGCGATGCCGTCGATGACGTTGATGATGTCGGCAATCTTCTTGCTCGAATCGTTGATGCCCTTCATGGTGTCGACCACCTGGGCCACGACTTCACCGCCCTTGACGGCCACGGTGGAGGCGCTTTGGGCCAGTTGATTCGCTTGTCTGGCGTTGTCGGCGTTCTGTTTGACGGTGGAGCTCAGCTCTTCCATCGAAGCGGCGGTCTCTTCCAGCGCGCTGGCCTGGCTCTCGGTGCGGGCGGACAGGTCGTTATTGCCTTGGGCGATCTCGCTGGAGGCGGTGGCGACGGACTCGGAGCCTTGACGCACGTTCGCGACGATCTTCCGCAAGCTGCCTTGCATTTCAGCCAGCGATTGCAGCATCTGGGCGGTTTCATCGCGTCCTTCACTGTGGATTTCACGCGTCAGGTCACCTTCCGCGATGTGTTTGACGTTTTCGGCCGCAATCTGGATCGGGCCGACGATGGAACGCGTGAGAACCAGGGCAAAGAAAGCACCCAGCGCCAGTGCCAGAACGCCTGCGGCAATCATGATCTGCTCACCAAACAAGGCATCTTTTTCTGCCTGTACCAAGGCCGCGTCGTACAGCTCCTGCTGGCGTTTTTCGAGATTGGCGAGGGCTTGAAGATAGGTTTCCGACAAAGGCTTGAGCTCTTTTTCGACCGTGGTCCAGACGTTTTCACCGGCCTGCTGGCGTTTTAGTGTCTCACCGCGAAGGTCGCGATAGGCCGCCCGTGCCTTGTCAATGGCGGCAATCAGGGCCTTGCCTTCTGCCGAGGTCACCATTTCCCCCATTTTTTTGCTGGCGGCACTGGAAACCTTGGTGGTTTCTTCCATTTCTGCCTGCCACTGCTTGAGACGGGCAGGGTCGTTTTCCAGCAGAACGGCTCGTGTGCGAATCCAGTTCGAATCAATGGCCTGGCGCCATTGCGTGGCCAGCTTGAGTTTTTCGTTGTCCGTGGTGGCCAAGACACGGGTGGTGCTCGCCAGTTCATTGATACGCCAGACGCCAATGGCAACGCTGACAGTCAGCAAGAGCAGGACCACGACAAAGGCCAGGCCGAGTCGTGAGCCGATTTTCAGATTCTTAAGGAAATTCATTTTGTTTCTCTGACGGTATGTGGGGGCTTATTGCTTCTCTGAATTCACGAGGCCCATGTCGGTGCTGCTCATGAGTTTCTCGATGTCGAGCAGGATCAGCATGCGGTCGTCCAGCGAACCGATGGCCAGCAGGTGGTCGCTGGCAATGGACGAAGACAACTCCGGCACCGGGCGCAGTTGCTCGGGCGCCAGCGTGATCACATCCGACACGCCGTCAA
>NZ_BCWP01000086.1 GCF_001592265.1 Curvibacter delicatus NBRC 14919 | reverse complement strand
TCAGAAGGGTCGTAGTCAGGCTGACAAATTTTGGCTTTTGGGATGAGCTTGCAGAAGGGGCTATTGAGCCGGTTCGCCACGCTGCGCTTGGGAATCACGGCATCTGGTTCGCACGCGGGGAGGTCTTTCCAGCGTTTGCAGGTTTCTTTGTCCCCACTATAAGAAAAACCTGCATTCTGCATACATTTTCCCACCAGAATGATTTCATTTAGCCCCTGTCGTGGCATGAGAAATCCTTTCCCGTCAGGTCTGTAGAACTCACGTGAGTCACCCGGAACATTCGAGCCACATTCCAGTAGGGCCATTCTGATTTCAGATTCCCTTGCACTACCGCCCAAATAGTATGTCCACGACATTGGGGCTACCCTGTCAATGTTCGAAATACAACCACCCAAGCCCATCAGCGTAAAAAAAGCAAAAAAGCGATTCATGGTGTTTTATTTTCCGTCTTAAAGGGCAACCAGGCGATGTCGCAGATGAGCATGGCCATCTGCTCTGCGCTCAAGGCGATGCTCGGCACATGCAGCAGAAGACAAAACGCTCCTGTTCTTATAGCGATCTGGGACCGATCTCTGTGCCTCAAGAGGTGATTAAATGCATGAAGCAGAGCTACCACCCTGTGCACGGGACAAGCTGACTGGTGCACTTCTGGGGATTGGCGCCCTTAACGTATTTCCAGTCTACGATTTTTAGCGTTTCGACTTCGAGTAAAACGTCGACATTGCACCAGTCCGCCGTGTCAGACAAACCCTCCCGACCATCCAGGCTGACGCTGCCCGTTCCCCTGGGTGCATAGACCTTCATACCGCGGTAATCAATTTTGTCGTAGTGCGTTTCATAAGTCCGGATCAGTCTCTCTCTGCTACCTACCCTCGCAAACTGGGGCTCCAATCCTTGGAAGGTCTTGCCAATTTTTGCATTCATACGCTCCACATACAACTCATGAGAGAGCGTGGAGCAACACCCATGCAAGGCAGCGCAAACCACCAGCATGAAGAAGGTACGTTCATTCATCTTCGTCACCGGTCGCGTAGATAAAGATGATTCATTCAACGGGCATTGCCGACGATTCAGCTGAATTTGCAGTCCCGCATGTGCACCGGCCCACCTTCGTCTCGCCACGATTGGATGATGTCGTTTTCGTCGATCAGCAGCGAGTAGCGGCAATGCTTAAAGAATGAAATGTAAACACGTCTGCTCAAACCCACTCGTTCTTCTTTGTAGATGAATGAATCGTTGCTTCCCATTCGCGTATATAGGTTCTTTGTCTGCGCGTTCCGCGTCGTATCACGAGGATCTGGGTTGGTAAATTTGGTCCCCACAAATGTATCCAGGCGATCCGCCGCCATACCAACACAAGCAGAAAGGCAAAACACCAAAATAGCGCCTACCACTGAACACATCAAGACCGTTTGAGCGATACGCATCATTTACTCCCTTTTGGATTGATGTAGTAATTCTGATCCAGCAAGCTGCTGTAGTTGATCAGCAGTGCTGGCGGCATGGAGCCTAGATTTGTCAAGGTGTTCCACTTGCCGTTGTCATCCAACCAATTGCCCCACGTGTCGTGCAAGATTGCAAAGGCGTTGAAACCCGGAACGGTGTTGAGCGCAGTACTGATGGCGGTGTTCTGGGCGCGGATTTCGCCACCCAGGTTGGTCACCGTCTGAGCGTTGAGGTTGATCACACGGCGGCCTTGGATGGTGCCACTGTTGAGCACGCTGGCGGCGTCAATCTGCACATCTGTGCCGTCGAGCAGCGCGCCGTTGGCTGTGAGATCACCCTCCGTCACCTGCGCGTAGAGCTGGGGCACAAGGGCTTTTTGTGTGGTGCCGTCGACTAGGGTGACTTGCCACTGCACCAGCCAGGCGATGTCGCTGGTGAGCAAGGCCATCTGCTCTGCGCTCAGGGCGACGCTCGGTCGCAGATTGTAGGTTTGCGCGTAGGTGATGCCGGCGTTCATCAGGGCGCGGTATTGCTGCTCATCGTTCTGGAAGTTTGTCAGAAAGTGACACCTGATGAGTTGGCCGTCATTTTCGAGTTCCGGAACCTTGCAGCAATTGATTCATCTGCGCATTGCTGTCTTTTT
>NZ_BCWP01000085.1 GCF_001592265.1 Curvibacter delicatus NBRC 14919 | reverse complement strand
TGTTCGTTCCATTACGGCTTTCGCTTCTGGCGCGGTGGACATCTGCACCTCTGCTGTCGGCCAGTAGCGCGACACCGCTACTCCCAAAGCGATGCCTGCGATTCCCGCAACGCACCCGGCAATCATGGCTTGCTTGTTCATTATTTCGAAATCCCCATGTTCACGTCATCGTTGCTGCCTACCACAGTCTCCAGTGCCACCCGTGCCTGGATGGCGGCGGATCGTGCCTGCATGGTTGCAATCTCGGCGCTATTCATGGCCGTATAGGCATTCATCAGGTCAACGAAGCCTGTCTGGCCTGTGCTGTAGTTCGCCAGCGACAGCCGATAAGCGACCCTTGCCTGATCCAGAACGCGCTCCTCGAGCAACTTGAGCTGGTCCAAGCTCTGCGTCCACTGAAGGTACGCGCTATCCACGCCAACAAGTGCCTGTTGTCGAACCGAGTCGTCGCTGTCGCGTATGGCGATGAGCTGCGCTTTAGCCTGATCGACCAGGTATTTTTCTTTCCTGGCATACCAGAGCGGAATCGTGACGCCGAGACTGATGCCGTAAGAATCGTTGTTCACGAAGCCCCAGGGAGGCGCCGCCGAGTTGAAAAGTAGCGACACATTGAAATCCGGCCGTCCGCCAAGCTCCGCAAGTTCGACGCCCTTTTGCGCACCTTGAATCGTGTACTTCGACGCCTTGATTGCAGGGTTACGCTCCAGCGTCATACTCCGGAGTCCCTCGAGTATGGGGACGTCCCTTGACGGAGACAGATCATCCTCAAGCAACTGAAGTGGTGTCGCAGACGAACGCCCGATGAGTCCGTTGATCTGCGCAACAAGAATTCTTGCTTGACCTTCGACACCCAGCAGATTATTTTTCGCCTGAGCCTGATTGATCTGCGCATTGATGTTGTCAGCGTACGCAGCGGCATTCTGTGCGTAGCGCAACTGCGTGGCCTGCTTGATTTGATCGAGCCGCTCGATCTGCGAACGCAGCAACCGGGTCTGCTGCTGGAGCTGCTGCCAGGACGACCAAGACGACTTCAGTTGACCGACAAGCTGGATCTGCAGTGCCTCCACCTGGGCCTTCATCACGTCGGCCTGAGCCTGAACGATCTCTCCGCCGAGGCGCTTTTTTCCTGGCCAAGGCAGATTCTGACTGACCGACCAAGTCATGCCTTGTGACGTCCCGATCGCGAAGGGGTTGTAACTGACGGGGTTCTGGGTGACACTGAAAATCGGATTGTCGGGAGCACGGACCGGTTCGACGCCGAGCTGCACGGCCCTGGCCAGTCCCTGCGTGGAGCGCAATTGAGGATTCGCTCGTTTCAGCTCATCGATCAATGCGTTGAGCGTCCAGGGGGAACTGCCGTCGCTTCGCGCAACGGCTGTCGCCGAAGGCGGAACACCAGCCGTTTGAGCAGGCACCGGTGTTGTCGCCGAGATGAACAACAGGAACAGCAGACCCAACCGCGTTTTGTTTTGACGAAAAGTCCCGAACATAGAAACTCCAGAGCAGAGGATTCTGTTCGGAGTTAGCTTTAAATTCGCTTAATGAAAGGGTGCGCGCTCCGGCTTATGCGTTGTCGATGGCTCTCGGAAAATGGAAAGTGAACTGGTTGCCGCGTCTCACCGAATCGATCGAGTACGTGAGTTCTCCTTGCATGCTCCGAGCGGCCTTTCTGGCGATGGCCAGGCCCAGACCCGATCCACTTGACGTGGCCGACTCGCCTCGCCAGAACGGTATGAAGAGGCTGGCAACCTCGGTCGTACTCAACGGAGACCCGTCATCCCATACATGAACGAGGACTTCATTCTCATTCCCTTGCAGCTCCAGGGTTATCGTCTCCCCTCCGTACCGGATCGCGTTCTCGATCACATTCCCGAGAGCTTCCTCAAACAAGGTTGGCTGTATCGTCGCCCGGGGCGGACGCCCCCCTGCAAGCATGACGTCCACAATCAGCCGTTTTCTGAAAGATTCCGCCACTTTCTTCCAGCGCTTTCCTTCATCATTAATCACATCCGTCAAATCCGCCGTCAATGTCTGCTGGCTTGCCGCGGGAAACCGACACATCCAAAGATCTGGAGCGACCATCTTCAAATCTGACGACGGATACGTCA
>NZ_BCWP01000084.1 GCF_001592265.1 Curvibacter delicatus NBRC 14919 | reverse complement strand
CTATTTCCCGGCCGGTGCCCAGGCCCAGCAGTTCGTGATGTTCCAGGCTGGCGGCGCGAACGAGCTGGCCAATGCCGACAGCCCGCGCTTCAAGGCCCTGATGGAGCAGCTGGCCGGCCAGTTCGAGCGCAAGGAAATTTCGGGGCTGGGCGAGCTGGTGCTCAGCAACCAGCGATCCTCGGCCATGCCGGGTTTTGCGCGCAAGGTCCGCATCGACGCCGACAGCCTGCAGGCCATGTATGCGCTGGCGCAAAAGCACCAGGGTTATGTTCAGCTGCACATGGACGATGACCCCGACAGCATCGAGCAGGTCGAGAGCATGGCCAAGCGCTTTCCCGATGTGCCTTTCATTCTTTCGCATTGCATGACACGTGCCTCGGCCCAGGCCGCGCGGGCCGTGCTGGAGCGGCATGCCAATCTCTATTGTGAAACCTCCTACCGATCCACGGCGCGCAACGGTGCGCCAGTGTTGCGGCCCTTCATGATCCACACAGCCGACAGTGCGGATTCGGGCTGGCTCGACGTGATCGAGGCGCTGCCCGAGCGCTTCATGGTGGGCAGCGACATCTACACCAAGGACGTGTCCTATGACGCCGTCATCGGCGCCATTCGCAGCGGACTGTTGGCCAGGCTCAGCCCGGCCACGCTGAAGAAGGTCGCGCACGAGAATGCGCAACGCGTCTTCCGCCTGCCGCAGCCCTGAACGGCCTGGACTTCGTTCTCAGATCACGCCTTGGGCGATCATGGCGTCGGCCACCTTCACGAAGCCGGCCACGTTGGCGCCGTCCACGTAGCTCACGCTGCCGTCGGCACGTTTGCCGTGGCGCAGGCAGGCCTCGTGGATGCTTCGCATGATGCCGTGCAGACGGGCGTCCACCTCGTTACGGTCCCACGACAGGCGCATGGCGTTCTGGCTCATCTCCAGGCCCGAGGTGGCCACGCCGCCGGCGTTGCTGGCCTTGCCCGGCGCATAGAGAACACGTGCTTCCTCGAACACGCGCACGGCATCCAGCGTGGACGGCATGTTGGCGCCTTCGGCCACGCACTTGACGCCGTTCTTGACCAGCATCTTGGCGTCGTTGCCGTCGAGTTCGTTCTGCGTGGCGCAGGGCAGGGCCACGTCCACCGGCACGCGCCACGGCTTGATGCCGGCTTCGAACTTGACATTGACGCGCTTGGCGTAGTCGCTGACGCGGCCGTAGAGGCGGTTCTTCACCTCCATCAGTTCCGCCAGTTTCTCTGGTGTGAAGCCGGCTTCGTCAATCACTGTGCCGCTGGAATCGGACACGGTGACGACCTTGGCACCCAGGGCCATGGCCTTCTCCACCGCGTACTGGGCCACATTGCCGGAGCCGGACACGCTGACGCGCAGGCCGGCAAAGCTCAGGCCCTTCTGCTTGAGCATTTCTTCGGCGAAATACACCGTGCCGTAGCCGGTGGCTTCGGGGCGGATCAGCGAGCCGCCGAAGGACAGGCCCTTGCCGGTGAACACGCAGTCGGCGCGGTTGCTGAGCTTCTTGTACATGCCGGCGAGATAACCCACCTCGCGGCCGCCCACGCCGATGTCACCCGCCGGCACATCGGTATCGGCGCCGACATGGCGGAACAGCTCGCTGGCGAAGGCCTGGCAGAAGCGCATCACTTCGGCCGGGCTCTTGCCCTTGGGGTCAAAGTCCGAGCCGCCCTTGCCGCCGCCCATGGGCAGCGTGGTCAGTGCGTTCTTGAAGGTCTGCTCGAAGGCCAGGAACTTCAGGATGGACAGGTTGACTGAGGGATGGAAACGCAGGCCACCCTTGTAGGGGCCGATCGCCATGCTGTGCTGGATGCGGTAGCCGCGGTTGACCTGCACGTCACCCTTGTCATTAACCCAGGAAATGCGGAACATGATGACGCGCTCGGGTTCGACCAGCCGGTCCAGCAGGCCCTGCTCGGCGTACTTCGGGTTCTGGGTGATGAAGGGCCACAGGCTTTCCATCACCTCGGTCACGGCCTGGATGTATTCAGGCTGGCCCGGATTGATATGGGCAACGTGTTCGAGAAAAGCGTGGTGCGAGGCGTATTTCATGCGAATTGTTCCAAAAAGGTGCGTTTTCCAATGAGGTCCGTCATTTTGCC
>NZ_BCWP01000083.1 GCF_001592265.1 Curvibacter delicatus NBRC 14919 | reverse complement strand
TAACCTCAAGCCCAAATATCTCGCGCGTCAGAACGCCAACGTTTTCACCAAACGTTTCGATCTCTGGCCGTTCTGCGTGCACGACACGGCCGCTTCGTCGAACCTTCCAGACACAACGCCTCGGGACCTCTTGAAGAATCACCGGTGAGTGGGTGGCAATGATCGCGACGCCGTTCCGATTCACAAGAAGGTCAGACAGCGCTCGAACGAAAGCCGACAACAGGGGTGGATGAAGATGTGCCTCGGGTTCATCGAGAAGCACTAGAGTACGCTCCTCTACTGTTTCCACCAATCTCGTGATCGTCAGCAGGACGATCTTGTGGCCCGAACTCAGACTGCCGAAAAGCTTGCGCGCAGTCGTCTTGATTTCGTCGTCTTCAAGGTCGGGGGTAGCGAGAGAAGCAACGTCCGCAGCCTTGAAGATCGGGTCGGCTTCCAGCATCTGCAAGGCGCGGCGCCATCGAACTAGCCGGGCCCCTTGGCTGCAGACAAGCACACTGGCGCCGAACTCTGTCGAAAGTCTGTCCGGTGACTTTGGTGCCAGTGGCTTTCCGTCTGTTGTCGTGCCACTGCGCTTCAAGCCGACGTACGCGCAAGGAAGCCCCTCTGACCTGTCGCGCCGGTTGGGTAGCGGCTCGAACGGGTCGAATGCGCTGAATGTGACAGACACCAGGTTTGCGAACAGATCAGTATCGCCTTCGTCTCCGGCGCCGGTGAAGGCCCCTACCGCTCCTGGATCAGGGCGTTTGTCGACGAGCGCGCGCGACATGTTGTTCAACAGGTGCGTCTTGCCTACACCGTTGCGTCCTATCAGGACATGGATGTTCGTCGGTGGCATCGACTCTGGTTCGACAACGAACGAGAGTTCAGTCGGCTCCGGCTTTGACCGACTTGGCTGCGGCCCGGTATATGAGAACTCATACTTCGAAAGCCTCGCACCACCACGCGCTAGGCGGGCGAACTGCCCTTGTACCGTCGATCGCGTCAGAGACCGAAGGAGAGACACACCGGTAACCTTTTCATTCAAGGCGCGAAGGAAGCGCTCTTGATCGAGCGCTGCATCGCGGAGACCGCGAAGAATCTCGTCTCGGAACTCAGGCCCAAGATCATTCAGTGTTTCGTAGTAGCTGTCGTCCTGACCCAACGAAAAGAACTCATCACCGAGCGTCTCAAATGACTCTGGGAGGCTGGGCCTGCGTTGCCCCTCCGCCATGCCAACTTGTCCGATCTTGACTCCGCCGGCACGATGCTCCTTACCCGCAGTGTCAAACACGACGAGCGAATACAGAGTGCTGAACGTGAACCAGTCATCCCAGTTGTCGGTTAACAGGAACGCCTGCGCCTTCGCGCCTTGCGGCGGACGCCTCCCGTTTGGAAGCACGGTGAAGAGCTTTGGCATCTCTACGTCTTTCCTTTACCAAATACGGCTCTCAGTCGCCCCCAACGTCCGTGCCATTCTCACGTAAGAATGGCCAGTTGACTACGCGAGCTTGAGCCTCTCGCCTGCCTTCTCGAAGTGGAGCGGCTTCGATCTCCGGCGAGAAGCATCTGCATCCATGTTAATCACTTTTCCTGACTTCACGAGCCGCACCAGCGAGGCCTGCAGTTCCCCTGGGAACCAGTCCGTCGATTCCAGGATGTCTGCGAACGCCGCTGTGTCGATCCTGCGCTCGCCGGCGCTGAGATACTGGCGCCAGAACGCGTCGACATCGCTTGGGCTGCTGCGGCCTTCGCCCACTTCGGAGCCGACATTGTCCGCGAACAAGTCTGGCGTTCCAGACAGCCGCTCCTGCGCTTCCAATTTTGTCGCTGCACGCACTCTTGTCTGCACGATGTCGACCTTCTCGGAAATTTCCATGAACTCAACGATGCCAGTGTGGTGGCTGGTTAAGTAGACCAGGTGGTACTTGGTCCGCGCCTTCGACGGATGCATGACTCCCACGTATGCTGTCCGGGCGCGGTATTCACCACGACCTGACGGAACGCACGCCTTGAGGCCATCGCGGTACGCGCCAAGTAGAGCTGTCTCCCGCTCGCTCGGGGACATTCCATTCACGTCAACCGATCGACGCAGCAGTTGACGCATTTCGCCTTCGAACGCCGGGATCGAAATGGTGCGGTTGATGAAGTCGTAGATGAAGTTGATCAGAAACTCGGATCGAGGCCGCTTTAAAAGTGGCTCCATCACGTCGATCACGATCGGCGTCCAACCCTTCGGATCCACGAAGAAGAAGGTGAAGGCCGAACTGCCACACCAGGTCAAGATGTCAGTGCGAAGCTGCACAAAGTGACCATGCCGACAGTCGTGCTCGACCTCGGAGGTTGCGCGCTCGGCAAGAAAGGTCGACAGCTTTTTGAAGGCC
>NZ_BCWP01000082.1 GCF_001592265.1 Curvibacter delicatus NBRC 14919 | reverse complement strand
AAAAAAAAGCCACCTCGAAAGGTGGCTTTTTTGCTGAGGCCGAAAATTACTTGGCAGCAGCGGGGGCGGCAGCCGGAGCAGCAGCGTCAGCAGCCGGGGCGGCGGCGGGAGCGGAAGCGTCAGCAGCCGGAGCGGGAGCAGCAGCCGGAGCGGGAGCAGCAGCCGGAGCGGGAGCAGCGGGAGCCGGCTCTTCAGCTTTTTTGCCACAAGCAGCCAGAGCAGCGGCAGCGATCACAGCAGCCAGAACGAGGGTTTTGTTCATTTGGTTTACCTAATGAGTTGAAAAAAACAATTTCCGGAAATTGCCAATGCAAGATTGCATTGACCAAGCGAAACGGCTCGAGCCCGTTTCGCTTAGTCGCAAATTATATGGGGAAAAAACAATCCTGAGAATCCCTTACGTGCTCTTCACATCAAAGCCCTAGCGTAGAAGCGGGGAAAGCCGGAGTTCCATTGCGTCGCGCCTCTTCAAGAGTCTGCCGCAAGGCCAGCCGCCGTGCCGCATCCGTGTCGCAGACAAAAACGCTGCGCACCGCATCATGACGCTGCATGACCCAGGCCGGACTCCAGAGCGCACTGGGAAAGTCGATGGGGTCCGCATTTCGACACTGGCGACATTCGATGATGTGATCCCAGGTTTGTCGCCAAGAAACAAAGCGGGGCTGGTCACGTTGTACCGCATCAAAGCGGGTGGCCAGCATCAACAAACGACGCCCCGTCCGCGCCCAGGCCTGCAGCGACTCGACCACAGCGCGCTCATGCAAGGGCCAGTCAGCAAAGGTCGCATCACTGAGGATGATTTCGCGCCAGCCCTCACGAGCCGCGCAGGTCAACGCATCACGCACGCATTGCGCAAACGCCTCGCGCCCTGAAAAACGGCCAGTCGGCAAATGCGCCGACACGCCCTGACCGGCATCAGCGCCGTCAGAACCCATGTACCCACCCCGTCTCACACCAGGATTGCAGCAGCTCTCGTGCCGCTTCACTGGCGCGCTCCAGTTCTTTCGCATCCAGTCGGCGCTGGTCGGCCAGCCGGCGCATCAGCGTCGCGTCGCGTCCCGAGGCCCGGTAACCCTCGCCATTGATGAAGATGTGATGCGCGTCGTACATCATGCGTGTGCGCCGATCCAGCGTGACTCCCCCCTGAAGAGCACCCACGTCGCCCGGTTCGAACCAGACACTGGACTTCGGCTCGGTCAGGTGCTCGCCCAACACTCGCGCCAGCGCCTGTGGATCCTTGAGCGCATTCTGCAGAGCCTGACTTGCAAAGTCCTGCAAGGCGACAGGTATCGCCGCCGGAGTGCCAACCGCGGATTGCTTGGGGTCCCGGTAGCGTTCATCACGCCCCTCTTCGGCCGCGTCCTCGGCCAGGCGCTGCAGCAGCTCCTGCGCCAGTTCACCGCTCGCCGGCGAGCGGAAACCGATGGAGTAGGTCATGCACTCCCCGCCAACCGCGACCCCATCGTGGGCGTAACGGTGCGGCAGATAAAGCATGTCGCCGGGTTCCAGAATGAATTCCTGCTCTGGCACGAAATTGGCCAGGATCTTGACCGGCACATCGTCGCGCAGCGTCGTGTCATAGCGCCGGCCGATGCGCCAGCGCCGGCGCCCCTGCGCCTGCAGCAGGAACACGTCGTAGCTGTCGTAGTGCGGCCCCACGCCGCCACCGTCGGTGGCATAGCTGATCATCAGGTCGTCCAGCCGTGCATCCGGCACGAAGCGGAACTGGTTCATCAGGGCATGGGCGGCATCGACGTGCAGATCCACCCCCTGCACCAGCAGCGTCCATTCCGGGGTTTTGAGTGGGGGCAGGTCACGACGCGCAAAGGGCCCGTGGCGCAGGCGCCAGGACTGCTTGCCACGCTTGCGCTCCAGAGCGACCAGGCGGGACTCCACATCATCCTGCGCTGCCAGCTCGAACAACGCCGCACGCGCCAGCAAGGGCTTGAAACCGGGAATGGCTTGGCGTACCAGCAGCGGTTTTTTGTGCCAGTAACGCTTCATGAAGGCTTCGGGGCTCAGGCCTCCCAGCAGCTGCAGGGGTTGGGTGACATCCATCGGTATTTCCAGTCTGTGCCGGCAAACGATACGCCGAACTGCGACAATTCTGCCTTATGGAAATCAATCAGCAATGTGTGGTCGCCCTGACCTGGAAGCTTCAGGACACCTTGGGCGAGGAACTGGACGTACTCGACGAACCGGTCGAGTTCCTGATCGGCGGTCACGACCTGTTCAAGAAAATCGAGGAAGCCCTGCAAGGCCACGGTGTTGGCGCTACTGTTGCGCTCCAGCTGGAGCCGGAAGAAGCTTTCGGCGACTACAAGGAGCAGCTTGTGTTCCTTGAGTCCCGCCAGCTGTTCCCGCCCGAACTGGAAGAAGGCATGACCCTTGAGGGCTCGGCCCTGCCGACCGGCTGCAACCCGGATGCACCCAAGGACATGCTCTACACCGTGACTGAGCTCTACCCCGAGCACGTGGTTCTCGACGGCAACCACCCGCTGGCCGGCATCGCCCTGCGGCTGACGATGAAGGTCGAAGGCGTGCGCGAAGCCACTGAAGAAGAAGTCGGCCGCGGCTCCGCCGGCACCGGCTTCTTCCGTATCGCCCCGCTGCACGAAGAAGGCCCAGGCAGCGACCACCTGCACTAACGCACATCCGGCGCCCCACCAATGCCCCAAAGCGGGGAACCCCGTGGAACCGGCTTCGCCGGGCCACTGGGGTTGTCCCCCTGAGGGGGAGAGACGGCTACACGCAGTGAGCCGTAACAGGGAGTTAGGG
>NZ_BCWP01000081.1 GCF_001592265.1 Curvibacter delicatus NBRC 14919 | reverse complement strand
CCATAAAAAAGCCTGCACATGTGCAGGCTTTTTTCATGCTCCAGAGGGCTTAACGGAAGCCGACGCGATCAAGCATCTGTTGCACCTTGACCTGGTTCATGCCCACCACGCTGATCGGGATGGTCTCGCTTTTGAACGAACCACCTCCCATGGCTTGGAGTGCCGGGTTGTTGAGCTTGACGCCCTTGGCGGCTGGCCATTCATTGTTGCCGTTGGCGAAATGTTCCTGCGCCTGGGGGCTGGCCAGGTACTCCAGGAACTTGATCGCATTGGCTTGGTTCTTGGCGTGGCGGGCGACCGCGCCACCGGCGATGTTGACGTGGGTGCCCCAGGTGCCCTGGTTGGGGAAGACCACGCCGATGCGTTCGACCACGGCCTGGTCCTCTGCCTTGGGCGAGCGCATCAGGCGCGCCAGGTAGTAGCTGTTGGTCACGGCAATACCGCATTCGCCCGACGCGACGGCCTTGATCTGGTCGGTGTCACCGCCTTTGGGAGCACGGGCCATGTTGTTGACCATGCCTTTGAGCCAGGCTTCGGTTTTTTGCTCGCCCAGATGCTCCAACACGGCGCCGAAGAGGGAGAGGTTGTAGGGGTGGGAACCGGAGCGGATGCAGAGTTTGCCCTTGTTTTTTGGATCGCCCAGCTCTTCGTAGGTATCAACGTCGTCTTTCTTGACCTTGATCTTGTCGTACACGACGATGCGAGCCCGTGTGGAAAAACCATACCAGGCGGAAGCGCCGTCGGTCGTCGGCTTGCCTCGCAATTGGGCCGGAATGGCATCGTCGAGGACTTGGGACTTGATAGGCTGGAACAGGCCTTCGGCTTCGCCGCGCCACAGACGGGCGGCATCCACCAGCAGAATCACATCCGCCGGCGAAGCGGCGCCTTCAGCCTTGAGGCGTGAGACGATGCCGGCATCATCGGCATCAACTCGGTTGATCTTGATGCCGCTTGCTTTGGTGAAGCCGCTGTACAACGCGTCGTCGCTTGGGTAGTGACGGGCCGAGTAGATGTTGAGTACCTGTTCCTGTGCGCAGGCCAGGTTGCCTGCCAGCACAATAGCGGCTGCCAAAGAGAAATGATGCATGCGCATGACAATGAGCCCTTTCAAACTGATTCTCAGATGATAAAACAAACGCGAATCATTCTTAATAATTTCGGTGTAAATCCCTGCGCCATGTCAAGTTATGGCCTGATCCTGCTGTTGGCCCTTGTTCTGGCGGGCTGTGCCGGCGGGCCGATCACCAGCCCCGAGCCCGTGGTTGCAGCGCCTGAGCCGGTCAAACGAGCGCCTCGTATTGGCTTGGCACTTGGGGGCGGTGCCGCCCGCGGTTTTGCCCATGTTGGCGTGATCCAGGTGCTGGAGGAGTCCGGCATCCGGCCGGTTCTGGTGGCGGGAACTTCCGCGGGCAGCTTGGTGGCGGCTCTGTACGCCAGTGGCAAGACCGGCACGCAACTTCAGCAGATTGCCGAAACCATGGAAGAGGCAACCTTTGCCGACTGGACGCTGCCGATCTTCAGCCGCGGTCTGCTGCGTGGCGATGCCTTGGCGCGCTATGTCCATGCCCAGGTCGGCGGCCGTCGAATCGAAGACTTGCCCTTGCCGCTGGGCATCGTGGCGACCGATCTCAACAGTGGTCAAGGTGTGCTGTTTCAGCGCGGAGATACAGCCACTGCCGTGCGGGCCTCAAGCGCGGTGCCAGCTGTCTTCCAGCCAGTGCGCATAGCCGGACGGGAGTACGTCGATGGCGGTCTGGTGTCACCAGTGCCTGTGCGTTATGCGCGCCAGATGGGGGCGGAGCTGGTGATTGCAGTCGATATTTCCAATGTGCCGGATGCCAATCCAGCGGGTGATACGCTGCAGATCCTGCTGCAGACCTTCACCATCATGGGGCGAAGCATCAACAGCTGGGAGCTGCGGGACGCCGATGTTGTGGTCCGCCCAGCCCTGAGTGGCGTGGCCAGTGCCGATTTCAATGCCCGTCGACGTTCCATTCAGGCGGGGCGGCTGGCCATGCAGCAGTTGCTGCCGCAACTCAAAACGGCGATCGAAGCACGCAGCAAATAGGGTGGATTGCCAGCCCAACGACAGCCTTGGCCGGGCCGGTTCAATCGGGCAGCAAGTTCAGCGCAAACGCAATGGCCGCGGGGCGGCTCATGCCCCTTTTCGCGGCCCATTCATCGACCCTGGATAAAACATGCGGTGCAATTGACACGCTGATCACGTGTTTCTGACCTCGGAACACCCGGGCCTTGCCCGTTCTTTTGCTGACCAGTGCTGGCACCTGGTTTTTTTGAGTAGGGGCGGTTTCTGCCGGGGCACTTGTCGCCTTGGTTTTTACCTTTTCCTTTTTCGGCTTGGGTGGCGAAGCTGGTGCGGGGGCGTCAAGGAATTCAAAGTGCCCTTGCTCAAGCAAGCCAATTTGCAGATTGTTTGTGTCCTTCATTGGTTGAAGATTTTGCCATGAATAAAGCGTGAAAAGTAGATCAAATAAATGTCAATTTAGTTTGAAATTCATATGAATTCATATGTTGGGCTATCGTTGTGTGGATGAATTTTTACCAATACTTGCTCTGGCCGGAGATGTACTTGTCATTATTTTTGATGTGAACTTCATATCAATTTGATTTAATAATGATTTGATTTTTTTTGGCTTGATCTTGAAGCGAAGGGGTATTTGGATTGTGTGTATCCGAGGCAAGCCCAGGCCAGCTTGCTTGCTTGTCCGTCGCTGACGTGCCGCTTTCTCCCTTGCCGGGTCCAGATGCGGCCTGTGCAAGGGGGCACCGCGTGGGAAAAATCTCTGGGGGTGGGCGGCGCGGTGGTATGGCCGTACGTTGACTGACAGATGGGAAATCTGCTTTCCGCGATTGGCGTCATTGCATGAGCGCGCCGGAAGCGGATAAAAAAAGG
>NZ_BCWP01000080.1 GCF_001592265.1 Curvibacter delicatus NBRC 14919 | reverse complement strand
TTATCTCGAAACTGTCTCGGCTGAATCCAAAAAATCACAAAACCTGGAGACAAGGATGCGCTCAGTTCGGACCCTTAAAACCTTTCTCGCGGTGGTAAAACATGGAAGTTTCGCTGCGGCGGGGCATGAGATTGGCCTGACGTCAGCGGCCATTGGTCTGCAGATACGAGGCCTTGAAGAAGAGTTAAACCAGCAGTTGTTTGATCGCACCGCGCGGACGGTGGTGCTGAACACAGCCGGCCGCAAGTTGGTTCCGGCAATTGAAGATCTGGTGCTTCGTTATGAGGCGCTTGCGGCCGACACAGAGACCGACGAACTATCGGGTACGGTGGTGATGGGCGCGCTCATCTCGGCGCTGATGGGTTCTTTTGCGGATGCGCTATGGACTATCAAAAAGCAATATCCGCGTCTGGAGGTGCGACTGCTTGCCGGCCAGTCCGACGACTTCACGCGCAAAGTGGAACATGGCCAACTGGACGGGGCTGTGGTGATCCGGTCGCCGCATGCGCTGCCGTCGAATCTGATCTGGACACCGCTATACCGCGAATCCATGGTGTTGATCGCACCGCGCAATCCGCATTTCGATCTATCTGCCGACCCGCTCGAGATGCTCCGCAAATGTCCCTTTATCCGCTTCGACAGAAATACCTGGACCGGATATCTGGTAAGCGAGGTTTTGCGGCAGTGCAATGTAAACCCGACCGATGCAATGGAACTCAATTCCTTTGAGGCCATTATGGAAATTGTGCGCCAAGGCTTTGGCATTGCGATAGTCCCCAAGCTGGCGAACGTGGACTGGCCAAGGGACCGCGGGCTGATGATCATCCCTTTGCCTTGCGTTGCGATTGAGCGCGACGTGGGTCTGCTCGAACGCACCTATCACACACGAACGGGCTTCACCGATGCGATCAAACAGTATTTCATCGACAACAAAGGACGGCCTCGGCGATAAGCATTCAGCCGACATTTCGACTCTTGGGCGATTCGTTAATCAAAAGAGGTACAGCCTGAATTCGCACTTTTGGTTACAGGTGGTATTGCGCCCCCTGATACCAAGGACATCTCTCGGGCCGAGACCGCCCATCAGGCGGCACCCGGCAAAGTGGTGGTTACCAGGCGGCAATAGGCTCATCGCGCTCCAGAGCGCTAACAACACGCTGTACTGCGGGTAGCCCCGCGCATGAAATTTATGCTGCCATCGATGGGGTTCACCAGCCACACAAAGTTCTTGTTGGTGCCATTCGCATCACCTTCTTCGCCGAAACAACGTGATTGGGGAAGGTCTTGGCGATGCGCTGCCGCAGATGGTCTTCGATGCGCAAGTCCAGCTCGCTGGTCCAGTCGCCGGGCGCCTTGTGGTGCACGGCGTGCGCCTGCCCCGCACCTTCACGCAGCAGCTGCACCGCCTCCTGCGCCAGTGCGCAGGCATGCGCTCGCGCCTCGCGCGGGCTCATGCCTGCTGCATGCGCGAGACGTAGTCGAACTCCCGCGTATCCACCACCGAGACGCGGTACTCGGCGGGCTTCTGGTCGAAAGTAAGTGCTACTCGCTCAATACGAAGCACCGGCGCACCCGCCGGCAGGCCCAGCAACTTTGCGCTGACCGCATCAGCAATTTCCGCCCGCATGCGCTCGTCGGCCCCTACCACCGTCACACCGAAGGCGGTTTGATAAAGCTCATAAATCGTGCCGCTCCGCTGCTCGAACACGCTTTTTGTCAGCCCTGGGAACAGCGTCGCGGCGATGACGATGCGATCGTGAACTACTGGCCGCCCCTTGAGCGATAGCACGTTGTCAATCCGATAGACCGGCTGTGTACCGTGCAATGCCAAGAATTCCGCCTCCTCAGGTGTAGCGCGAGATTTGGTAAATGCATGCAGCCTCACCTGCGGAAACTCGCGTGACCCATCGCGTCCGACAATCTTGAAAAACTGGAACATGAAGCGTTCACGGTCCTGCCGGCCGACAAAGGTCCCGCGACCTTGCTGCCGTATAAGTATCTTGTCGGCTACCAGCTCATCCACCGCACGCCGTACCGTGCCAATGGACACGTTAAAGCGCTTGGCAAGTTCGCTCTCGTTGGGAAGGGCACCGCCCGGGGCAACTCGGCCGGACTGAATTTCGGCAATCAAATGGCGCTTAACTTCGCGGTACAGCACAGGAATGCTCGATCGACCAGCCAGCGAAGAATCAGGCATGCTTGTGGATCACGACGGTCAACTGATTGACGAGGGTATTAATATGCCCGATTTTCATAATACTGTCGATTCCATGCCCTTCAGACATTCAGTTCTTCCACGATGTAACACCACCACATACCTCCGCCGCATTTCCACAGTCCACGCAAACTTGGGCATGTGTTGTTGCACCAATCAACGGCATAAGCTCAAGTTGGTTCGAGCGTTCCGTAGAAAAATGTTCGCGACAAGGTCAACAACCCAACAACAACTCGCTTTTTGCGGAAGTATATCTTTTTGTTGCCATGACCTCGCGTTGTTGCCGCCGATGAGGTATTCCGTCCAGCAGCGTCATTTTCTTGACGATCTGTGCGAGATCCACGCACAGCGCCTTGGCCAAATGCGGTTTTGAAAATCATCTAGCCGGCATCCTACCTCCGCGGTAGGTGTTACATCTAAAGTGAGCTCGCAAACTTGCTTTAACCAACCTGGAGGCTGAGATGAAATATTGCGGAATTGACCTTCATTCGAACAACAGCGTGGTGTCGGTGGTCGACGCGGAAGACCACGTCGTCGCCGAGAGGCGTTTACCCAATGATCTTGAAAAGATCATTGGGCTTATGAAGCCTTGGCAGGCAGAGTTGGCAGGGGTTGCGGTTGAATCCACATTCAATTGGTACTGGCTAGTCGACGGCCTCAAGGAAGCCGGCTTTACGGTGCACCTGGCCCATACGACAGCGATCAAGAAATACGCAGGGCTCAAGCACAGTGGCGACGAAACCGATGCACGCTTCCTTGCCCATCTGCTGCGACTGGGAATTCTGCCCACGGGAACCATTCTGCCCCCTGAACACCGCGCTGTGCGTGACCTGGCCAGAAAACGCATGCAGCTTGTGCAAAGCCGCACCAGGCACATTTTGGCAGTCGAAAACATCACGGCTCGTCAGTATGGGGCGCGCATGACCAGCAATCAAATCAAAGAATTGACAGTTGAGGCGGTCGACGAAATGCCATTTCCCGAGGATTGGGCTTCCCCCGATTCCCCGGAC
>NZ_BCWP01000079.1 GCF_001592265.1 Curvibacter delicatus NBRC 14919 | reverse complement strand
TCAGCAAATCCTAAGATCAATTCCATGCAAACGCTGACCGCTCTGCAGGTGATGCAGGATGCGCCCGTCATCCCTGTCATCGTGCTCGACCAGGTGCAGGACGCCGTGCCGCTGGCGCGCGCGCTCGTCGCCGGGGGTATCCGCATGCTGGAAATCACGCTGCGCACACCGCAGGCTCTGGCCTGTATCGAGGCCATCGCGCGCGAGGTGCCGCAAGCCGTACCCGGTGCCGGCACGGTGCGCAACCGCGCTGATGTCCAGGCCGCCCAGCGAGCCGGCGCACGTTTTCTGGTGAGCCCGGGCTACACCCACGCTCTCGGTCAGGCCGCACACGCCACTGGCTTGCCCTTGCTGCCTGGTGTCGCCACCGGCAGCGAGATCATGGCTGCGCTCGACGATGGCTATACCGCGTTGAAGTTCTTCCCGGCCCTCGCGTCCGGCGGCACGGCCCTGCTCAAAGCCTGGAACGGCCCGTTTGCCGAGGTGCGCTTCTGCCCCACCGGTGGCATCAGCCCGCAGAACGCGCCGGATTTCCTGGCACTGCCCAACGTGGCCTGCGTCGGTGGCTCCTGGCTGACGCCGACCGAAGCCATCACCCGGCAGAACTGGGACGGCATCACCCGGCTGGCCACCCAGGCAGCGCAGCTGCGTTCATGAGACACACAACAACCGAGGAAGACAAACCGATGCTGAACCAATTGACACCAGAGAACTGCCTGCCGCGGGATGCGGAACGTGCCACGCTGGTGGGGCGCGTCTGGATCGAAGGCACCGGCCCGGTGCTGGTGCAGGTACGCCCCGATGGCGTGTACGACCTGGGCGCAGTGGCCCCAACCATGTCGGACCTGCTCGAACGCCCTGATGCGGCCGCAGCCGTGCGCCACAACAAAGGGACGCGCCTGGGCGACACGGCCGCCCTCCTGAAGAACTCGGCGCAGGACGAGCGCAAGACGGCCTTGCCCTGGTTTCTGGCACCCAACGACCTGCAGGCGATCAAGGCCACCGGCGTCACCTTTGTGAACTCAGTGCTGGAGCGGGTAATCGAGGAGCAGGCGCGCGGCGACGCCGACAAAGCTGAGAGCGTGCGCCGCGCCGTGGTGGCCGTCATCGGCGACAACCTGAGCAGCGTGAAGCCGGGTTCGCACGAGGCAGAGAAGCTCAAGGAGGTGCTGGTCGCGCAAGGCGCGTGGTCCCAGTACCTGGAGGTGGCCATTGGCCCCGATGCCGAGGTCTTCACCAAATCGGCGCCGATGAGTGCCGTGGGCGTGGGCGCCGAGGTGGGCATTCACCCGCGCAGCCACTGGAACAACCCGGAGCCAGAAATCGTCCTGGCTGTCAACAGCCGCGCCGAAGTGATGGGCGCCACACTGGGCAATGACGTGAACCTGCGCGACTTCGAGGGCCGCAGCGCCCTGCTGCTGGGCAAGGCCAAGGACAACAATGCTTCCTGCGCCATCGGTCCCTTCATTCGCCTGTTCGACGACCATTTCAGCATGGACGACGTACGCCGCTGCGACCTCGCCATGGAGGTGCAAGGCGCCGGAAACTTCGTCATGCGCGGCAGCAGCTCCATGGGCCAGATCAGCCGCGACCCGCTTGAACTGGTCAAACACGTGATCGGCCCGCACCACCAGTATCCCGACGGCGTGATGTTCTTCCTCGGCACCATGTTCGCCCCCATCCAGGACCGCCACGGCCCGGGCCAGGGTTTCACGCACGAAATCGGCGACATCGCCACCGTTTCGACACCCAGCCTGGGTATGCTGGTGAACCGCGTCAACACCTCGGACAAGATCCCGCCTTGGACCTACGGCACCCGGGCGCTGATGCGGGATCTGGCGCGGCGGGGCTGAGGCGGCTTCCAGTCTGGGTGTATTCGAAAGTCACTGTCGCAGGTTGGCGGCTTTCGACCTGAAGCCGCCGTATCCAGTGTCGAAACTCTTGTGACCGGTGACGGAGCGGAGTTGCCAGCGGGCCGTCTGATCATCTAGGTCCGTTCCCGACATAAAGGGGACGGTGGCCGAGAGCAGATGCGGTCATTCCGAATCACAGACGTCGCCGTAAAAAACCAAATTCACTCCGCCCCTGTTTGCGTCGCCTACACGTCGTATCAGCTACGGGTCACAAGATCTGAAGTAGACCGGCTGCGGCGCCGATCGGGACGTCGTGCGATTCTGGGTGTTCAGCCCCCCGGCCGTGCTGCCGCCTGTCGGGCATCCAAGGATCTGACAGAGCGTGTTTTTATCCGTTTGCCCCCCGGTCACGACCGCGCCGCTGTGCTGCTCGTATACATACTGCGGTCCATCGCCGAACACCATCCGGAAATGATTGCTCTGGCAGTTGTCCGGTTCCGGCGGCAATTTTTTCGCAAGCGCCGGGTATTTGCTGATGGGCACCGCATAAAAAGTGACCGGGTCACCGTAGCTGTCCTGAAACGATGAGTACAGCAGATAGTAGGGTGCCTGGCCGACAGTCCACGATCCATTCGCCGTCCAGGTCTCGCCAGGCTTGACGCCCGGCAAGTCAACATCCGTGTGTTCGTTGTTCGCGTGCCAAAACGTCACGTAGCCGCCCAGCACCGACGATGAGTTATTCACGATGGTCACGGTCTGGACAACGCCGTCCGGATTTACATCGGGGTGTTCACGTTTCCATTTCTCGCACGCCCCCGGTTGGTATTTCAAGCCCAAGGGGCTGCAGGGCGGGGCGCCCGGACGCGCCTGCACGGTGGCTGCGGCGGCTAGCGCCAGGATCGAGAGTGCAAGCAGGGTTCGAAGTGTCATTTTCAGCTCCACTTATTAAGACAAGACTTCCCCGTAACTCTGGGCACGGCAGGATTCCAACGCCGGCGCCCACGCGCAGTTGTAGAGAATAGCAGGGGACAAACCACGGTGCTCCGAAAGCAACGCCGGCGCCGAGTGAATTGGGTGGGGCCAGCAACCTGAAAGCGGCCATAAGAAAACCGGTGGCGACTCGATGTGACAGTCCGCTATAGCCGAGGTCCTTCCTCAGATTGTCCGGCAGGTTCCAGAGTGAAGCAGCCCCCTGAACGTCTATTGCTCCGGTCGAGTGCCGATCTGCTCGTGGCCGACAGCAGTCTCCTGACATCCCCACTACAGATGAAAAGGCCGCAGGGCACAAGTCCCGCGGCCTTCATACGTCGTCAAGCCCGCCCCGGCTTATTTGCCGCCCCGCACCTTCTTCAGCTCATCAAAAACGACGTTGATGGCCTCGGTGCCGATGGTGGCGCCGTGCTTGTCGTACACCGGCTTGACCTTGTCGAACATGCGGCGCTGCTCGAACGGCGAAATCTCGTTGACCTGCATGCCCTTGGCCTTGAGCGCGGCCAGGGCCGTGTCGCTCTGGGCTCGAATGGCAATGCGCTGGGCTTTCTGGCCTTCAATCGCGGCTTCGCGCAGCACCACCTGCTCTTGCGGGTTGAGCTGGTCCCACAGCTTCTTGCTGTAGAGGATCAGATACGGTGTGTAGGCGTGGCGTGTGACACTT
>NZ_BCWP01000078.1 GCF_001592265.1 Curvibacter delicatus NBRC 14919 | reverse complement strand
GCGCGAACAGACCATTCTGCAGGCGTTGAAAGAGGCCTTCAGCTACCCGAGCTTCCAGCTGCTGATGGCCGGCTACTTCGTCTGCGGCTTCCAGGTGGTGTTCATCGGTGTCCACATGCCGAGCTATTTGAAGGACAAGAACCTGTCGCCCGAAGTGGCCAGCTATGCGCTGGCGCTGATCGGCCTGTTCAATGTCTTCGGCACCTACGCCGCCGGCGCCCTGGGCCAGCGGCTGCAGAAGAAGAACATCCTGGCCTTCATCTACTTTGCACGTTCGATCGTCATCGCCATCTTCCTGCTGGTGCCGCTGTCACCGATGAGCGTCTACATCTTCTCGGCCGTCATGGGCCTGCTGTGGCTCTCGACCGTGCCGCCGACCAATGCCGTGGTGGCCCAGATCTTTGGCGTGGCACACCTCTCGATGCTCAGCGGCTTTGTCTTCTTCAGCCACCAGATTGGCTCCTTCATGGGCGTCTGGCTGGGCGGCTACCTGTACGACAAGACCGGCAGCTACGACATCGTCTGGTACATCGCCATCGCGCTGGGTGTGGCGGCCGCACTGGTCAATCTGCCAGTGCGCGAAGCGACCATCCAGCGCCGCAAGGCCCATGCGGTTGCCCAGGCATGAAAGCCCGGCGGCACACCTGGCAAAAGTGGCTCGCCTACGGGAGCGCGGTCCTCGTGCTGCTGGCGGTGTTCGCGCTGTACACACGGCCGGACTTCCTGGTCACGCTGGCCAATGAGGTCTGGGCCTGTTTTTAAATCATTTCGCCCTAAAACCCTTATCAAACAAGCGCCAAACGCTATGAAAACTATAGTCATCACGGGGGCCTCGGACGGCATCGGCGCCGAATTGGCGCGCCAGTTGGCACAGCAGCATCGCCAGCAGGCCGCCCTGGTGCTGGCGGCACGCAACCAGGACCTGCTGCAACAGGTGGCTGAGGAATGCCGTCCACTGGGCAGCGACGTGCTGGTGGTGCCGACCGATGTCAGCGACCCGGCGCAATGCCGCGAGCTGATCGCGCGCAGCGTGGCGCAGTTTGGCCGTCTCGATGCGCTGGTCAACAACGCCGGTGTCTCGGCCCAGGCCCTGTTCGAGGACGTGCAGGCCGACGACCTGGGCTGGTATGAGAACCTCATGCGCGTCAACCTGTGGGGCAGCGTCTGGTGCACCCACGCCGCCCTGCCGCATCTGAAAGCCAGCCGTGGCCAGGTGGTGGCCGTGTCCTCCCTGGCCGGCCTGGTGGGCGTGCCGGGGCGCACCGCCTACAGCGCCAGCAAGTTCGCCATGACCGGCTTCTTTGAAGCGTTGCGCGCCGAGCTCAAGGGGGCCGGCGTCAGTGTCACCACCGCCTATCCCGGCGTGGTGGCGACGCAGATTCGTTACCGTGGCTATAACGCGGCCGGCGTAGCCGCCGGCGCCAGCGGCCTGAAGGAAGACGAGGCGATGCCGGTGGAGGAATGCGCACGCCTGATCCGGGACGGCATGACGCGCCGCCAGCGCGAAGTGGTGATGACCACCAAGGGCAAGCTCGGCCGCTACCTCAAGCTGCTCGCCCCGGGCACGGTGGAGAACATGGCGCTGGCCGCGCTCAAGGACGAGGTCAAGCCGCGATGAGCGGCGCCCCCCAGCACGGCAGCGAAGCGCCTTCGGCCTGGGTGCAGCGCTGGTCGCACTTGGTGCGCCCCGGCGGCACGGTGCTCGATGTCGCCTGCGGCCACGGCCGCCACATGAAGTGGTTCGCCACCCACGGCCACCCGGTCACCGGCGTGGACCGCTCACCCGAGGCCATCGCCACCGTCGCGTCTCTGGGCGAAGCCGTGCAGGCCGACATCGAGAACGGCCCCTGGCCACTGATGCAAGACGGACAACCGCGGCAATTCGACGCCGTGGTGGTGACCAACTACCTCTGGCGCGCCCTGCTGCCCGTGATCCGGCAAAGCCTGGCGCCCGGCGGCGTGCTGCTTTACGAAACTTTTACCCTCGGCAACGAGACCGTCGGCAAGCCCTCGCGCCCGGATTTCCTGCTGCAGCCGGGCGAACTGCTGCGCGCCTTCGCCGACTTGCGCGTGGTGGCGTACGAGGACGGCTTCATCGCCCAGCCCGCACGCTTTGTGCAACGGATCGCGGCGGTGAGGCAGGACACCGTCCTGTCCACGGATAAAGCGCTGGCACGTTACATGCTCTAGTTAAAATGCGCCTTTACCCCAAATACTCTTCACTGCGGACATGACATCCTCCTTCAGCCCAATCACTGGCAGCATCGTGGCCCTCGTCACCCCCTTGCACGAGGACGGTAGCGTCGACTACCCCACCTTGCGAAAGCTGATTGACTGGCACATCGCCGAAGGCACCGACTGCATCGGCGTGGTCGGCACCACCGGCGAATCGCCCACCGTCAATGTGGACGAGCACTGCGAAATCATCCGCGTCTCGGTGGAACAGGCCAAGGGCCGGGTGCCGATCATGGCCGGTTGCGGCGCCAACTCCACCGCCGAAGCCATCGAGCTGGCCCGCTTCGCCAAGAAGGTCGGCGCCGACTGCCAGCTGCAGGTCGTGCCCTACTACAACAAGCCCACCCAGGAAGGCCAGTACCTGCATTTCCGATCAATAGCCGAAGCCGTCGGCGATCTGCCCATGGTGCTGTACAACGTGCCGGGCCGCAGTGTGGCCGATATGGCGCACGACACCGTGCTGCGCCTAGCCCAGGTGCCGGGCATCGTCGCCATCAAGGAGGCCACCGGCAACATCGAGCGCGCCCAGTGGCTGATCCGCGAAGCGCCCAAGGGCTTCTCCATCTATTCGGGCGACGACCCGACCGCTGTCGCCCTGATGCTGTGCGGCGGCCACGGCAACATCAGCGTGACGGCCAATGTGGCGCCACGCCTGATGCACGAGCTGTGCGTTGCGGCCATGGCCGGCGATGTCAAGCGCGCCATGGAAATCCAGTTCCGACTGATGCCGGTGCACAAGCAGTTGTTTGTCGAACCGAACCCGATTCCCGTGAAATGGGCCATGCAGCGCATGGGCCTGTGCGGCGGCACCTTGCGCCTGCCCATGACCCCGCTGACCGCCGGCAATACCGCCGTGGTTGAAGGCGCCCTGCGTGCCAGCGGCCTGCTTTGACCCAACCCCTGACCCCTGAGGACTATCTGGTGAATCATTCTTCCAAACTGGCGCTGCTGGGCCTGTCCCTCGCGCTGACGGCCTGCTCGAGCCTGCAATCCGACAAGGTCGACTACAAAAGCACCGGCAAGAGCAAAGCCCCCGCGCTTGAGGTACCGCCGGACTTGAGTCAGCTGTCACGCGATAACCGTTACGTGGTGCCGGGCGTCGCCGTCACGGCCACAGGTTACCAGGCCGGACAGACCAGCCAGGTAGCGGCCCCGACGGCACCTATCGCCATGGGGGATGTCCGGATTGAACGCACCGGCACCCAGCGCTGGCTGGTTGTCAACCGCCCCCCCGAAAAGCTCTGGGACGAAGTCAAGGACTTCTGGCAGGACAGCGGCTTCCTGCTCACCATGGACCAGAAGGAATTGGGCATCATGGAAACCGACTGGGCCGAGAACCGCGCCAAGATACCAGACGATTTTCTTCGCAACACACTCGGGAAAGTATTGGATTCTTTGTACTCCACTGGCGAACGCGACAAGTTCAGAACGCGTCTGGAGCGCAACAGTGCCGGAGGCACCGAGATCTATATCAGCCACCGCGGCATGAAAGAAACCTATATTGCCGAACGAAGCGAAGACACCCGTTGGCAGCCGCGGCCGGCCGACCCGGAACTTGAAACCGAATTCCTGCGGCGCCTCATGGTCAAGCTCGGCGTCAGCCAGGAGCAGTCCAAAGCGCTGGTGGCGGCTGATGCACCCAAGCTCACCTCCCGGGTGGCAACGCTCAACGGCCAACCGGTGGTACAGATCGATGAAGGCTTCGACCGGGCTTGGCGCCGCGTCGGCCTCACGCTGGACCGCACCGGTTTCACGGTGGAAGATCGCGACCGCAGCCAGGGCACCTACTTTGTCCGTTATGTCGAACCGACTGCGGCGAAGGAGGAACCTGGTTTCTTCAGCAAACTGTTCAGCAGCACGCCGAAAGACAAGGCACCACAAAAATACCGCATCACCTTGGTGAGCGAAGGCAACCTAACCACGGTGTCCGTGCTCAATGCCAGCGGTGCGCCTGAGGCGTCAGATAATGCACAACGCATCGTCAAGGTGATTGCCGCCGATCTGAAATAACCTGTACCCTCTTCTCCTGTACCCATGAAGTATGGGTACAGCAGACGAAAAAAAAGG
>NZ_BCWP01000077.1 GCF_001592265.1 Curvibacter delicatus NBRC 14919 | reverse complement strand
CCAATAAAAAGCCCGCCGAAGCGGGCTTGGGTTGGGTACGGGGTGCGTCGGGTTCAGCCGCCGTGGAATTTCATCATCAGCGGCACGATCAGCAGCGCCACGATGTTGATGATCTTGATCAGCGGGTTGACGGCCGGACCGGCAGTGTCCTTGTAGGGGTCACCCACCGTATCGCCGGTCACCGCGGCCTTGTGGGCATCGCTGCCCTTGCCGCCGTGGTGGCCGTCCTCGATGTACTTCTTGGCGTTGTCCCAGGCGCCGCCGCCAGTGCACATGGAGATGGCGACGAACAGGCCGGTGACGATGGTGCCCATCAGCAGGCCGCCGAGCGCCGCCGGGCCGAGGACCAGTCCGACCAGGATCGGCACCACCACAGGCAGCAGCGAGGGAATCATCATTTCCTTGATGGCGGCGGTGGTCAGCATGTCCACGGCGGTGTCGTACTCGGGCTTGCCCGAGCCGTCCATGATGCCCTTGATGGTCTGGAACTGGCGGCGTACTTCCACCACCACCGAGCCGGCGGCGCGGCCGACGGCCTCCATGGCCATGGCCCCGAACAGGTAGGGGATCAGGCCACCAATGATGAGGCCGATGATCACCATCGGGTTGCTCAGGTCGAAGGTGATGACCTTGCCGAAGGACTCCAGCTTGTGGGTGTAGTCGGCGAACAGCACCAGCGAAGCCAGGCCGGCAGAGCCGATGGCGTAGCCCTTGGTGACGGCCTTGGTGGTGTTGCCCACGGCGTCCAAGGGGTCGGTGATGTCGCGCACGCTGGAGGGCAGTTCGGACATCTCGGCAATGCCGCCGGCGTTGTCGGTGATCGGGCCGTAGGCGTCCAGCGCGACCACGATGCCGGCCATGCTCAGCATGGAGGTGGCGGCCACCGCCACGCCGTACAGGCCGGCGAGCTGGTAGGCGACCCAGATGGCAATGCAGACGAAGATCACCGGCCAGGCGGTGGAGCGCATGGACACACCCAGGCCGGCAATGATGTTGGTGCCGTGGCCGGTGGTGGAGGCCTGCGCAATGTGCTGCACCGGGGCGTATTGCGTCCCGGTGTAGTACTCGGTGATCCACACCAGGGCGGCGGTCAGCACCAGGCCGACGGCGCAGGCGCCGAACAGGCGCAGCTGGCTGCCGGAGGCGGCAATCGCGTTGTCGGGGATCAGCCACATCGTGACGAAGAAGAAGGCGATCAGCGACAGCACACCGGCCACTGCCAGGCCCTTGTAGAGGGCCGGCATCACGTTCTTCATGCCCGGGGCGGCCTTGACGAAGAAGCAGCCGATGATGGAGGCGATGATGGACACCGCACCCAGGGCCAGCGGGTAGACCACGGCGCTGGTGCCGGCACCAGCGACCAGCAAGGCGCCCAGCACCATGGTGGCGATCAGCGTCACGGCGTAGGTCTCGAACAGGTCGGCCGCCATGCCGGCGCAGTCGCCGACGTTGTCGCCCACGTTGTCGGCGATCACGGCCGGGTTGCGCGGGTCATCTTCGGGGATGCCGGCTTCCACCTTGCCCACCAGGTCGGCGCCGACGTCGGCGCCCTTGGTGAAGATGCCACCGCCCAGACGGGCGAAGATGGAGATCAGCGAGGAGCCGAAGGCAAAGCCGATCAGCGGGTTGAGCAGCTTGGCCAGGCTGACGCCGGGGTTCAGGTTGCCGTTGCCGACCAGGAACCAGTAGAACACGGTCACGCCCAGCAGACCCAGGCCCACCACCAGCATGCCGGTGATGGCGCCGCCACGGAAGGCGACGTCCAGCGCCGGGCCGATGCCCTTGGTGGCTGCCTGGGCGGTGCGCACGTTGGCGCGCACCGAGACATTCATGCCGATGAAGCCGCAGGCGCCCGAGAGCACGGCACCGATGATGAAGCCGATGGCGGTCTGGCCGTCGAGGAAGACCCCGATCAGGATGGCCAGCACGATGCCGACGATGCCGATGGTCTTGTACTGGCGCGCCAGGTAGGCGGCCGCGCCGGTCTGGATGGCGGCTGCAATTTCCTGCATCCGCGCATTGCCGGCATCCTGGGAAAGAATCCAGCTGCGTGCCCAGAAGCCGTAGGCTACGGCGATCAGCCCGCAGACGAGCGCCAGTATCAGCGCTGAGTTGCCTGTCATATCAATCTCCTGTGTTGTTGGATCGCGAAGGGGTGGCAACGCAGGGGGCGGAGCCACCGATGCGTTGCTTCCTCGTCGCGTTCAACCACTTTCGGTCACACAGGACGATTGGCCAACGGGCGGACTTTAACGTGAAAAAAGCGGGCTGCCGGCAAAGCGTCAGTGAGGAGCAAGTAAAATCAGGGTTAATACTTATCCTTTTCTGATCTAACTCAAAGAGCAACCATGTCCCTCGATAACGTGACTCCCGGTAAGAACGCCCCCGAAGCCTTTAATGTGGTCATCGAAATTCCGATGAATGCCGATCCCATCAAATACGAGGTGGACAAGGAAACCGGCGCCATCTTCGTGGACCGTTTCATGAGCACGGCCATGCACTACCCGACCAATTACGGCTATGTGCCCAAGACCATATCGGGCGACGGCGACCCGGTGGACGTGCTGGTGATCACCCCCGTGCCGCTGATCCCCGGTGTGGTCGTTCCCTGCCGCCCGATCGGCATCCTGAAGATGACGGACGAAGCCGGTGAAGACGGCAAGGTGCTGGCCGTGCCGACCGACAAGATCCTTTCGCTCTATACCCAATGGCAGAAACCGGAAGACCTGAACCCGATGCGCCTGAAGACCATTGAGCATTTCTTCGAGCATTACAAGGATCTAGAGCCCGGCAAGTGGGTCAAGGTGAAGGGCTGGGAAGGCCCGGAGTCGGCCAAGAAGGAAATCATGGACGGCATCGCCAACTACAACAAGGCCAAAGCCTGATCGTTTGCCGCGAAGGCCCTTGATGAGGGGGCAGGCCCCTTCTGAAAGCGCCTGCCAGGGTTTCCTGGCGGGCGTTTTGTTTTCCGGGCATGGCGGCAGGCCCGCATTGGTGGTGTCGTTCAGGCCTTTTTGTTTCCCCCGTCGCAGTGCCGACGTGTATCATCCATCAGAACCTTGCCTCCCCCCGTCCAGAAGGAATGCCTGCCATGAATACAACGAACGCCGCACGCCCGAACAGTCAACCCAGTGCCGAGCAGACAGTGGCCGCATCCGGACAGTATCTGACCCTGCGGCTCGGTAGCGAGGAATACGCCATCGACATCCTGCGCGTGCAGGAAATCCGCTCTTACGAGGAGCCGACCCGCATGGTCAATGCGCCGGCCTACATCAAGGGCGTGGTCAACCTGCGTGGTGTGATCGTTCCGATCGTGGACCTGCGCATGAAACTCAACCTGGAGAAGGTCGAGTACAACGAATTCACCGTGGTCATCATTCTCAACGTGCACGGCACGGTCATCGGTGCCGTGGTGGACTCGGTGTCCGACGTGGTCACGCTGTCGGCCCAGGCCATCAAGCCGGCACCCCAGTTTGATGCGGCCATTGACGCGCGCTTCATCACCGGCCTGGCCAACGTGGGCGAACGCATGCTCATCGTCATGAACATGGATGCCTTGATGAGCAATGCTGAAATGGGGATGTTCAGCTCGACGCTCGGCTGATGACCCACTGAGGCAACCCAGGGATACTTTCAATTTCTTCGTCAAAAGTCACTGCGCCGACATCTGTCCTGACGCGGTGAATGTGGGGCGCTCGCCATGAACAATCTCAAAATCTCCACGCGGCTGACCTTGTTGGTCGGCATCCTGTCGGCGTTGCTGGTGCTGATCGGTGCGATCGGCCTGGTCGGCATCGGGCAGAGCAATGACGCCCTGAAGACCGTGTATGAAGACCGGACTGTCCCGACCGGGCAGTTGGCCGAAATTCAGCGCATGATGTTGCGTAACCGGCTTTTGATCACCATGACGTTGCTGCAACCCAACGCAGAGTCGGTGAAGACCAATCTGGCCGAGCTGGACGCCAATATTGCCGCCATCAGCAAGACCTGGGATGCTTACATGGCCACCACGTTGACGGCCGAAGAAACGACCATCGCCAAGAAATTTGCGGAGGACCGTGCGCGCTATGTTGGCGAGGGGTTGAAGCCGGCGGCTGCAGCCTTGCGCGCGGACGACATTGCAACGGCCGCCTCCATCACCATGGAGAAGCTGCCCACCCTGTATGAGAACGCACGAAACGGCGTCGTGGCCTTGATCAAGCTTCAGCTCGATGTGGCCAAGCAGGAATACGATGCCGCAGTGGCGCGCTACAAGACCATCCGTATGGTGGCCATTGCGGCCATTGTGGCCGGCGTGCTGTTTGCATCGATGCTCGGCTTGGCCCTGGTGCGCGGCATTTCCCGTTCACTCAGCAATGCGGTGGAGGTGTCAAATGCGGTGGCCCATGGCGATCTGACACGCCGGGTCGAGATCACCGGCCAGGACGAGGTTGCCAAGGTGTTGCAGGCCTTGTCGGACATGCAGGCGTCGCTGGTCAAGGTGGTGAGTCGTGTGCGCGAAGGCAGCGAGTCGGTGGCCACCGCCTCCAG
>NZ_BCWP01000076.1 GCF_001592265.1 Curvibacter delicatus NBRC 14919 | reverse complement strand
CCTGAAAGGTGCGTGCCGAGCCGAGCTGCATACTGAATAGCTTCAACTAGGCCAGAACGCCCAACGTCTCCGGTGAGAAGAATTCGTTCATCCAGCAGACTGGCAAACTGAACAACGCTCATATCGTTCTCTGCGCTAGTTTCGTTTGGAGAAAAGATCTCGTTTGCCCACGCAGATTGGACCAAGATTTTTGCCTTCTTAGCGACACTTCCGAGCAATCCGGCTAATCCTTGGGAGTGTGGGGATACCGATGAAGACTCGGGGGTTTTCTCCGACGCCACAACAAGCTCAATGAATCGCTCATAAGAGGGCGCCATAACCGTGAAATATCCAATCTGTTCGCCTTGAAATGGCTCCTTAATTGGAATCCTACGCTCTAGCGCAATATCCTCAAGCGCAGCTAAGTTTGAATAAATGCTGCGAAGGCGCCTCCTAAGGTGTTCGACTGATGAATATGAGTCAAATCGACTGATTAGTGCTTCTGCGTAACGCCATGGTCGGTGAATCCACAGTGTTCCAACGGTAAAGTTCTCGAGGATCGCTCGCAGACCGCCAGCGTGATCCGCGTCGTTGTGCGTCGCTACAACATGATCAATGAATGTCGGATTGTCGTAGTACTTCCTTATATGGTTTACAAGAGTGTTCCCCGTTTCTTGGTAGCCGCCATCAACGACGTGTATCCATGTCAGATTATTAAATCGATAGCGAAGACAGATATGGGCTTTCACGGGGTTAGCTATTGGCGTCGTGCTCACCAGCTTCCGGGCGTGGATCACTGCACAAAGCACACAGTCTCATTGATCGAGACAGGTCGATTCAGCATGCACCAAGGACAACCTCTGAGTGCGTTGGCAGCTAGGCCGGCAATCGCAGAGCAGAATGTCCACGCCTATTTTGAATCTGCCTTCATACAGCGATTCGCGATATTGAGCGATGCGGCTCTGCAGGCAAGCATCCCGTTCAGACCTGAGGTGGTGACACGAGCACTGTGCAGACGTGTGCGGGCTGTAATCGGAGAACATCGCGTATCTCTCAGTCAGCTCGCCCGTCAATATTTTCCCGACTTCTGGATTAGAAAAAATTTCCCAGCTATGTTTGGCAAACGTCCAGACGACGGGATCACAGCGGTTGATGATGTGCTTCGATCTTCCCGTAGCGCTTACACGACCAAGTCATACCTGCTGGCACTGTCCATTCTTTGGGATGATCCAGACGAGGCGATGCGAGCTTGCCTGCAAGAGGCCGCATTGAGCACCAGTGGTTTTAACGAGAAAGGGGGGCGAAAAGTACTGCGGGACGTTCTGGGTGGGCGATCCATCACACAGTCCTGTCGGCGACACGATGTGAATCTGCGGGATTTTGAATATGCCTTTCAGGAATTCCTGAAGGAGATCCGGCCAGTTGTCAGCGTATATGCGGCCAAGCTATAAGTTTGTTCAGCTCTTGATTTGATGTGAATTTTGGCGGGATCCTTTTCGCATCCGTAGATGTGTATCGCCTTCGGAGGATGGTTGGGCCTAGCAAAGGCATTTGCCGAACGACTCGACAAAGCCGCGACCCGGATCCGTCGCTTGCCGGCACACCTTTCTAGGCGCCGTCGTACCGGCGAGGAGACCTGGATGAGGTGACAGGGAATCAATGACCAATTCCGGTAGTACAGCCATCCTAGTCATCCAAATACTTTGGCGCTGCCTCGAGCCTCCTTTTTGATTCGGTGAGGAAGGTGACTCGATCTCCGTGCCGCTCTCCAGCAAATGCAGCACATCTTTCGGCTGAACTTTGCAATCGGATATTCGAATCGCGAGGGATTGTGTCCCCGAAGATAGTGCCGCGTATGTGTCTTGCGCGTGGAATCGCACCGTTCCGCAAAGAAGTCGTCTGGTCGCAACTTGCCGACGCCTCACTATAAAAATCTTGTGAGTGCTTAATTTTTCCGTTGATCACTTGAGTCGCCTGCTGCAGGCAAACATTCTTAGCGTTATTGAACATGGTGGCAAACACCCTAATGTCTTCACGCTCTTCAACGCTTAGCCCAAATGTAGTAGGTATAGATTCCAGTCGGGCGCGCAGCGCATCCGTTTCACATGCAAGCCGATGGCCGTCAACAGGAAGCTCCTCGCACTTAGGAGTTGCACCGCTGTTGTAGTCATCGCAGTAAGTAATGCTGGTTTGACGAGCTAACTCTGGACTCTGAAAATTAACATGAACAAAAAGCAACTTTTGCTTTACCAGTTGGTTGATCTCGCTCCAATCTGCCCGTACGCCGCCGTTACAAATCTCGTCTGGAAGTCCATCTTTTCGACACAAATTCTCATCTGCGGGTGGAGCGAGGACTCTTGCCTTGAACTCACCTAGAAGCCTGGCCCGGTTTGCAGCCAATAGCGCGTCGAAGCTTGCAAAGGCGCTTCGATAATCAAATACCCAGCCCATAAATGATCCCTGTACCGGATCTTCATCTACATGAAGGCCTTGCTTTCCGAATGCGTCTACGGAGAGAACAACTACGCTATCGCAGTCACGGAGAAGTCGGTGGTTTGACTCAAGCAGCGCACGTTTTACTCCAAGAAGCCCAAGATTGTCGGCATTGCCGCCGTCGATTAGGTGGATATAACGTGCCTGCCCTATCTGTCGTTCTAAGGCACTTTCGCGGAATCGAGGAAGGTAAACGGGGGAGAGTAAGCCGGGAAAAGCAGCAGACGCAGAAACGGCGCGTGCAAGTGGAATGGAGTTGATGTCAACACCGAGTCTTGCAAGATCAGGGCGAGCAAAAAGAAATTCAGCCCCAAATGGCAAGGGCGCGTGGGCGGCAGAACCTTCTTGAGTTGCGACAGTCGCGTTGATAAAGATGGGTGGTCTGGCTGGATTCAAGTCCTGGAAGCGAAGTGGGCTGCCGTGGCCATGAAGTAACACTGCACTATTGATGGTGCTCTCAAGCAGGTCCGTTCGTGAGAGGTTTCCGAAAAGGTATGCCGTTAAGACCGTAGGATCAGCAAGTTGCCGAACCATAGATGTCTTGAGGTTCTTCGCTAGTACGTCCGAGGTGAGTGCCTCCGACCATACCGGGCGCCCGGGTGGGGCATCCGGTGTGTCGTAGCTGGCGCCAAACAGTGCCGCCGTGATGCTCCCTCCAGATACGGCAAAGATACCGTCGATTTTTGAGGCGACGCCTAAGTTTTCCAGCTCGTGAATGACGCTTGCCGCGAGGTACGCAGCGCGACTTCCTCCGCCAGAGAGGGTGACAAAGAACGCCGTTTTTCTTCTATCCGCTGCGCAGATATTGTTCGGCATAAGTAGCGCTTCCGGGGTACCGGAATACCTATACCAATCGTTCGCCAGCAGGGTGTCGCCATAGGCGCTTCGTACAGTTGTGGGAAGGGGCTGTACGGAACCGGGTCTATTGGCGCATCCACTGACGAGCGCGGCGCCGAAAATGGCGAGGGCGATCAGAAGGGCGTTTCGGTGAACGCCGAATAGTCGGGCGCGGGTGCTTTTGGGATTCTGTAGGAGTGAGAGGTGGTCGTTACTCGCTGCAGTTAAGCGCAAAAGGTGGATTTGGCGCGGCGGACCAGGAGAGTGGAGTGGAAGACTGCTAATGGCGAGCCTGAACAGCGACATTTGAAACTATGTAATGATTTTTGCGCCCATCTTGACATCCCTGCCCGGCAAAATTTGAGACATTTCTTGCCAATATCGGCGTGCACACGACGAGAATGCCGCTCTGAGCGCGGTTTGAGACTTTGTTATGGGTGGCCACTGATTTTGGGGGTTTACCCTTTGAGAAAAGCACTATACATTCCGTAACAATCGCACGCTATGCTGTGCGGACAGCGCTATCGGTCATGGTGTCATTCTCGTCGCTCTCCCTTTCAGGCTAGGAGTCGAACAAGCGCCAGATGCTTGCACCAAGCAGCTCAAACAGGGAAACGCAGGAGTATTGATGCAGTCAACGGAGTCGACGATTTCGTCCGCCGACCAGGAAAAAACAGGCGATTGGCGCTGACCGGGGTGGTCGCCATGGCGCTGCTCAGCTCCCTACTGTGGGCTGGTGTGCTTGATGCCGGCCTGCCGGTCAAACACTTCCTGACGTTGCACACCACGCTGGAGGTGGCCTCCATCATCGTTGCCATGCTGGGGTTCGGTATTGCCTGGCATGCCTATTCGGAAGACCGTCCGGGCAACATCGCCCTGCTGGGCGCCGTGCTGTTCGGGACAGCGCTGCTCGATTTTGGGCACACCCTGTCGTACGCCGGCATGCCGGAGGTGGTCACGCCTTCCGGCCCCGGCAAAGCCATCAGCTTCTGGCTGCCTGCGCGGCTGCTGGTGGCGGTGGGTCTGCTGGTCATTGCGTTGCGGCCCTGGCAGCCCTTGAAGAGCCCCTACATGCGCCACGCCCTCATGGGCGTCGTGCTGGCCTATGTGGCGCTGGTTTATGGGGTGGTCCTGTTCCGTCCCGATCTGGTGCCGGTGCTTTTTGTGCCGGGTCAGGGCCTGACGCCGTTCAAGGTCAAGTTTGAATACATGCTGGTGGCGATCTACGGTACCGCGGCCTGGCTGTTCTACCGGCAGTCCCGCCGCGACGTCGGCTTCAATGCCGCCGATCTGTTTGCGGCTGCCGCCATTGCGGGGCTG
>NZ_BCWP01000075.1 GCF_001592265.1 Curvibacter delicatus NBRC 14919 | reverse complement strand
CAAATACATTGCTCCGGCCTTGGTTGCGGTTCTGCTGGCCGGCTGTGCCATGGTGCCCACCGGTCCTGAACTGGACAAGCTCACCGCTGACATCGCCAAGGCCTCGTTCCGCGACGAAGGGCAGGCCAAGGTCGACCGCTTGGTGCAGGACGATGCCAACCGCGAATGCGCTGCTGCCGACGTTGCCGGCAAGCCGATCGACGAAAAAGTGGCCAAGGCCATCGAGGCCGACAACCTGAAGGCCATCAAATGGCCGTCGGACGGCAAGTTCCTCGGTGACTGGAAAGAAGGCGAGAAGCTTGCGCAGAGCGGCCGCGGCATGACCTGGACCGACAAGGCCGGCAGCGAGAACGGCGGCAATTGCTACAACTGCCACCAGATCAGCAAGCAGGAAATCTCCTACGGCACCCTGGGGCCGAGCCTGTACAACTACGGCAAGATGCGCGGCGTGGCCAATCCGGATGCGCCCGAGTCGAAAGCCATCGTGGAATACACCTGGGGCAAGATCTGGAATGCGCGGGCCTACAACGCTTGCTCGCAGATGCCGCGTGCCGGTCACAAGGGTGTTCTGAACGAGCAGCAGGTCAAGCACATCATGGCGCTGCTGCTGGATCCGAAATCGCCGGTTAACCAATAAGCGACAAAAACCTTTAGCATCCGACCCGGGCATGCCCGGGTCTTTTTTCCTCAACTATTTCAGTGGTTGCGAAACTATGAATCTAACCAAACGCGAGTTTATGCAGGTGCTGGGCGCGGGCACCATGGCCGGTATGGGCTTGGGCACGTACGCTGAAGCTGATGCTGCCACAGCAGCCAATGGTTTGTATGACATCCCGAAGTTCGGCAATGTGTCCTTCCTGCACATGACCGACTGCCATGCGCAGCTCAAGCCGATCTACTTCCGCGAGCCGAACGTCAACCTTGGTATCGGCAGCATGAAGGGCAATCTGCCGCACCTGGTGGGTGAGCACCTGCTCAAAGTAGCCAAGGTCCGTCCCGGCACGGCCGAGGCCCATGCCCTGACCTACCTCGATTTCGAGAAGGCGGCCAGGCGCTACGGCAAGGTCGGTGGCTTCGCGCACCTGGCCACGCTGGTCAAGCGCCTGAAGGCCAGCCGTCCCGGCTCGCTGCTGCTGGACGGTGGTGACACCTGGCAGGGTTCGGCCACCTCGCTGTGGACCAATGCGCAGGACATGGTCGACGCCTGCAAGCTGCTGGGCGTGGACGTCATGACCGGCCACTGGGAATTCACCTACGGCATGGAGCGCGTGAAGGAAATTGTCGAGAAGGACTTCGCCGGCAAGGTCGACTTCGTGGCGCAGAACGTCAAGACCAACGACTTTGGCGACCAGGTGTTCAAGCCCTATGTGATCCGCGAGATGAACGGCGTGCCCTGCGCCATCATCGGCCAGGCCTTCCCCTACACCCCGATTGCCAACCCGCGCTACATGGTGGCCGACTGGGCCTTCGGCATCCAGGACGAGAACATGCAGGCCATGGTCAACGAGGCGCGCGCCAAGGGCGCCCAGGTCGTGGTGGTGCTGTCGCACAACGGCATGGACGTGGACCTGAAGATGGCCAGCCGCGTGTCTGGTATTGACGCCATCATGGGCGGTCACACGCACGACGGCATGCCGGTGGCCAGCATCGTCAGCAACAAGGGCGGCAAGACCCTGGTCACCAATGCCGGCTCCAACGGCAAGTTCCTCGGCGTGCTGGACTTCCAGGTCAAGGACAAGAAGGTTGTCGACTTCCGCTACAAGCTGCTGCCGATCTTCGCCAACATGCTGCCGGCCGACAAGGAGATGGATGCGCTCATCACCAAGATCCGCGCACCGTATGAGGCCAAGCTGAACGAAGTGCTGGCCGTGACCGAAGGCACGCTGTACCGCCGCGGCAACTTCAACGGCACCGGCGACCAGTTGCTGCTGGATGCCCTGATCGATGTGCAGGGCGCCGACATCGCTTTCTCGCCCGGCTTCCGCTGGGGCACCAGCCTGCTGCCGGGCCAGGCCATTACACGCGAGTGGCTGATGGACATGACCGCCACCACCTATTCCTACGCCACCGTGACGCCGATGAGCGGCGCCACCATCAAGACGGTGCTGGAAGACGTGTGCGACAACCTGTTCAACCCCGATCCCTACTACCAGCAGGGCGGCGACATGGTGCGCGTGGGCGGTCTGCAGTACAGCTGCAATCCGATGGCCGGCATGGGCAAGCGCATCAGCGACATGCGCCTGAACGGCAAGCTGATCGAAGCCGACAAGTCCTATATGGTGGCCGGCTGGGCGCCAGTGGCCGAAGAGGCCAAGAGCGCCGGCAACAAGCCGGTGTGGGACGTGGTCGAGACCTGGCTCAAGTCCGGCGGAGGCAAGGTCAAGGCCCGCAAGCTCAACATGCCCAAGATCGAGGGCGTGCTGCCGAACCCGGGTTACGTGGCCTGATCCGGCATACGCAAATACAAACGGGGCCCGCGGGCCCCGTTTTTTTGCTGGGCGGCTGCCCTCAGCGAATCTGCTCGATGGAGAACTTCTTGTCCTGGACGATGGCCGGAATGAGGGCATAACCCTGGTTCTGCCAATGCATCAGCTCGGTGATGGCCGAGGGCGTGACCTCCACAAAGTCATACAGGTCATCCGGGCTGTAGCCGTAGTCCTTCATCGCCAGGCCGCAGACCTTGAACTTCACGCCCATGTCGGCGTAATAGCGCATGCGCTGCACCACCTCCTGGTAACGTTCTTCGTTCTTTTTTGCCAGCGTCACGATCTCGGTGCCGTGGATCAGCACGATGATGTGCATGTCCTCGGCGAACATGCTGTAGGGCGCTTCCGTCAGCGGGTTGACCAGGCTTCGGACCCAATAGAGGGCGGAAGACATCTTGCGCGGATCGTCGAGAAAGATGTCGACCAGGGCCTTGGGGTTCTTGTAGGGTGTCTGCACGACCTTGGCCTGGGCCAGGGCCGGAGCGGCCTGCAGGGTGCCGGTCAGCAGCATGGCCGTGCACAGGCAGCGCAGAAGGTGGGAAAGGATGGTGTGGCGCATAGGGTACTCCGGTGCTGCGCCGCTGGTGCCTCCGACAGGAATCGAACCTGTATCTAGCGCTTAGGAGGACGTAACACTATCGTCCGCTAAGCCTTATGAAATAAGGCTTTCACGGCGTGAGCTATCATTAAATCCCAAGTTCGTCCCAAGTGCGCTTGCATTCGGGCTTCACTGGTTGCATTGATGATAAGGGATCACGATGGGCTCGATCAGACGCAAGGAGTTGGCAGGGCGCAAACCCTCTTGGGAAGCGCGTATCAACATCAAGGGGCATCCGGCGCTCTCCAAGTCGTTCCCATCGAAGAGGGAGGCGACCGAGTGGGTTCAGCGCGAGGAGCTGAAAATCCGAAGAGGTGGCAAGGTCTCGCGCATGGGCGAGAAGACCACCATCGCCGAAGCATTGACAGAATACCTCGACGCACACAGCAAGACAGACAAGGACGGCAACAAGGTCAGCACCTTGACCAACACCAAGCGGTATGCCGTTGAGTCCGTGTCCTATCACTTAGGGCTCTTCACCGTGGACTCGCTTGACCGCAAGAAGATCAGCGCGTTCTTGAAGAAGTTGCAAGAGACGGTCATCCCCGCACCTGCCAACAAGACCAAGTCGCATCCGCTCTATGACGGCGACAAGCAGCGGACATACAGCCCAGGCTCTGCGCGCAAGCTGTTCTATGCGTTGAAGACGGCCATCGAGTGGCACGCACGCGAGCACCACTATGAGCTTGGCGACAAGTTCACGGCGGTCGAGGTGCCGCCAGCATGGTCGGCACCACGTGATCGACGGCTCAACGGCGATGAAGAGCAGAGACTGATGGCCGCGTGCGATGGCATGTATAAAGACCCGGAGGGGTGGCGGCTGATGATCGGCATGGCCCTTGAAACGGCCATGCGCGCTGGCGAGTTGCTTGGTATGCGATGGGATGAGGTCAAGTTGAAGGAGCGCTTCGTCGTGATACCGAAGGAGCGTGAGAAGACACGCAAGGGCCGACAGGTGCCACTGTCCAAGAAGGCACTCAGTATCCTCGCCACGCTTGGCAAGCGACGCAACAAGGGCGAAGCGCGAGTGTTCGAGTCGTTTCCTGAAAGCTCTGTGCTACTGGGGCGCGGATTCAAGCGCATCACCAAGCGCGCAGGCTGCGACGATCTGCGGTTTCACGATCTGCGGCACGAGGCGACGGCCCGCTTCTTTGAGAGGACTTCGTTGCAAACGATGGAGATTGCTCTCATCACGGGGCATACCGAGTTGAAGACGCTGCAACGGTATGCCAACCTGCGACCGAGCATCCTTGCATCCAAGCTGGATGCTGGGCAGATCGTCTTGAAGCCCAAAGCCACGGAGCGCGCGCCGAAGAAAGCGCCGCCGCGCAAATCCGCGCGCAAGGCGTCATAGCCGCTTGCTCTTGCCGCTTGCACTGAGGTGCTTCACAAGCGGCATGGTCATCGCTCGCGGCGTAGGTGCGGTCTTCGGCGACCGCACTGGCTTCGCTGCTGCTGTTTCGACGGCATACCCGCCCGAGCCTTGCGACCAAGTGCCGTATGCCTTCTGGCTCAGCTCCGAGGCGTGGCCCATGCCTTGGGCCACGGCCTGCGAGTCGAGCCCTGCCGCTTTCAGCTCCGCGCAGGCGGCATGGCGCAGAGCGTAGAACGAGGGCGGCGACTTGTAGCCTGCGAACAACCGCCGCGACAGCGCGCGAAAGGCCGAGCTTAGGCCACGCGCTGAAATGCCGGTGCCTATCGTGAGCTTGCCGCCGCTGGCGCGCACGCGCTCACGCAGCCAGTCGAAGACTTCTTGCCGCGCCGGATCGACCGCCGACAGCGTGAGCCAGCGCACGGGCTGGCCGATACCCTCGACATGCGCCGCAACTCCCGAGCCATATTCGCGGACCTTGGAGCCTT
>NZ_BCWP01000074.1 GCF_001592265.1 Curvibacter delicatus NBRC 14919 | reverse complement strand
CGCGGCCCGATGTCGGTTTTGCCATCTGGCACGAGGGCAAGCTGGTGGAGCAGTGGCGCGCCTGCAGCGGCTCCGACACCATGACCGCGCTGGACCAGCGCTTGGCCGACGTGCTGGGCGAGGACTTCATCACGCAATCGGTGGCGGTGGACTTCACCACCAGCGTGGCCCACCTGGGTCCCTCGCACGGTGTACGCGTGTGGGGCCGTGCCGGCGTGCCGGATGCAGCGCGCTCGCGTGCCGACCACCAGTTTTCTTATGTGAACGGCCGCTTCGTGCGCGACAAGGTGCTCACCCACGCCGCGCGCAGCGCGTATGAAGACGTGCTGCACGGCCACCGTCAGCCGGTTTATGCGCTGTACGTGGAGATCGACCCGACGCGCGTGGACGTGAACGTGCACCCGACCAAGATCGAGGTGCGCTTCCGCGACAGCCGCGAAGTGCACCAGGCCGTGCGCCATGCGGTGGAGAACGCACTGGCCGCGCCGCGCGCACTGGCCGCCGCCCATACGGCAGCGCAGGTGGTGACACCAGCCGACACCGAATTTCCAGAGACCAACCGGGCTCCGATGTCTGCCAAATGGGCGCAACCAGCTATCAATTTCGGAGCACCCGGCCAGCCACAGGGCGGCCACCGGGTCAGTGACCTGGCGGCGCTGTGGCAACCGACGCCAGCGGCGACCGCCAACACCGCGCCCCCGGCCGACCGGACTGACAGTCCGAGCCTGAGCGTTGCCGCCGCGCCCGCACTGCCACAGGGCACCGACACCTTCAACCGCGAGGAAGCCGCCAGCACCTGGCCCTTGGGCCGCGCGCTGGCACAGCTGCAGGGCATCTACATCCTGGCCGAAAATGCACAGGGTCTGGTGGTGGTGGACATGCACGCCGCGCACGAACGCATCGTCTACGAGCGGCTGAAAAACCAGCTCGATGTGAAAGACATCGCCAGCCAGCCGCTGCTGATCCCCGCCACCTTCGCTGCCACACCACAGGAAGTGGCCACCGCCGAAGCGCACGCGACCACGCTGCACACCCTGGGCCTGGAGATCACGCCCTTCTCTCCCAAGACCCTGGCGGTGCGCGCCGTGCCGGCCACGCTGGTGCAAGGCGATGCGGTGGAACTGGCGCGCAGCGTGCTGGCAGAACTGGCCCAGCACGACGCCAGCAGCGTGATCGAGCGCGCCCGCAACGAACTGCTGGCCACCATGGCCTGCCACGGCGCCGTGCGCGCCAACCGGCGCCTGACGTTTGACGAGATGAACGCACTCTTGCGCCAGATGGAACAGACCGAACGCTCTGACCAATGCAACCACGGCCGCCCGACCTGGCGGCAGGTGACGATCAGGGATCTGGATGCGCTGTTTTTGCGCGGACGGTGAGCGCGATCCGTTTATCCATCCAGTCCGAATTCACGAGACGGCACGGGGATTTTGCGCAGAACTGCAGAAGAATGATTTGGACCTTGATGCAGCAAAGGACTGAACTCAAAAGTGGTTCGGCCAATTTGCCTGCGTGGCAAATGAAGTCGTCAATATGATGGCTTTAAGGACTGCACCGATTCCGCAACAAAGTCCAGGTGTTCAGTCCACCCATTCAGACATGCATTCCAATAAGTCGAATCACCTTCGCACTGAGTCTCCCCATCGCGGAGAAGCGCAAAGATATGTTTCTTCGGAATTCCGGCTGCAACGTAGGCCTTGAAATCCGTGGCCGAGTCTCCGTATGCATATTGGAGAGTCCAGCCATGGTCGATAAAGCTTTTTAACACCCGGACTTTGAATTCATCGGGGCGGCTATGGTCTTCATTTGTTTGCGATAGTTGAATGTTGCCATCAGGAAAGCCGTTTTCCTTCAACCAGTCAGGTACGCCGGCCTGGAGCCAAATGACACGGGCGCTGAGATAAATGATCTTGTACCCTTTATCGGCAAAGAGACGAACGGCCTTTGCTGCATCCGTGCGCGCCTGAGAAACGGAAATCACCTTGGGAGTTAACGTTCCGTCAATATCAAAAACTACAGCTAATGCCTGCTTTTTAGGCGCTGTCGGAATCTCATCCGGACGCAATGCACAGCAACCACTCAGCGTGAACACCAGCAAGATGATGAGATAACGCATAAGCCCCCCTTAAAAGGACAAGTGGTGTGAACGCAATGATGAGCAGAATTGAAAGTAAGGCATGTCACATCCCATTAGGGATAAGCGACTACTGCGCAATATGCGTCCGACCAAGCAAACGATGCTTTTGTTACATCGAACAGGTTATAGCTTCTAGTTGAATCATTTCAAGCGATTCGTTCTTTTGAGCGTCGACGCACAGTCAGTGGTCGCGTTACAGATGACGCGTATTCACTAGCGCCACCCACCAATTGTTGTCCCGCCCATCGGCGAATTGCATTGGCCCTTGCAGTAGCTCTGCTGGCAACACATCGTCCAGCGTGCTCCACTGAATGGAGACAAAGTCACCTCCCATTTCCTCGATATGTCCGCGGTCAAATGGGTGAACGCCGCAATGACAACTGCCGTTGCAGGTCTTCTTCATGCATGCGTTCGCTCCCTGGTCGGTCACGCCTTGAACGCCATCCAAGATAGCGCATGCACCTCTCCTCGCCCATCCCCTGAACAGAGGGGAAGTCAGAGCGCGCTCAGCACATCGAAAATCTGCTCATGCCACTGCCCCGCCTGCATCCAGTCACTTGGGCGCACGCGGCGGTTTGTCACCGAGTTCGGAGACCAATGCTGCCACCCGCTCATAAATCTTTGAAGGAATGGTCGGGGCCTGGCGGTCAGCCGCATCCCATTTCTTGCGCAATCGTTCGATCACCGCTTCATCACGGTGCTCGAAGACGAGCTGCTGCTCCAGCTCCCGCCGCACCTCGCCAAGCTGAACGGCCGCCGTCTTGTGCCGCTCGGAGCGTTCGGCGAAACGGAGCGCCGCCTGCAGGCTGCTGAGCACCACGGTCAGCACGCTCAGCACGGCCATGGCCACGCGGACCCAGACGACGGTCGAGTCCTGCAATTGGGCAAATACCGTCGTGCTCAGCAGTGCCGCAATCAGCACCGCCGGCAGGCTGAGCACCAGATGCATGCGGTAGTAGTATTTGGCCGCTTCGTAGTGGGCACGGTGGGCGATGCGCAGTCCGCGCCGCCATTGGTCAACAAGCATTTCCGGTGTCATGGCTTCTCCCTTTCAAGGAATCCGCGCAATGCGCGCCCAGCCATGCTAGCCCTCACCGCCTCGTCTGCCTACCCCCCAGGCAGTGAGTCAGGGTACCCGCTGTACCTCGTCGGTCTGCTTGTGCCCGTGCGCCGCATAGTCCCGCGTCACCGATTCACGCCCGCGAAGGCGCCACATGGGCAAGCAGTTGCCGTTGTCGTCCCGCTTGCCCATCTTTTTTATAACAGTAGGGAGTCGAGATGTGCGGCACCTAAACAATACGTGAGCACATCCTGGTCATCCACTGTTTACAACAGCTTTTCGTTGCGCCGGATCTCTTCGACCAAGGCTTTCGCTGCGACTTCGACCGCTCGCCGTCCGGCCAGGCCAAAGTCACCTTTGAACTCCTCCCATACGGCGTTACCGCTGCCGTTCACACGCAACCGAGCAATGGGTGCAGCCTGTGCATCGAATACGTTCAACGTCAGGCTGAGGGTGAACATGGTGGGTGGCCATGTCAGGATGGACGAGGAATACGACGTTGTTGAAATTTCCGGAACGAAAATCAGCGCGGCGCCCGACTCACGAATGGCTGAAGCATCAGACAAGGACGGCAGGACGCTGACGTCCGCATAGACCGACGCCAGAGCAGAACGCAGGGCTCGCTCGAAATCCCGATAGGGGTAGTAGGAAACCTTGTCGCCGCCACCGCCCGCTGTCGTGACTTCCTTCTGCCGGTCGGCAGCACTCAGGACGTACGCAGCCTTCTTCGGCGACGGCTGTGCACTACGCTCAGGCAGCGTCTTGCCCTCAATGGATATGGGATGGGCACAAGCAACCAGAAGAATAGCCGCCATCACGCCAAGCAAGAGGCGCACCATGCGGCCCATGGTCGAGAGCGAGGAACCTGCGGAAGATGAAAAGAAATGGAAGTTCATGTGATCGAATCTGTCGTTGTTGTTGTGGGATCTGATGTGTGGTCCTAGAATCGCAATGCCTGCACGAAGGCCTGATCCCGGTAGATGGCGGCCAGCAACTCACGGACAAGGTTGGGGTACTCAGTTTGCCCCTTCGGAATCGCCACTGCGCCGGCAAAAGACGATTCAAATCGGGTTTTTGCCGTGTAGTTCTTCTGCAGCAACGTCTTGCTCCCCTCGGAAACGGTGAGTTGAACCTCGATCGACCCCATACCTTCGCTGAAGCCGGACACATCGATCTCGTTCTTCAGCAGCACCATGTCGATCCGGCGTTGGGCATTCGCGTCATACAACCCCGCCTCTTTCAGATCGCTCATCATGGCTCGGCCCACATAGCCGGCAAAAGTTGTATCGCCGGCCTTGAGGCTGGAACCTCGCAGGCTGATCGAGTTGACTTTTGCAGCAGCATCCTCGGGCTGGACTTTCCCGACACTCGACTTGGCAAGCCCGCTGCGCTTGAGCGCATCGACCGCGGAATAGTCTGCCGAATAATCCGGGGCCACGAGGTTGGCGCATCCGGTCGAAAGCACTGAAACGGTCAAGGCCAAAAGTGCTGCTGCAAATCGCATAAGAAGGGTCTCCGTCTATTTGAATGTGAATGGGCTGGCTGTTTTGTGACTTGCAGTCCACCACGCAGTCGGACGGCATGCACCATTCGCATCATAGAGAGACATGCGACCAGCACCCATCCCCCAAACGGGGGGAAGTCAGGGCACGTGCACCACCTCGTAGGTCTGCTTGTGCCCGCGCGCCGCATAGTTGCGCGCCACCGCCTCGGCCGCTTCACGTTCGCGGAAGTACCACATGGGCAGGCGGTTGCCGTTGTCGTCCAGCCGGGTGAGCAGCCAGGGTTTGGCGGACAGGTCGTCGGCCACCCAGGGCAGCGCCGCCTGCGGAATGCCCAGCGCGGCACAGATCACCGGCAGGCAGCGGCCTGAGTTTTGCACGTCGCCGCGCACCTCCACCGTCACCGCGCCGTCGTTGTGCACGGCCAGCCGCAGCACGTTGCCGTCGAGACGGATCACCGCGTGCGACCACTCTCCGGGCTGTTGGAACGAGGGCGAAAAGCGTATGCTCAAGCGGGCTGCAAGCTCTGCGGCACCCCATGGCAGCCGGCACAGCAAGGTCTGCGAGCCGTTGACATTCCACTCGCTGTCGGACTCGCGCAGGATCACGGCCGCACCTTCATGTCCGCCCCGGACAAGCTGGTGATGGTGACCAGACTCGTTGCGCCGCCAAAAACGCACCAAAAACAATCATCCATCACAACATTTCGCACCAACATAATGCAATCCATCAACTAATCGCACCATTACAGGTAATTCATTAA
>NZ_BCWP01000073.1 GCF_001592265.1 Curvibacter delicatus NBRC 14919 | reverse complement strand
TCAGCAAATCCCTTGAGCTCGCGGCGCTGCTGTGCCTCAAGCGACAACGTGGCGGTGGGGCGCGCCAGCAGGCGGCCGACACCGATGGGTTCACCCGTCTCGTCGCAGTAGCCATAGTCACCGGCATCGATGCGGGCGATCGACTGCTCGATCTTCTTCAGCAGCTTGCGCTCGCGGTCGCGCGTACGCAATTCCAGCGCATGCTCTTCTTCGATCGTGGCGCGGTCGGCCGGGTCGGGCACGACGACGGTGTCTTCGCGCAGGTGCTCGGTGGTCTCGCCGGCACTGTTCAGGATGTCCTGCTTGAGGCTCGACAGGCGCAGGCGGAAAGCCGCCATCTGCTTGTCGTTCATGTATTCACTCTCGGGCATGGCCAACAGCTCGGCGTCGGTCAATTCTTCGGCCGACTTGGTCTTCCAGTTGTTGGCCAGCTTGGGGTCTTTTTTGACGGCCGAGGGCAAGGGGGGAACTATCAGGGTGGGTGTCATGGTCTGGGTATAACTGGCTTTGGCGGCGGTGGAAGCCACCGATTGGGCCATGGAGGGAACGGTCAGCTGAGCCAGGCGGGACGACACCCGCTTGGCCACCGGCGCCGGTGCAGGGGCGGCCACCGGCACAACAGGCGTGCTGGGCTTGACCACTGCAGCCGGTACCGGCTTGGCGGGTGCGACGGGCTTGGCCGGCGCCTTGGCAACAGCAGGTTTGGCGGCTTTTGTGGGCGCCTTGACAGCAGGCTTGGTGGATGCTTTGGCAGCCGGTTTGACAACCTTAGGAGCCGGCTTGGCGGCCTTGGCAACCGCCTTGACGGCCGGTTTGGCAACGGGTTTTGCGACGGGCTTGGCCGTCGCTTTGGTCTTGGCCACCGGCTTGGCCGCCGCCTTCTTGGCGGCCACCTTGACCGCCGGCTTGGCCTTCGCCACCGGCTTGACCACAGGTTTCTTGGCACCAGGTTTGGCTGTCTTCACGGCCGGCTTGCCGGCCGCCGGTTTCGCGACAGGCTTGGCTTTGGCCACAGGCTTGGCCTTTACGGCCGGCTTGGCGGCGGCCTTGCTGGCCGGTTTGGTTTTGGCCGCGGTTTTGGCTTTGGAAGACACGGTCACCTTTCCTGGTTTGGCTTTCACTTTTATTGTCTCCTCGCAGGGCGGGCCTGCGCATTCACCTCAGTGCCTGCTGTTATACCCTCAATGCAGACCGGCAAAAGTCTGAACTGAGAGTTTTTTACTGGCGCGCGAGTGTACAGGTTTTCGCCTCTGCCACGTGGGTAGTTGCGAAACCGAGACAGTCTGGTGAATTGGCCGTTGATCGCGCCGGCCTGACCGGATCAGACCAGGCTCTGTTCCAGGCCCTGCAGAAAGATGTCGCGCGGCAGGTCGATGCCGATGAACACCATCTTGCTGGTACGCGGCTCGCCCTCGGCCCACTGCGGACCGAGGTCGCTGCCCATGAGCTGGTGCACACCCTGGAAGATCACCTTGCGGTCGGTGCCCTTCATATGGAGCACACCCTTGTAGCGCAGCATGCGCGGGCCGTAGATGTTGATGATGGCGCCGAGAAAGTCTTCCAGCTTGGCCGGATCCAGCGCCCGGTCGGAGCGGAAGACGAAGCTCTTCACATCGTCATCATGGTGATGGTGGTGGCCATGGCCGTGCTGGTGCGAGGGATGGTTGCAGTGTTCGCCATGCGCGTGGTCGTGGTCATGGCTGTGATCATGGCCGCACTGGCTGTGGTCGTGGTCGTGCTCCTCTTCCTTCAGGAAGTCGGGATCGATCTCCAGCTTGGCATTCAGGTTGAAACCGCGCAGGTCGAACACCTCGTTCAGCGCCACGTCGCCGAAGTGCACGGCCTTCTGCGGTGCCCGCGGGTTCATGTGCTTCAGGCGGTGCTGCAGCGCATCGAGCTCCTCGGCCGACACCAGGTCCGCCTTGCTGATGAAGATCTGGTCGGCAAAACCCACCTGGCGGCGCGCCTCCTGTCGGTCGTTCAACTGCTGGGCGGCATGCTTGGCATCCACCAGGGTGATGACGGAGTCGAGCAGAAAGCTCTCGGCGATCTCGTCGTCCATGAAGAAGGTCTGGGTCACCGGGCCGGGGTCGGCCAGGCCGGTGGTCTCGATCACCACGCGCTCGAAGTCAAGCAGGCCCTTGCGCTTCTTGGCGGCCAGCAGCTGCAGTGTGGTGCGCAGGTCTTCACGGATGGTGCAGCAGATACAGCCGTTGCTCATCTGGATGATCTGCTCGTTCGTGTCGGACACCAGGATGTCGTTGTCAATGTTTTCCTCGCCGAATTCGTTTTCGATCACGGCAATCTTCTGGCCGTGCGCCTCCTGCAGCACGCGCTTGAGCAAGGTGGTTTTGCCGGAACCGAGGAAGCCGGTCAGGATGGTGGCGGGAATCAGGGCCATGGGGTGGATCTCGCGTAGAAAGAAGGGAAGTGGCCGCCAACTTGCGCGCTGGCGACCCGATCAAGGTCGATAGATGAGGAGTTTACCGGTCCTGTCAAGAGCCGGTGCCCGCAGGGTTGCTGTGCCTTGGTCCCAAACGCTACAAATTTTATAGCGACCAGCGCTGGACTGACAAGGCCGAAGGCCCCAAATCACCCGCCCTCAGCTCTTGCGCATCACCACCAGCCCCTTGAGGTATTCGCCCTCGGGGAAGTTGATGGTCATCGGATGATCCGGGGCGCCACCCATGCGTTCGTGGATGTAACCATCCACGCCGGCGTCCGTGCCGGCCGAGGCCACGATCTTGTGGAACAGGTCGGCACTGATGCCGCCCGAGCAGGAGTAGGTGAACAGCACGCCGCCGGGCTCCAGCAGCTTGAAGGCCAGCCGGTTGATGTCCTTGTAGGCCCGTGCCGCACGCTCGGCATGCGCCACCGTGGGCGCAAACTTCGGCGGGTCAAGCACGATGGCATCAAAAGTCCGCCCCTCCTGCGCAAACTGGCGCAGGCTGGCATTCACGTCGGCATCCATGAAGTCGGCACGGCTGGCTTCGAAGCCGTTGAGCGCCACGTTGGCACGGGCGCGCTCGATGGCCGGCCCGGAAGAATCGATGGAGGTGACGTGCGCCGCACCGCCGGCCAAGGCAGCGACCGTGAAACCGCCGGTGTAGCAATAACAGTTGAGCACGCGCGGGAACTGCAGACGCCGGGCATAGTCCGCAAAACGCTTGCGGCTGTCGCGCTGGTCCAGGTAGAAGCCGGTCTTGTGGCCCGTGGCAATGTCCAGCGCGAGCTGCCAGTCGTGCTCGCGCAGCACCAGCGCGGTCTCGCCCTCGCCATGGAGCCAGCCGGTGGCCTCGGGCAGGCCCTCCAGACCGCGGGCGCTCGCGTCCGAGCGCTCATACAGTCGGCTCAGACCGGTTTCCGCCAGCAGGGCATCGGACAACACTGTCTTCCAGCGCTCGACGCCGCTGGAGAGGAACTGCGCCACCAGCGTGTCGCCATAACGGTCCACGATCAGGCCGGGCAGGCCGTCGGCCTCACCATGGACCAGGCGCACGCCGTCGCTTTGCACGTCAAATCGGGCTCTGGCCCTGATGGAATTTGCGACAAGCGCTCTCAAAAAAGTAGCGTCGATGCGCTGCTTCTCGTCAAAGCTCCAGGCCCGCGCCCGGATCTTGGAACTCGGGCTGAAGGCCGCCCAGGCCAGGAATTCCCCCTTGGCCGACTCCACCCGCACCGTTTCGCCGGCATCGGCCCCGCCCTTGGCAATGGCCGATTCGAAGATCCATGGGTGACGGCGCAGGAGTGAGCGCTCCTTGCCTTCTCTGAGTCGTAGGGTTTTCATGGCCTGAATTGTCGGGCTTTTCCGGGGTTCCACTCGGCGTGCATTCCGCTAGAGTGGACCGATCCGATCTAACAAGCAATAAGGGAGACACACCATGAAATTGACGGATATCCGGATCGGCACCAAGCTGATGGGCGGTTTCATCCTTGTCCTGTGCCTGGCCGCGGCCCAGACTTTTTACGCCGTCTACAGCGTTGGCGAGCTCAATGGCAACTCCAGCCAGATCGCTGACCAGTGGCTGCCTGGCACCGTGCATACCGGGGCCCTCAGCACCCAGGCCAGCCGCTTGCGCGCAGCGCAGTTCCAGCATGTACTGACCTTTGGAGAGGACGAACGACGCGCCCTGGAGAAGGACATGGACGCGCTGCAGGGCAGCGTTGCCCAGGAAATGCAGGCTTACGCCGCGCTCCTCCAAGGTGAGCAAGGCAAGAAGCAATTTGACGCGTTTGCTGCGGAATGGAAAAAATACCTGGCCCAGAAAAACGAGATCGTGCAGCTGGCCCGCCAGCGGCGCGATGAGGAAGCGCTGGACATTCTCAAGGGGCCGGCATTGCAGACCTTTGAGGCCACCATGGGGCAGCTCAAGTCCCTCTCGCAGCTGGCCCAGCAGGGCGCGGCCCTGGCCCGCGACCAGAACGCGGCCCTGCAGAACCAGGTGATGTACGGCAACCTCGGTGCCTTGCTGGTCACCGTCATCCTCGGCCTGTCCATCGCTCGCACCCTCAGCCGCACGATTGCCCGCGGTGTCAACCACGCGGCCGATGTCGCCGGCAAGGTGGCCCAGGGTGACCTCAGCTCGCCCATCACCGTGAGCGGGCGCGATGAGCTCGGCCAATTGCTGACGTCCCTGCGCGACATGCAATCCGGGCTGGCGCAGGTGGTGGCGCGTGTGCGCAGCGGCGCCGAGAGCGTGGCCACCGCCAGCGCTGAAATTGCCCAGGGCGACCTCAACCTCAGCGCGCGCACTGAGAGCCAGGCCAGTTCGCTGGAAGAAACCGCGGCCTCGATGGAGGAACTCGGCTCCACCGTGCGCCAGAACGCCGACAACGCCAAACAGGCCAATCAGCTGGCGCAAAGCGCCTCGACCGTGGCCATCCAGGGTGGCGAGGTGGTGGCCCAGGTGGTCGACACCATGAAGGGCATCAACGACAGTTCACGCAAGATTGCCGACATCATCAGCGTGATCGACGGCATCGCCTTCCAGACCAACATCCTGGCCTTGAATGCGGCGGTGGAAGCGGCACGTGCCGGCGAACAGGGCCGCGGTTTTGCCGTCGTGGCCAGCGAGGTGCGTTCCCTGGCCGGCCGCAGTGCCGAAGCCGCCAAGGAAATCAAGACCCTGATCACCGACAGCGTCGAGCGCGTCGAGCAAGGCAGCGCCCTGGTGGACCGGGCGGGCAGCACCATGAGCGAGGTGGTGAGCAGCATTCGCCGCGTGACCGACATCATGGGCGAGATCAGCAGCGCAAGCTCGGAACAGAGCGCCGGCGTGGCCCAGATTGCTGAAGCGGTGACACAGATGGACCAGACCACGCAGCAGAACGCGGCCTTGGTGGAAGAGATTGCAGCGGCGGCCTCCAGCCTCAAAAATCAGGCCGACGATCTGGTCAACACGGTGGCTGTCTTCCAGCTCCAGACCAGTTGACCCTCTGCGTCTGCCTTTGTTTCTGGCCACGGCTCATTCCCGTGGCCTTTTCTTTTTTGTAATTCAATTTATGCCAACAGGCAAAAGAATTACAACCAGTGAGCGCACACTCCAAGCAATAAAGTCGCCATCACCTGATCAAGCTAGCGGCCTGAATCATCGCCAAATTTGATAAAAATGTTGACTCGTTCATGGGGGCAATCATTTTGCTTATTTGATACTTTTGATAATAATTAACAAATTGTCGATTTAACGAAGCTGAAAGGCCACGCGTCATGTCTCTGCAAACGTCCACCCTCAACCAAGCCACCATGCATGCGGGCGGCGGTGTCATCACCC
>NZ_BCWP01000072.1 GCF_001592265.1 Curvibacter delicatus NBRC 14919 | reverse complement strand
AAGCCCAACATGATTCCCTGGATGCTTGACCCGGCGAAACACGTTGCTAGACAAGACATCATTTATCCATTCGGCCGGGTGCTGGCCGAATGGTCGCACTGGGGCGCCCAGGCGCACCAGCCGTTTCTCTGCGGAGTCGGCGCCGTGCTCTTGGAGGCGAACTTTCGAAATCGCTCTAGAGCTCAACGCCTCTCCTTTCGGCGTCAGGTGGAGCACCTTGCCGGCCGCGCGTCCGAGGTAGCTGGCATTACCAGCTTGGTACGAGATGCCAACGTGGCCGGGCAGGACCGTTTGCCCAAGAGCCGTCTGACGGGGCATGGGATCCGAATAGGCCACGACCACGGACACGTCGGGCCGAAGGGCTCGTAGTGCCTTGAAAGCGCTGGCGAGGAACCATGACTCGGCGTTGTAGGGAACGGCGTCGAGCAGTACAAAGCGCCCAAGCTCCGTGCCATTCTTGGTCTGCTGGCCTGTGTAGCGCGGCACCACGTTGTTGTTGATCGGGATACTGAATACGGCGACGCCGACCAGATTGCGGCCATGGAAGAGGCCAATCCGCTCTTGTGCAATAGGGTACCCGCGATTGCCGCACTGTTCCGCTTCGCGACGCCTTCCATGACGCTCTTGCTGAGCGGTGCAGTGCTTTGCTTGGTCGCGCTCGCATGGTTCGAAGCCTCCAAACGGCTTGTAAGTCGTCGTACGTGATGGGCCCGGAGTTGTCGCATCAAGTCGTGTACGTGGGCATCGTCCAACGTCCCCTGATGGGCGTTGCTGAGCGTACAGCCTGCATCCATGACCGCTACCGTCGCTGCCGATGGCTTCACGCTGCTCCGCGTAGTCGTAATACCGCCGAGGACTGAGCGTTCATTCAGAACGCGTAGACTCCATGCCATGCGCATAATAGCTTTGGCTCTTTCGCTTCTCTTGCCAGTACTTGTCTGGGGTTCCGACCTGTCGGCAGGACAACCAGGGCCTCCCATCGAGGTCAAACTGCTGGATTCTTCGCAGAAGATTCTCCTCTCCGGCGCCACTGGCAAAGTCACGATAGTGAATTTCTGGGCTACATGGTGTGCCCCATGCCGCGAGGAAATGCCCGCCATACAGGCGTACTACGACAAGCACAAATCCGAAGGACTTCAGGTCATTGCCATCAGCATGGATGACTCCTCAAAACTTGATGAGGTCCGTCGTATGGCCAGCCACTACACCTTTCCTGTTGCTATAAAAAACGAAGCAAACATCAAAGGCTTTGGAAGAATCTGGCGACTGCCCTCGACTTTCGTCATTGATCGCCAAGGTGTATTGCGCAAGAACGGGCACGAAGGCGACCCCACAGTCGACCTTCCTGCTCTTGAGGCGTTAGTGACACCTCTTCTCGGCGTTCACTGATCAGAAGTCAATCCGCGTGCCCAATGAGACGGTGTACGTGGGCGCCAGTTGGTAGCCGTTCAGATTCTGGAAAATCGGCACCTGAATGAATCCGTAGACCTTCACCTTTTCGCTAACGGGAACCGTCACGCCGGGACTCAAGTAAACAGTCTGACCGCCACTATCGTCCGGGGTCGCATTTGCTCCGGAATCCTTGTTGGAGGTACGCGCATTGATCTGGATCTGGGGAATGACTTTCTCCAATGCCATGTATCGGAAGCCGACGTTCAGATTGAGGGAGTCGCCCGGTTTGTAGTCGTCCCTGCTGTTGGTCGGCGTTTGATATAGACCCTGCACAAAGTAATCCCAGTTCTGGGACAGTGAGTCGAAGTAGAACGCGCCGACGATTAGGTCCGTGGTTCCGGTGCCAGGCTGAAGTCCCCGATCCAATGCCTGCCCCGCAATGGCGCCACCGCTAAACGTCTCCGTATAGCTCCCCATCGGTAGCTTCACGCCGAACTGGATGCCGAAGTTGCGGCTCTCGGTGAGCCCCATGTAGCGACCGATAAGCTTGACGTCACCGATGCTGCTGGTCCTGGACGTGCCGGCATCGCTGCCATCGAAGTTCTGGCCGTTGGTTGCGTGATTGCGGACAACGTAAGGTAACTGGACAGTGATGCCCCAGTCCTCGTTGAAACCATAGTCGAAGGCCGCCGTCAGGTAGGTGTTCTCTGTGTAGAGCTCCTGCTCATGCCCCGAGATGGGCCAGGTGCCAACCTTGCTGGTTCCGCTGCGGACTTCGTTTTGATTCAGGTAGTCCAACCGGAGGTCCATCCTCAGCCCCGGGGTTGAAGAAACCCCCTGGCTGCCCCAGTCCGAACTCAAGGAGCATCCGCAGCTTGCACAGGCAAAAGCGGCGGCGCCGGGAATTGCGGCCAATGCCGCGACGAGAATTCTTGTCGATTTGTTCATGGTTGCGTGATTGAATGAAGTCAAAGGAAGCTACGCCACTTCGTCCCGCCAGTCCGCCAGGAAAGGCAAGCTATCCCGATGTAACGGGAGCAGATACGAGAGGGAAGAGGCGTGTAGCCGCTTGGAGATCCTGACCGGTGGTCAGGCAATCGCGCGAGGAGGGGCTCGGGAGTATGGGCTACGCCACGCACCTGCGTGGGCGTGGCGAGGAAACGGGGGAATCGGGATCGCTTGTGAACTTGGCTTCTCGATCTCAACTTGCCCGTTTGACGGCAAGCCAAGAATCGGCGCCAACGAAGCGCAATAGAGGCAGTCCTGTTCATGAGACGACTGACCCGTCGGTGATTGCGGCGTGCCCGGATCATCCTGCGACACAAGCCGCATGCCGCCAACCGTACAGACCTCGATCCAGTTGCCCGACGAGGCATTGGCGCTATGAGCCAGTCCATGCGAGTAGACCGGCAGAACGGCCGAGCCAAGCGCGGCCATGAACGCCAGGCTTAGTCGGAACGTGCGCAGAATGCTCGCCAATCTCATGACGGGGTATTCTAGGCTCTTGCAGGTATGCCGTAGCGCGCGACTGACCGCCCGCTTTCGCTGGCCGCGAGCGGCAGCAACGGGTCGGCAGCGTCAGTAAATTCCGCACCGGACCTGTCCTCCACGTTCGGATCGCTATCACCGCACAAGAGTTCCCGGTACCGGTGGTACGGCGGCCATACGAGCTGTTGCCTGTCGAATGACCGGTAATGATCGCCGCAGCCACTGCGGCCGCCGACAGCGAGTGACTCAGTTCAGTCTGAACCAAGCTTTGGCCTCTGATGATCCACCAGCGCTCCTGGCCGAATTCTGCAGCCGCCAAAGGCAGGAATTCGCGCAATCGATAGCGGCTACGTCTGAGCCAGCTTCCTCGCGCGGAGCTGGTCAGGGTTCGCCCCATTCCCCTTCGGCGATTGCGCCGCCCTGGGTCTATAGATCGAAAAACTACGCACGGCGCGTCGAGCGCGACATGACAGGAATCGGCCGCGAATCGAACGCTGAGGCGGTGCGGTGATGGCGACGCTATTGCCGCGTACATGAAAGAAGACTCGTTGACCGATCTCGAAGTCTTGAATCCGGACCGGCCACACAACCCTACCGTCGGAGAGGTCGATTCAGTTGAGGCAGGTCAAGGATCCGATGCTTCCTCTCCCTAGAATCGGACCAGGCGATGTTTCCTGAAGGGCGTTGCCGAGCCTACAGTCTGCATCCATGACCGCCACCGAACTTCTCGCCTTGATTTCTGCCGCGCTGCTTCTGCAGCTGGCGGCGGGAATCGGTTGGACGGTCTGGCGGCAGCGTGCTACCGATGCCAGCGCTAAGCCGGCGACACCGACCATGGCTCCCCACAAGTCCGAGGCGGCGTGGGCGGGTTGGCGAGATTTCCGGGTCGCGCAGCGTGTGTTCGAGGATGAGGCGCAGTCACAGTGTTCGTTCTATCTGCAGCCTATGGACGGCCGGCCGCTGCCTCCTTTCAAACCAGGCCAGTTCCTCACTTTCGCACTCGACGTAGCATCTCGTCCCTTAGATGGGGTGGCCGCCTTGCAGCCGATCACGCGTTGCTACTCACTGTCGGATCGACCCGATCCTGCGTACTACCGGGTGACGATAAAGCGAATGCCTGCACCGGCCCCCGAGTTCCCGCCCGGCCTGTCATCCAACTACTTTCACGATCACATTCAGGTAGGCGATGTCCTGCGCGTCAAGGCCCCGGCCGGGCACTTCTTCATCGACCCTGATCCGAACGTGCCAGCAGTGCTCGTCGGCGGCGGCATCGGCATCACACCTATGATGAGCATGCTACGCTGGTGCATAGCCCAGCAGCCGCAACGGCTGGTGCACCTCTACTATGGGCTGCGCAACAGCCGAGAGCATGCCTTCAAGCGGTTGATCGAGGAGATGGCTGCGGCGCACCCGGCACTGAAACTGAACGTTGTCTACAGTCGTCCCTGCGATTCCGACCTGCAAGGGCGCGACTATCAGCACCAAGGGCATGTGGACTTAGATCTGCTGCGCCGCACATTGCCGCATGGACGCTACCAGTTCTATGTCTGCGGTCCACCCGCCTTGATGCAAACCCTGGTGCCAGCGCTGGCTGAGTGGGGTGTACCTGTCAGTGACGTCCACTACGAGGCCTTCGGTCCTGCGTCCGTCAAACTGCCTGGCGCAGCCGGGTCTGATGAACCCGTTGCAACGGATATCGAGGTGAAGTTCCACCGTTCCGGGCGTACGCTGACCTGGGACGGACGGGATGCTTCGCTGCTTGACTTTGCGGAACGGCACGGTATCACTGTCGAGTCCGGGTGCCGCTCAGGCAGTTGTGGCAGTTGCGAGACCCGGATGCTGGAAGGCACCGTGCAGTACGAACACGCTCCTGACCACGATTTTCCGTCGGGCCATTGCCTGCTGTGCGTTGGCCGGCCCTCGTCAACACTGGTGTTGGAGGCCTGATGCCAGTGCCTGCCCGCCTCCTCAGCCGCGAGGTTCTTCCCTTCCTGGGAAGTTTTACTGCGCTGACACTCTTGGCGTTGTCCATCGACGGCCTGCTGCACCTTTTTGATCTGCTGTGGGTCGGCCGCTGGCTCGGAATTCCCGGTACGCTGCTGATCATAGGTTCCACGGTCTATTCGCTGCGCAAGCACAAAGTCATCCACCGTGGACACCCGGCCAAACTGCTGCGCTGGCACGAGTTGCTGGCCTGGTTCGGATCGCTACTGGTCCTTGTGCACGCGGGCGTCCATTTCAACGCCATCCTCGGATGGCTCGCCGTTTGGGCGATGTTGATCAATGTTGGTAGCGGTCTGACGGGTAAATTCCTGCTGGATCGCTCACGCCGGCGTATGGAGGAAGCCCGGCAGCGTATGCGCGAGCGCGGTCTCGGCGAGGAGGAACTTGAAGACGGCCTGTACTGGGACAGCCTGACCTTTGACGTGGTCAAGCAATGGCGCTTGGTGCACTTCCCCATCACACTCGCCTTTTCAGTTCTTGCCACGGCGCATATCGTCGCCATCTTTCTGTTCTGGGGCTGGAAGTGAAAAGGCGCCCAGTTCTTTTCATCGTCATCGCGCTCAACCTGCTTGCGGTGGTGGCGCTGGCCTTCGTCTATCCCCACCTCATGGTGAGCCCCGGGCCACTTGTCAAGGGGCACGAGAAAATCGCGACCGATTGCTTCGCCTGCCATGCTGCCTGGCGCGGTCCTTCATCGGGGCAATGCATCGGGTGCCACGCTGTCGCGGACGTCGGACTGAAAACCACAAAGGGTGTGCCGATTTCCAAGGGAACCATCATGGGGTCGTTCCACCAGGAACTGGTCGAGCAGAACTGCATAGCCTGTCACAGCGACCACCAGGGACCGAAACTCACCAAGCGAAGCCGCAAACCGTTTTCACATGGCCTGCTAAAGGTGGCGGTGCGGGATGCGTGCTCTTCGTGTCACGCGTCACCGAAGGACAAGGTGCATCGCGGGTTGAAGGTGGAATGTTCGAGATGTCACGCGAGAAAGGCCTGGACGCCGGCGCACTTCGACCACGCTCTGCTGGTCAAGGCTGAGCTGGACCGATGCGATAGCTGCCACAACGCGCCGACCGACCGGTTGCATCGACAGATTAAGGGCAGCTGCAAGTCCTGCCACAAGACCGAGGCGTGGAAACCGGCGACGTTCGACCACAACAGGTACTTCGTGCTAGGGATTTGCTGA
>NZ_BCWP01000071.1 GCF_001592265.1 Curvibacter delicatus NBRC 14919 | reverse complement strand
CCTGACCTTGACGGACATCCAGCGTCAGACAACTATCCATCCCAAGCAACTGTACCGGCTTCTTGATCGCGTCGTTAGCAAAGCGCCCGATGGGCGGATCCAAGGTTTGAGAGGACTTATTCCAGGAAAGCACCTGAAGGAATACGAACGCGTTATGACTGTGAAGGCATCGTCCAAGCTACGTACATCGAGCGCAGCGGGGGCAATGCAGCAGCTCCTGAGGTGTTACCCAGCGCTTCAAAAGTGGATTTCAAAATCAGTTCGACTCAGAAAAAAGCCTTTACGCGAGGGCGAAATCCGAGCAGTAAAAAGATCCGTTCGGCTTCTTCATTCTGACTTTTTAGAGGAATGCGAACGCGTGGGCGTCACGCTGTCAGAGTATCCCTTCAATCAGGACCTCAGAGGTTTACGGTCTTTCCAAGGAATCGTACGACGCCTAGAACGGGAGCATCAGGCTGCCCATCCGAAAGCGGGAGACAACCCGCCGAAGGTAGAAGCTTCTCCTGATTATGAAAAGCCAGCTTGGCCTATCGCGCTCCGTCCGTTCATGGTTGTTCAGTTTGATGGGCACAAAATCGATGTGCGGCTGACGCTGGTGATCCCTGACCCGTTCGGAATGGAGACGATTATTGAACTCCACCGTATCTGGATACTCGTCGTCACTGACGTATTGACCAAAGCAGCTTTAGGCTATTACCTCGCACTTGGCTTGGAATACAACAAGGATGATTTCGCGGAAGCCATTCAAGCAGCCATAGTTCCACATCGGAAGGTCACGCTGACCATTCCTGGCTTAGCAGTGCGCAACGGTGGAGGATTTCCCACGGAAGTGCAACCAGAGCTGGCGTATCACCGCTGGTCGTGGCTTCAGTTCGACGAAGCAAAAAGTCATCTCTCCACGGATTCATTAACTCGACTAACAAAAGTTTTGGGAACGTGGACGATCGCAGGAAGGCTACGGTTTGTTAGGCTGGATTTCTGGCGAGGCCCCTGTGCCATCTTCCTTGTGGACAAAACAATATGAGGCGTGGCTAAACGGACACGTGCTCGGCTGCGCATGCTTTGATTCGTTCCACGGATGGCTCCTTGCGTCTATTGATTCAGAGAAGAAAGGGCAGCTTTCTTGGAGGTTGCAGCAACACAGACAATTTTTTTGTAGGCACTGGGCAGTCAGTGGCCGCGGTACACAGGACGAACCCGGCCTGTTTTTCGTTGAGCAGACCAATGACAATGCAAACTTAATGCCTCCGGGGGGAAGGACGCATCGGCTGGAAACCATGACCGCGTTGGCAGGAATCAAGCGTTAAAACCTGTCACTGAAGCCATAACTGAGCCCACGCAGAGTAGCAAGTCCACGCCGCTTTGGGCACTTGTGGATAGGCACAGCTACTTGAAAACGTTCTCTCTCTGTTGGTATTTATAGGCTTACACGTCCCCGACATATTGCGGGAAGACGGCGCCGCGAAGTAGGCCAGCGAGAACTCCGGTCTCCCAGACTCGCACCATGCGCCAGAAAGAAAACAGGCCGCGTGATTGCGGCCTGTTCTTGAATGGGTTGGCCAGGTGGAACAAACGCCCAACGCACCGTAATCGACAGCACTCCTGACTTGGTTGTGATTTTATCAACTCTTGAAGAAGGGAGGCAAATAGCCGTGCTGGTGAGTTTGAGATGCAAATGTTTGGCGATATTTATGCGAATACTCACGCTCAGGATAAAAAATTTCGTCTGTTAGGCGCCACGGCTGAACGCCAATCAACACAGTGGAAACCGACCGCATAGCGAAAATGGATGTCTCATCGCTGCTGGATAGCGCCCCTTTGTCAAAGCAAATTTTCGACAGGTCATCCAGGGATACTTGGGGCAAACACAAGTGCATAGATCCAGAGTCCGGAGAATCCGAGAGGAAGCACTAGCGGGGTAATACGGACCAGTGCGTGAATCTGTCCCCCGATCACCCGCCCAGCAGGATTCTTTCGATTGGCGACCATGGTCCGCTCGTAAACCTCGATCGCAATCTTCTCTAAGTCTGACAATTGAAATTTCGATTTCAGCTGGTGCACAAGTGATTGCTGCTCACGAAGGTAGACATCCTGTGCCCATGTCGCCGCGTAGATCGAGGCAAATATCACTGCTGACAGAACAAGCGCCGCAAGTGGCACAACATGGTGGAAAAAAGCTTGCCAGCGAAAACCGTCACCCCAAGACGTCGCATAGGCCGTAAGCAGGAACGCCTGAGAGGTTACATACCAAGTTACCCGGCTCGCAATCAAGGTATTTTCTGCTTGTATGTCTTCGCGCAATGCCATCAGCATTGCTGCGACAGAAAGCGATTCTTTATCCATAGAGTCACAACCAATGTGGGGCAAGCCGATAGTAAACAGGTCAGGCGCGGGGCGCTGCTTTGGGAAGATGCATCAGAAAATCAGTGCGCCCCCCTCTGGACGAGACGGAAATGGTTCCACCATGCGCCTCGATAATTGATTTGACGATGGGGAGTCCGAGCCCTGCGCCGTCTCCGCCATGCTGGCGCGACGTGTCAACTCGGTAGAACCTGTCAAAGAGTCTCGGCAAATGCTCAGCAGCAATCGTCTCGCCCGTGTTTGTGACCTTCAGCAGGACTTGATTCCCTCCTGGGTTGCTGATATCAACATCGATTTTCCCGTTCAAGGGCGTGTGCCGTATTGCATTGGATAGCAGATTGCTGATTGCGCGTCGCAACATCAACTTGTCCCCAGTGATGAAGGCATGCCCGTGGCAAGTTGCCGAAATTACTTTTTCTTCCAGTACGACCTCGTAAAACTCAAGCAAGCCACGGACTTCTTGATCGAGGTCTACTTGCTCCTGACGAGGGACCAATAGATGGTTCTCTGCCTTGGCAAGAAAAAGCATGTCGGCAACTGTGCGCGACAGCCGTTCCAGCTCTTCTGCATTGGATGCCAGTACGTCCTTATATTCTTCTATAGATCTCGGTTTGGAGAGAATCACCTGAGTCTGAGTCAAGAGGTTGCTGACAGGTGTGCGCAATTCGTGTGCAAGGTCCGAAGAAAAATCCGATAGCCTGTGAAAGGAGTCTTGCAAGCGAGCCAGCATCCCGTTGAGGGTTTCGGCGACTTCGGCGAGTTCCACAGGAATGGAGGCGACTGAGAGGCGCTGATCCAGGCGGTTGGCGGTGATGTCTGCCGCCCGTTGCCGCATTTCCTTTAGTGGCGCTAGGCCACGCCGCACTGCGACCCATCCCAAAAGACAGGTAAGCATCGCAGCAGTCCCGATCGCAATCCACAAGGCTATCTGAAAGGACTCCATGAAGGTTTCATGTCGAGTCAAATCAATGGCGACAGTGGCGATAAGGTTGGGATCTTCACGGATTTTTGTCGGAGCCAGGACAGACATCCCGCGAAATGGGCGTCCACCCGAGTCAGTCCAAGCAATGAGGGCGTCAGCCTCGGACCCTTGCAATGTCGTCGGAAACTGGGCTTCACCGCTGGCGAAGATGATCTTTCCCTGCGTGGTTTGGACGGTAACCGAGAGGCCGTGGTGGCCTACGAGAGCCTTCTGGAGCTCCTCGGTGACGGCGTCCAGCGCGGGATATGAGTCGACTTTACCGAGCGCATTTTGAAGAAGCTCCAACTTCCCTTGCAGCAAATCCCTGTCGAGCTCCTCAAAATGGTGCTCCGCCAGTTCGCCGATCAATAGACCGAGCAGTAGGAGTATGACCGTTGAGATGGATGCAAAGAGGGCGGTTAGACGGGTCGTCAACGCATGGCGCTTCCCCATGATCATTCCTGACTCTCCAGGACGTAGCCCATGCCGCGTACGGTATGAATGAGAGTGCACTCGAAACCGTCATCGACCTTCGCGCGCAGGCGACGAATCGCCACTTCGATCACATTGGTGTCGCTGTCGAAATTCATGTCCCAAACTTGGGAGGCAATCAGCGACCGCGGCAGCACCTCACCTTGCCGGCGCAGGAACAGTTCGAGTAACGCGAACTCCTTCGCTGTCAAATCGATCTTCTTTCCTGAACGAGTCACCCTCCGACGAATCAGGTCAAGCTCCAGATCGGCAGCCCGGAGCACTTCGGACTCCTTGTTTGAGCGGCCACGTCGTAAAAGAGTCCTGACTCTGGCCAGCAATTCCGCAAAGGCAAAGGGCTTGACTAAATAGTCATCGGCGCCGGTTTCCAACCCTTTGACCCGGTCTTCGATGGAATCCTTAGCCGTCAGAAAGAGAACCGGAATCTCTTTGCCGGCTTTCCGGATCCCCTGGAGCACTTGCCAACCATCAATGCTAGGCAACATGACGTCCAGGATGGCAAGGTCATAGGCCTCAGTCAACGCCAGGTGCAGGCCATCGTGACCGTCCCGAGCCAGATCAACCACAAACCCAGCCTCGGCAAGTCCCTGTCGCAGGTAATCGCCAGTTTTGGGTTCGTCTTCGATCACAAGAATTTTCATTTGTCGGAGTGCTTCCTGTATGCGGATATGTATTGTGCCGTTCGCTCAGGGGGAGTGCATAGGCATTACATAAATGTAATCCGGGCGTCATCTACGGGAAAGCAGCACCTTCTTACGCTACGAACCATTCCACCGAGGTTGGTCTTATGTGCTCTGGCTAGCGCGGTAGTGGAAGGCGTATCAGTAGGAACAGTAGATGAATATGTTTGTCCCGCATGTGTTGAACGTGCCAATGGGGATGTCCCGCCGGCGCTTTGTTCAAGGCCTTGCTGCAGGCGGCGTGGTGCTCGGGGCAGCGACTGCCTCAAGGCCTGCTTGGGCATCGGAGGCGCCCCAACGCGCCGCTGCGGCACCGGTTCTGCGTGGAACTGAGTTTGATCTGGTCATCGCAGAAACACCGGCGAACTTCACGGGGCAGCCTGGTATGGCCACGACAATCAATGGCTCGTTGCCAGCACCGACCTTGCGCTGGCGCGAGGGAGATACTGTCACCATCCGCGTCACCAACAAGTTACGCGAACATACGTCGATTCACTGGCACGGGATCATCCTGCCATACCAGATGGATGGCGTTCCGGGTATCAGTTTCGCCGGCATCGCCCCTGGCGAAACCTTCACCTATCGTTTCAAGGTTGAGCAGAGTGGCACCTACTGGTATCACTCGCATTCCGGCTTTCAGGAGTTGACCGGCATGTACGGTGCCATCGTCATCGATCCGGCCGATGGCGAGACGGTCAAAGTCCAGCGCGATCATGTGATTCATCTGTCCGACTGGACCGACGAGGATCCGATGAGGGTCTTTGCCAAGCTGAAAGTCCAGAGCGGCTATTACAACTACAACCAGCCCACCGCACCACAGTTTCTGCGTGATGTGGCGCACAGTGGCATGAAAGCCGCACTCGACAAGCGGGCCATGTGGAACCAGATGCGCATGAATCCGACTGACTTGTCGGATCTTTCGGCCTCCACGCTGACCTTCCTGATGAATGGCGTCACGCCGGCGGGCAATTGGACCGGGCTGTTCAAACCGGGCGAGCGTGTACGGTTGCGCTTCATCAACGGTGCCGGCAACACTTTCTACGACGTCCGCATCCCTGGGCTCAAACTCAAGGTGGTGCAGGTCGACGGCGTCAATATCGAGCCTGTCAGCGTGGATGAATTTCGCTTCGGACCCGGCGAAACCTACGACGTGGTAGTCGAACCTCGTGATGACGCCTATACCGTCTTCGCGCAAACGATGGACCGAACCGGCTACGCCCGCGGCACCTTGGCCACGCGGCCGAGCTTGAGCGCACCGGTGCCGGAGGTGGATGCTCCGGTTTGGTTGTCCATGAGCGACATGATGGGGGCAATGGGCGGCAGCATGGCCGGTATGGACCACGGCGCGCCGTCTGGCCATGGAGGCCACAGCGGCGGAGCGGGGATGGCCGGAATGCCTGGAATGATGCCTGGCGGCATGGCGATGGACCATGGTGGGCACGCCATGCCCGACATGCCGGCTACCAATCCGTTGGCGGTGCCCAGTACCCGGGCGCGCCATGCCAGCACCGAATATGGTCCCAGCACCGATGCGCGTGTGGACATGGCTCGCACCAATCTCGACGACCCTGGAGTGGGCTTACGTGGCAACGGCCGGCGCGTCCTGACGCTGTCTGATCTGCACACGATCGGTGGTCCGCTTGACGACCGCGGCCCCGAGCGGGAGATCGAGCTGCATCTGACCGGCAACATGGATCGCTACACCTGGTCGCTCGACGGCTTGGAGTTTGGCCAGTCCACGCCGGTGTTCATGAAATACGGTGAGCGCGTGCGAGTCATCCTGCACAACGACACCATGATGACCCATCCCATGCACCTGCACGGCATGTGGAGCGAATTGGAAAACCCGGACGGAAGCTTCCTGGCCCGCAGGCACACGATTCCGGTGCAGCCGGCCCAGCGCGTCAGCTTCCTGGTCACGGCCGATGCCTTGGGGCGATGGGCCTGGCACTGCCACCTGATGTTCCACATGGATGCCGGCATGTTCCGCGAAGTGGTGGTGGCCTGATCCATGAATACAAAGGAAAAAGTGCACATGATGAAACTCAAACTGAACGGGATTGCTTTCATACTCGCGACGCTTGGCACGGTGCCGGTGTGGGCGCAGTCGATGAGTGACATGGCCCACGACATGCCTGCCGCCACGATCGAAAAGGCTGATAGCGGCATGGAACGCATGGATCATGGCGTCATGGGCGACGCCCAGGGCGGC
>NZ_BCWP01000070.1 GCF_001592265.1 Curvibacter delicatus NBRC 14919 | reverse complement strand
TATCCGTGCATATCCGGCTGAGTCTTATCTCAGACGGATTGACCTAAGCATTGACCATGCGGGCAAACATTCCGAATACACGAAGCTCTTTCGTTTCGACGGCGAGCTTGCGATCGATATCTGGAAGCGGTTGTTGAGCGATTATTTCAGGGGCAACCCACTTGTGCCTGAGTACCTTGGTGCTCCGCAGGAAGAACTGACGGATGAGGGTGGAGATGAACGATCGGATAGGCCACCGGCGGCGGTGGCGCACGCAGATGTGTCATCTGATATCGTGCTCGATAGCGAGAATCCACTCTGCGCGTTTATTCACCTTCGACCTGGTCGTCTCAGCAAGAAATTTGACCTTGCGTTAAGACGCGTTCTCCTGCCCGACGGAAAGCACACCGTCTCAGTCATGGAGACGGGTATTGGTGTGGTCGACGAGATGTTGCGGGCCCGACTTTCGCTTACCTCGGTTGCGTCGATGAGAGTTCCTGACAATCGACTTGAGCTGGTTCCGCTCCTCTTTGGCTCGTCTGAATGCTTCCCTGGAAGCATGTATCAACAGGTTCAAGACCTTGCCGCAGCGCTGGCGACGGATGTTTCGAAACTTGGCATTAAGAGCATCGCGCTGTCGATCACGTGGCCTCTAGGCGATGTGCTAAGCACCTTGAGCATACGAGGACCTTCCCAGCCATTGCTCTCTCTTCTCGCGAGACTCTTCTCCATCGTGGATGCAACCAAGCCGGCCTCCGACTGGATTGAGCCGCTGTCTGAATCTGTGAAAGGACTCTCTCTGTCGTCCATGCGGAGCGGCCGGTTGGACGGTGTGCTGGATGGCATACTGAGTTTTGGGCGAAACGATGCCATGGGCGAAGTGATGTTCCCTCCCGAGCTGGCCAAAGAGCTGATCGAGAAGGGCTTCTTAATGGCGGAAACTCCCTAAATCGGCCGCTTACTTGAGGATTAACTCACAGGGGCGGCGAACTGCGCGGGTGGCTTAACCGTTTTCGCCGAGGCCAAGGACAAGCTGCCTGCCACCGCCCAGCTCATCGCCCAAGGGGAAAGGACGCGGCTTGAGTCGCGCAGATTTCGAACGCCCCCCCGCTGACCGCTCTGGATGACTGCTTGATGGCGTTTCGTGGGCACACCCGACACGGCACCAACTGACGGCTTTCGCTGCACAGCAGTCATCAGCTAAGCGGAGGCCAACCACGTCGGAACCAAAAAGACTGGTAAATGCTACCTAAACGGCCGCCCCAATCAAGTTCAAAATATTGTTATCTATGTTTGCGCACTTCAGGCAAAACGCTGAAGACGTCAGAATTTCAAATATAGATCAATCAAGTTCGAAAGATTGGCTTTGGTGTTTCAGTATTTGAGCCGTGTAAATTCAAGACATTGTCCTCAAGATCGAAACATTGTTATCAAGCACCTATCAGCCAGCCATGCTTCACTACGAAACCATCCCCGTCACCGCCTTCCAGCAAAACTGCTCCATCGTCTGGTGTGACGAGACCATGAAGGCCGCCATCATCGATCCGGGTGGCGATCTTGAGGTGCTGCTCGATGCCGTCCAGAAGCTGGGCGTCACGTTGGAACAGATCTGGCTGACGCACGCCCACATCGACCATGCGGGCGGCACGGCGGAACTCTCGCAAAAGCTGGGGTTGCCCATCATCGGGCCGCATCCGGGCGACCAGTTCTGGATCGATGGCCTGCCCATGCAGGGCCAGCGCTTCGGGCTGCCGCATGCCGAATCATTCACGCCGACACGCTGGCTGCATGACGGCGACACCGTCAGCATCGGCCACAGCACCTTGCAGGTACGCCATTGCCCGGGCCACACGCCAGGCCACGTGGTGTTCCACTCGCCGGAGATCCAGCGGGCGTTTGTGGGCGACGTGCTGTTTGCCGGCTCGATCGGCCGCACCGACTTCCCGCAGGGCAATCACGCGCAGCTGATCGCCAGCATCACGCAACGCCTGTGGCCGATGGGCGACGACACCGTGTTCATCCCGGGTCACGGCCCCGAAAGCACCTTCGGCCGCGAACGGAAAACCAACCCGTTTGTGGGTGGCACCTGACCCCTGACTAGCGCAGGACGCCGTGGAACCGGCTTCGCCGGGCCACTGGCGTCGCCCCCTTGAGGGGCTGAGACCTGCGGCTCCAAGCCTGCCTGCGCAGGCTTGGACAGGTCGAAGAGACTGAGCCTCTGGCGCAGTCACCGTGCGAGCCACACGCAGTGGACGAGAGTCGGGGGTGTTACTTTATTGCGCGCTCGTACAGCGGCAGCACCTTCGGCAGATTCTTCTCGATGTCGGCAATGCGCGTCTTGCCGGAAGGGTGGGTGGACAGCCATTGCGGCGGGCCACCCTTGTTGGCCGCGCTCATCTTCTGCCACAAGGTGATGCCCGAACGCGGATCAAAACCGGCACGCGCGGCCAACTCCATGCCGACCAGATCGGCCTCTGACTCGTCTTCGCGGCTGAACTCCAGCGTCAGCAGGTTGGCACCGCCGCGTGCCAGCGAATCGGTCAGGCGCGGATCGATGCCGAAGATGCCGGCCGCCAGCACACCGCCGATGCGCGCGGCGCCGTGCGTCACCGCACTCTTGCCCATGCGCTCGCGTGCATGCTCGCGCAAGGCGTGGGCCACCTCATGGCCCATGACCATGGCCACCTCGTCGTCGCTAAGCTGGAGCTTGTCGAGAATGCCAGTGTAAAAAGCGATCTTGCCGCCCGGCATGCAGAAGGCATTGACCTGCGATGAGGCGATCAGATTGACCTCCCACTGCCAGTCACGGGCACGTGGGTTCCAGCCCAAGGCCTGGGGAATGATCTTGCGCGCAATCGCGCGCAGGCGCTGCAGCTGCGGATGTTCACGCGGCGCCAAGGCGTTCTTGGCACGTGCCTGGGCCAGCAGCTGGCTGTACTGCTGCCCGGCGCTGCTCTCCACCTCGTCGGCGGGCACCAGCTTGCTGAAGGCCGAGTTCTTGCCCACCTCCACCCCCTCGCGTGCCAGCGCCGGCAGTGCCAGCAGCGCCAACGGCAGCAGACCGCACACCAGCCAGCGGCGGGATTGGAGCAACAGGTTCAAAGGTTCACGTTTCGGCATGGGTCGGACGGGTCAAGGCAGCGCTTATTATTCCCGCATGAGTTCAAATGCCGCTGAAACCAGCCAAATCAAGACCTCCTGGCTTGCCTCCCTGCGTGTCTACCTCGAAGCCCCGACCCTGCGCATGCTGGTGCTGGGTTTTTCTGCCGGCCTGCCCCTGCTGCTGGTGCTGGGCACCCTGAGTTTCCGCCTGCGCGAAGCCGGCATTGACCGCAGCACCATTGGCTACCTGAGCTGGGTCGGGCTGGCCTATGCCTTCAAGTGGGTCTGGGCACCATTGGTGGACCGGCTGCCGCTGCCGGGACTGACCCACTGGCTCGGCCTGCGCCGCAGCTGGCTGCTGCTGGCACAAGCTGTCATCATGGCCGGCCTGGCCGGCATGGCCCTGCAGGATCCGCGCCTCGGGCTGGAGCCGCTGGTGTGGTGCGCGCTGCTGGTGGCCGTCGGCTCGGCCACACAGGACATCGCGCTCGACGCCTTCCGCATTGAGTCGGCCGGAGCGGAACGCCAGGCCGCACTGGCCGCGGCCTACCAGACCGGTTACCGCCTGGCCATGATCTGGGCCGGCGCCGGCGTGCTGTGGCTTGCTGCACGCGCCGAAGTGACGCCGGCCGTGGCGGGGGCCATCGCCTACCAGAACGCCGCCTGGCAGACCGCCTACCTGGCCATGGCCGCCAGCATGCTGCCCGGCATGCTGACCGTGCTGCTGAGCCCCGAGCCGGCACGCCGCGAACTGCCCCCGGCCAAGAACCTGGGCGAATGGCTGCGGGGCGCATTGATTGAACCCTTTGCCGACTTCATCCGCCGCTACAAATGGCAGGCGGCGCTGATCCTCGCCTTGATCGCGATCTACCGCATCAGCGACGTGGTGATGGGCATCATGGCCAACCCTTTTTACGTCGACATGGGCTACACCAAGGACGAGGTAGCCGCGGTGACCAAGATCTACGGCGTCATCATGACGCTGGCGGGCGCCTTCATCGGCGGCGCGCTGGCCATGCGCCTGGGCGTGATGCGCGTGCTGATGCTCGGCGCCATCCTCAGCGCCGCCAGCAACCTGCTGTTTGCCTGGCTCGGCTCGCGCGGCCACGATGTGACGGCGCTGATCGCCGTGATCTCGGCCGACAACCTGGCCAGCGGCATCGCCTCCTCGGCCTTCATTGCTTACCTGTCCAGCCTGACCAACGTCAGCTATTCGGCCACCCAGTACGCCCTGTTCAGTTCCATGATGCTGCTGCTGCCCAAGTTCCTGGCCGGCTTTTCCGGCGACTACGTGGACGCCTTCGGCTACACCCACTTCTTCACCGCCACCGCCTTGCTGGGCCTGCCGGTGCTGTTGCTGGTCTGGCTGGCATCTCGAACAAAATCGGCCTGAAACTCTTGTTGAATATGCGCCAACAGCTATATTTTTGATAGCAAACAGAGGCCCCGGTTTACTTATCTTTACCGCGGATTCAAGCGCATTTGACGGCCAGACGTCATCATGATGCCTATTGCATGAACAGACTTCTCCCATGAGCCAGCATCTCCTGATGATCGAAGACGATGCCCGCCTGGCGGGCATGGTCAGCGAGTACCTTGCGCAGTCGGGGTTTGCAGTGGCACATGCGGCCGACGCCAGTGATGGCCTGGCGCGCCTGCAGAGCCACGAGACGCCGCCGCAACTCATCATCCTCGACCTGATGCTGCCTGACATGGATGGCCTGGAAGTCTGCCGCCGCATCCGCGCCCTGCCCGGCAGTCTGGCGCAGACCCCCATCCTGATGCTCACCGCCAAAGGCGATCCGATGGACCGCATCATTGGCCTGGAGATGGGCGCCGATGACTACCTGCCCAAGCCGTTCGAGCCGCGCGAGCTGCTGGCCCGCATCCGTGCCATCCTGCGCCGGCGCGGCGACAACGACCCGCCGACCACCAGCCAACTGAATTTCGGTTCGCTGACGATCGACCGCGATGCCCGGACCGTCACGGTCAGCGGGCAAGCCTGTGAACTGACCTCCTACCAGTTCGACCTGCTGGTGACGTTGGCCGAACGGGCCGGCCGTGTGCTGACGCGCGACCAGATCATGGAAGCCGTGCGCGGCCGCGAACTGGAGGCCTTCGACCGCTCGATCGATGTGCACATGGGCCGCATCCGCGCCGCCATCGAGGCGGATCCGAAAAATCCGAAGCGCATCCTCACGGTGCGCGGTGTCGGTTATGTCTTTGCCCGCCAGCAGGACTGAGTCCGGAAGGCCCGCCATGAGCACGCCCCTGACGCAACGCCTGTACCTGCGCATCTGGCTGGCCGTTGTGGCCACGGTGGTCATGCTGACCCTGGTGTTCAGCTGGCTCTGGCGCCAGGAGGCGGATCGCGAACGCGCCCAGCGCCCCGGACGCGAGATCGTGTTGCGCAACGCCAGCGGCGACATCATTGGCCAGGCCGTGGTGCGCCCGGGTCGTCTGCCCGGTCAGGGGTTTGAATTCGAAGTGCCGACCCGCGATGGGCAGACCCTGTTCGTGCAACTGCCGCGCCCCAACCGGCCGCCCCCCATGATGGCGCCGCCCTGGTGGCGCCCGCCGTTCGACTTCGTCTGGCTGCTCGGACTGGTCGCGCTGGCTGTTGCGCTCGGCGCCTACCCCATTGTGCGGCGCCTGACAAAGCGGTTGGAAGCGTTGCAACAGGGCGTGGAACGCTGGGGCGAAGGCGACCTGGCGCGCCGCCTGCCGGAAGACGGACGCGACGAGGTGGCCTTCCTGGCCCAGCGCTTCAACATCGCGGCCGAACGCGTGCAGGCCTTGCTGCAGTCCCAAAAGGCCCTGCTGGCCAATGCCTCGCACGAACTGCGCTCACCCCTGACACGCATCCGCATGGGCCTGGAGCTCATGGGCGAACGCCCCAACGCCACGGCCCGCGAGGAAATCACCCGCAACATCCACGAACTCGACCAGCTGATCGACGAGATCCTGCTGGCCAGCCGGCTTGAAGCCAGCCCGATCGACATCGGCACACTGGAGCCGGTGGACCTGGTCGGCCTGTGTGCCGAGGAGTGCGCGCAGACCGGTGCCGAATTCGAGGTTCCGGCCGGTTGCACCAGTCTGCCGGTGCCGGGCGTGGCGAAACTGCTGCGCCGGGTGGTGCGCAACCTGCTGGAAAACGCCCGCCGCCATGCCGCGGGCGACATCCGCCTGAGCCTGCAGCCCAACGGCCAGCAGGTCACGATCCGCGTCAGTGACCGTGGTCCGGGCGTGCCGCCGGCGCAGCGGGAACGCATTTTTGAGCCCTTCTACCGCCTGCCCGGCGCCTCCGAGCGCGATGGCGGCGTCGGCCTGGGCCTGGCCCTGGTCAAGTCCATCACCACGCGCCATGGCGGCAGCGTGCGTTGCGAAGAGCGGCCCGGCGGCGGCGCCTGTTTCGTGGTCGAACTGCCTGCCACGGCCTGAGTCCCCGGCAGGGCCTTAAGCAAAATCCGCCCTCAGCACCCGGCTGGCCGGGCGGAATGTCTCTTTTTTGGACAAAACCGGAGTCATATCCCCCATTTGTGGGATATCCGAAACCGATCTGGCTCGATACAGTTATATCCAACTGCTGTCACAGTCATACGAAAGATTCCGTCCAGCCATGCCGCCTTCAGAGCAGCAGGCCACGGCGGAATCAAAGAGTCCCAACGACGTCCTTTCGAGGACTTTTCAAAGCCACCCTTCCAGGTGGCTTTTTTTT
>NZ_BCWP01000069.1 GCF_001592265.1 Curvibacter delicatus NBRC 14919 | reverse complement strand
TAGTGCCGGCAACAGCAAGCGCCACTCGTGCAGACCGGCTTGAGCCTGCAGGATCTCCGTTAACTGGGACAGCGGCCAACCTTGACCCGGCAACTCGCTATCCAGGCCGGCATGTCCGCTAGGTATGACGTGCTGAGTCTGTCGAGTCAGTTCATTGCCACGCCAGACCCCCTGCAATTCGGCAGGAGGCACCGCATGAAGACGCAAAGACGCAATGGCTGACATGGTTCTGATCTCTTTGGCAGACCATCAACGCCAGGCCGCCCGTGCGCGGTCTCGCACCAAGACAGCGGGTCGCTGGGCCTGGCCCATGCCCGGCTGCCTGTCTTGCGCAGTCGCTTGCGGCCAGACCACCGTATCAAAGCGTTTGGCCATGGACTCGGTAATGAAACGGCTGCGCGGTGCGTAGAGATGCCGGTCACCCGAAGCCGACTGCTGGGTAACGTAGAAACGGTGCGGCACGATCAGATGCAGATGATCGCGGGCGCGGGTCATGGCCACGTAGAGCAGGCGGCGCTCCTCCTCGATCTCGGCGGCATTGCCTGTACTCAGATCCGATGGCATGCAGCCATCGACCACGTTGAGCACATGCACGGACTTCCACTCCTGGCCTTTGGCTGAGTGAATGGTGGAAAGGATCAGGTAATCCTCATCCAGGTGCGGCGGACCAGCCAGGTCGCCGGTCGCCTCGGGCGGATCAAGTGTCAGCTCGGCCAGGAAGCGCTCCCGAGAGCTGTAGCCCGAAGCCATGCGGACGAGTTGCTCCAAATCGCCCTTGCGCACTGGAGCATCGTCATGCAAGCGCTCCAGATGCGGGGTGTACCAGCGCATGGCTAGTTCCATGTCGGCGGGCCAGGTACGTTGTGGGAGAGTCAGCGCACGATAGAGCTGCACAAAAGACTGCCAGTCCTCGGCCACATTGGCATTGACCTCGAAACGCTCAACAGCGACAGTTGGTTCCGGAGCCTCAGAGATGAGTTCGAGCAGACGTGTGGCTGTGGCCGGACCGATACCCGGCATCAGCTGCAGCACCCGAAACCCCGCCATGCGGCCGCGTGGGTTCTGCGCGAAACGCAGGACCGCCAGCAGGTCTTTGATGTGCGAAGCTTCCAGAAATTTGAGGCCACCGAACTTAACGAAGGGGATGTTGCGTCGCATGAGCTCCAGCTCAAGCGCAGCGCTATGCGAGGAAGTCCGAAACAGAACGGCCTGGGACTTGAGGTTGAGGCCCGCTTCGCGGTGATCCAGGATCCGGTCCACCACCCAGCGCGCCTGGCCGGCTTCGTCCGGGACCATGACTAATTGCGGCTTGATGCTGCTGGCCTTGTCAGTCCAGAGCTCCTTGGCATGGCGCTCACTGGCCTCGGCAATCACGGCATTGGAGGCATCGAGGATCGGCTGCGTTGACCGGTAGTTGCGCTCCAGAGTGACGATGCGCGCGGGCTGGCTGAACTGCTGGGGGAAGTCCAGGATGTTTCGCACTGTCGCCCCACGAAAACTGTAGATGCTCTGGGCATCGTCGCCCACCACGGTGACGCCTGCGCCATCGGGTTTGAGTCCCAACAAGACGGAGGCCTGCAGTCGATTGGTGTCCTGGTACTCGTCGATCAGGACGTGGTCGAAGCGGCTGCCGACCTCAGCTGCCAGCGTCGGCTCCGACATCATCTCGGACCAGAACAGCAGCAGGTCGTCGTAGTCCAGCACGTTCTGGGACTGTTTGGCCTCCACGTAGCCGCCGAAGAGTCGTTTGAGCTCGGCTTCCCACTGGTTGCACCAAGGATAGGTCTGTTGAAGCACCTCGGTCAGAGATGCCTGGCTGTTGACCACCCGCGAATAGATGGACAGGCATGTGCCTTTGCGCGGGAAACGGTCCTTTGTTGAATCAAAACCCAGTTCATGCCGCACCAGGCCCAGCAGGTCTTCCGCATCTCCACGGTCATGGATGGTGAAGGATTCGTCCAAGCCGATGCGCCCAGCGTAGTCACGGAGCAGCCTGGCGCCAATACTGTGAAAGGTGCCCGCCCAGGGCAGATGGGGCGGCTCTTTGGACGCCATGCCCATGACCTGCTGAAGGACCAGGCCGGCTCGCCGTTCCATCTCAGCCGCCGCACGACGCGAGAAGGTCAGCAGCAGCATGCGCTGCGGATCGGCCCCATGCAGGATCAGGTTGGCCACGCGGTGGGCCAGCGTGTTGGTTTTGCCGGAGCCGGCGCCCGCGATGACAAGCAACGGGCGGGTATCAAGAGCCTGGCTGTCCAGACCGTGTTCGGCCGCGGCGCGCTGCTCGACATTCAGGGAGCCCAACGGGTCTGGGCGGGCCTGCTGAATAGATCCGACGGCAGGCGAAATCAATGTGGTGGTCATGGTCGTGACTGTCGTGTGTGGCAACAGGCAGGATTCGAAAAAACGCTCTCGATTGGGGTCGCACTGACACGGCTATCAGCGCAAACGCCCGCCACCCAAGGGAGATCGGCAATTACTGGTAAAGTATCCAGTGACTGTATTTTTAATCAGTTAACTGGTTTTTGGCAAGTACTTGATCAGATGCTTGGCTGGATCTGCCTAATAGGTAGGCAAGCCGTGGGCAGGCCTCATGCTGGCGCCCTTTCCGGCGATGTAACCGGGCTTATGCACAGGTTTGGGCACAATCTCTGTGGACAAGTGAGAGGAACGGGATCAGTTCATGTGCAGTCACTACGAAGGCGTACGCAATCGCGAGAGGTTCCTGAAGCACTTCCGGGCGGAGCCGCCAGCGGACATGGGAAAACTCGACGTGTGGCCAGGCTACGAGGCGTGCTTCATCCGCCGGCACGAACACGCAGACGTGGGAGATGACGCTGTGCCAGAGCGTGAAGTCATGCTCGGTAGGTACGGCCTGATCGCGCCTTGGGTGAAAGAACTCAAGGTGGTCCGCAATACCTACAACGCTCGCATCGAAACCGTCGCAACGAAGCCGACCTTCCGAAGTGCGTGGCACAAGGCGCAGCATTGCATTGTTCCTGCCGATGCCTTCTATGAGCCAGACTACCGACTCAACCCAACACGATCAGTGCCAGCCAAGATTGGCCGCGCGGACGAATCACCGATGGGAATCGCTGGTCTTTGGGAGAGCTGGATAGCGCCAGATGGCAGAAAGATTCTGAGCATCACCATGCTGACGATCAATGCGGACGATCACCCTTTGATGAAGAACTTCCATAAGCCATCCGACGAAAAACGAATGGTGGTCATCCTTCCTGAAGAGAAGTACGAAGCATGGCTCAGCGCTTCTGCGGAAGAAAGCCTGGATTTCTGCATGCCGTACCCAGCGGAGAAGATGGTCGCGACTTCCGACGTTTCCCCGGGGAGCCTTCTTTGAAGGTCGGATTGCGCCTCGCCATCGCAGCCTCTTTGTGCTGGGTCCTCGCTGCCCATGCATTGAGCTATGAGGGACTGGTCGTGAAGGTCAAAGACGGCGACACGGTAACGCTGCTCGATTCTGACAAAAGGTCGCATGAGGTTCGGCTGGCCGGCATTGATGCCCCTGAAAAGAAGCAGGCGTTTGGGCAACGATCGAAACAGAGCTTGAGCGACCTCGCCTACATGCAGAAGGCGACAGTCGACTTCGACAAGAAGGACCGATACGGCCGAGAGGTTGGCAAGATCCTGGTGAACGAACGTGACGTCAATCTCGAACAAATCAAGCGCGGCATGGCATGGGTCTATCGGCAATATCAGCGGGAGTTGTCTAAAGAAGATCGGGTGCTCTATGACCATGCTGAGGGAGAAGCCAAGCTGTCAGTGCGCGGACTGTGGGCAGATGCGGCTCCGACGCCGCCGTGGGATTTCCGTCAAGCCCAAAAGTCAGACTAGCATCTGTCTGGAGCGATCGACTCCCGCCCAGTAGTCAGCGCAAACCAATAGGGCCGTCAAAGCGAGCCGGCACGGCGACCAATTGAAACGAGAATACGCATGAATGCCCTACCAGGGACCCAAACCCTTTCGTCGTTCGATCGAAAATGCGTGAGCCTACTTTGACCTAGTCGCGATAGAAACGACTTTACCTATGTCCAACTTCTTGCTCTCCTCCCGAAGGCGCGCAAGTTCACCTTCAAGGCGCTCGAGAATACCGCGCGCATGAGTAAGTTCATGCTGAGTTTGATGGAGCAGTAATTCAGTATCTCGATGAGCCTGTAGAAGGCACTCATACTGACGCTTCCAGTCAGAAATGCGGTCGACAAGTGAGCGCCTTGCTTTCACGGTTCCGATGGATTTCTCGGCCTTTACGCGATCAAGCCATTGCCTTACCTCCTCCCCAAGTGAACTCAGGCTTCGGGTGAAAAGTGAAGTTGGATGTATGGATGCCCGTCGAGCGACCTCGGCTGAGGAAAGTGCACCATTCCTATGAGGATAAATCCCGTCGTTCTCCCGGATTTCTTGCTCGATGACCTTCAGGGCGGATCTCACGCGAGCCCTCACGTCTTCCGTTCGCATCGCTCCACGCCGCTTGGCGGCTTCTTTAACTGCTCGATAGCGATCTGACATCTCAAGCTCCATTCACTACAATTTCAGCTCTCTCTTCCGCGGCCTGTTGCACGATTTTCCGTACTGATGCGTCGCCCATCCACTTCCTCCCGATGTCTGCAAACCGGTTGATATTCACTTTCACTTGGGCTGCCCATAGCGCCTGCATCAATTCGTCACCGCGATCGCCTGCTTCGTTAAATGCCTTGACTGCCTCACATATAGATGCATCCACATCGCCGCGAAGAAACGCCTCCTCGAGTCGGTGACGACAGTGGCTTTGACATCGCGCGGGCTCCGGGGCACCTTTGTTCTTGTTGCATGGACCAACCTCGGTCCCCGGAAATTTTGTGCAAATTACCCCTGGCCGAACAAACTGCCAAGCCTTACCCTGCAAAGTTAAGATCTCCGCAAGCTCGTACGCGCTCTCCGCGCCCCAAATGTCACCACGCCGGTGGAGCCGATCGCGATGCACCTTTATTGCAGTGTCAATCATTTGCGCTGCTTGGCCACCAAGCCCACCATAGGTCTTCTGATCTTGTTCATCTTCGGCTGCGACGATGATCTCGACACTCTCCTTCGCTTTCATCACACGCAGCTCCCTGGCGACCTTCTGGATATCCGCTTGCAAGTTCTCGTCCGCGAGAATGTAGTAGAGCGTCATCTCGATGCTCTTGTGTCCAAATACGTCTTTTAGGACTTTAGGGGCTTGAGTTATTGCAAGTGCGCCAAGACGGGCGACCGTCTTTCTGAATCGATGGACGGCGATGCCTTGATCATCGGGATCTGGCGTCATCTCAATTGACCGAGCGAACGATCGCAATGCCGAGCTTGTGTTGCGCAGCGCTGCAGTCCTGTTCGACCGGCCTCCACCAATTTCCGCCCAAAGGTGTTTTGGCGCGCCCTCGAGCGACAACATACTTCGTCCGCCTCGCTTTGGCCTCGCGGTGCCGATCTGATCAACTATCCTGATCAACCGAACCTGCTGCTCAATTGCAAGTATTGCCATTTCGGGAAGAACCCATTCTCGAATCGCGCCGTCGTGTCGATCAACCAGCTTCCATGTTCTACCGGATGCATAAGGAATGCCATCCTTTGCGTACTGAATACATTCCCGATCCAACGTCACTATCTCGGACTTTCGCGCTCCCATCGAAAGTCCAACAACAAAGAAATGCGCCAGCCATCGAACGGCAATGCACCATTCTTCCAAGCGCGATAGATGTTGTCGGAAGTGACCCGACCACCTGTCGATTCATTTAGGAACAGATGCACCGCTCTACCAATACGACTCTTCCGTTCCCTCGGGTCTGGCGATTGGTTGATCCATTTCCTTAGCGCCAAGTTGCGGCGATTTAGGCGGAACGAGTCAACCTTCTCTGCAAGTAGGAGCGGTATGTGAATTGTTCGTACTGGCCCAATTTTGTCGCCATTGTCTTCGCCATAGTCCGGCCCTTTAGTACCGTATTTGACGTCTATCAGAACCTGTTGTTCCGACTTTGGCGCGTCGGCATTCGAGAGGTGCCAGTCCCCCATATCTATCGGGACAGAGTCGACTCGGAGTGATGCGACCTCCTCGATTCGCAATCCTGTGAGGAGGATAGTCTCGCAGGCCAACCCAAGTGAGTAGCCACTGTTTTCATACACGCTCTTCAACCAGGTTCTCACCTCATCCTCGGTCGGCATACGGAGCCTGCGTTTGTTTTGCCTGACTTTCCCGATTCGACGCTCAACCTTTATTGCTCGAAAACCTACAGCGCTCGTCGCGCCGCCTGCCTTAAATCTCGCACTCTCGGTCAAGAATTCGAACGGGCCGCGATGGCCTTTGTCATGCATCCAAGTGAGGAAGTCGCAAGCTTGTTGAACGCGCAGGTTGACCGTAACAGGAGTCAATGCTGCGCGGTTCCGCGACCAAATGCCGCTGAGCATTTCGGATTGGTATCTGTCTTGGAGATGATCCGCGTAGTTGCAGGTAGCCAATGGCACGTCCCGCACTTCGGCCCATTCCAGAAAGTTGGCGAGCCAGTGCGCATAGTTTTTAACTGTTTGACGACTCAACGGATTCGATCGCCGCCCTTTGCCTCGTGTCTCAGGGGACCAAACCCCCAACCCTCGATCAATGAGGTATTGGCTTGCCAACCTGTGGTATCCAGGACGACTGTCGAGAATGAAAGGCAGATGTGCCACCTTTCCGAACCCCGCCTTTGTAGTGACGCCGATGTCGCTGTAACAGACTTTCATACTGGTTCTTCCTCATCGTTCTTGCCCTACTGGTCCTTCGTGGGCAGCCTGGCCACTATCCATCGAATAATCTAATCACATCCGTGTAACATAGAAGTTATTGCCATCGACCAAGGCGTACATGGGGGAGCACCGGCATCAAGGGGAAACGGACAACAAGCGAGGGCTTCAATAGCGAAACTGCTTGATGGCGGCAGTGACCACACCCCAGATTTCCAGGGTCTGGCCGTCCTTTGGAACGATGTCTGGAAAGGTGGGGTTAGCCGCTTTGAGCTTGATGCGGCCTTGGCGCTGATAAAGCAGC
>NZ_BCWP01000068.1 GCF_001592265.1 Curvibacter delicatus NBRC 14919 | reverse complement strand
CTCAAGCGGGAGGCGCAGAAACTCGCTGCGCTCAAACATCTGCGCCTCTGTTTCCGCTTGCCCCTGCGCTACTCGCCTCCTCATAACGGCAATGAAAACCGAACTACTACTGGAATCAACGCCATACAGAAGACAGTTAGTTCTTAGTTAACAATCAATCAGATGAACTGTTGCATCTAGCCACATTGCGGCGTGGCTGTGCAGCGAAAATTCCACTTGGCTACTTCAATGGTCGCCTCATTGGAAGCCCCCCCCTTCTGTCAACCTACAACTTATGCGCATCCTCCAAATATTGCTTAAAGCTGCAACGGCTTGGTTCCTGATCTGGAATCTTGGTATTTCTGTCGCGAATGAATTGGCATCTTCTGACTGGCCCGCCAAGATTGTGAGGATTGAGAATTTGCGTCCAGTTACGCCGTTCAAGATAAGGGTTGCAGGCATTGTGGCGAAGGGAACCGTCGTCGGTCCTGTCACACTCCGTGCCCACGTGGATACCGAAGGAACCGTCATCAAAACTACCTTACTCAGTTCCTGCGGCAATCCAGACTTGGACGAATCCGCCCTGCACGCGATGCGCAGCATGCGCTTCAAGCCATACATCGCTAACGGTATTCCGACTGAAGTAACTTTAGTCGTACCAGTGCATATCCCCAAGCGGCTGGGCAGGTCAGACTGATTTCTTCCAAAGAATAAAACATTTCCCGATAGCACCTTGATCCGATGAAGCAATGCTCCGTTTCATTTTCATAATGAATCAAGGACGCGCCACGGCGCGTCCTTGTGATTTCCGGTATCCGGTTTCCCCCGCCGTTATGAGGAGGCGAGTAGCGCAGGGGCAAGCGGATCAAGAGCCGTGCATGTCTGAGCCCGCAGGGCGAGTTTGCGCGGCTCCCGCTTGACCCGAGCAACGCAGCGTGCCCGTAGGGCCGACGAATCCGGCTCGCCTTTCTTTCGGTTACCTTTCTTTGGCGAAGCAAAGAAAGGTGACTCGCCCGCCGGGGCGAGACCCGGCTCGCCGGCCCAGCCAAGGACACAAGCCGACACAACCCCAGCAACACAACAGCCCGCGAACCAGCAAACAGCCGGTTAGCATCCCCCGCATGCGCGCAGCACCGCACCTCGCCCAACTCCTGCCCCCCGCCCTCGCGGCCTGGCTCGCCGGCGTGGCCCTGCAACTGCAGCAACCGGAACTCTGGCCCATCACGGTTTACGGGCTTTTTCTGGCCTTGGCCCTCATCCTGATTGCGCCAAAAGCTATCAAATCAATAGCATTCTGGCAACGCGCCGCCGCCATCACCCTGGCTTTCGCCCTGCTCGGCTTCGCCAGCACCGGCCTGCGCGCCACCGCTTTCAGCCGCCACACCCTCGCCCCGGCGCTGGAAGGCAAAGACATCGCCGTCACCGGCCTGGTGGCCGCCATGCCGCAGTACAGCGAAGCCGGCACCCGTTTCCGCTTCGAGGTGGAGAGCGCGCAACTCGACGGCCAGCCGGTCGCGCTGCCGCCGCGCCTGCACCTGGGCTGGTACGGCGGCGTCTGGGGTGGCGGCGAGCTGCTGACCGACCTGCAGCGCGCGCCGCAGCCCTTGCAGGCCGGCGAGCGCTGGCAGATGACGGTGCGGCTGAAGGCGCCACATGGCGGCAGCAACCCGCATGGGTTCGACTTTGAGCTCTGGCTGTGGGAGCAAGGCCTGCAGGCCACCGGTTATGTGCGCGCCGGCCCGCGCGACGCGGCGCCGCAGCGGCTGGCGACAACGTGGTGGCACCCTATGGAGCGGGCGCGCCAGGTGGTGCGCGATGCCATCTTTGAACGCCTGCTGGCCAGCGGCGGTGACGAACGCGAGCGTGTGCGCCTGGCCGGCGTGGTGGCCGCGCTGGTGGTGGGCGACCAGCAGGCGATTGACCGCGCCGACTGGGATGTGTTCCGCGCCACCGGCGTGGCGCACCTGATGAGCATCTCGGGCCTGCACGTGACGCTGTTTGCCTGGCTGGCGGCCATGGCCATCGGCTGGCTGTGGCGGCGCTCACCGCGGCTGTGCCTGGCATTGCCGGCGCCAACGGCCGGTCTGCTGGGCGGACTGCTGCTGGCCATCGCCTACGCACTGTTCAGCGGCTGGGGCGTGCCGGCTCAGCGCACGGTGTGGATGCTGGCCACGGTGACGTTGCTGTGTCTGTCGGCGCGGCGCTGGCCCTGGCCGCTGGTGTGGCTGCTGGCGTGCGCCGTGGTGGTGGCCGTGGACCCCTGGGCCTTGCTGCAGGCCGGCTTCTGGCTCAGCTTCGTGGCGGTGGGCGTGCTGTTCGCCACCGATGCCGGCACGCGGCCACTCGGGCGGGCCAGCCTGCGGCACCGGGTGCAGGCCATGCTGCGCGAGCAGTGGATCATCACGCTGACACTGACCCCACTCACTTTGCTGCTGTTCGGCCAGGTCTCGCTGGTGAGCCTGGTCGCCAATGTCCTGGCGATTCCCTGGGTCACGCTGGTGGTCACGCCGTTGGCCTTGCTGGGCGTGTTGCTGCCCCCGCTGTGGGAGGTGGCAGCCGTGGCCGTGCAGTGGCTGACCATGTACCTGGGTCTGCTGGCCAGCCTGCCGCTGGCCACGCTGTCGGTGGCGCAGGCGCCTTTGTGGGCCGGCGTGGCGGGCCTGCTTGGCGGTGTGCTGCTGGTCATGCGGCTGCCATGGAGCCTGCGCCTGCTCGGCCTGCCGCTGCTGTTGCCCGTGCTGCTGTGGCAGGTACCGCGCCCCCTGCCCGGCCAGTTCGAGCTGCTGGCGGCCGACATCGGCCAGGGCAATGCGGTGCTGGTGCAGACCGCCACCCACGCGCTGCTGTTTGATGCCGGACCGCGTTACTCGCGAGAGAGCGACGCCGGCCACCGCGTGCTGGTGCCGCTGTTGCGTGCGCTCGATGTGCGGCTGGACCGCCTGGTGCTGAGCCACCGCGACAGCGACCACACCGGCGGCGCAGCGGCCGTGCTGGCCATGCAGCCAGCCGCCACCTTGCTGAGCTCGATCGAAGACGATCACGAGCTGCAGGCCTTGCGCCGCGCCGAACGCTGCGAAGCCGGCCAGGCCTGGGACTGGGATGGCGTGCACTTCGAGGTGCTGCACCCGACCGCCGAAGACTATGACTGGGGCCGTCGCTCCAACGCGCTGTCGTGCGTGCTGCGCATCAGCAACGGCACGCAAACCGCCCTGCTGACCGGCGACATCGAACAAGCGCAGGAGGCCCAACTGCTGGCCCGTGGCGCGCCGCTGCAGGCCACGGTGCTGCTGATGCCGCACCACGGCAGCAAGACTTCCAGCAGCCCGGTCTTTCTCGACGCGGTCGCGCCTTCGCTGGCGCTGGTGCAGGCCGGCTACCGCAACCGTTTTGGCCACCCGGCGCCGCCCGTGCTGGCGCGCTACACCGAGCGCGGGGTGCGCGTGGTCGACACGCCGCACTGCGGTGCGGCACACTGGCAATCCACGTTACCGCAGCAGGTGACCTGCCAGCGCGAGGTGACCCGGCGCTACTGGCAACACCGCATACCCTGAGGGGGTTGGGATTTTTCCGCATAATGGCCTGACTGGAGACCATGTCATGAAAGTTGGGGATATCGACCGGGAGCTGGATGAGGCCAAACGCGCAGGGCCGGTGCGCGACATCGTCATCCCGCCCTGCCCCGAGCTGCTGACGGCACTGCAGCTTGAAATGCAGAAGGCCGACCCCGACCCGGCCGAGATCGCCCGCATTGCCGGCAGCGACGTGGCCATGGCGGCGGCCCTGCTGCGCACCGCCAACAGCCCGCTGTACGCCCGCGCGCGCCCGGCCAACACCGTGAGCGAGGCCGTGGTCATGCTGGGCATGGGGCAGGCCGTGGCGATCCTGACCGGTTTTCTCACGCGCCATGCCATCCGCATCAATTCACCGCTGGTCGAGCACTTCTGGGAAACCTCGACCCGCCGTTCGCTGGCCATGGCCTACATTGCGCGCCAGCTCTACGGCATGAATGCCGAGGTGGCCCAGACCTGCGGCCTGTTCATGCACGTGGGCATTCCCATCATGCTGCAGGGTCTGCGCGACTACGACGGCACCCTGGCCGAAGCCCTCGCAAGGCAGGACCGGGGTTTCACCGAAACCGAGAATGCGGTGCACCGCACCGACCATGCCGTGGTGGGTGCCATCGTGGCCAAGACCTGGCACCTGCCGCCGGTGGTGGCCATCGCGGTGCGCCTGCACCACGACTTCACCGTGCTACAGGACAGCGCGGTGCCCGCCGAGATCCGCAGCCTGGTGGCCATTGCCGCGCTGGCCGAACACCTGGTAGCCGACTTCGAAGGCGTGCAGCCGCAACGGGAGTGGGAACAGCATGGCACGCAATGCCTGGCCTGCCTGCAGATCGACGAGTCGGAAGTCGATCACTGGGTCGATGCGCTGCACTCGGTGTTCGAGAGCGTGACGCTGGCCTGAGCCGGCGCATCACTCGCCCGGCACGGCGTTCGCAGGGCGGCTGCAACCGCCTGGCCGAGTTCGATCACCGCCAGCGCGTAGTAGCTGCTCCAGTTGTAGCGCGTGATGACATAGAAGTTCTCGGTGCCGGCCACATAACTCGGCGGCTCCTCGCCGTTCTGCAACTCCACCAGCGCCAGCGGCCCGCTGTGACGCAGGCCGACGGCGTCGAGCACGGCACCCTTGGCGGTGAAACTGGCCACCGGGAAGGTGGGCAGGATGTCGGGCGCCAGCAGCGCGTCCTTGTCGAGGCGGTCCGGATCAAAACCGACGCTGTAATGGGTCGGCATGCCGGGCTGCCAGTTGAAGGTCCTGAAATAGTTGGCCACCGAACCGATCACGTCGGCCGGGCTGTTGAAGAGGTCAATGCGGCCATCGCCGTCGAAGTCCACCGCGAACCTGGCCCAGCTGGAGGGCATGAACTGCGGCAGCCCCATGGCGCCGGCGTAACTGCCACGCACGCTCAATGCGTCCAGCCCGGCACGGCTGTGCAGGCTCAGCAGTTGCTCCAGTTCACCGCGGAAGAACTTGCTGCGCTCGGCCGCGCGCGGATGGGCCGCCGGAAAGTCGAACGCCAAGGTGGCCAGCGCATCGAGCACGCGGAAGCTGCCGGTCTGCTGGCCGTAGATGGTCTCCACGCCGATGATGCCGACGATGATCTCGGCCGGCACGCCGTAAACCGCCTCGGCCCGCGCCAGCGTGGCCTGCTGCGCCTGCCAGAAGCGCACACCGGCAGCAATGCGCCGGGGTTCGATGAAGCGGCTGCGGTAGAGCTGCCAGTTCTTGGGCGTGCCCACCGGCGCCGGCGTCATGAGCTTGGCCACCTGCGGCAGCTGGCGGGCCTGGCCGATGGTTTGCCGCACCCAGGCACGGTCCAGGCCCCGGCGCTCGGCAATCTCGTCGGCCAGCACCATGGCCTCGGGTCGGCTGGCGTACAGCGGGCCGGCCGGCTGCGTGCGGCTCGCCTGGGCTTTCGGTTTCTTGGTGTGTTTTGTGGCCATAGCCCCCGTGGAAACGGCGCCGGCAGCTATCAAAACAAGAGCAATTCGGAAAAATGTCGTGATCACAGGGGGCAGTGTAATTGTTTGAACTCGCGCCGCAGCGCCGCCAGGCCCCGCTTGGCGCCCTCGGCCGTGCCGGGCGCATAACGCAAGGCTTCGAGCCGCAGCAGCCAGTCGCGCCAGGCCTGCACGTGCGGATCGGCTGCGCCATGCTGGCGCACCAGGGACTGGGCCAAGGCCCGTGGCGTCAGCTCGGGTGCGGCCTGCGTCTGGCGCAGGCGCTGCTGTGCGGCCTTGAACAGACGCACCCAGGGGTCGTGCTGACGCCGCTCCCACAAGGCCCAGGCCGCGCCCGCCAGGCTGAGCAGCACGATGCAAACAGCCATCAGCAACCCCAGGTCTTCCCAGCTGGGCGACTCGAAACCAAGGTCCCGCAGCAGGTTGAGCTGGCGGCTCTGGGTGTAGTTCAGCACCCACTGGTTCCAGCGGTTGTTGACGGCCTCCCACACAGCGCGCAGATTTAGTGCCACGACCGGGCTGACGGTGTTGATGGCATCGGCCACCACGCCACGCGGGGCCTGCAGGCGCTGCAGCGTGCCGATGCGCCCGGGCGCCACCGCGCTGGTCGGGTCCACGCGCAGCCAGCCCTGGCCACTCACCCAGACCTCGGTCCAGGCATGGGCATCGCTCTGGCGTACAACCCAGAAATCATCGACCGTGTTGCGCTCGCCGCCCTGGTAGCCGGTGACGATGCGCGCCGGGACGCCGGCAGCGCGCAGCAGGATGACGAAGGACGAGGCGATGTGCTCGCAAAACCCCTGCTTGCGGTCGAACCAGAATTCGTCGGCACTGTGCTGCCCGAAGACACCCGGCTCCAGCGTGTAGCGGTAGCCGCCGCTGCGCAGGCGCGCCAGCGCGGCGGCGATCAAGGCGCCCGCGTCGCCCGGTGACTCGCGCCGCAATTCGGCCGCCAGCTGCAGCGTGCGCGGGTTGAAGCCGGCCGGCAGGTCCAGGTAGTCCTGCAGGCCGGCCATCGGCCGCAGCGGGCCGTGGCGGAACTGCGGGTAGCTCTGCACGCGGTAACGCACGATGTCGTGCAGCGGCGCATTGGCCAGCCACTGCAGCTCGCGCGTCATGTGCGGCGCATACGCCGGCAGCTGCGGCGGCTCGGGCGTGGCATCCAGCACCGGCAGCCAGGGCCGGCCGCTCGGCTCCAGTGTCACTTCATAACGCAGCGGCGCACCGGTGACCTGCAGCTGGGCCGGTGCTTGCAGATGCGGCGGGAAAGTCGGGCGCAGGGCCTGCCATTCGCGTCCATCGAAGGTAGACAGCACCGGCCCGCGGAAGTACAGCTCGGCAGACGGTGGTGGCGTGCCCTCGAAGCGCACGCGCAGGGCCACGCTGTCGTCCAGCGCCAGGCGGGCGATGCTGCCGACCTGCATGCTGCCCGACAGGCCGCTGCGCCCGCTCATGGCGTCACCCGGCGTGCCCCACAGCGGCGCCAGGCGCGGAAACAGCAGGAACAGCAGCAGCATGATGGGCGCGCCCAGCAGCGCCATGCGGCCGGCCAGGCGCGCCGACTGCCCCAGCGAGGGACGGCCTACCGGCATGTGACTGTTCACCAGGGCGGTGAGCAGCCCGAGCAGCCCGAGCAGCATGGCCATGGCGGTGAGCAGCGACTGCGAGAAGAAGAACTGCGTCAGCATCGTGAAGAAGCCGAGGAAAAACACGACAAAGGCATCCCGCCGCGCGCGCAGCTCCAGCGTCTTGAGCGCCAGCAGCACCACGATCAGCGTCACGCCGGCATCGCGCCCCAGCAGCGTGCGGTAGCTGGCCAGCGTGGCCGCCACGGTGAGCAGCAGCAGACCGAACAACCACCACTTGCCCGGCAGTGGCCGCAGGGTCAGCGCCAGCCAGCCGCGCCAGAGCAACACAGCCGCCGCCAGGGCACTGCACCACCCGGGCAGGTGCGCCATCTGCGGCAGCATGATCCAGGCGATCACGGCCAGCAGAAACAGGGTGTCGCGGCTGTCGCGCGGCAAGGAGGCAAGCGGGTTCAACATGGGGGAACTTCCGACTGCAACAATACCCGACAATCAGGACGTCTGAATTGCGACTTGAAAGGCCCGTCCATGAACGTTTACGACAAGCTCCAAGAACTCAACATCACCCTGCCCCCGGTCGCCGTCCCGGCTGCCGCCTACGTGCCTTTTGTGCAGACCGGCAATCTGGTCTTCCTCAGCGGCCACATCGCCAAGAAGGACGGCAAGCCCTGGGTCGGCCAGTTCGGCAAGACCATGACAACGGAAGAAGGCCAGGCCGCTGCGCGCGGCGTGGCCATTGACCTGATGGGTACGCTGCATGCCGCCGTGGGTGATCTCAACCGCGTCAAGCGCATCGTCAAGCTGATGTCGCTGGTCAACTCGACCGGTGATTTCACCGAACACCATCTGGTGACCAATGGCGCCAGCGAGCTGCTGGGCCAGGTGTTCGGCGAGAAAGGCGCCCACGCGCGCAGCGCTTTCGGCGTGGCCCAGATTCCGCTCGGGGCCTGTGTCGAGATCGAGCTGATCGCCGAACTGGCGTAAAAAAAAA
>NZ_BCWP01000067.1 GCF_001592265.1 Curvibacter delicatus NBRC 14919 | reverse complement strand
GGTCAGTACACGTCGTGTTGGGTGTTGTACACGTTGAAGTGGCCGGTCGGGGTGATCAAGCGCGGGTCCTTGATCACGGCCTTGAGCTTCAAGGTCTTGTCGTCCACCACCACCAGCGCACTTTCCTTGTTCTTGGCGGACCAGACCGAGAACCACACTTCGTCGCCGGCCTTGTTGTACTCCGGTTGCACGACACGCTTGGCGCCATCGTCCTTCAGGCCAGCCCATTCAGCAACCGGCAGCACGGTGTAGCCCTTGTCCAAGTTCTTGATGTCGTACACCACCACCGATTGCGAGATCTTGGGATCCGGGTTCAGCGGTGCGTCCGAGTACAGGTGCTGCGACTTGGGGTGGCTCTTGATGAAGAGCGCGCCGCCGCCGGGGCCACTCAGCTTGGCCACTTCCTTGAAAGCGTACTGCTGGTGCTTCACCGGGTCGGTGCCGATCAACGAGATCGTCTCGTCACCCAGGTGGCCGGTAGCCCAGACGGGGCCGAACTTCGGGTGGATGAAGTTGGCGCCGCGGCCCGGGTGGGGGATCTTGCCCACGTCAATCAGCTTGGTCAGTTTGCCTTCTTTCAGATCTACCGCAGCAATCTTGTTGCTGTTGTTGGCGGCCACCATGAAGTAGCGCTTGGTGGAGTCCAGCCCGCCGTCGTGCAAGAAGAGGGCGGTGCCGATCTCCGTGGTCTTGAGTGCGTCGATGTTGCGGTAGTCCACCAGCAATGTCTTGCCGGTTTCCTTCACATTCACGACGAACTCAGGCTTGAAGTGCGAGCCCACGATCGAAGCAACACGGGGTTCGGGGTGGTATTCCTGCTTGTCCACCGTCATGCCGCGGGTTCCCACGATCTTCAGCGGCTCCAGCGTATCGCCTTTCATGATGGTGAACTGGGGCGGCCAGTAGCTGCCGGCAATCGCCAGCTTGTCCTCGAAGCCCTTGTACTTGGAGGTTTCGACCGAACGGGCTTCCAGGCCAACGCGGATTTCGGCCACGTTGTCGGGTTTTTCCATCCACAGGTCGATCATGTTGATCTTGGCATCGCGGCCAATCACGAACAGGTAACGTCCCGATGCCGACAGGCGCGAGATGTGCACCGCGTAACCGGTCTTGATGATGTTGATGATCTGCTTGGTGTCGCCGTCGATCAGCGCCACCTCGCCGGTGTCACGCAGCGTGGTCGAGAAGATGTTGCTGATGTTGTAGTTGTTCATCTTCTTCGTCGGGCGCTGTGCCGGCGGAATGATGACTTTCCACGTCTTCTTCATCTCCGCCATGCCGAACTCGGGCGGCTGCGGCGGATCGTGCTGAATGTAGCGGGCCATCAGGTCCACTTCCTTCTCGCTCATCTCGCCCGAGGTTTGCCAGTTCGGCATGCCGGCAGGAGATCCGTAGGCAATGAAGATCTTGAGGTAGTCCGTGCCTTTGGCGACAGTCAGGTCAGGGGTCAGGGGCTTGCCCGTGGCGCCCTTGCGCAGCACGCCGTGGCAACCGGCGCAACGCTCGAAGTAGATCTTGCGCGCGACGTCAAATTCGGCCTGCGTCATCGGTGGGGCCTTGGGGTTGGTGCTTTGCACCATCGGCTCATTGGCCAGCGGTGACGAGCCGGCCTGGTAATTCATTTCCGGGGCGCTGACGCCCTTTTTGTCTTCTGCGAATGAAGAAACGGCCAGCGTTGCCAGCACAAGTGCTGCCACGTGCCTGAGTTTTCGTATTTTCATGAACGAACTCCTTGTCGCCTGTGGTTTAAGAGAACCAGCCCCTGCTTGCACAGAGCCCGCCCGCCGCATGCCACAGAACAGATTTCATGCGGCGGGTAAGACCAAGACATCGTGCGCCAGGTCCCGGGTGCCATCTTTGACTTATGACAAAGATGTACTGATAAGGCTTCTTTTTTGCGGAGACGTTGTCGACTGAATCTGTGCCTTGATATGGGTCAAACCGGGTCTGACCTTGCCCTCTAAACTGGCCATCATCCTGAATACATATATGTTTGACAATTCTTTTTTCAGCGCAGTCTCCTCGCTCTGAAGCATCTTATGAAAAGCACCGTCACATTCCTTTCCATCCCGGCCTTCAGTGGGTGGAAGATCATTCCGGGCGTGCTTGTCTTTTGCGGTGTGTTCACGCTGGCACACGCGCAATCCACGGCTGATGTCAATACGCCCACCCTGAAAGTCGTGGTGGTCAGTGGCTCGCGCAGCGAGCAGTCGCTCGACGAATTGCCCATGTCCATGGAGGTGGTGAACCAGCAGGCGCTGGAGGAAAAACAGATCGGCGACATCAAGGAACTGGCGGCCGACATGCCCAATGTTTCGGTCAAGCACGCACCAGCGCGGTTCACCGTGACCGGGGCGGGCAACCCGACGGGGCGAGATGGCAACACGGGCTTCACGATCCGGGGTCTGGGCGGTAACCGGGTGCTCATGCTGGTGGACGGCATCCGCCTGCCGCGCAGCTATGTCAACGGCAACAATGCCTTCGGGCGGGATGCCCTGTCGCTTGATCTCGTCAAGCGCGTGGAGCTGGTGCGTGGACCCAGCTCTGTCCTGTACGGCTCGGACGGCTTGGCCGGCATGGTCAACTTCATCACGTACGAGCCGATCGATTTCCTCGCCACGGACGATGGCGAGGTCAGGAACCTGGGTGGACGCGTGGCAGCGGGCTGGAGTGGAGACGACGACACATTCAAGGTGGCGACGACGGTTGCCGGCCGTGCCAGCGAGACGCTGCAGTGGCTGGTCACCGCTACCACCCAGCGAGGCCAGGCGTTGAACAACATGGGCACCAACGATGCGGCCAATGTCGACCGCACCCGTCCCAATCCGCAGAACACCACGGGTGATTCATTGCTGGCCAAGCTCGTGGCCAGGCCCGATGGTGTCCAGAAGCACATTCTCACCGTGGAGCATGTGAACAAGAACTCGGATGTCGAACTGCTGACCAGCCGGGTCAAGCCGCCGCTGGTGGCCGCGTCGGTCGTGGGCGAGAACGCCCGCCAGAACCTGAGCCGGGACCGGATCACCTGGGATGCGCATTACGCGCTGAATGCCGCCTGGGCTGACCATCTGCAGACGGTGTTGAGTCTGCAGAATTCGGATGCGCAGGACAACGGGCGCACCACACGCAACGATGGCAAAGTCCGGGTCCGTGACACCACATACGCCGAGCACGCTTGGCAAGCCAGTGTGCAGGCCAACAAGACCCTGCCCCTGTCGCGCGAATGGTCGCAGAAGATCACCTATGGATTGGATTACACCAGCACCGAGATCACCAGCTGGTTCGGAGGCTACGACCCGGCGCCACTGACCGCTTACGTTCCCAAGAAATACTTCCCCGACTCGCGCGATTCAAGCATCGCGGCGTATGCGCAGAGCGAGTTTGGCAGCGAGCGCTGGCGCGTCACGCCCGGCCTGCGGTTGGAGAGTTTTGCACTGGACGTGATCAGCCAGGCCGGTTATGCACCGCCAGCCACGGCACCCGGGCTGTCGATCTCGGGTTTTAATGCCTCTCCCAAGCTGGGGGCCCTGTACCAGATCGATTCCCGCTGGGCGGTTTACGGCAACTACGCCAGCGGCTTCAAGGCGCCCAATGCCACGCAGCTCAATGGCTATTTCGACCCGTCGCCGGGCATCAATGCGCGCTTGCTGCCGAATCCCAACCTGAAGTCCGAGACCAGCCAGAATTTCGAGCTGGGCGTGCGCACGCGCTTTGAGCGTTTGAGCCTGGAAGTGGCCGCATTCACGGGGCGCTACAACCAGCTGATCGTGGACAAGAAGCTGATGCGCGGCAGCAACACGGTGGCCGACCCTTACGAGTACCAAACCGTGAACATTGACAATGCCACCATCTGGGGGTTCGAGCTCAAGGGGCGGATGGACTGGGGACGGGTGGGCAGCGGCAACCTGTCGATGCCATTCACCCTGGGGCAGGCACGTGGCCAGGACGATGGCAACGGGCGTCCGTTGAATTCGGTCGATCCTGCTATGCTCACGCTGGGACTTCACTACGCCACCGCGGCATGGACCCTGCGGCTGGACATGCGCCACCACGCTGCCAAGAATGCGGACGACATCGATGTCACGGCAGGCGTCAAGGCCGGCAGTTTCCAGTTCAGCGACGTGCCCGCCGCTACGACACTCGACCTCTCGGGGCAGTGGCGCATCCGCAAGGGCTTGCGGCTCAATGCCGCCATCATCAACCTGACGGACCGGAAATACTGGCTGTGGTCCGATGTGCAAGGCCTCACCGCCGCTAGCGCGACCACCCAGGCAGACGCCTATACCCAGCCGGGACGCCATGTGAATGTGTCGCTAGTGATGGACTTCTGAAGCGACCCGCGCCCCGCTTTCCGGGGATTCAGGCGGCACGAGCGCCGTGGCTTGGCCGCGCGGGTCGGCTGGGCGCCTCATCGACGGCGCATACCTCAGGTACAACGTGCCTTGCCCCGGTGCGCAACAGGATTCCGGAAATCCTCTAAGCTACCTTTATGAACATTACTTTCTGGCAACTTGGCTGGCGCACCCTGTGGCGCGATCTGCGCTCCGGTGAACTGCGCCTGCTGCTGCTGGCCGTCACGCTGGCGGTGGCGGCCCTCACCGCCGTCGGTTTTTTTGCCGACCGGCTCAAGGGTGGCCTGCAGCGCGATGCACGCCAGCTGCTCGGTGGCGACGCGGTGGTGGCCAGTGACAACCCGGCCCCCGAGGCTTTTGCCAAGCAGGCGCGCGCGCTGGGCTTGAAGGTGTCGACCTCGCTGAGTTTCCCCACCATGGCGCGTGCGCCGGAGGAGCGTGGTGGCGCCAGCCGGCTGGTGGCGTTGAAGGCGGTGGAAGAGGGCTATCCCTTGCGCGGTCAGTTGACCGTGGCCAGCAACCCGACCGCCGCCGGCGAGAAGACCGACGACATTCCGGCGCCGGGCGAAGTCTGGGTTGATGCTCCGCTGCTGGAGGCATTGGGGCTGCAGGCGGGCGACACGCTGCTGCTGGGCGAGCGCAGTTTCCGCATCACCCGTGTCATCGTGCTGGAGCCCGACCGGGGTGCCGGCTTCATCAATTTCGCACCGCGCGCCATGATGCGCGAGGCGGATATCGCTGCCACCGGGCTGATCCAGCCGGCCAGCCGCGTCAGCTACCGGCTGGCGGTGGCAGGGGCCGACCGAGCCGTAGCGCGCTACGTGAAATGGGCGAATGACGAAATCGCCCAGCGCAGCCTGCGTGGCCTGCGCGTTGAGTCGCTGCAGGGTGGGCGGCCCGAGATGGGGCAGACGCTGGACCGGGCCGAGAAATTCCTCAATCTGGTAGCGCTGCTGGCGGCCCTGCTCAGTGCGGTGGCGGTGGCGCTGGCCGCGCGCGGTTTTGCCAGCAACCACCTGGACGATTGCGCCATGCTGCGTGTGCTGGGCCTGGGTCACCGCACTATCGCCTGGAGCTACACCTTCGAGTTCGTGCTCGCCGGCTTGGCCGCCAGCACGCTCGGTGTGCTGCTGGGGTATGCGGTGCACCATGTGTTTGTGTTGCTGCTGGCCGGCCTGGTGGAAACCGCCTTGCCGGCACCGAGCCTCTGGCCGGTGCTGTTCGGCCTGGGCATGGGGCAGACGCTGCTGGTGGCCTTTGGCTTGCCGCCGGTGCTGCAGTTGGCCCAGGTGCCGGCGCTGCGCGTGCTGCGGCGCGATGTCGGCAACCTGCGCCCGGCCTCGCTCGGTGTGTTGGCGCTTGGTGTGGCCGGTTTTGCGGCACTGCTGCTGGCGGTGAGCAGTGATCTCAAGCTCGGGCTGATCGCCGTAGGGGGTTTTGCCGCCGCAGTGGCGTTGTTCGCCGCGGCCAGCTGGGGCGCCGTGTGGCTGTTGCGTCGCGCCGTGAACGAGGCCAGCGCACCGCGTTGGCTGGTGTTGGCGACGCGCCAGATCGCCGCCCGGCCGGCCTACACCGTGGTGCAGGTCAGCAGCCTGGCGGTGGGCCTGCTGGCACTGGTGCTGCTGGTGCTGTTGCGCACCGACCTGATCGCCGGCTGGCGCCAGGCCACGCCGGCCGATGCGCCGAACCGTTTTGTCATCAACGTCCAGCCCGAGCAGGGCGACGCCTTCCAGCAGGCCTTGAAGAATGCCGGTGTCAGCGGTTACGACTGGTACCCCATGATCCGCGGCCGGCTGGTGGCGGTGAACGGCCGCGACGTGAAGCCGGAGGACTACGCCGAAGACCGCGCGCGCCGCCTGCTGGACCGCGAGTTCAACCTGTCGCACAGCGCGACCTTGCCCGTGCACAACCCGTTGACGGCAGGGCGCTGGACGCCGGAGGAGGCGGGCGCCATCAGCATGGAAGAAGGCATCGCCAAGACGTTGGGCCTGAAGCTCGGCGACACGCTGCGCTTCGACATCGCCGGTGTGCCGACCGAATCCACCATCACCTCGCTGCGCAAGGTGGACTGGGGTTCGATGCGTGCCAACTTCTTTGCCATCTACCCGGTCAGCCGCATGCCCGAGGTGCCCAGCACCTACATGACGGCCTTCCGCGCGCCGGACGTCAAAGGCTTTGACAACACCCTGGTGCGCCACTTCCCCAACATCACCGTGGTGGACATGAGCACCACGCTGCTGCAGGTGCAGCGCGTGCTGGACCAGGTGATCCGTGCGGTGGAGTTCCTGTTCGGCTTCACGCTCGCGGCCGGGCTGATCGTCTTGCTGGCAGCGGTGACGGCCACACGCGAGGACCGTGCGCGCGAATTCGCCATCATGCGGGCCGTGGGCGCCAGTGCCGGCCTGCTGCGCCAGGTGCAGCGTGCCGAGCTGCTGGGTGTCGGCCTGTTGGCGGGTTTCCTGGCCTCGCTGGTGGCCGCCGCGGTGGGCTGGGCGCTGGCGCGTTTTGTGTTCGAATTCGACTGGGCAGTCTCCCTGCTCGTGCCGCTGGCCGGCGCCCTGGCCGGGGCCGTGCTGGCGTTGTCAGCCGGCTGGTGGGGCCTGCGCGACGTGCTGCGCCGGCCAGTGGTGGAGACGCTGCGTCGTGCGGCACAGTGATGATTTGCTATTGATTTGATAGCTGTTGGCGCATATTTCACAAGGGCCAGGTGCCATTTTGACCATGACTACTGAAGAGAAGCCGGAACCGGGCAATGCCTTTGACTGGATCGGCGGCGAGGCGCGCGTGCAGGAACTGGTGACGCGCTTTTATGACCTGATGGACCTGGAGCCCGCCTACAAGGAGCTGCGCGCCGCCCACGGCAGTGACCTGACCAGCGCGCGCGAAAAGCTGTTCTGGTTCCTCTGCGGCTGGCTCGGCGGCCCCAACCACTACATCGAACGCTTCGGCCACCCGCGCCTGCGCGCACGCCACCTGCCGTTCAAGATCGGCATCCTGGAGCGCGACCAGTGGCTGGCCTGCATGGACCAGGCCATGGGCGAGGTGGGCATCGATGAGACGCTGCGGGCCCGGCTGCGCGAATCGTTCTTCGGGACGGCGGATTGGATGCGAAATACGCCGAGTTAATGTTCAAGGTGATGTGGCGCAATGTTGTTGTCTGGCTTTGATAGTTCGACGCCAGACGGACATGTTTTCGCAAATATAGGGCCAAGAGAGTTCAAAAGATCCGATAGCCTAGCTTCTAGCTCTGAGATAACGATGGCTACTTCGCCCCCGTTCATTGAAAAGTGCTCGCGCATCAACCCTTGCAAATCAACATCATCAGGGACGGGGATCTTGAGATTCTCAAATGCTGAGAGAAGACCGAATTCTCGGTTGGAAAAAGCAGATGCATGGATGACAGCATTTCTGAGGGCCTTGTGGCTGTCGACTGTCGTTGTAATAGAAACAAGCGCTGCATATACCGCCGGATATGCCTCCTTAACTTCCTTCGAGACATACAAATTTCCCCGAGAGCTTTCATACTTTTTAGCGTCAAGCATTAACGAAGCACCAACTAAGCGGTGAGAACGATCAATGACTCCAACTGCTCGGAAGATGAAATTCTCATAGTGATACCTATACTCACTTGGGGAGACGTTATCACCAGTTGCTAGATCCATGATGAAGCCTAGCGCTAAGCGAAGTGAGGCAAGTGAGTTGTCCAATTCACATATTCGTTCAGTTACCGTGGCCGTATAGCGTTCGATAGCGCTTGCTGTGTATGAGTTGTCACCAGCAAGGAGTGGGCTT
>NZ_BCWP01000066.1 GCF_001592265.1 Curvibacter delicatus NBRC 14919 | reverse complement strand
TTTTTCCTACGACGCCCAGGCCTGGTTCGGGCGCGACTATGACCGTTTGGTGCTCAAGGCCGAAGGCGACCTGGTCGATGGCAAGGTCCCGGAAGCCCGTACGGAAGTATTGTGGGGGCATGCCTTTGCGCCGTTCTGGGACACCCAGTTGGGTCTGCGTAGCGACAGCGGCGGCGGGCCGGAGCGCCGTTGGCTGGCTGTAGGTGTGCAGGGACTGGCGCCTTACTGGTTCGAGGTCGACGCGGTGGCCTATGTTGGCGAAGGTGGTCGGACGGCGTTGCGCCTGGGGGCCGAGTATGCAGTCCTGTTTACACAAAAGCTGATCCTGCAGCCGCGCGTCGAATTCAACATCTATGGGCAAGCGGATGAGGCGCGCGAGATCGGCGGTGGCCTGTCCAGCGGCACTGCCGCTCTGCGCCTGCGCTATGAAATCAACCGCCAGTTCGCACCCTACGTTGGCGTCGAATGGAAGGGCAAGTACGGTGCCACCGCAGATCTGGCGCGCGCCGCCGGCGAGCGCATCGAAGAGTCGCGCTGGGTGGCCGGCGTGCGTTTCTGGTTCTGAACTTCATTGGCACGTATCGCATTTGATATTTTTTCGACTTCAACAAAAAGGCAGTTTCAACATGCAAAAATCTCTTTCCATCCTTCTGCTCAGCACCGCACCGGTTCTGGCCTTCGCCGCTGGAAATCATGGCGGTCATGACATGGGTGCCATGCATGGCAACATGGCCGGCATGCACCAGGGCGAACACAACTCGGCCGCCGGGCAAGCGGGTGATTCGGCCAAGGTCAGTCGCACGATCGAAGTGACCATGGACGACACCATGCGCTTCAGCCCGAGCCAGATTTCCGTCAAGGCGGGCGAGACGATCCGTTTCTTCGTCAAGAACGTTGGTAAGACCCAGCATGAGATGGTGATTGGCACTGCGGATGAGCTCAAGGAGCACGCCGAAATGATGCGCAAGATGCCTGGCATGCAGCATGCCGAGCCCAATATGGTGACGCTCGCTCCCGGCAAGCGAGGTGGCATTGTGTGGCAATTCTCCAAAGCCGGAAAGGTCGATTTTGCTTGTCTGATCCCCGGTCACATGGAGGCGGGCATGAAGGGGATGATTTCGGTTGAGTGAGCATGTCTGTGCCTTCATTGACACCAGGTATTGAACAGAAAGGAAATTGAAAATGCGGAACTATCAACTTTGGCTTGCGACTGCTCTTGTTACGCTGCCTGCCTATTCGGTCCTTGCACAGCAGCCCGGACAGGAAGCCACGCTCCCCAAGGTCGTACAGACGCCGAACCCCGCTTCCGACTGCGCAAAGGGCACCGGTGCGCGTCATGACCACGGCTTGGAAAAGGGAACCGGCCCTGCGGGCAAGAGGCCATGCTCAGATGGCCTGCCCCCCAAGGCCACAAGTGCGGAGGAGCCGACTCGACCGGCGATGCGAGGGCACGATCACGGCAAGTTTCACAAGGGGCAATAAGCCAAGCGATGCCGTCAATAGATTGCAGAAATGTAATCTTGGCGTCATCTCCGGGCAAGCGAGAAAACCTTACCCTAGCGACGTGTTGGTGCCATTGCTTTCGTCTGATCGCTCCTGGATGACCAAGAGCTGGTGCCCGGTCAACCCGCCCATAGCTGTAATGATGAACTACCTCAAATCGATTCCCCGAATTGTGGCCCTTGCTCCACTCATACTGATGCCGGTCTTCACTCATGCGCAGATGAACCACGCGATGCAACCCGGCATGACTATGGTCACCGACACATCGATGACTGAAGGTGAGATCCGCAAGATAGACAAGAGCCTCGGCAAGCTCACGATCAAGCATGGCCCGATCAGGAATCTGGACATGCCGGCCATGACGATGGTCTTCAACGTCAAAGACATGAGGTTTCTCGACAAGGTAAAGGTTGGGGACAAAGTCCGCTTTGTCGTTGTCATGGACGCCGGCAAGATGGTTATCACCGATCTCCAGCCGGTTGAGTGACGCTTTCACGCTTCACGGCATCTTCAGTAACGGGAGAATCTCGATGTACTTTGGCAATAGCGAGATCAAGCCGGAAGAGTACGAGCGCCTCAAGCAGTTGCTTGACAAGGATAAAGTGAGCCATTCGCTGCAATCAAAGGGAAGCACGTGAAGCTGACATTTCTCGGTGCCGCTGGCACGGTGACCGGCTCCAAATACCTGCTGGAGCATGCCGGGCGTCAGGTTTTGGTTGATTGCGGTCTCTTCCAAGGCTACAAGAATCTGCGAGAGATGAACTGGGAGCCTTTCCCTGTGGACGTCTCGCGCCTGGACTGCGTCGTCCTGACCCATGCGCATCTGGATCACTCCGGTGCCTTGCCTCTGCTGCTTCGAAACGGGTATCGCGGCCCCATCTACACCACGCCAGGATCCATCGACCTCTGTCATCTGCTCCTGCCTGACAGAGGGCGGCTGCAGGAGGAAGACGCCGAATACCTGAATCGCCACCATGCCAGTAAGCACAAGCCGGCTCTTCCTCTCTACACCGAAGAAGATGCGCGACACGCTTTGCGCTATATGCAGGCTGTGCCATTCAATGAAACCATTGAAATAGTGCCTGGCATGCAGCTGTCACTTCGGCCAGCAGGCCATATTCTTGGTGCGGCCAGCGCAGAAATTCATGCGGGCGGCCTTACCATTGTTTTTTCAGGAGATGTTGGGCGGGATGACGATCCGATCATGCGGCCGCCGACACCGCTTGGGAAGGTGGATTACCTGGTCGTCGAATCCACCTATGGCGATCGGCTGCACCAACCGGAGGACAACGAAGCGCTCCTGGCCGAAATCATCCAGAGAACGGCGGGTCGTGGCGGCAGTGTGGTGATACCGGCCTTCGCGGTGGGGCGCGCGCAGGCGTTGCTGTTTCTGCTCTCGCGCCTCAAGGAACGACACGCGATCCCGGACCTGCCCGTGTTTCTCGACAGTCCGATGGCCATCGACATGACCGAGATATACCACCGGCATCGTGCCGAACATCGGCTGAGCCCTCAGGAGTGCAAAGGTCTGTGCCGGGTCGCCACGATGGTCCGGACTTCTGACGCATCGCGTGCCTTGAACGAGGTTCGCTACCCAGCCATCATCATCTCGGCTAGCGGCATGGCTACCGGAGGGCGGGTGCTGCACCACCTTAAGAGAATGGCTCCGGACCGGCGCAACACCATCGTCCTGGCGGGCTATCAGTCCGGAGGCACCCGTGGTGCACGTCTGGCCGCCGGGGAGAAGTCCATCCGGATCTTTGGCGAGGAAGTCGCCGTTCATGCCGAGGTTGCCTTGCTGCGCGGCATGTCAGCTCCCGCTGATGCCGCACAGCTTGTGCGCTGGATGGAAAGTGCGTCCAACGTACCGAAACAGGTCTTCCTGACCCATGGGGAGCCGGGACCAGCAGATACCTTACGGCTGCGGGTGGAAACCGAACTCGGATGGCCTGCGGGGGTGCCGCGTCTGGGCCAGACCGTGGAACTGGTGCCATGAGTCACCTCCACCCTCATGAAGATCACGGAGCGCATGCTGCGCTTCGCTACCGCTCGTTGGGAATCGACACGCAGCAGGAGTATGTGATCTACATGCGCCGCGACTGCCACGTTTGCCGTGCCGAAGGGTTCCAATCCCAGACTCGCGTGCGTGTTGATCTGAATGATCGGCACATCATCGCCACCCTGAATGTGATCGATTCGGACTTGCTGATGCCCGGAGACGTTGGCCTGTCGAGGGGTGCTGCCCAGGCGCTAACGGCGGACGAGCAGAGCCTGTTGAAGATTTCCCATGCGCCGACGCTGGACTCTGAGAGTGCATTGCGAGCCAAGATCTACGGACATCGCCTTGGGGCACCCGAATACAAAAGCATCATCTCTGACGTTTCGAGGGGCCACTATTCGGACATTCACTTGGCGGCGTTTCTGAGTGCATGTGCTGGCGGTCGCATGGATTTGCAGGAGACCATTGATCTGACGCGAGCCATGGTCGAGGTGGGGGAAAAGATCGACTGGGGGCGGACGCCGATTGCGGACAAGCACTGCGTTGGCGGCCTGCCAGGCAACCGAACCACGCCGATTGTTGTGGCCATCATTGCTGCAGCCGGCCTGACTATGCCGAAGACGTCTTCCCGCGCCATCACATCACCTGCGGGGACCGCCGACGTGATGGAGACCATCACGAACGTCACGATGAACCTGGCCACGATGCGACGGGTGGTTGAACAGGAAGGTGGCTGCCTGGCCTGGGGGGGCGCACTGTCGCTGAGCCCGGCTGACGACTTGCTGATCCGGGTGGAGAGGCCGCTGGACCTGGACAGTGATGCCCAATTGGTTGCCTCCGTACTATCGAAGAAGATCGCCGCGGGTGCGACGCACGTCGTACTGGACATCCCCGTCGGGCCGACGGCCAAGGTGCGCAGCGAGGAAGACGCTCATCGGCTGACCGCCTTGCTGCAGCAGGTCGGCGAAGCCTGCGGCCTCAAACTGAAAATTCGGCAGTCACGCGGAAGTCAACCCGTCGGCCGAGGGGTTGGACCAGCACTCGAAGCTCGTGATGTCTTGGCAGTACTTCGCGGCGCAGCGCATGCGCCGATGGATTTGCGGATGCGCGCCCTCAACCTGGCCGGGGATCTGCTGGAATTTTGCGGCAAATCGCTTCCTGGTACAGGTCATTCAATGGCGTGGCGCCTGTTGGATTCGGGGATGGCTTGGCAAAAATTTCAGGCTATTTGCGAAGCGCAGGGTGGATTGCGCGAGCCACCTGCCGCCAACATCATGGAACCGATAACTTCGCTCTCAGCTGGGCATGTCTCGCACATCGACAACCGCCGTTTGTCGCGCCTTGCAAAGCTACTGGGAGCGCCGACAACCCCGGCAGCTGGTTTGGATATGCATGTCGAGCTGGGAGACCGGATACAACAGGGGCAGCCCTTGTTCACCCTGCATGCCAATGCTCCAGGGGAACTGACTTATGCGAAAGAGTATCTGGCATCCCATCCAATCTTGACCGTCTCTGAATGAGGCGGAGATCCGTTACGTTTCTCGTGTGCAACTTGGTCTTTTTCACTATTAGGAGATTCCTATGAAAGCAGTACGTTCCCTGATCACCGTGTCCTTGATGGCTTGTCTGGCGACTTTGAGCCTGGCCGCGCAGCCGGATTCGCAAGACCATGAAGCGCATCACCCCGCAGACGCGGCGTCGGCTCCTAAGAAGTCCAAAGCCCCGGCTGCGAAACCCCCAGTGACAAAGCCCTCAGCTTCCAAGCCTTCCGCTGGGACGAAGCAAAAGGTGGATCAGATGGACAAGCAAATGACGGTGATGAGCGAGATGCATCAAAAAATGATGGGCGCCAAAACACCCGAGGAACGTAGTGCCTTGATGGGTGAGCACATGAAAGTGATGCAGGATGGCATGTCCATGATGAACATGATGAAGGTCTCAGGCATGGCCGGCGCAGGTATGGGCGGGGGTGGCATGGGTGGCTCGGGGATGGGTGGTTCGCAAGACAACAAGAGCATGCCTGGCAACATGGAAGACCGTCAGCAAATGACGGAGAAACGCATGGACATGATGCAAATGATGATGCAGATGATGATGGATACGCAGTCGGCACCCGCCACGAAATAAACAGGTGCCACCATGAATCACGATCATCAGCACCATGAACCGCCTCCGCCATTCTGGGGGTCTCGTTATTCGATAGGACTGCTCGTTATCGGGGCGGTTGCCGGTTATTTCCGGTTGAAAGAGCATCTGGCGCATGTCGTTGGAGCGCTGCCCATCCTGTTGCTGTTGGCCTGTCCCATCATGCATGTCTTCATGCACGGTGGTCACGGCCACCACCATGGAGGAGGCGGAACCTCGGGTACCCCGGACAATCAACCCAAAACAAATCAAACCAAACCGGGAGAAACGTCGTGAACCATTCCCAGCCTGCCTACGGACTTTGGGTGTTGGTCGTATTGAACTCTGCCATCTTCATCATGTTCGCGTTCAGCTTCTTCAAGCCAGCTACTGCGAGGGATTGGAGAACCTTTGGGGCATTCGCTGCATTCATTGTTGCTCTGTTCGTCGAAATGTATGGCTTCCCGCTAACGATCTACTTGATGTCAGGCTGGCTGCAGACCAAATATCCGAATCTTGACATCTTGTCCCACGATGCTGGCCATTTATGGGCTACTCTGCTCGGAGAGAAGGGGGATCCGCATTTTGGTGTTTTGCATATCGCCAGCTATATCTTCCTGGGCTACGGCTTCTACCTGCTGTCTACAGCCTGGAATGTTCTCTACCACGCGCAACGCAATCATGCACTGGCGATGACAGGTCCGTATGCGCGGATTCGGCACCCACAATATGTGGCATTTGTCCTGATTCTCTTGGGCTTTCTACTGCAGTGGCCAACACTCCTGACACTGCTCATGTTTCCGATCCTGTTGTTGATGTACGGCCGTCTCGCCATTACGGAGGAGGCGGAAATGCGTGCGCAGTTCGGAGAGGAATTCGATCGTTACGCACTAAAAACGCCTAGGTTCTTTCCCCGGAGGCGTTAGGCCATCGGACCAGCCGATTCGCATTCAGATGCCGAAGAGGTCAACATGCCACACGCATTCAGACGCTTCGTTTTTATTCAAAAGTTTCTTTTGATTTCGGCATTTCTTCTGGCGCTGGTTGAGCCTGCGTTGGCACAGGGTCGGCTGGACAAGGAGGGGGTGACGATCTATTGGGGATTCGTGCCGGCCGCTGTGGTATCTGAGAAGCATGCCCTTGACGACATGCACGGCGGCAGGCCCGGCGGTGGCGGCCAGGTCCACCATCTTGTTGTCGCCTTGTACGACACCACCAGCGGACGTCGGATCGACAACGCGGTGGTGCGCGCCCAGCTCAGCGAGTCAGGCATCGTCGATGACTCTCGCAAATACTTGACGCCAATGCCCATCAATGGCCAGATGTCCTATGGTCAGGTTTTTTCTGTCGCCAAGGCGGGGCCGTACCGGTTTCATATCTGGGCAAGACCTCCGGGACGCAAAACGGATATCGAATTCGCGATTTCGGCCTTCTCGCCGCATCTCACAGATCGTTGATGCGATTGCTCAATTGCCACAAGGAAGAATGATCCATGTGCTTTTCGATGACTGCCAGTCTTGCTGCCGGTGGCTTCCTGCTCGGCGTTGGCACGATGACTGTGAAAGTGGCACGACGTCCGTCCGAGATTCCTTTTGCTGCAATACCGCTGCTCTTTGCCATTCAACAACTGAGCGAGGGCATCGTCTGGTGGACCTTTGCCCACAATGCGCCGGGGCTCAATGTCGTCATGACCCAGTTCTACTCGTTTTTCTCGCACGTACTCTGGCCGGCCTATGTGCCTCTGGCCGTGCTCTTACTGGAGCCTCCAGGCGGGCGGAGCAGACTGCTGAAATTGACCGCCATTGCTGGGGTGGGGGTCGGCTTATATCTGCTGTATTCGATGTTCGAGTATCCGATCACGTCCCGGCCCACGGGGGGGCATGTTGAATACGATTCACCCCATTTCTTTGCTGTCGTGACGATGGCGGGGTACCTTATCGCAACCACCGTGAGCCCGTTGCTGTCGAACGAGGGCATAGTCAGGATCTTTGGGGCACTCGCCTTGATCTCATTTATGTTGGCCTATTTGATCTTTGCGAAATGGTTCATTTCCGTTTGGTGTTTTTTCGCCGCAATTTTGAGCGTGGTCGTTGCGCTTAGGTTCTTTGGGCGGAAAAAGCCGCTCACACTTGTTTGATAGTTCAATCAGCAACTTATTTCAGCAGCTATCTTTAGAAGCGCATCATGGGGGTCTCTATGCAGATGGGCTTGCCTGCTGAACCGGAGAGCATCCGGAATTTTGTGACCAAGAAGGTGCATCTGAGCCCGTTGCTACGCTTGGAGGATGCCAATACCCATGTCGAGGCACTGACCTGGGCCACCCAGGAGGCCGGCTATCCATCCCAACCGCAAGGGGGTTCGCAGTGACCGCCATCGTGCTGGAGTCGACGCTGACCTGCCCGGTTTGCGGCCACAGCAAGCTGGAAACGATGCCTACCGACGCCTGTCAGTGGTTTTACGAGTGCGAGCAGTGCCACACCGTGCTCCACCCCAAGCCAGGCGACTGCTGCGTCTACTGTTCCTACGGCAGCGTGCCTTGCCCATCGATTCAAGAGCGTGGCAAGAGTGACGGGTGCTGCAGCTGACGGTCCAACCGCCATGCAGATCCTATTT
>NZ_BCWP01000065.1 GCF_001592265.1 Curvibacter delicatus NBRC 14919 | reverse complement strand
AATGCCATAAAACAGCGCATCGCCCTTGAGCGAAGACAGATCAGGGAACAGTTGAGACCAGATCAGGGTGTTGAGGTCATCGCCGAAATTTCCGCCATCAATTTGACAATACTTGAGTACCACTTTTACTTGGGGATTTATGAGGTCTTAAATTGACGCGCACCATGTATTCGAGTTGAATTTTTTCAGTGCTTGACGCGACTTTAGACGGAGCGACCTTTCAATTTGCTTAAAAAGCAACGCAAAAATTTTCTTGATCCAATGTCCTCTCTGTGGGCTACTGCTTGCAATTTTTTGCAACCACTTGCGCAACTTTTGCTATCGGCTTGTCAGCCGGATGACTTCGGTCCACGTTGTTGTTATCAGTCAATCTGTATTGACTGGTAATAAACTTAAATTCGGACCACCCCGAGGACTCTCAATCATGAAATGCAAACTGCTCGTAACCTCTCTGTTGGCCGCCATTGCCATTCCGGTCCTGGCGCAGACTACTGCGCCTGCTGATCCTGGTCGGCCGGATAACGGTCAAATTCGCCGCGAACAACGTGACATCAACCAAGATCGACGAGACATCGGTCGAGATCAACGTGATTTGAATCAAGAACGTCGTGAGCGCAATTTCGATCAACGCAAAGAAGATCAGGCTGTCAAACGTGGTGACACGAAGGATGCGCAAAAATGGGAAGGCCGCCGCGAGCAGGAACAGCGCGAGATCAGCAAGGAAAAACGTGACATCGCAAATGACCGATCTGATATGCGTAAGGATCGCAAGGAAAGGACACAGGGCATGCGTCGACGCGATCACTAAAAAGGACTGGGCGCTGTGATGGGAACGGATCCTTGAAGTACGGCGCCCAATCCCCATTAAGACAAAGGCTTTGACGTCATTGGCCAAAATTAGAGTGGTACCTGCACTACGACTGGCATCCGTGCTGTTGGCGGTCGTGTGTGCGGGCTGTACTGCGCCCCTTGGTTCGGGTATTCCTGCGACTACGCTCTCCAGTGCAGATGCGTACACGCTAGCCAATCGCATCACTTGGGGTGCAACACCCAGCACCGTGGAGCGTTTACGTGCCATGGGCATCAATGCGTATTTGGCAGCACAGTTACACCCGGGCAATGTAGGCGATCTGCCTGCTGATATACAAGCTCAAATCGATGGCATGACTAGCCTCCAGCGTCCGTTAGTGGAACTGGTTCGGGACATGGATCAGCGCCGCAAGGATGCAGAGGCCAAGGCGAACGACGACGAAAAGAAGATGGCGCAGCAGGCCTACCAGACGGAAATGAACCTTCTGGCCCGCGATGCGGCTACGCGCCATTTGCTGCGTGCGCTTTATTCCCCCTATCAGGTGCAGGAAGAAATGACCTGGTTCTGGCTTAATCATTTCAACGTGCACCAAGGCAAGAGCAACCTGCGCGCTATGGTGGGCAACTACGAAGAAACTGCCATTCGCCCGTACGCGCTGGGCAAGTTCAGAGATTTACTTGGGGCTGTAGTGCAACACCCCGCCATGCTGCGCTATCTGGATAACGAGCAAAACGCAGTGGGCCACATCAATGAGAACTTTGCCCGTGAGTTGATGGAACTGCACACCCTAGGCGTGGACGCCGGCTACACCCAGCAAGACGTACAAGAACTGGCACGCGTTTTGACGGGTGTGGGCATCAACCTGGGCTCAGCCAATCCAGGGCAACGCAAGGAGTTGCAAAGTCACTACGTGCGCCGAGGGTTATTTGAATTCAACCCCGCGCGCCATGATTTTGGTGCCAAACATCTGTTGGGGCAGCCCATTCTCAGCAGAGGTTTGGGTGAATTGGATGAGGCCTTGGACCGTCTGGCGCGCAGCCCATCTACCGCTCGATTCGTCAGCAAAAAGCTGGCCACTTACTGGTTAACCGATGAACCGCCGAAGCGACTGCTGCAAGCCATGGCACAAACATTTGAGCGCAGCGATGGTGACATCGCTAGCACCTTAGCGGTGTTATTCATGTCACCTGAATTTTCCATATCCGAGCAGCAAAAATTCAAGGATCCTGTGCGTTTTGTGGTGTCCGCGGTGCGTTTGGCCTATGACGAAAAACCGGTACTCAATGTGGGCCCAATGCTGAACTGGATAAACCGCATGGGTGAGCCTTTGTACGGACGAGCCACGCCGGATGGCTATGCGCTGCAATCCTCGGCATGGAGCAGTCCTGGGCAATTGACCACGCGCTTTGAGGTGGCCAAGGCTATTGGTTCGGGAAATGCGGGCCTGTTCCGCTCCGCGGGTCCTCAACCACAGGAGCGTCCGGCCTTTCCTCAACTGGCTAATGCGTTGTACTACCAATCCATCATCAAGACTTTGAGACCCGCCACCCGCCAGGCCCTGGAACAGGCAGCCTCGCCGCAGGAATGGAACACCTTCTTGCTATCGTCGCCCGAAATGATGAGCCGATAACGGCTGTCCAACGAAAAGCCCGCCATGCAACGTCGTAACGCATTGAGCGCAATAGCCGGTTTGGCTACACTGCCCCTTACTGGGATGACCCGGCTACTGGCAGCGCCCAGAATCCGATCACGCTTTTTGGTGGTGTTCCTGCGAGGTGGATATGACGCTTGCAGCCTGCTGGTTCCGGTGTCCAGCAGTTTTTACTACGCATCGCGCCCCGATATTGCAATAGGGCGACCATCATCAGAACTGACATCCGCATTGCCCCTGACGGCGGATTGGGGTCTGCACCCAGCGCTGCGCGACTCACTCTTCCCGTACTACGGAAACGGGGAGTTAGCCTTTGTTCCCTTCGCTGGAACCCACGATCTGTCACGTAGCCACTTTGAAACGCAAGACAGTATGGAAATGGGTCAAGCACTGGAGGGTCACAAGGACTATGGCTCCGGATTTCTGAACCGGCTGGCGGGCGTTTTGACCGGCTGCAATCCGATAGCCTTTACTGACCAATTGCCGCTTGCATTTCAAGGCAGCACGAAGGTACCTAACACCGCACTGCGCTCACTGGCAAAACCCTCTGTTGATGCCCGACAGAGTAGCATCATTGCCTCTATGTACCAGGGCACCCCCATGAGCACCCAGGTGACCGAAGGCTTTGGTGTGCGGGATGAAGTGCTCCGAGAAATGTCAGCAGAGATGGATTCCGCCAATCGCAACGCCATCAATGCCAAAGGCTTTGAGCTGGAAGCGCGGCGAATCGCCAAGCTGATGAATGACAATTACAACTTGGGCTTTGTCGACGTAGGTGGCTGGGACACCCATGTGAACCAGGGTGCGGCCAACGGCTATCTGGCCAATCGCCTAGGGGAGTTGGGCGTCGGGCTAGCCGCCTTTGCGCAAGAGATGGGTTCGGCATGGCGGGATACCACTGTCGTGGTAATGAGTGAATTCGGCCGCACTGTCCGCCAAAACGGCAACCGTGGCACCGACCATGGGCATGGATCGGTATTCTGGGTCATGGGCGGCAGTGTACGAGGAAGCCAAGTCGCGGGGGAGCAAGTTCGGGTGGAACAAGCGACTCTGTTTCAAAACCGCGATTTTCCTGTACTCAACGAATACCGGGCAGTTCTGGGAGGGCTGCTCCAGCGGCAGTACGGACTGAACGCCACCCAAATCGACAGTGTCTTCCCTGGCGCCAAGTCTCGTGACCTCCGTCTGCTGTAGGCCTAGAAAGTCAGAAGAGGGTGAACAACTTGGGAAATCTGCGCCATAAGCTAAGCCGATTGGTGGCCACCGCGCTTTCTGCGTTGAAGGAGTTCCCTGACCATGTGGCCAATCCACCGAACAGATGGGTGACCGTCTGCTATCGAGAAAATTCCTGAGCGGCTGCTCCTGGCCGGAACTGTTAGTCCCGCTGCGTATCCCAAAGCAGACTACCACTGCCGAGCACCGGCGATTTCCAAGGCTCAGTAAATCGTGGCATTTCTGCCACGCTCAGGCGCATCCTATGTGGCCCTCAACTCGATGGGAGACCATCATGGAAGTAGTAGGAAACACCACGCATCGTGATCCGTGGAACAAGGGCAAGATCGTCGGGCAGAAGGCGCCCTTCAAACTCAAGGACATCTGGGCGCTTCGAGTCCGCCTTCAGATGGAGGGACGCATACGAGAGCTGGCGCTCTTCAATCTGGGTATCGATAGAAAGCTGCGCGGATGCGACCTGGTCGCGCTCACAGTCCGCGACGTCTGCCATGGCGACCAAGTGGCGCCCCGCGCCACTGTCATGCAGCACAAGACACAGCGGCCGGTTCAGTTTGAGATTACGGCAGCGACCCGAGATGCCTTGCTGGCCTGGATCAGGCTCGCTGGTTTGAAATCGGAAGACTTCCTTTTTCCCAGCCGCCTTCACGAGTCGCCCCATCTCGGCACTCGCCAGTACGCGCGGATTCTTGGGCATTGGGTGGACGAACTGGGACTTGATCGCGCCGACTACGGGACGCATTCGATGCGCAGGACCAAAGCCACGCTGATCTACAGGCGAACCAAGAATCTGCGGGCCGTGCAGCTACTTCTTGGGCACTCCAAGCTGGAGTCCACGGTGAGATACCTGGGCATCGAGGTCGATGACGCCCTCGAAATCTCCGAGCAAACAGAGATTTGAGGAGGAAAGCGGTGTCCGCCCAGGGTTCAAGCGGCGGCGGACACCTTCACCTCAGGCTATAAAGTGCACTGTTGAACTGACACTCCCGGCCAGGAGCGGTCGTTCGTTGAGTTGGCTGCATAGCCGACACCGGCTGCCTTGTTATTCGGTTGTACTCTCCGCAGAATGCGGCGATGAATGCAATTTTTCTACAGCCTCGTTAGGCATCACCATGCACATACTCCGCAATCTCGCCTTCTTGTTCTTCGCCGCGCTTTCATCGAGCCTCTGTTTCGCGCAGGAGAGCGTTCTCATCCCCTGCGACGGCGCTCCTCCAGATGCAGTCTTGAAACTGCCCGCGCCTCTTGATCGCTGGGGCCAAATTTACTGCACTAAGTTCGGCCACTCGCTTGCGGCGAAGGAGCATTGGGTCTGGTCGTTTCCAGGTGCGTTTGCGCCAGTTCATTTGCCCGCGCAGATGGTGCGAAGCCAGCCCAAGGAGGTTGGGCACGCCGCATATTTCAAAGCCGTTGAACTCGTCCCGCTTTCCGGGTCCGACGCAGATGATGCAGCCGCAAAGCTAACGAAAGCGCTGGGTGCAAAGCCTGACAGTGCGATTGCGAATGCATACCGCCTTACGCTTACCAACCAAGCTGAGCAAAAGCACGTCGTCCTCTTTGTCCAGACCGTTGGCGAAGTCAAAGACGGAAAGAGTTTCTGGTCGCTTTGGTGCGACGCTGAGTGCAATGGAGGCATGCCTTTCATGCTACTGAACTACGAAGGAATGAAGCGGTGATGCCTAACCCTGCGGTCAACACGGACCTTTCGCGAAAAGCTGCGCGGGTCCGGTGAATTCAAATGTTGAACGGCCGCTTTCGCACCACCCGTACGTCCGATTAGGGTCGCGTTCCGCAGGCTAGTCAATGGGAAGCGGGCATTGGGGCTTTGGACAATTGAAACGTAACGAGAACAGGCAACACTCGGCCACAACCGGCCGTTCAAGAGTTTTCCCGTAAGCGGACGTTTGATCCCTTAATTGGGGGATAGCTCGAATGCCTACGCTGAGCTAGACCGACCATAGGCATGCGGTTCATCAAAGCCGATGAAACGCGGCTAGGGAAGGTCTTCAAAACCCCCGCTGCAGCGTGAGTTGCCAGCGCTTAGATCCACTTGTGATGCAGCAGCCACATTTTCACGCCTTGCGTCAGTAGCACGTAGCAGAAGAGCGTCAGCGCAAGAATCGGCCAGTACATCAGCGGCAAGGTAGAAAAACCGAAATAGTGCCCCAGTGGTGACAGTGGCAACGCGATCCCGATGAACACGATAGACAGAGTTATCAGCGTCACAGGCCAGGATGCCCGGCTCTGGAGAAACGGGATCTTGTTTGTCCGGATGACGTGAATGATGAGCGTCTGGGTCAGAAGGCTTTCGACAAACCAGCCAGTCTGGAACAGACTGGCACTGAGAGCTGCAGCTTGCGGCGTCGATGTGTCCCAGCAGTTGAACACGTACAGCATCACGAGATAGGTCGTGTAGTCAAAGATTGAGGAGCAGGGTCCGATAAAAACAACGAACCGGGTGAGTAACCCGAGATCCCACGGGCGTGGCAGTGCAATTGACTCGACGTCTACCTCATCCGTTGGGATGGCAGTCTGGCTGATGTCGTAGAGCAGGTTGTTGACCAGGATCTGCAGCGGCAGTATCGGCAGAAATGGCACAAAGACGCTGGCCCCCAGCACGCTAAACATATTACCGAAGTTGCTCGACCCGCCCATGCGAACGTATTTCACGATGTTCGCAAAAACTTTGCGGCCTTCCATCACACCTTCGTCGAGTACGAGCAATGATTTTTGCAAGAGAATGATGTCAGCAGATTCCTTGGCAATGTCCACTGCGCAGTCCACACTGATGCCAACATCGGCGCTATGTAGCGCGGGTGCATCATTGATGCCGTCGCCCAGGAACCCGACAGTATGTCCTTTGGATTGCAGCGCCTTTATGATCCTTTGCTTATGCGCCGGTGAGACACGCGCAAACAGCGTGGTTCTCCAGGCGGCATCCGCGAGTTCCGCGTCGCTCATCTTCTCGACCTCGTCTCCCAGGAGAACGAACTCGGTTGATAGTCCAACTTCGGTGCAGATCTTGCGGGCCACCAAGTCGTTATCACCCGTTATGACCTTGACCGCCAAGCCATGTTCTTCCAGCGCCTTGATCGCGGCGCGGGCGGAGTCTTTGGGCGGGTCAAGAAAGGCTACGTAGCCGCGCAAGATCAACTCGCACTCATCGGCCTTGCTGTAGGGAGTTGCGTCGCCCGGAACAACCCGGCGTGGATCAACGTCTTTGGTGGCGATGGCCAGCACGCGGAAGCCATCTGCGCTCAGCCGTTCATACTCTTTCTTCAGGTCCTCGACGTGTTGGTGATCCATCGGAAGAAGCGTGCCATCAAGGTCAAAGCTCACACACCTCGGGAAAATCGCCTCCGGAGCACCTTTGGAAATGATGCAGTCCCGGCCTTCGGGCGTACGCACCACCACCGACATGATGCGACGCTGGAAATCGAAGGGGATCTCGTCGACCTTGGCGTGTTCGGGAATGTTGGCCTGCGCATGGGTCTCGGCGTGGGCGAGCACAGCCCGATCTAGAACACTCTTTAGACCCGTCTGGAAGTGGCTGTTAAGGTACGCGAGCGCCAGGACATCCTCATCCTCACGCAGAGTCACATTGCAGTGGCGTTCCAGGATGACGTGATCCATCGTCAGCGTTCCGGTCTTGTCGGTGCAAAGCACATCCATTGCCCCCAGATTCTGGATCGCCTCAATCCGCTTGACGATCACTTTCTTGCGCCCCATGGCGACGGCGCCCTTGGACAGGCAGACCGTGACGATCATCGGCAACATCTCCGGGGTCAAACCGACCGCGACGGCAAGGGCAAAGAAGAAGGCCTGGCCCCAATTGCCCTTAGTCAGGCCATTAATGGCAAACACGAGCGGCACCATGACCAATATAAAGCGCAGCATCAGCCAAGTGAAACGGGCAATGCCCTTGTCAAAGGCGGTTTCCGGGTGCGGCTCCTGAATGGATTCGGCCATGCTGCCCAGGTAGGTGTCCTTGCCCGTCGCAACGACGACAGCGCAGGCCGAGCCACTCTCGACGCTGGTGCCCAGGAAGGCAATGCTCGTCAGTTCGACCGGCGTGGTTGCAGCAACCGTGGTGTTCTTTTCAACTTCATGTTTCTCGACCGGGAAGCTCTCGCCAGTAAGGGCTCCCTGGATGACAAACAGATCCTTGGCCTGTACGATGCGCACATCAGCGGGGATCATGTCACCTGCGGCCAGCCGGACGACATCGCCTGGAACGAGATGTGCAATGGCAATCTCCTGCGACACGCCGTTGCGAACCACCGTGGCCGTCACGGAAATCATGGCCCGGAGTTTGGCGGCGGCGTCGTTGGCCTTAACTTCCTGGAACAGCCTCAGTCCGACGCTCAGAGCAATCATGAAGAGCATCAGAAAGGCAGCTCTGAAATCACCGGTCACACCCGAAATGGTTGCGAGCACGGCCAACAGGATCACGAGGGGATTACTTAACGCGTGCCCGAGTAGTCGCACAAACTTGGGCCGCTGGTCCTTCGTGAGCACGTTCGGACCGTACCGGGCCATTCGTGATTTGACCTCGTGAGTTGTCAGCCCCTCTGGACGCGTCTCCAGATGCGTATAGACGGACGACGCGTCCATCACCGCCGTCTCCACCAAGATGGGTGACGCATGAATCGCTAGCCGTTTGGCGCGACTGGCCGCATGCCAGCTTTTGGGCAAGATGGCGGTCGAGACTTTAGCCATGCAACGACCTCGCAAGCAGGATCAACGGGAATCCTGGTGACCCAAAATCATGGAAACCCAGGAGCTCGCGTCGTATGTTGCTATAGACGACATGCATAGAATGTATTTCATCGTCGCCAATTTGCGGTAGCCGATGAGGCGGGAAACGGTCGATTTACGGACAACCTTACCTCTTAGTCGACTGTCTGGCTTCTTCGCCAACCCATCGGTCTATCAACCATAGTGCCCTCTGCGATGAATTTGCTTGACGATGTTGCGGCGCACAAATTAGAATCGCGTGTTTTCAACTTTTGGGGTTTCTTGTGGGTAATGGTTCCAGTGACAGTTGTTGGTTGAGTATCGGCTCAGCTGCCTGACAGGCCCCACGGACATCTATTCCGCAGCGGCCATGCCGGCCGCTCGCTTCTAAATCCGGACTTTCTCCGGAAATTCCTCGACAGTATCTGTTCCTCTGCATGCAGCCAAGCCGTTGGCCGGCCTGGCTGTTGCCTGGGTGAATCACGAACTCGCAGTCTCTCCCTACTCACAACAGGAAGAATGAACATGCGGTTTTTCAAAAAGTTTGTATTGCTGTCGGCGCTTGTGCCCTTCTGCGCTTGGGCGGCTGATAGCACCACTGACTCGTTTCTGCGTCTGCCTGAGGGTGACTCACCTTGGCGCATCCATGGAGATGCCAACCTGATCAGCCAGTTCCACGACAGCTTTCCGAGCCGGTACGAGAACACCCCGGACCAGGGCGGCAACAGCTTTCAGTCAGGGCTGGAGCGTTCACAGACGACGATGCTGGGTTTGAACATTGGCTATCGGGTTTCTCCTGCCACCGAGTTCTGGTACCGGGCCGAGGCCATCCGCGGCGTTGCATTGAGCAGTGCTGGTGGCTTGGCTGGTTTGACCAATAGCGATTTGCAGCGTGTCATCCAGAAAGATTTCATGTACTACACAGCTCAGGCTTACGTGCGTCATCGCATTGACCTGGGTGGTGAGTCTACGAACCTCGATGAGGGTGGCATGCAGTTCGCCCAGGCAGCCCGTGGCCGACGCTTTACGCTGACCGTGGGCAAGCAGGACCTGCTGGGTATCTACGACTACAACAGCTACGCCCACAAGGGGCCGAACGGCTTTCTCAATTGGGCTCTGATGACCAGCAGTGCGTTCGACTTTGCTGCCGACGCCCGCGGCTACACCTTCGGTGTAACGGGTGATCTGACCTGGGATGACTACAGCGTGCGCTTTGGCCGC
>NZ_BCWP01000064.1 GCF_001592265.1 Curvibacter delicatus NBRC 14919 | reverse complement strand
TATTTAGATTACAAAAATGTAATGCATCTGTCAGGTGTCTGTTGGCTTGCAGCACTGATACTGACATTTAGCGCCCGGTTAACCCCAGGCTGACCGCGCAAATCGACTCTCGGGACCATGATGGGTATATGAAGACTAGCCTCCGGTTTTTCCTTTGTGTAATTGCCTCGTTGCCGTTACTGGGTTCCCCGGCTGCCGCCCAGGAAACCAACCTTGGCGCGACGCTCAACGGCTTGCTGGACTATGCCCACAAAGGCAATCCCGAGTACGCCGCGATGCGGGCCGAGGTGGACGCGACGACCCAGCGAATCGAGTCGGCGGGGGCCTTGCCAGACCCGCGTTTCCGTGCCGAACTTCGGGACGTGACCCGCCAAGGGGAGCAATCCCTCATGCTGCTCCCTGGCCAGGTGGGCAGCACCCGATATCTCCTGATGCAGGAGTTTCCATGGTCCGGCAAAAGGGATCTGAAGCGAAACATTGCCGAGCAGGATGTCGAAGCAGCCCGGGGGCGCAGCCAAGGGACCTGGATCGAGATTTCAAGCCGCATCAAGGCTACCTATGCGCGACTCTATCTCCTGTATCGCAGTGAAAAAATCACACGCGAAATCATTGATTTGATGGCACGTCTGGAGGGCGTGGCACAGGCCCGTTACGCCGGTGGCCTGGCGGCCCAGCAGGACGTGATTCGGGCCCAGCTCGAGCAGTCTGCCTTGCACAATGAACTGATCGCGGTAGAGGTGGAGCGGCGTCAGCTAAAGGCACGTCTGAATGGCTTGCTGGCCAGGCCCGCCGGAGCTCCCCTGGCAATGCCAGTGGCACTGCGGCCGATGCCATCGCCAGCGCAATTGAACCTCTCCGGGCTGGAGGAGCGTGCCCTGGCCCGCAATCCGCAACTCAGTACCGAGGAGTCCCGCATCCGTGCTGCCCAACTGAGCAGGGACCTTGTTCTGAAGAATCGTTACCCCGACATCACGTTGGGTGTTTCTCCCATCCAGTACCAAGGGACTGTGAAGGAATGGGAGCTGATGATTGAAATGAATATACCGCTGCAGCAGTCATCCCGTCGAGCTCAGGAGAGGGAGTCTGAAGCCATGCTGCAGGCAGCCCAAGCGCGTAAGGAGTCTGCCACCTGGCAACTGCTGTCTGATCTTTCGGAGAAAGTGGATGCGATCGATGCCGCCCGTCGTACGGAGAACCTCGTGGTGACCCAATTACTACCCCAGTCGGAATTTACTTATCAGGCGGCTTTGGTGGGGTATGAGAACGGCAAGGTGGACTTTGCGACGCTGCTGGATGCCCAGCGGCAGATCCGCAAGGCCAGACAGAGTCAGCTGGAGTCCCAGGTGGAAGCGCAGTTCCGGCTGGCTGAAATCGAACGAATCATTGGAGAAGATATATGAGTGTCAGGTCCAAATGGCTGATCGCCGCGCTGGGCGTCAGTTTTGTGGTCCTCATTGCGCTCGAAGTCCAGTATGGCTTCTTGTACCGAGGCCACGAGCAGCAACCGGCGGCGGCGAGCGGGGCGGAAACGCCGAATACCGCAACGTCCAAGCCTGCACGCAAACTCCTCTTTTACCGAAACCCGATGGGCTTGCCCGATACTTCTCCCGTGCCGAAGAAGGATCCCATGGGCATGGACTACATCCCAGTCTATGAGGGGGAGGATCAGGAAGACAGTTCGGCTCAGGCGGGCTTGATCAGGATCAGCACGGAAAAAATCCAGAAGTTAGGCGTGCGGACAGAGGTAGCTCGTGTCCAAAGGTTGGAACGCACGGTTCGTGCGGTGGGACGGGTCGAGCCCGACGAGCGCCGGATCTACACCATCTCGCCCAAATTCGAGGGTTATGTGGAGCGCCTGCACGTGAACGTTACTGGCCAGACAGTGGCCAAGGGTCAGGTACTCTTTGAGGTCTACAGCCCGGAACTGATCTCCGCGCAGCGCGAGTACCTGATTGCTTTGCAGGGCCTGCAGTCGTCACAAGGATCTGCGGATTCGGTCCAGTCGGGCATGCGTCGCCTAGCCGACTCCAGCCTACAGCGCCTGCGCAACTGGGATATCTCGGAGGAGCAGATATCCCGCCTGACGCAATCAGGAGAAGTTCGCCGCACGCTGGCATTTCGCTCCCCGGTCCAGGGACTGGTGACGGAGAAAAAGGCCGTGCAGGGCATGCGTTTCATGCCGGGCGAAGCGCTGTACCAAGTCACCGACCTCGGCGCTGTCTGGGTCGTGGCCGATGTGTTCGAACAGGACATCGGTCTCGTGAAGACTGGTGCCAAGGTCAAGGCGACGATTAATGCCTATCCTGACAAGGCGTTTTCGGGGACCGTCACCTATGTCTACCCCACGCTCAATCCTGAGACGCGCACGATCCCTGTGCGCATTGAGCTGTCCAACCCCGGCATGCTGCTTAAGCCAGCCATGTTTGCGCAAATCGAACTATCGGTCGGAACACGCACACAGACGGTGACGGTGCCCAATTCGGCGGTCATCGACAGCGGAACGCGGACGCTCGTGCTCGTCCAGGTCGGGGAGGGGCGCTTCGAGCCGAGGGAGGTCCGCCTAGGCCGGCGCGCCAGCAATGAGGTGGAAGTCCTGGAAGGCGTACGCGACGGCGAGTTGGTCGTCGTAACTGCCAATTTCCTGATTGATGCCGAGAGCAATCTCAAGGCCGCCGTCAGCGGCTTTGGCCACACGGGTCATGGTTCCAGTGCAGATGCCGGGCAGAAGCCGTCAAGCGAGATGCCGAAAGCGGCAGCAATAGGTCATCGGGCGGAAGGCGCGATCGAGTCCATCGATCTGAAGAGCGGCACAGTCGAAATCAGCCACGGCCCCGTACAAAGTCTCAAATGGCCGGCCATGTCGATGGAGTTCGCGGTCGCCAATAGTGGCCTGCTACAGGGTTACAAACCTGGCGACATGGTGGCATTCGAGTTTGTCGAGCGTAAGCCCGGTGAGTGGGTGGTGACGGCATTGCGCCGTGCCGCACCAGCGCATGATGCAGCCGCACACAAGAGTCGCTAACGGGAAGAAAAATGCTCGCCAGAATCATTGATTGGTCGGGGCGCAACCGCTTCCTGATCCTTCTTGCAACCCTGTTCGTTGTCGCGGCCGGCATCTATGCGGTGATCCGCACACCGTTGGATGCCCTACCTGACTTGTCCGACGTGCAGGTCATCGTCTATACAGAGTATCCAGGACAGGCACCGCAGGTGGTCGAGGATCAGGTTACCTACCCTTTGACAACAGCCATGTTGTCGGTGCCCCGATCCAAGGTGGTGCGGGGATTCTCATTCTTCGGTGCTTCTTTCGTTTACATCATCTTTGAGGATGGCACCGATATCTACTGGGCACGTTCGCGCGTGCTGGAGTACCTCAATTTCGCCGCCGGACGCATGCCAAAGGGTGTGACCCCGCAGATCGGCCCCGATGCGACCGGCGTGGGTTGGGTATATCAATACGCTTTGCTGGCGAAAGACCGTAGCTTGGCCGAGTTGCGCAGCCTGCAGGATTGGTACTTGCGTTATCAGCTGACCAAGGCTCACGGTGTCTCTGAAGTCGCCTCCATCGGAGGTTTTGTCCAGACCTACCAGGTCACGGTCGACCCGGTAAAGCTGCGCGCCTATGGCATACCCCTGAGCCGGATTTCCCAGGTGATCCGCGATTCCAATCGGGACGTGGGCGGACGGGTCATTGAAATGGCCGAGACAGAGTACATGGTGCGCGGTAAGGGCTATCTGCGCGGCGTGTCTGATATCGAAAACCTGGCGCTACGCAGCGAGAAGGGGACACCGGTGCTGGTGCGCGACGTCGCACGGGTGGAACTCGTACCCGACGAGCGACGCGGCCTGACCGAACTCAACGGCGAAGGCGAAGTGGTTTCCGGCATCGCCATGGCGCGCTACGGCCAGAACGCCCTGGAGGTCATCCACAACCTGAAGGAAAAGGTCGCAGAGGTCTCCTCCGGCCTGCCCTCGGGGGTGACGATCGAAGCGGTCTACGACCGCTCCGACCTGATCCACCGGGCCATCGACACCCTAAAGCGGACCCTACTGGAGGAATCGCTCATCGTTGCCTTGGTGTGCGTGGTGTTCCTGTTGCATGTGCGCTCGGCGCTGGTGGCCATCCTGATGCTGCCGGTGGGCGTGCTGATCGCCTTCATCGCCATGCGCCTGCTGGGCATGAATTCGAACTTGATGAGTCTGGGCGGGATTGCGATTGCCATCGGTGCCATGGTCGATGCCGCCATCGTGATGATCGAGAACGCGCACAAGCATCTGGAACGGCTGCCGCCGGACCATACCACCAGTCAGCGCGGGGAAGCCATGCTGCTCGCTTGCAAGGAGGTTGGGCCGGCCTTGTTCTTCTCGTTACTCATCATCACCGTCTCGTTCCTGCCGGTATTCACCCTGGAATCGCAGGAAGGACGGCTGTTCTCTCCCTTGGCTTACACCAAGACGTTTTCCATGGCCGGGGCCGCACTGCTGTCCGTGACGCTGGTTCCGGTCCTGATGATGTTCTTCATCCGCGGCAAGATCATGCCGGAGGCCAAAAACCCGGTGAATCGGGTCCTGATCTGGCTGTACCGCCCCATCATTGCCTGGGTGATGGTCTGGAAAAAGACGACTATCGGGCTTGCCCTGCTGGCACTGGGCATCACCCTCTACCCGGCCTCCCAGTTGGGTTCCGAATTCATGCCAACGCTCAACGAAGGCACTCTCTTGTACATGCCTTCCTCGCTGCCTGGCATGTCAATCACCAAGGCTGCCGAGCTGCTGCAGACTCAGAACAAGATCATCAAGAGCTTCCCGGAGGTGGCCTCTGTGTACGGCAAGGCTGGCCGCGCCAACACGGCGACCGATCCGGCCCCAACCGAGATGTTCGAGACGATCATCAATCTCAAGCCGACCTCAGAGTGGCGGGACGGCATGACGACGGACAAGCTGGTCACAGAGATGGATAAGGCACTTCAGTTCCCTGGTGTTTCCAATGCCTGGACCATGCCGATCAAGGCGCGTATCGACATGCTCTCGACCGGCATACGCACGCCGATCGGCATCAAGGTGTTCGGCAAGGACCTTGCCGAGATGGAGCGTCTGGCCAAGGAGATTGAAGCGGTCGTCAAGACGGTACCCGGCACCAGTTCGGCATTCGCCGAGCGCATCACTGGGGGTTACTACCTGAACATCGAGCCCGATCGCCCGCAGCTGGCGCGGTACGGCCTCAATGTGGGCGAGTTGCAGGAAGTCATCGGAACAGCGCTGGGTGGCGAAATGGTGACCACCACGGTCGAAGGGCGCGAGCGCTTTGGCGTCACCGTGCGCTACCCGCGTGAGCTGCGCAACGATCCGCAGCAGATCGCGACACAGGTGCTGGTGCCGACACCAGGCGGCGCCATGGTGCCGCTGGGGCAGGTGGCGACTCTTTCAATAGCCAAGGGTGCGCCCGGCATTCGCACCGAAAATGCCTTGCTGTCCGCCTACATCTACGTGGACATCCGGGATCGGGACATCGGTGGCTATGTGGCCGATGCCAAGAAGGCCGTGGCTGAGCGGGTCAAATTCCCACCAGGATATTACGCAACCTGGAGCGGCCAGTTTGAGTCCATGGAGCGGGCCATCCAGAAAATGAAGGTGGTCATCCCTGTGACGCTGGCGCTGATCTTCCTGTTGCTGTACCTGAACTTCAGGCGTCTCACCGAAACCCTGATCGTGATGCTCTCCGTTCCGTTTGCCCTGGTCGGCGGGATTTGGCTGATGTGGCTGCTGGGCTACAACCTGTCGGTTGCCGTGGCCGTGGGCTTCATCGCTCTGGCCGGGGTAGCCGCGGAGACCGGAGTGATCATGCTGATCTACCTGGATCACGCCTGGGAAGAGGTGAAGGCTCGGCGCCTGGCGACGGGGATGATCCCAAGGGCAGAAGACCTCTACGCGGCGGTGATGGATGGCGCCGTTGAGCGGGTGCGGCCCAAGATGATGACCGTGGTGGCCATCATGGCGGGTCTCTTGCCCATCATGTGGGGCAGCGGCACCGGGTCCGAAGTCATGAGCCGCATCGCCGCCCCCATGGTGGGGGGCATGATTTCCTCGACCATCCTCACGCTGGTCGTCATCCCAGCCATCTATGCCCTGGTAAAGCAGTGGCAACTGCGCCGCGAAGGAAATGCTGTATTACCGTCGGGGCAAATTCGACCTGAGTCGATGGGTGGATGACCAATCACCCACGATAGCGCTTGACATTGACATGATGGGAAGGTTTACCTTAGTGCTTGCGTCGATAGTGGCGCTTAACTGGAGAAACTTATGAGCTCGATTGAACTGGCAGTAAAAGGAATGACCTGTGGCTCTTGCACCAACGCGGTGCGCAAGGCCTTGTCCCGTGTTCCTGGTGTCGGCCATGTCGATGTGGATCTCGCGCAAGGGCGGGCGACAGTCACGTCTCTCGATGCAGGAAACCATCTGCAGGATATGCTGGATGCTTTGACTGAAGCTGGCTACGAGGGAAAGTTGGCTTCAGGCTCGTCGGTATCTATAAGCGAAGAATCATCGGGGCCCAGCACGGCGCATTGCGCCAGCACCAAAGCCACGCAACGCCAAGGTGGCTGCTGCTGCGGCCATTGAGTGAACTGTCGCGGCGGCGAGATTGTTTTATGACTGAAAGGAAGTTGAAGCCATGGACGAACACGCTCATCACGAACACCATCATCATGGTGAGAGGGAGCAGCCTTCCTCGACGCAGACAGAAGGTTTGAAGGATCCGGTCTGCGGCATGGCCGTCACCGCGCAGTCGGAACACCATCTCAGCCACCAGGGGCAGAACTACTATTTCTGCAGTGCGAAGTGCCAGGGCAAGTTCGCCGCTGATCCAGAGCGCTACGCAAGTCCGGTAGCCGCCGCCCCGGTGTCAGCGCCGGCGTCGATTGGGACGATTTACACCTGTCCCATGCATCCGGAGATCCGGCAGGACCATCCGGGCTCATGCCCCAAGTGCGGCATGACCCTCGAGCCTTTGCTGCCCGAGCTGGAAGAGGAGGACAACCCGGAGCTGAAAGATTTCCAGCGGCGCTTCTGGTGGACGCTCCCACTGACGGTGGTCGTAACGGTGTTGGCCATGTTCGGCCACCAGCTCAACTGGTTCGACATGGCACGACAGAGTTGGATCGAACTGGTCCTGTCCCTGCCGATCGTGTTGTGGGCTGGCTGGCCATTTTTTGAGCGCGGCTGGCAGTCGGTGCTCAACCGTAGCCCGAACATGTGGACTTTGATCGGTCTGGGCACCGGTGCAGCCTTCCTTTACAGCTTGGTAGCCACCATCGCGCCAGAGGTGTTCCCGGCTTCCTTCGTCGCCATGGGCCGTGTGGCCGTTTATTACGAGGCCACCGCGGTCATCATCTCGCTCACGCTGCTAGGACAGGTGCTCGAATTGAAGGCCCGGTCCCAGACCTCGGCTGCTATCAAGTCGCTGTTGGGTTTGGCGCCCAAGACTGCGCGGCGTATCCGTGCCGATGGTTCGGACGAGGACGTGCCTTTGACCCACGTGCATGTGGGCGACCGGTTGCGCATCCGGCCCGGAGAAAAGGTGCCGGTGGACGGCGTGGTGGAGGAAGGGAGCAGTGCGGTTGACGAATCGATGCTTACCGGGGAACCGGTGCCCGTGACAAAGCGGGTCGGCGACAAGGTGATCGGGGCCACCATGAATACCAACGGCGCCCTGGTCATGCGTTCTGAAAAAGTCGGTTCTTCGACTATGTTGGCGCAGATTGTTCAGATGGTGGCGCAGGCCCAGCGTTCCAAGGCACCGATGCAGCGCATGGCGGACATCGTGGCCGGGTATTTTGTACTCATGGTCGTTGCCATTGCGCTGCTGACCTTCTTTGTCTGGGGGTTCTTCGGGCCTCAGCCCAGTTGGGTCTATGCGCTGATCAATTCGGTTGCCGTCTTGATCATTGCCTGTCCCTGTGCGCTCGGACTGGCGACGCCCATGTCCATCATGGTGGCGACCGGCAAGGGCGCCACTCGCGGTGTGCTGTTCCGCGACGCAGCAGCCATCGAGCACATGCGCCGGATCGACACGCTGATCATCGACAAGACCGGCACTTTGACGGAAGGCCGGCCAGCCTTCGACCGTGCGGTTGCAGCGCCCGGTTTCGAGTCGGACGAAGTGTTGCGGCTGGCGGCCAGCCTGGATCAGGGCAGCGAGCACCCCTTGGCCGACGCCATCGTGCGCGCCGCCCGCGAGCGGGGTCTTTCTCTGGACAAGCCGGAGCAGTTCGAATCCGGATCCGGCATTGGCGTACGCGGACTCGTTGGTGGACGGCAGCTGGCGCTTGGGAATACAACCCTGATGCAGCAAGTGGGCGTCTCGGTCGAGTCCCTGGTTTCCCAAGCTGAAGCGCTTCGGGTAGAGGGCGCAAGCGTTATGCATCTGGCGGTTGACGGCCGCCTGGCCGGTCTGCTGGCTGTCTCCGATCCCATCAAGGCCAGCACGCCAGAGGCACTGGCGACCCTGAAGGCAGCCGGTATGCGCATCGTGATGGCCACCGGCGATGGCCTGACGACGGCTAAGGCGGTCGGCGCCCGCCTGGGGATAGACGAGGTGCATGGTGAAGTCAAGCCAGCTGACAAGCTCATTCTCGTGGAGAAGCTTCAACGTGAAGGCCGAGTCGTTGCCATGGCGGGCGATGGCATCAACGACGCGCCGGCGCTGGCAAAGGCGGATGTTGGTGTTGCCATGGGCACTGGTACCGACGTGGCGATGAATAGCGCGCAGATCACGCTGGTCAAAGGCGATCTGCGCGGAATTGCGGTGGCACGAACCCTGTCGGAAGACACCGTGCGCAACATGAAGCAGAACCTCATGTTTGCCTTTCTATACAACGCGCTGGGCATTCCGGTGGCCGCCGGCGTCCTGTATCCGGTAACCGGATGGTTGCTCTCGCCCTTGATTGCCGCGCTGGCCATGAGCTTCAGCTCGGCGTCCGTGATCGGCAATGCCTTGCGCCTTCGGCGATGAGACAGCAGGGAGAGAGACATGCCGAGGCTGTGGCGCTGATCCATGTAGCGCCGGAGCAGGTTTTTGCCAGGCTGGACGACCAACGGCAACTCGCGGCACACATGACCAAAGCGTCGTGGATGACCTTGGGCTCGAAATTCAATTTCGAGCTGGATGAGTTTCAGGGGCGTCGTATCGGCTCGATCATCCGAATGAACGGACGTATCGCGGGCATTGAACTCGGACTGGACGAGATCGTGAATGAATATGAGCCGCCCTTGCGCAAGGCGTGGGCTACGCTCGGCGAGCCGCGCCTGCTTGTCATTGGAGCCTATCGCATGGGCTTTAACCTGGCAGCAGAAGGTACGGGCGCGCGCTTGCAAGTCTGGATTGACTACCAACTGCCCAGCCGGGCGGCCCTGAGATGGCTGGGATGGCTTCTGGGTCCCGCCTACGCAGGGTGGTGCGTGCGAAAAATGGTTGAAGACGCAAGACGAGGTTTTTGAGATGGATGCCTTCTATCATCGATTTTCTGAGTTATTCGCTCAGCTTGGCCTCTCGCGTGAGCCAGCCGATATACGTGATTTCATCAAACGGCATTCGCCATTGCCTGCAGAGAGGCGGTTGGAGGATGCAGCGTTCTGGAGCGCCGCCCAAGCGGCTCTTCTCCGCGAGAAATTGATGGAGGACGCGGACTGGGCGGAAGTCGTTGATCAATTAAATGCCGCGCTCCGCCTGGCAAATGCGAGCGCTATCGAACCTACCGTCAGGGTTGTCTGCCTATGCGCGTCGTGGTGTGGTGTCTGTCGGGATTTCGTGTCTCAGTACCAGGAAACGATGCGGGCCACACCAAGTGTTGTTTTTGACTGGTACGACATTGAAGACGACGTTGAGCGGCTTGGTGATGTCGACGTCGAAAGTTTCCCATGCATTTTGATCGGGGTTCAAGGAGAACCGGTTTTCTTCGGTCCGATTACGCCAAACCGAGGTAGTTTGGAGTTGCTGATACAGCGCGCACCGAATATGACACCGCTGCCGCAAAGCCAAGTGGATCGAGACCGACTCGAGACCATCTTGCGTATCAAGTGAGTAAGTCAAAGAACTGATCCAGCAAGGC
>NZ_BCWP01000063.1 GCF_001592265.1 Curvibacter delicatus NBRC 14919 | reverse complement strand
CGCATTCGTCCTGCGCAAGGCCAGCAAACCTTCGGTCTGTGGGTATTTCAGGGTGTTCAGCGTCGCGCCAACGCGTCAAGTTCCTGCGCCACAGCAGTCGCGACAGTCTGGCGCAAGGCTTGGTCAACCTCCTGCCACAGATAGGGCTCCAGCGCACTGATCTGCTCCTGCACCAAAGAGGTGACGACGGCACGCAGCTTGGTTTCCAGCGTCGGCGCCAGCCGTTGCATGACCCGTTCGACGAGTTCTTCCGCCGCCGGCATGCGGCTGGCGGCCGTCTGCTGCGGCGGCACCGTGCCTTCTTCGCTGGCCACAGCCTCCCCCGGCCGCACCACTTCGGTCAGGGTCGGCAGAAAGCGAGGCAGGTTCTTGGGCGGCGTGTTCATCCGTTCGCACCTTTCAAGGCCAGGTCGTGGCGGATGATGGTGTGACCGCCCTCGGTGTAGTGTTTCCAGCGGCCACGCGCCAGTTGGCGGTCGTCATCGTCCAGGCTCACCACCTCGATCAGGCGCTCAAATTGATCAAACCCGGCCGGCACCTGCACGCCGAGATTGAGCAGCACCTGCTGGTGCGGCAGCCCGGTCAGCGACTCGGCCAACACCACCGGCGAAACCGCCAGCACATGGGCCGGGTCGCTCTGGGTCGCGTGCGGAATGAAGTCGAGCTGGGAAAAGGTCCACAGCAGGCTGTTGAGGCGCGCCAGCACATCGGCCGGCGCCGTCACCACCACACGCGCACCGCTGCCCACGGCCTTGCGCAGCAGCCGGCAGGCATAGGCCAGCTTGTCGGGCGCATTGAAATGGAAGGCTACCTCGGTCATGTCATCCACACCCTCAGGCGCTTCGGCTGCGCTGACGGGTCTTGGTTGCCGCGGGCTTGCTGGCCTGGCTGGCCAGCAGGAAGTCCAGCAGCAGGCCCACCGGTCGCCCGGTTGCGCCCTTGGCTGCCCCGCTCTTCCACGCCGAGCCGGCAATGTCGAGGTGCGCCCAGGGGTACTTGGCGGCAAAGCGCTGCAGGAACTTGGCGGCCGTGATGGCACCGCCCGCGCGTCCCGCCACATTGGCCACATCGGCAAAGTTGGTCTTCAGGCCATCGGCATAGTCATCATCAAGCGGCAGGCGCCAGCACAGGTCCTGGGCTGCCTCGCCGGCGGCCATCAGCTGGTTGGCCAGCTCATCGGTGGTGGCAAACAGGCCGCTGCGCACGCTGCCCAGGGCAATCATGCAGGCGCCGGTCAGGGTCGCGACGTCCACCACGGCACGCGGCTTGAAGCGCTCGGCATAGGTCAGCGCATCGCACAGGATCAGCCGCCCTTCGGCGTCGGTGTTGAGGATCTCGATGGTCTGGCCGCTCATGCTGGTCACCACGTCGCCGGGCTTGACGGCGCGGCCGTCGGGCATGTTCTCGCAGCTCGGGATCAGACCCACCACGTTGAGGGCCGGCTGGAGTTCGCCCAAGGCGCGGAACACGCCCAGCACGCTGGCGGCCCCTGCCATGTCGAACTTCATCTCGTCCATCTCGGCCGCCGGTTTCATGGAGATGCCACCGCTGTCGAAGGAAATGCCCTTGCCCACCAGCACCGTCGGCGCCTGCGCCTTGGCGGCGCCGTTGTACTGCAGCACGATGAAGCGCAGTGGCTGCTCGGAACCGCGGGCCACGGCCATGAAAGACCCCATGCCCAGTTTTTCCACTTCACGCGGCCCCAGCACCTGGCAGCTGATCTTGGGCAGGCGCGACAAGGAACGCGCGGCCTGCGCCAGCAGCGTGGGGGTGGCATGGTTGCCCGGGCGGTTGGCCCATTCCTTGGCCATCTCGATACCGGCCACGGCCGCGACGGCCTGCGCGAACTCGCCCTTGCTGGCGGAGGCCTGCGGCACCCCCAGCGTGACGCGTACGAGGGTGCGCCCCTCCGACTTCGACTTGGTGGTGGTGTAGACGTAGCTTGCATCGGCCGTGGCCGTCACGGCGGCACGTACCGCCCCGCTGCTGGGCGCGGTGGCAAAACACAGTGCCAGCTTTTTCACAGCCGGCGTGCCGGCGCGCAGGGCGCCGACTGCCGCCGTCACGGCCTGGCGCACCTGCTTGGCTGAACCGTCGCCCGTGCCGACCAGCAGTACCCGGGTCGACTTGGCTTGCGCCGGCCGGTACAAAGGCAGCAGCTTGCCGGGTTTGCTTTCCAGGTCACCCGCCTTGAGCGCCTGGCCGATCAGGGCTGCCAGGGCCTCCTTGCCGGGCTTGAAGCCGGCAGGCACCAGCACCACCAGCGCATCACTCACCAAAGCTGCGGCGGCAGCCAGATCCAGGGACTTGAGTTCAAAGTTCATAATTGCGGTTTTCCTTCCGACCGATGTTATTCCATTCCTCCATCCGCAAGGAGCTGGCACGCAGTTTCGGCGCCACCCTGATCGTCCTGGTGACGGTGGTCATGACCATGACGCTGATCCGCACGCTGGGCCAGGCCTCACGCGGCAGCTTCAATCCGTCCGATGTGATGCTGGTGATGGGCTACAACGTGCTGGCCTTCCTGCCCAACATCATGACCATGGGCCTGTTCGTGGCCACGGTCGGCACCCTGTCACGTCTGTACCGTGACAGCGAAATGGTGATCTGGTTTTCCAGCGGTGTCGGGCTGTGGAACCTGCTGGCGCCCCTGCTGCGTTTTGCCTGGCCGATTCTGCTGGCCATCGCCACACTGGCGCTGTTCGTGCTGCCCTGGTCGAACAAGCAGGTCGAGGACATGCGCTCCCACTATGAAAACCGCGGCGACCTGGACCGGGTGCAGCCCGGCCAGTTCCAGGAGTCGGCGGGCGGCACCCGCGTGTTTTTCGTGGAGAAAAGCCTGCTGAGCGAGCATTCCGCCAGCAATGTGTTCATCGCCACCACCGAACGCGGCAAGGAGACCGTGACCTCGGCACGCAGCGGCCGCATTGAACTGATCGGCGACGAGCGGTTTCTCGTCTTGGGCAATGGCCAGCGTCTGGAAAACAGCATCGGCAAGTCGGACTTCAAGCTCAGTGAGTTCGAGCGCTACAGCATCCAGGTGACGCAAGACCAGCTGGGCAGCCAGGCCGAGATCCCGCTCAACACGGTTTCCACGCTGGAACTGATCCGCAAGCCGACAACGCATCACCTGGGTGAAATTTCCTGGCGCCTGGGTTTTGCCCTGGCGGCACTGAACCTGATGATTGTGGCGGTGGCCAGTTCGCGCGTGAACCCCCGCCTCGGTCGTTCCGGCAATCTGGTGGTGTCCTTGCTGCTGTTTCAGGTCTATCTCAACCTGCTCAACCTGGGCCAGGCCTGGATCAGTACCGGCAAAATCGGCTTCATCCCCTTCGTGGTCCTGCTGCACGGCGGTGTGCTGGCCGCCGCCATGCTGGTGCTGACCATGCGGCACTACAACTGGAGCTGGCGACGTCTGCTGGCCGCACGCACTGCAAGCCGGAATCGGGTGAGCGCATGAAAACCATCCGCCGCCTCCTGCACGCCGAGGTATTGACCGCCGTGACCTTCGTCACACTGGCCTTCCTCGCGCTGTTCTCCTTCTTCGATTTTGTCGATCAGCTGCCCTCAATCGGCCGCCCGGGCATCGGCGCCGGCTACCAACTGCCGCAGGCCCTGAGTTATGTGGCGCTGCAGGTCCCCAATCACCTGTACGAGCTGTTGCCGATCACGGTGCTGATCGGCACCATCTTCGTCATGACCCGTATGGCGCAGAGCTCGGAATTCACCATCCTGCGCACCAGTGGCCTGGAACCGTGGCGCGCCCTGCGGACCCTGATGACCGTGGGCGCCATTTTCGTCGTGCTGACGTTTGTCATCGGGGACTTCCTCGCGCCCTGGGCCGACCGCACTTCCCAACTGCTCAAGGCACGCTACCAGGGCAACATCACCGTCGGCCAGACCGGTGCCTGGCTGCGCGAGAAACAGCCCTACGGCCAGTTTGCCGTCAACGTCAACGCGCTGGCATCCGACGGCGGCATGCGCGGCGTGCGCGTCTTCGAGTTCGACAACAAGGGGCTGCTGGTGTCCATGACCCGCGCGCCCACGGCGCAGTTCGAGAGCGACGATGCCTGGCAGCTTGAACAGGCCGAACGCATCGAATTCACCTCGCGCGGCACCGAAGCCTCCCGCATCGAGCGCACCCAGATTGCCACCTTCCGCTGGCCGACCCAGATCACCTCCGAGATGGTGTCGGCCGCCGTGCTGCGGCCCGACCGCATGAGCACGCTGGACCTGTTCCAGTACATCCGCCACCTCAACGCCAATAACCAGTCGGCCGAACGCTACGAGATCGAATTCTGGAAAAAGGTGTTCTACCCGCTAAGCTGCCTGGTGATGGTGGTGCTGGCCCTGCCTTTTGCCTACCTGCACTTCCGCAACGAGGGCATCTCGGTTTATGTGTTCGGCGGCGTCATGGCCGGCATCAGCTTCTTCTTCCTCAACAACGTGTTCGGCTACGTGGGCGAATTGCGGCACTGGCAGCCCTGGTTGACGGCGGCACTGCCGGGCATGATCTATTCCCTGCTGTCGCTGGGCACCTTCGGCTGGCTGGTGCTGCGGAGATAGGCGCAAATGAGTTCAACAGCTCCGCACCGCGGCATCATCCTGTTCGCCCACGGTTCGCGCGACCCGCTGTGGTCACAACCGATGGAAGCCGTGGCAGAACGCACACGCCAGCTCGACCCGCAGGCCCTGGTACGCTGCGCCTATCTGGAACTGACCGCACCCGACCTGCCAGCCTGCGCGGCCGAACTGGTGGCCGCCGGTGCGCGGTCCATCACCATCGTGCCGATGTTCCTTGGCGTCGGCAAACACGCACGCGAAGACCTGCCGCACCTGGTGGCCGACCTGCAACACCGCTACCCCGGCGTGGCCTGGCAGCTGCAGGGTGCCATTGGCGAAGACGCCCGCGTGACCGACCTGCTCGCCCGCATCGCCCTGTCGGCAAGCTGAAACCGCCGACCGGTCTCCGTACAATCGGGCGGTCCATGTCCAAGACTCCGCCCTCCTCCCGCACCGTCTTTCTGCTCCTGCTCGGCAGTTCACTGGCCGTGGCCATGCTGCCCGTGCTGTGGCCCCAGCTTGACATCGCCGCGGCCGCCTATTTCCTGCAGCCAACGCCGCCCATCAACCCCGCGCAATGGAAATGGGTCGAGCTCGTCAACGAATACGTGCCCGACCTGTTCCGCACGCTGGCACTGCTGTGCATCGCGGCCTGGATCATCATCAGCCTGCTGCGCCGCTGGCGCCGTGCCGGCATCGCCCTGGCCTTCGTCGGCATCTCGCTGCTGCTCGGGCCCGGTTTCGTCACTTGGGCGGTCAAGGAACACACCCTGCGGGCGCGCCCGTTCGACGTGGTGGAGTTCGGCGGCGAGCGCCAGTTCACCCCGGCACTGGTGCAGGCCGATCAGTGCAGCGACAATTGCGCCTTTGTCAGCGGCCATGTGGCCTGCGGTTTCTTCTTTGCGTCACTGATGCTGCTCGACCCGCGCCGGCGCGGGCGCTGGATCGCCACCGGCCTGCTCCTCGGCGCACTGGTCAGCGTGGCACGCATGTCGGTCGGCGCGCACTGGCTCAGCGATGCGCTGTGGGCCCTGCCCATCACGCTGGCCACCAGCGGATGCGTCTGGGTCGTGCTGACCTTCTTCTACAAGTACGGGCAGCGGCCCACCCAGGCCTGAACCCATGCAACAACTGCCTCACCTGCTCGTCCTGATGCGGCCGCACCAGTGGCTGAAGAACGTCTTCGTTTTCGCCGGCCTGCTGTTTGCCCACGCCTGGCATGAGGGGCCGCTGGTGCTGCGCGCGGCACTGGCCTTCGCCGCCTTCTGCTGCATGTCCAGCCTGGTCTACATCCTCAACGACTGGCGCTACCGCGCCAGCGATGCATTGCACCCGGACAAGTGCCACCGGCCGCTGGCCAGCGGTGCCGTCAGTGTGCCGGCGGCCTTCACCCTGGCTGCCCTGCTGGGTGTGGCGGGCATGGCGCTGGCGGCCAACAACCGCATTCTGTTGCTGCTGCTGGTGCTGTATGTCGCCTTGAATCTGGCCTACTCCTGGCGCCTCAAGCACGTGCCGGTGGTGGACGTGTCCATCATTGCCACCGGTTTCATGCTGCGCCTGCTGGCCGGCACCTCTGCCGTTGGCATTCCGCCGTCGCGCTGGCTGCTGCTGACCGGCCTGTTCATTGCCCTGTTCCTGGGCTTTTCCAAACGCAAGGCCGAGACCTTCCACAACCCCGAGCAGCAGCGTGCCGTGCTGGAGCACTATCCCGCAGCCCTGCTCGACACCCTGATGGCCGTCACCATGACCGCCACCATCACGATGTACAGCCTGTATGCCACCAGCGCGGAAGCGCAGATGCAGCACGGCGAGCGGCTGGTCTACACCGTGCCTGTGGTGATCTTCGGCCTGCTGCGTTACGCCTACCAGGTCCACCGCGGCCGCGGTGAAGACGTGGCACGCGACCTGCTGCGCGACCCCTGGATCCTCTTGACCGGGGCCGTCTGGCTGCTCTTGTTCCTGGGTTCGCGGCTTTGAAGCTGCCGCTCAAGCAACTGCTGCTGGCCCTCGGTGCCGCCGCCACCGCCTATGCCCTGGTGCTGATGCTCACCGGCAATGCAAGCTCAACCACCCGGCTGACCGCGCTGTGGTCACCGGCCGGTGCGCTGGCCGCCGCACTGTGCGTGCTGAACTACCTGTTGCGCGGCCAGCGCTGGCGCCTGTGGATGGCGCACTACGGCCGCCCGCTCGGCCTCCTGCAGGGGCTGCGCCTGTACCTGGCCGGCTACACCTTCACACCCACCCCCGGCAATGTGGGCGAAGCCGCGCGCGGCCTGCTGCTGCGCCAGCCGCTGGGCGCCGCCTACAGCCTGGCCATCTTCGGGGCCGAGCGCCTGGCCGACCTACTGGGCCTGCTGCTGCTCACGCTGCCGGGGCTGTGGTGGTTGCTGCAGTGGCCCGACCTTGCGGCCTGGCAGCTGCAACTTGGTGGTGCCGCCGCGGCCGCAGCATTGCTGGTGCTGGCTTTGTTGTTCACACTCAGACACCGGCTGTTCAGCCGCTTGCCTTGGCTGCACGCCGCCTGGCACTGCCTGGCCACACGCCCCTGGCGCTGGCTGGGTCTGACACTGGTGGCCTGGGCCGCCCAGGGCCTGGCCACCTGGCTCGTCTGTGTTGCCCTGTTCGACTGGCCGATCGAGCCCTGGCTGGCCACCGGTTTCTACGCCCTGGCCATGGTTGGCGGCGCCCTGTCCATGCTGCCCGCGGGCCTGGGCGGCACAGAGGCGTTACTGACCGGCCTGCTGGCCCTGCACGGCGCACCCCTGGCCACGGCGGTGGGCATCACCGTGCTGGTGCGCCTGCTCACGCTCTGGCTGGCGGTGGCCATCGGTGTGCTAGCCCTGCTTTATAGTGCGGCGTTCCGTAAAGACATCAGCCTGCGCTAGGGCCTGTTAACACTCATCCCTCATGCCTCATGCTTCCTGCTTTTGATACCGACGCCGCACCCGGCCGCCTGACCCGCTGGCTGCTTTTCACCGCCATTGCCTCGCTGGCCCTGCGTTTCTGGATCGCCCATGCCTTGCCCATCACCGGCGACGAGGCCTTCTTCTACTGGTGGGGCGTCTACCCCGACTGGGGTTATTACGACCACCCGCCCATGGTGGGCTGGCTGATCTGGCTCATGCGCACGCTCTTTGGCGAGGCCAGTTGGGCCATCCGCCTGCCGGTGGTGCTGTTGCCGCTGGCGGTGGGCGCCACGCTCTGGTGGGCGCTCAAGCCACTGAACCGCGAGCGTGCCGCCTGGGCGGTGCTGCTGTTCTGGCTGGCACCGGTCAACTGGCTCAACAGCCTCATCACCACCGACACGCCGCTGATCTTCTGGTCACTGCTGTCGGCTGGCGCGCTGCTGCGCGCCGAAGGGCGCAACACGCTGGACGGCCGCACCTGGCGCCTGTACGCCCTCGCCGGCGTTTTCATCGGCTGCGCCTTCCTGTCCAAGTATTTCTCGGTGGTGCTGGGGCTGAGTTACCTGGTGTATTTCGCCGCCTTCCGGCGCGAACGCTGGCTTGGCCTGCTGCTGATCGTGCTGTGTGCCCTGCCCGGCCCGCTGATCAACCTTTGGTGGAACATGGGCCACGGCTGGTCCAACATCATGTTCAACGCCATCAACCGCAACCAGGACGCCTCCTTTGCCTGGAGCCACCCGCTGAGCTACCTGGGCATGCTGGCCTACCTGCTCACGCCGGCCGTACTGTGGCTGGGCTTCAAGCACCGTGCGGCGCTGCGCGACACTGCACGCCAGCAGCGCCTGGTGGCCGTGCTGATCGTGGTGCCGCTGTTGTTCTTTGCCGTGCTGTCGCTGAAAAAAACCGTGGGCCTGCACTGGGTGCTGGCCTTTTACCCCTTCGTCTTCGTGCTGCTGGCCTTTGCGCTGCCGCAGGCGGCCCTCAAAAGCTGCGCCAAAGGCATGGCCTGGTTCACGGCCCTGCACGTGCTCGCGGTGGTGGCCATCGGCTTCACCCATGTGGAGCAATGGCAAGGCAAACCGCGCTACTACAGCATGGTGCGCAGCTTCAAGACGGCCGAACTGCTGGCCCAGGTGCGCACGCCCGACTCGGTGCTGATGGCCGATGCCTACGCCCCCGCCGCCGCCTACGGCTACACCCTTGGCCAGTACGTGCCGGTGTTCGGCCCCGGCAAGTTCCACGCCCGGCAGGACGACCTGCTGGTGGACTACTCCATTTACGACGGCAAGACCGTGCGCATCATCGTCTCGGACGGCGAGCCGCCGCCGCTGGACGGTTATCGGCCGTATTTCGACTCGGTGCAGCCCCTGAGCTTTGTGCAGAACGGAGTCACCTTCCATGTGGTGGAGGGCCGCAACTTTAAGTACGAGGCCTACCGCCAGGGCGTGCTGGGCGAGATCTTCCAGCGTTATTACGCCATTCCCGAATGGCTACCCATGACCGGCTGCCCGTTCTGCGTGCGTTACTGCGGCGAAGTGCGATGCCCGAGGTAACCTCACCCGCCCAGCCGGTGGTGGCGGCCTTCGACTTCGACGGCACGCTGACACGCAGCGATACCCTGCTGCCCTTTTTGCGCCGCCTGCTGGGCTCGCCCACCCTGCTGTGGGTGCTGTTTGTCTGCAGCCCTTGGCTGGCTGGCTACGTGCTGCGCTTTATCAGCAACCACCGCGCCAAGGCCGTGCTGCTGAAAGCTGCGCTGGCCGACCGGACCGTGGCCGAGGTGGAGCGCTGCGCCCAGGCCTTTGTGCGCGACGTTCTGCCGCAACAATGGCGCCCCTGGGGCCTGCAGCAACTGGTGCAGCACCAGCAGGCCGGCCACCGCTGCGTGCTCGTCACCGCCTCCACCAGCCCGTACATGCACCTGGTCGGCGCCAGTCTGAGTGTGGATGCGGTGCTGTGCACCGAGATGGAAGTGGTAGACAGCCGTTACACCGGCCGTATGGTCACGGCCAACTGCCATGGGGAAGAGAAGGTACGGCGGCTGCAGGCCTGGCTGGCAGCGGAATACGGCACGGCACAGCCGGAGCTGAATGCCTATGGCGATACCAAGGGGGATCTACCGATGCTGCGGCTGGCGCAGCAGGCTTGGTATCGCGAGAAACCCTGGAAGGCCAGCTAAGTCTATTGCTGACGACGTTGGAGTTGACCGGGGCACAAGAGACAGGAGCGCCTAAGGCGCAGACGCGCTTGTAAATCCCTGTCGAATTGCCTGTTAGACCACCTGTTCATTCTTTGCGTTTCCATTGACGCGCGATCAGGATGCACAAGGACAGCGCTGCGGCGAGCCAAGGGAGACCCAAAGCCAGGGGCAGTAGCTTCGAAACGGGCCTCTTGACGTTGATAACTTCGAAAACTAGAGGTGCAATCCACAGCACGAGGGACGGAACAGCTACTACGCCCGCCAACCCCGTTCTTCCCGAAATCGCGACTCGCCAACTGAGAAACATCCCAACACCGCTCAGGGAAGAGCAGACGACGGCTATCAAAGGTGGTTGATAGAGATAGGCAGATACCGACGCAACTGCTGTGATAGCCGCGAAACTGCTGAGTGCAGAACTCTCCCAGCTCTTGTACCTTTCCTGGGCCTCTGCAACGAAGTCTCGTGGGACACTCATCGTGGTCTAACGTCCGAGGCCAGCGGCACGCAACACACGCCGCGGAGCAGCCTTCTGCTGCTGTGGGTCCGCGTGGGCCGACCTGTTATGTTGGTCTGCGTTCACGGTGTTTCCTCACAATTCGCTCAAAAGAATAGAAATCAAATACGAAACGTGCGATCACGTGGCCTCTAGTCTGGCCCAGCTCGCTCCATGTACGAAAGATACCTTCCGACAGCAAAGCAGAGCCCACCAATCCCATAAAAGAAACCACTAGTCCAATCTTCGACAGCGTAGAAACCCACCAAACCGCAAAGGATGCCCGTAACAGCCAGACCGTTGTTCCAGCCACGTGTCTGTGGCTTAGAAGAGACCTCTG
>NZ_BCWP01000062.1 GCF_001592265.1 Curvibacter delicatus NBRC 14919 | reverse complement strand
TTTTTCCTGGTCAGCACGGTGGACAACGTCATCAAACCCTTCATCATCAGCCGTGGTGCCAGCCTGCCCTTTGCCATCGTGTTCCTGGGGGTGCTGGGTGGCGTGCTGGCCTTCGGCGTGATCGGCGCCTTCCTCGGGCCCACCTTGCTGGCCGTGGGTTACCGTCTGCTGCTGGAATGGACCGGCGAACCACCGGCCGCGGCCACCGATCAGACGGTCAAGTGATGGGCATTGCCGGCACGGCGGCCATGACGTGGCTGTTTGTGCTCGGCACGCTCCAGTGTTGAATGCGACTCAACCTAGCGCCTGCAACACCCCGCCCCCTGGCAGTTCACGCATGCGCTTGATATCGCGCTGCGGCGGTGCGCCAAAGTGGCGACTGTACTCGCGGTTGAACTGCGAGACGCTTTCGTAACCCACGCGCGCGGCGGTGCTGCTGGCGTCCAGCGCCTGCGTCAGCATGAGTTGGCGCGCCTCCTGCAGGCGCAACTGCTTCTGGTACTGCAGCGGGCTCATGCCCGTGAGGTGGCGGAAGTGCGCCCGGAAGGTTGAAGGGCTCATGTGCGCGCGCTCGGCCAGCTCGTCCATCAGCACGTCGTGGCTGAAGTGGGTCTTGAGCCAGGCGATGGCCTGGGCCACCTGGTGGCTCGGTGTGCCCGCCGCGATCAGCTGCCGCAGATAAGGACCATGCGGCCCCGTCAGCAGACGCACCATGATCTCCTGCTGGATCAGCGGCGCCAGCCGCGCAATATGTTGCGGCTCCTGCAGCAGCCGCACCAGGCGGATCACCGCATCCAGCAGCGGCTCCTCCAGCGGGCCCAGTGACATGCCGCGTGCCACCTGCTCACGCGGCAGCGGTGGCAGTTCCATGTCGGCAGCCAGTTGCACCAAGGCCCGCGCATCCAGCGTGAGCAGCATGCCGAGGAAAGGCCGGGCCATGTCGGCCTGGATCACCTGCGAGACCACGGGCAGGTCCACCGTCGCCAGCAGTGACTCGCCGGGCCCGTAGGTCAGCACCTGGTCGGCTTGCGTGACCTGCTTGCCGCCCTGCGCAACCACGGCCAGCCCCAGGGCATAGATGCAGGCCAGCGGCTCGGTGCGGCCGCTGCGCCGGGCCATCAGCAGCTGGGGGATGGCTGTCTGGTAATCGCCGTCGTTTTGGGCAATCCGGCCGATTTCCTGCGCCAAGGTGTCTATGGTCATGGTGAAACTTTCAAAGGCTCGTGATCCAGGCGGCCGTCACTCTGTCACAGAGGAAATACCCGTGCACAACATCATGGCTTGGACTGTACCTCCCCCGGTTTCCCTTTGCCTGTTCTGGATGATGGTCGATCAGAAAAGGCAAAAAATAGATTGAAAACGGCAAGCCAGCAGCCAGACGAAGACCGACACTTCCGGCACTGATCGACCTTTACCGCAGGAGCTTCGTCCCACCATGAGCACTCTCCACGTCAACGGCCGCGAGCACGCGGTCAACCTCGACCCATCCACCCCCATCCTCTGGACCCTGCGTGACACGCTGGGCATGACGGGCACCAAGTTCGGCTGCGGCGCGGCGCTCTGCGGCGCCTGCACCGTGCACCTGGACGGCCAGGCCATCCGCTCCTGCGTCACGCCCATCTCGGCAGCCCAGGGCGCCAAGATCACCACCATCGAAGCCGTCACCGACGGCAAGGACCGCGTGGGTGCTGCCGTGCACGCCGCCTGGGTCAAGCACGACGTGGCGCAATGCGGCTACTGCCAAAGCGGCCAGATCATGAGCGCCACCGCCTTCCTCAAATCCCTGCCGCGCGGCAAACAGCCCAGCGCTGCAGAAATCGACACCGCCATGGCCGGCAACATTTGCCGCTGTGGTACCTATGCCCGCATCCGCGCCGCCGTGGCCGATGCTGCCAAAGCCCTTGCCTGAAGGAGCACCCCATGCTGCCCAACACCCTCGCCCAAGAAATGCCGCGCGCCCTGCAACACCTGCTGGCCCGCGAAGAACAGACCGACATGACCACCCTGCCGCGCCGCAGCTTCCTCAAGCTCGCCGGTGCCGGCGGCCTGGCCCTGGGCCTCTACCCAAGCCTGGCCAGTGCTCAGGCACCCGCTGCAGCCGGCCTCAAGCCCTTTGAACAACCCACGGCCTTTGTGCAGATCGCCGCCAATGGTGACGTCACCGTCACCATCAACCGCCTGGAGTTCGGCCAGGGCGTGCAGACCGCCCTGCCCATGATCCTGGCCGAAGAGCTGGACGCCGACTGGGCCAAGGTGCGCAGCAAGCACGGCAGCAACAACCCCGCGTATGCCGATCCGCTCTTTGGCATGCACCTCACGGGCGGCTCCACCGCCATCAAGCACAGCTACACGCAGTACCGCGAACTCGGCGCCCGCGCCCGCGCCATGCTGCTGACCGCCGCCGCCGCACGCTGGAACGTGGACGTCAAAACCCTGCGCACGCAAGCCGGTTGGGTGCTCGGCTCCGGCGGCCGTAAAGCCAGCTACGGTGAACTGGCCGAAGCCGCCATGAGCCAGCCCGTGCCCGAGAAGGTCACCCTCAAGAACCCCAAGGACTTCCGCATCATCGGCAAGCCCACCACGCGCCTGGACGCCAAGGCCAAGAGCAGTGGCCGCCAGAACTTCGGCATCGACGTGCAGCTGCCGGGCCAGCTCACCGCCGTGATTGCGCGCCCACCGGTCTTCGGCGCCAAGATTGCCTCGCTGGAGGACGGCGCCGCTCGTGCTGTGCCCGGCGTCAAGACCGTGCTGCGTGTGCCGCTGGACCGCGGTGCCGAGGGCGTGGCCGTGGTTGCCGAAGGTTACTGGCAAGCCAAGCTGGGACGCGACGCACTCAAGCTGCAGTGGGACACCAGCGGCGTCGAGAAGGTCGACAGCGAGAAACAACTCGCCCAGTACCGCGAACTCGCAGGCCAGGCCGGCCCGCGCCACTTCGACGCCGACATGGCCCCCTTGGCGAACGCCCCGCACACTCTCGAAGCCGAGTTCGTCTTCCCCTACCTGGCCCACGCGCCCATGGAGCCGCTGAACTGCACGGTGCAGATCGGTGACAACGGCGCCGAGCTCTGGGTCGGTTCGCAGATGCCGGGCCTGGACGGCATGGCTGCGGCGCGTGTACTGGGCTTCAAGCCCGAGCAGATCAAGGTGAATGTGCAGACCGCCGGTGGCGGCTTCGGCCGCCGCGCCATCGCTACCAGTGACTACGTGGTGGAGGCCTGCACCATTGCCAAGGCCACTCGTGCCGCTGGCTTCAACGTGCCCGTGCGCACGCTCTGGAGCCGCGAAGACGACATCAAGGGCGGCTACTACCGTCCCATGCACCTGCACCGCGCGCGCATCGGCTTTAATGCGCAGGGCCAGGTGCTGGCCTGGGACCATACCCTGGTGGGCCAGTCCATCATCTCGGGAACTTTCTTCGAAGGCATGATGGTCAAGAACGGCATCGACGCCACCGCCATCGAAGGCATGCGCGAGCCCTACCCTCTGCCGATGCGCCTCACCGTGCACCACCCCAAGCAGAACGTGCCTGTGCTCTGGTGGCGCAGCGTGGGCTCCACGCACACCGCCTACGTGATGGAAACGCTGATCGACGAGATCGCGCGTGCGACGAAGCAGGACCCGGTGGCCTACCGCATGAAGCTCATCGGCGACAAGCACCCGCGCCATCGCGCCGCACTGCAGCTCGCCGTGGAGAAAAGCAGCTACGGCAAGAAAGCGCTGCCGCAGGGCCGAGCCTGGGGTGTGGCCGTGCATGAATCGTTCAGCACCGTGGTGGCCTATGTGGTCGAGGCCTCGGTGAAGGAGGGCAAGCCCGTGCTGCACCGCGTGACGGCCGGCGTGCACTGCAATCTGGCCGTGAACCCGCGCACGGTGGAAGCACAGATCCAGGGCGCGGCCCTCATGGGCCTGGCCACCTGCCTGCCGGGTGCGGCCATCACGCTCAAGGACGGCGAGGTGCAGCAGAGCAACTTCGGCGACTACGCCGTGCCGCGCATCACCGACATGCCGCAGATCACCGTGCATGTGGTGCCCAGCGCCGATGCGCCCACCGGCATGGGTGAGCCTGGCCTGCCCCCGCTGGCCCCGGCCTTCGCCAATGCCATTGCACGCCTGACCGGCAAGACGCCGCGCGAGCTGCCCTTCAAGCTGGCCTGAGCCCATGGAGGATCTCGACACCCTGGTCCTGCGCACCGCGCAGCGCTGGTGGACCGAGGGGCAGGCCGTGGTGCTCGTCACTGTGGCCCGCACCTGGGGTTCCTCACCACGCCCACCCGGCTCGCTCATGGCCATCAACGGCCGCGGCGAGACCGTTGGCTCGGTCTCGGGCGGCTGCATCGAGGACGACCTGATCCACCGCATCCGCGAAGGTGGCGTGGAGGCGGCCCTCACCGGCGCCGCGCCCACTGTGCTGCGCTATGGCATCTCGGCCGACCAGGCCCACCGCTTCGGCCTACCCTGCGGCGGCACGGTGGAGCTGGTGTTGGAGCGTGTGGCCCCCCAAAGCCGCCTGGACGAACTGCTGCGGGCTTGCGAACAACGCCAGAGCACCGAGCGCGTATTGAGTTTGAAGACCGGCAACGTCACCCTGCGCCCCGGCCGGCGCGACGGGGTGCCTCAACTGGACGATGACACACTGACCACGTACCAGGGCCCGCAGGCGCGCCTCATCGTCATTGGTGCGGGCGACCTCTCACGCTTCCTGAGCCAGATGGCGCTGAGCCTGGGCTTTGAAGTGTTCGTCTGCGACCCGCGCGAGGAACACCGCGCCAGCTGGAACCTGCCCGGTGTAACCCTCACGCACGAGATGCCGGATGACCTGATCCTGCGCTTGAAGCCCGACGCGTGCACTGCCGTCGTCGCCCTCACGCACGACCCCAAGCTCGACGACCTGGCACTGATCGACGCGCTGCAGTCCGACGCCTTTTACGTCGGCGCCATCGGCTCGCGCCGTAACAGCGCCACGCGCCGCGAACGGCTGCGGGTGCACTTTGACATGTCGGAAGATGTGCTGGACCGCCTGCACGGCCCGGCCGGGCTTTACATCGCCAGCAAGACGCCGGCGGAAATCGCACTGTCCATCATGGCGGAGGTGGTGGCGGTGAAGAATGGCTTTCGGAAACCTGCGTCCGAGACGGCGTCATCGGGTGAAGGTGTACTTTTCACTGCTTGACCTAGGCCGGAGGGCCGGCATGCGCGCCTGCTTTCCGAAGGGCGCGTGCAAACTCATGAAGAACAGGCGTCGTGCTTGAGTCCGTGCGTCTGGTGAAGAGACCCAGCGGCGGCAAGGCAAGATCCGGCGCCACCATCAGGCGTCGGACGCCACCGCGCGCAATCTCGTCTCGCGCATGCTCCAGACGCACCGCGCACAGCAAGCTGGGATCAAGGCGCAATACCGCCCCCACAGTCACTGAAGACATCGTTTCGATCACCGGCTCCGGGGGCGTGCTTCCCGCATCAAGAAAAGCCGTCATGAACGCCTGGCGGACCAGGGTCTGCCTGGGCGGAGCAACCCACGGTGCCTCGCGTAGGTCTACCCAGCGCAAGCTGCGCCGCCGGAGAAGAGGATTCGAAGGTGCAGCAAGGACACACAGACGGTCTTGCAGCAACACCTCGGATTGCAGGGAAGCCAACAGGTCGCTCGTCAGAATCTCGGAGGTGAGCGCACCGAAAACACAGTCGAGTTCTCCCTCCAGCAGACGCTGGATCAACTCACGAACCCGCCCGTCATGCAGGTGGACGGCCACGCCCGGCAATCGCTTGCGCAACTGCACGACCGCTGCAGGAATGACTGACGTGACGGAGAAAGTGCCAACGCGAAGTACTGCGCTGGCCCCGTTGCGTATGGCTTCCACCTCCTCGCAGACGTGGGAAAGCTCGCCCATCACCACCCGGGCGCGGTGCACGGCAGCCGCTCCGGCGCCTGTGGGCTGAACCCCCTGACGGCTGCGCTCAAACAACCGCACCCCCAAGCCCTCCTCCACCTCCATGAGCATCTTGCTGATGGCGGGCTGGCTGAGGTGCAGCCGGCTTGCGGCGACGCGCATGGTGCCGGACTCGGCGAGCACGACCAGCAACTCCAGATGGCGCAGGCGGAGCCGGCGCAGAAGGTAGTCAAAGCTGTTGCTCATGGCGAATTTCTGTTTTTAGTTCCATCACCAAAACTGATCACGATATCAAGATTATTCAATTTTCAGGAATGTACTACTCATCTATTGTTCGGCCATACACCGGCCTCTCTGGGTCCGGAAAAAAACGAGGAGACACAGACACCATGCCGGCCGCCATCCCGCCCCCGCCTGCCGCGCCTCTTGCAGGCGTCAAGGTCATCGACCTGGGGCAGTACATTGCGGGCCCCGGTGCGGCAATGACGCTGGCGGAGCTCGGTGCCGACGTCATCAAGGTGGAGCCGATCACCGGAGACCAGGCCCGTCACATCGGCCGCTACGGCGAATCGATGGTCCGTGCCTACAACCGCGGCAAGCGCTCGATCGCCATCGACCTCAAGAACGCACTGGGACGCAATATCGTCATGCAGTTGATTGCGCAGGCGGATGTGGTGATCCAGAATCTGCGTCCAGGCGTCGTCGAGAAACTCGGCATCGGACCGGAGACCGTCCGAAAACTCCACCCGCGCCTGATTTATCTGTCGATCTCTGGTTTCAGCGGCCGCGGCCCCTCCCGGGAACGTCCGGGTTACGACATCGCTGCGCAGGCTGAAAGCGGCTTGATGTCGGTGACCGGAGAGCCCGGCCGACTACCTCAGAAGGTGGGCGTGCCCATCGTGGATGCGGCCGCGGCCCAGCTCGGAGCGCAGGCGGTGCTGGCCGCCCTGTACGGCCGGGAAAAGAGCGGCACCGGTGCCACATTGCAGACCTCCCTGCTCGAAGTCGCCATGCATTTGCAGGCAGCGAACTGGGCAGACTACCTGGGCGGCGGCCCCGAGCCTACGCGCGTCGGCGACGGACAGCCACACAACGCACCGGCGGCCGAAGTGGTCCCCACGCGCGACGGCTACATCGTGCTGTCAGCCTATGCCGACGATCACTGGCGACGCTTCTGCCAGGTTGTCGGACGGGAAGAGCTGGCCAGCGATCCGCGATTCGCCAGCAACGACCGGCGCGTGGCCAACCGGACCGACTTGCGCGCCGTGCTGCGGGAGTGCCTCTCCAGTTTCAGCAGCGAGGAATGCGTCCGCCTGCTGTCAGGCAAGCAGATCGTCGCAGGCGCGGTACGCAGCTATGCCCAGGTGCTGGACAGCCCAGACCTGATGGCCAGCGGCCTGGTGGTGGACGCTGTTGCTGCCGACGGCACGCGCTACCGCGCGCTGGGCTTGCCTTACCGCATCGACGACACCCCCCAACCCGCCCCCGCCGCCGCGCCAGCATGTGGCGCCGACAGCGACGCGCTGTTGTCTGAAATCGGCTACCCCTCCCGGGAAATCGCGGAACTCCGACTCGCAGGCATCGTGGCCTGAACACATCTCACCATGACCATCATCAACGACTCCATCGTTCGTCGCGCCTTGATCCAGACCTTGCCTTTGTTCGAGATGATGCGCATGCGCGCCGCCACCACGGCACGGCGCCACCCCACATTCGGGTTCGCATCAGAAAGCCGCGACTCGGCCGTACGCTGGGTCAACCTCTTCACCCACACGCATCGCAAGCTCGGCCCCGACGACCGTGAAGTGGTGAGTCCGAACAACGACACCGTCTACAGCAATGCCTGGCTGGACCTGTCCCAGGGACCGGTCGTGATCGATTCGCCCGACATGGGAGACCGCTACTGGACACTGGGACTGCTGGACGCCTGGACCAACCCCTTTGCGTATGTCGGCCGCCGGACCACCGGCAATCGCCGCCAGAAAACACTGGTGCACGGCCCCCGCTGGCGCGACGGAAATCTGCCAGAAGGCGTGAGCCAGGTGATCGCAGCGCCAGGGGACGACGTGTGGTTGATCGGGCGGGTCCTGGTGGACGATTCGGCAGGCGACGTCGACACCGTGCGTGCGCTGCAGAACCAGCTGCGCCTGTCTCGCCTGGATGGTTCCGACGCCGCCTTTCGCATCGATACCGGCCTGGATGGGAGCAACGCGCAGACGCCTTCCGCCGAACTGTACCTGGAGACACTGAAAGCGGCCCTGCTCCGCAACCCACCACCCGCCGGCGAAACGCTGACCTGGCCGCCTGACGTCCGGACCGTGCAGACCCTGCTGCCCGGGATCTTCGAAGAACTGCGCAAACAGAATCAACCCCGCCAACTGGGCGCCGGCTGGGCGCTGCCGATGGAGGTGCGCACGAGCTGGGGCAGCGACTACCTGACCCGCGCCCGGGTCGCGCGCAATCTGATCGGCGCGCTCGGCATCGAAGAAGCGATGTATCCCACTGCCGAGGTCGACGTCCATGGCCTGGAGCTGAACGGCAGCAAACGCTATGAATTGCGTTTCCCGCCTGGAAACGGACCCCAGGTCGGTGCCTTCTGGTCGCTCACCATGTACCGCCGCAGCGACTGCCTGTTCGTTGCCAATCCGATCGGCCGCTACTCCATTGGCGACCGTACCAGGGGATTGCGCCACGAGGCAGACGGAAGCCTGGTCATCCGTCTGCAGGCCACCGATCCTGGGCCCGACCACAACTGGCTGCCTGCACCCGACGGTGAGGCCTTCTATGTCGTGTTGCGCCTCTACCAACCAAAATCAGTTCACCTGGAGTCCCGCTACAACTATCCCGGCCTGCAGCCACTCGATTGAGTCCGCCATACAAGAAGGAAGAAGGAGACAAACCATGCCTATCAACCGTCGGCGCCTGCTGGGCGCCAGCCTTACAGCCATCCCTTTCACGTCGTTCCCGGCCTGGGCCCAGTCCTGGCCCGCGCGACCGGTCACCCTGGTATCTCCTTACGGCGCGGGTGGGTCGAGCGACCTCCTGACGCGCATCCTCGGCGAATCGCTGGCGGGCCGGATGGGCCAGAGTTTCGTCGTGGAAAACCGTTCCGGCGCGGGGACCCGCATCGCCAACGAATACGTGGCCAGAGCGGCACCGGACGGCTACACCGTGCTGCACGCCGCAGCGCCGATCGCCATCGGCGAGGCCCTGTACCCAAAGCTGCCCTACAACACGAAGAAGGACTTCGCCCCGGTGCTGAGCACCGCGATCGCGCCCCTCTTCCTGATCGTCAATGCCGAAGCGCCGTACAAGACGCTGGCGGAGTTCGTCGCCTACGGCAAGTCCACCCCCAACGGCCTGACGTTCGGCTCGCCCGGCTCCGGTTCGGCACCCCACCTGACCGCAGAGCTGCTGCTGCGCGCCGCCGGCACCAACGGTGTGGTGATCCAGTACCGAGGGGACGCCCCCGCCTACACCGAACTCCTGGCCGGTCGCATCGACGCGACGCTGACTGCGATCTCAACCGCCCTCCCGCATATCCAGGCCGGACGCTTGCGCGTGCTGGGAGTAGCCAACGAGGAGCGCACGCCCCTGTACCCGCAAGCCCCGACCTTGCGCGAATCCGGGTTGCCCTCGGTGGTCGGTTACGGCTGGTATGGACTGATGCTGCCGGCCAGCACACCCGCGGCCATCGTCCGGCGGCTGAACACCGAGGCCAACGCCGCCCTGTCAGACCCGGCCATCCGCAAACGGGTCGAAGCCCTCGGACTGCAGGTCCGCGGCGGCAGCCCGGCCGGGTTCGCGGCCTTCATCGAAGCTGAAACAAAGAAGTGGGCCCAGGTCATCCAGGCCGCCAACATCAAGCCGGAGTAAACGCCCTGGCGCACGCTGAGCCACCAACACGGCCCAGCGGTGCTGCATGTCGGGAGCAAAACGCCGGCCGTACGTCACGGCCAAGGTGCAGGCAGAGAAGAACTGAGTTGGGATAAACCGTCAGGACGGAGGGGTGACTCAGTTGTTGACGTAAGCCACAGGCGAGGACCCAACCGAGGCACTGGCAGAAAAAGGCTGGCGTGTTCTAAAGTCTGCTGTCGACCCGAAGCGATCTCTCGTCAGTCTGAGGAGCGGACACTCAACGCTCGATTTCCGAGGTCGCCCACTGACATCACCACACTATTTTTTTGGGAACAACGAGTTTAGGCCCAATGAAGGGGGAGGAGGTGGTGGGGGTGGAGGATTCGTGAGCAGACCGGCAAGGATCTTTGACGACCACGCCTTATAGGGGTCAGCTATGTACTCCCAGAACTGGGGGGGGAGCCATCCGTTCGAATTGTCTTTAGTTACCTCAACGACGAGAAACCATATTCCCAAGAAGTGTGTTTGAAGGACGGCTGCCAATTCGCTGACCGTAAGCCTTGAAAGGACTATGACTGTGCTTTGATAGGGACTAAGCCACGTATCGATAGCTTTAGAGCTATTGAGTATTTGATGTACGTGCTGATCTGAAAGAGCAGAGTTAAATGTCAAGACATAGGCTTTCATTGGCGCTCCTTGGTAGATGCGTCAGAGAAGGAACTCTCAGATACGTCTTGATCTGGGAATGGGTGACTTGGATTGGAGGTCGCCTCAGGAAGGTTCAGTGACTCCGCTGGAACGGGATAAGGCAGTTCCTTTGACGCGATCATTTGGATCTTTGTCATCTCATATCGGTAGTGCTCGGACTGGAGTCGGTCCGGATCGTTC
>NZ_BCWP01000061.1 GCF_001592265.1 Curvibacter delicatus NBRC 14919 | reverse complement strand
CCCTTACAGGTTTGCGGGGCGATTTGGGTCAATCATATGATGATTGGGCGAAGCTTTCGCCGTCTTATGGCGGGGGCACAACATCTTTTTCCTTGCACGAAGCGGCCCGCCTCGGCGGCGGGTCAGGTCGGGTGCCGATGCCGGTAGGTGGGGCGCAAAATCTATAATTGATAGTTCAAATAAATCAAGCAGTTACGTGCCCGCAGCGATTCCTGGCGGATCGGCGGCGCGGCCACCTACACACCATGAGCCAACCCGCTTTCTCCGTTGCCGACATCCGCAAGACCTTTCTGGACTTCTTTGCCGCCAAGGGCCACACCATCGTCGCCTCCAGCCCGCTGGTGCCGGGCAACGACCCGACCCTGATGTTCACCAACTCCGGCATGGTGCAGTTCAAGGACGTGTTCCTCGGCACCGACAAGCGCTCCTACGTGCGTGCCACCTCGGTGCAGGCCTGCCTGCGCGCTGGCGGCAAGCACAACGACCTGGAGAACGTGGGCTACACCGCGCGCCACCACACCTTCTTCGAGATGCTGGGCAACTGGTCTTTCGGCGACTACTTCAAGCGCGAATCGCTCAAGTGGGCGTGGGAACTGCTGACCGAGGTCTACAAGCTGCCGCCGGAACGCCTGCTGGCCACGGTGTACGCCGAGGACGACGAAGCCTACGACATCTGGACCAAAGAAATCGGCCTGCCGCCCGAGCGCGTGATCCGCATTGGCGACAACAAGGGCGGGCGCTACAAGAGCGACAACTTCTGGATGATGGCCGACACCGGCCCCTGCGGCCCCTGCTCGGAGATCTTCTACGACCACGGCGACCACATCCCCGGCGGCCCCCCGGGCAGCCCGGAGGAGGACGGCGACCGTTACATCGAGATCTGGAACAACGTGTTCATGCAGTTCGACATGGACGAGACCGGCGCCGTCACGCCGCTGCCCGCACCCTGCGTCGACACCGGCATGGGCCTGGAGCGCCTGGCTGCTATCCTGCAACACGTGCACAGCAACTACGAGATCGACCTGTTCGATGCGCTGATCAAGGCGGCGGCACGTGAAGTCGGCACTCAGGACCTGCGCAACCCTTCGCTGCGTGTGATTGCCGACCATATCCGCGCCACCGCCTTCCTGGTGAGCGACGGCGTGATTCCGAGCAACGAAGGCCGCGGTTACGTGCAGCGTCGCATCGTGCGCCGCGCCATCCGCCACGGCTACAAGCTGGGCCAGAAGAAACCCTTCTTCCACAAGCTGGTGGCCGAACTGGTGCGCCTGATGGGTGACGCCTACCCGCGTCTGAAAGAGCAGGCGCAGCGCATCACCGAGGTGCTGAAGGCCGAGGAAGAGCGCTTCTTCGAGACGCTGGAAAACGGCATGGAGATCCTGGACGCGGCGCTGGCCGGCGGTGCCAAGGTGCTGCCAGGCGAGGTGGCCTTCAAGCTGCACGACACCTACGGCTTCCCGCTCGACCTGTCGGCCGACGTTTGTCGTGAGCGTGGCCTGAGTGTGGACGAGGCCGGCTTCGCTGCCGCCATGGAGAAGCAGAAGAGCCAGGCCCGCGCCGCCGGCAAGTTCAAGATGGACAAGGCGCTGGAGTACAGCGGTGCCGGCAACGAGTTCGTCGGTTACGAAACACTCGAGGCTGCTGCAAAAATCGTAGCGCTTTACGCAGACGGGACGCCGGTTGCAGCCCTGAAAGCCGGTCAAAACGGGGTGGTGGTGCTGGACACCACGCCTTTCTACGCCGAAAGCGGCGGCCAGGTCGGCGACGAAGGCCTGCTGCTGGCCGGCTCGGCCCGCTTCGACGTGGGCGACACGCAGAAGATCAAGGCCGATGTCTTTGGCCACCACGGCACCGTGACCCAGGGCACGCTCAACGTGGGTGACCAGGTGACCGCGCTGGTGAACATGGAAACACGTGCCGCCACCGAGCGCAACCACTCGGTCACGCACCTGATGCACAAGGCCCTGCGAGAAGTGCTGGGCAGCCACGTGCAGCAGAAGGGCTCGCTGGTGAATGCCGAGCGCACCCGTTTCGACTTCGCGCACAACGCACCGGTGACCGAAGCGCAGATCCGAGAGATCGAGGCCAAGGTCAACAGCGAGATTCTGGACAACGAAGCGACGCAGGCGCGCCTGATGGACATCGAGTCGGCGCAGAAGACCGGCGCCATGATGCTGTTCGGCGAGAAGTACGGCGACAGCGTGCGCGTGCTCGACATCGGCAGCAGCCGCGAACTGTGCGGCGGCACGCACGTGCAGCGCACTGGCGACATCGGCCTGTTCAAGGTGGTGGCCGAAGGCGGCGTGGCCGCTGGCGTGCGCCGCATCGAGGCCGTCACCGGTCAGAACGCGCTGGCTTACCTGCAGCAATTGGAAGACACCGTGACGCAGGCCGCCGGCACGCTCAAGACGCCGGCCGCCGAACTCAACACCCGCCTGGGCCAGGTGCTGGACCAGGTCAAGGCGCTGGAGAAGGAAATCGCCGCGCTCAAGGGCAAGCTGGCCTCCAGCCAGGGCGACGACCTGGCGACGCAGGCGGTGGATGTCAAAGGCATCAAGGTGCTGGCCGCCAAGCTCGACGGCGCCGACGCCAAGACCCTGCGCGACACGCTGGACCAGCTCAAGAACAAGCTCAAGACCGCCGCCATCGTGCTGGCGGCGGTGGACGGCGACAAGGTGCAGCTGGCGGCCGGCGTCACGGCCGACAGCGTGGGCAAAGTCAAGGCCGGCGAACTGGTCAACTTCGTCGCCCAGCAGGTCGGCGGCAAGGGCGGCGGCAAACCCGACATGGCCATGGCTGGCGGCACCGAGCCGGCCAAGCTCGGCGCGGCGCTGGCCAGCGTGCAGGGCTGGGTGGCGGACAAGCTCTGATTGCTATAAATTTGATAGCTTTCTGCGCTTTTCAGATAAGCTCTGGAGGCTGATTCGATGTCAACCCCCGACATGCTGATGAGCTCTGCCAGCATCCTGCGTCGCCAGACGCTCCAGCGGCTGGCCGTCTGGGCGGGCGCGGCCAGCCTGCTGCCGGTAGCCCGGGCTGCCAGCTTTGATCTGACGCGCTGGCCGCCCAGCCTGGCCGTGCCGCCATTGCAGGCCATGGACCTGCAGGGCAAGGTCTGGAAGCTGGCCGATCTGCGCGGCCGTGCCGTGCTGCTGAACTTCTGGGCCAGCTGGTGTGAACCCTGCCGCGCCGAGATGCCAACGCTGCAGCAACTGGCCGAAATCTACGGGCCTGAGAAACTGGTGGTGCTGGCGATCAACTTCAAGGAAGGGCCGCGCCGCATCAACCAGTACGTACAGGCCACCGGCATGAGCCTGCCAGTGCTGCTTGACCAGAGCGGCGACATCGCCAAACAGTGGGGCGCCAATGTGTTCCCCACCACCATCCTGATCGATGCCGAAGGCCGGCCGCGCCAGCGCGTGCGTGGTGAGGTGGACTGGACCGGGCGCGAAGCGGCGGCGCTGGTCGAGCCTTTGCTGCGGCGCTGATTTTTTACGTTGCCGACTTGCGGCGGTAGCCGACCAGGCGCGAGAGCGGTGCTTCCATCCAGCGCTGGAACAGCAGCGCCAGCGCCAGGCTGATGGCCCAGCTGGCCAGCAGCACCCCCATGGCGGCGACAGAGTTGCTGAGCCGCAGGTGGGCAAACAGCGCATTGCCCAGCATCAGCACCGGGAAATGAATCAGGAACAGGGCGTAGGAGCTCTGCCCCAGCAGGCCGACGGCACGTGCCAGCGGGGCCGGCATGGCCGACTGGAGCAGGCGGGTGTGGTCGCGCCACTGCACCAGCGCCAACAGCAGCGCCACCACCAGAGCCAGCGCGATGCGGCCGCGGAAATCCAGCACCAGCGCCAGCAGGCCGGCGACCGCCATCAGCCCCAGCAGCCTGCCGGGATGGCGCGAACTGCCAACCCAGTAGGCCAATGCCCCCATGCCGTAGGCACCGAAGAAGTAGAGTGCCCAGTTGTCCCAGTCTTCATGGCGGTTGAAGAAGAACAGCGAGGCCAGCATCAGGCCCAGCACCAGCAGCACGGCCCAGAGGCGGCGCCGGCCCAGCCACAGCAGCAGGGTCATGAGGGCGAAGAGCTGGAAGTCGATCGCCACGTACCAGACGCCGGCCGAGAGCGATTCCTGGCCCAGCACGCTGTGCAGCAGCAGGGCGTGCGACAGGGTCTGGCCCAGGGTCGGTGCGTCAGGAATGAAGTCATCGCTCAACCAGTGGCGTGCCAGCATGGCCGACGCCACGGCCAGCAGCAGGGCAACGACAAAGGGCAGGACCAGGCGCTGGTAGCGCCGCCACAGCGTGCGCCAGGGCGAGCCGATGCGGATCTGGCCTTCCGGCGCCAGGTTGCGTGCGGCCAGATAACCGCCCAGCACCAGAAACACCTGCACCGCCATGCGCGCATAGTCATACAGCCAGGCGGAGAGATGCGGTGCGGCCTGGCTCATGGCATCGGACAGCGGGCCATAGGCGGCAAAGTGATGCAGCACGATCAGCTGTGAGCCGATGAGCTTGAGCGCATCGATATGGGTTTGCCGGGACTGCATGCCCGGATTTTATTCGGTGGGCAGCTGCAGGTCCGCCGTGCCGGGGCGGACCCAACGGGCGAACTCACGCGTGGTGTCGATGCCGCCGCCGGCTTCGGTGTAGACACCGCGCGGCTCACGGTAGCGCGTCATCAGCGCCATGATGCGTGTCAGCTCGGAAGGATTGCTGAGCGTGGCCTCGATCATCGGCTCGATATGCGCTTCGTCGATGCGGTGTTCGCCCTGCTCGTCACGGTACAGGCCATGGCGCCAGTGGTAGATCTCGACGCACTTGCTGGTCAGGGTGTAGGGGTGGTTGCGTTTCCAGAAGTTGGTGAACAGGCCGCCCCCCAGGTACATGACCCAGGAGCCTTCAAAGCCCGAGGCGTTGGCGGAGGCTTCGTCGGGGTTGCGGAACCAGGTCCGGTCACCCGGAACGTAGTAGCTGGGCGGCAGCGGCTGGTCCATCGAACCTTGTTCGCGCAGGAACACTTCGTGGAATTCGCCCGACATGATGGCGCGCTGGGTCCATTGCTTCTGCAACTGATTGAACAGGGACGGGTTGCTGTGTGCCAGTTCCTGCGCGATGCCCAGCAGGGTCACGTACTCGGTGGCGCGGTAGCAGGAGAACGAATACAGCGAACCCGAGACGTCTGGCTGGGTGGCGCGGGTCAAGGCTTCGATCAGCGAGACACCCGGGAGGATGGTGAAACCGGTGGCCTTGTCGTAGGTCCAGTAACCCTCGGGGCGCTCGGCGGCTGCAGTATCAAAGGCCAGTGTGGTCTTGCGCGCCGCCTGCACGATGTTGCGGCGGATGCGCACGGCCGAGACCAGTTCGTCCAGGCTGGGGAACTCGAAAGGGATCGGTCCCATGAGCATGGCCACCACGATCTCGCGCATCAGGTCGGCATCGCAGTTCAGCGTGTTCAGCTGCAAGGTCGAAGCGAGTTGCAGCGTGTCCAGGCCGGGGGCCCAAGCCTGGGCAGTGGCCTGATCCAGCCACAGCCGAACCCAGGCGCCTTGCCTGTCCTGTCCTCGTTCGGCGTGTACCGACGTTGCCAGATCCGTGAAGCCGAGTTGCGCCAGCGCGGTCTGCCGGATGTCGTCAGCCAAGATGCTTTCCGGGGTGCGCAAAACGATGCCACTGCAAGCCTGTGCTGGCAGTGGCATCGTCTGCATCATCGAGTGATAGGTCTCCAACCGCATTCTCATAACTTTTCGCTCAATATACCCTAGGAAATATGGGGTCAAGCTAGGGGATAACACAGAGGGATCCGAGGCGATAATCGCTCCCGCGAAGCCCTGCTGGGCAGGTCGCACGCGGTTCCGGGGCATCTTCATCTGCGCCGGCGGCGTTTTCACCACCAATCCGGAGTCCTTTTATGACCACCGTGCGTCGCACATTCCTCAAGAACGCGGCAACCCTGTCTGCCGCCTACACGTTGCCGGTTATCGGCTTTGCCCAACCGGCTCCGGCGCAGCGCCAGTTCAATCCTCAGCCCGGTGCATGGCGCACTTTCGAGGTGACCACCCGTGTCGACATCCTGGCCCCCGAAGGCACTACCCGCGTCTGGCTGCCGGTGCCGTCGGTTGATACCGACTGGCAACATTCGCTGGACAACGCCTACAGCAGCAACGGCCAGGCCAGCATGGGCAGCGATGCCCATTACGGCGCCAAGCTGCTGGCGGTGGAGTTCGCCGCCGGCGAGAAAAAGCCCTGGGTCGAACTCACCAGCCGCATCCAGACGCGCAACCGCGCGGTCGACTGGTCGGTCAAGAAGCCGGTGCAGGAAGACGCGGCCAGCCTGAAGTTCTGGACCCGCCCTACCGCGTTGCTGCCGACCGACGGCATCGTGCGCAAGACGGCGCTGGAGGCCACGCGCGGCGCCAAGACCGACGTGGAGAAAGCGCGTGCCATCTACAACTGGGTGGTGGCCAACACCTACCGCGAACCCAAGACCCGCGGCTGCGGCGAAGGCGACATCAAGACCATGCTGGAGACCGGCAACCTGGGTGGCAAGTGCGCCGACCTCAACGCCATCTTCGTTGGCCTGTGCCGCGCAGTCGGCCTGCCGGCGCGTGATGTGTACGGCCTGCGTCTGGTGCCGTCGGCCTTTGGCTACAAGGAACTCAGTGGCAATCCGGCCAGCCTCAAGGGCGCGCAGCACTGCCGTGCCGAGGTATTTCTGAAGGACTACGGCTGGGTGGCGATGGACCCGGCCGACGTGGCCAAGGTCATGCGCCTGGAGACAGCCGAATGGATCAAGGACACCCGCCACCCCGTGGTGGCGCCCGTGAACCAGGCGCTGTTTGGCGGCTGGGAAGGCAACTGGCTGGCCTGGAACATGGCGCACGACGTGGCGCTGCCCGGTGCCAAGGGGCCGAAGCTCGGCTTCCTGATGTACCCGGTGTGCGAAACGGCCGAGGAGCGGCTCGACTCCTATGCGCCCGACGCCTTCAAGTACCAGATCACGGCGCGTGAAATCAAGGCCTGATGCACGCGGGGTGTGCGGCCTTGTGGCCGTCACCCTGCTGAAGGCGCCTTGTGCGGGGCTCCTTCGCTCCGAATCGAGCGCTCGTAGTCTTCAGTCCGCCTGACAAGACGGGCGTGTCGCGGCGACATCGGCAGCGGCCTGGGACGGTGTGTCCGACGGCTGGGGCAGGGCGTTGACGGTCTTGTTCAGCCCACTGTCCAGTTCGGCGAGAACCTCCTCCAGCGCGTCGGATACATCGTCGGCTGTCAAGGCGTTCAGGTCTGCGCCCGAGTCTTCACCCAGATAGGCCAGCCGCTCGGCCTGCACCTCGATGCAACGCTCGAACAGGTTGCGTACCAGTCGGCCGTTGTCGGAGGTCTGGCCTGCCTCGTACAGCGCGGTCAGGTTGGCCAGCAGCAGGGCGCGTGCGGGCTCTTCGAGCGTGTATTCGGATTGACGGCAGAAGGCATGGAAGATGCCGAGCAGTTCGGCGGGTGCATAGTCCTCGAACTCGATGTAGTGGTTGAAGCGCGAGCGCAAACCCGGGTTGCTGTCGATGAACCGCTTCATGGGCTCCGGATAACCCGCCACGATCACCACCAACTGGTCGCGATGGTCTTCCATGAACTTGAGCAGGGTGTCGATCACTTCCTTGCCGAAGTCACTGCCGCTCTCGCCCTGGGCCAGTGCGTAGGCCTCGTCGATGAACAGCACGCCGCCCAGTGCCGACTCCAGCACCTCCCGGGTCTTGATGGCCGACTGGCCGACGTAGCCGGCGACCAGACCGGAGCGATCCACCTCGACGATGTGGTTGGAAGGAATGATCCCGAGGCTGCAATACAGGTCGGCGACGATGCGCGCCACCGCTGTCTTGCCGGTGCCCGGGTTGCCGGTGAACACCAGGTGCTGCGAGAACCCGGCGGGGACCTTGTTGCCGGCACTGGAACGGATGCGTTGCAAACGGACAAAGGCGAACAGGCGTTGCACCTGTTTCTTGACATGCCGCAGTCCGACCAGGTCATTCAGCTTGCTCAGAACGCCCTCGTAGTTGGATGACATGCCGTCATCCGCCGGCAGGGGTTCGCCCAGCCCGTGTTCCACGTCCGCCGGCAGAATGGCCTGCAAGTCCGATTTCGTTGCATTGGGCAGGGCGAAGACGCGCTGGGCCTGGGCCTCGATGACCTTTTCGAACAGATTGCGCACATAACGTGCATTGCTGAAGCGTTCCCGCTGCACCTGGATTTCCCGGCTGAAGATGGTCTGCAAACCGTGATGGGTCGACTCGCTCAGGACATAGGAGTGCCTGGTGCAGAAGTTCAGGAAGATTTTCAGCAGCTCGGCCGGCGTGTAGTCCGGGAAATTGATGTAGCGGTTGAAACGCGAGGCGAGGCCCGGATTGGCGTCGATGAAGTGTTCCATTTCCTCGGTGTAGCCGGCCACGATCACCACCAGATCATCGCGGTGGTCCTCCATCATCTTGAGCAGCGTTTCAATGGCTTCCCGCCCGAAGTCCTGGCTGCCTTCGCGTGCCAGGGCATAGGCCTCGTCAATGAACAGCACGCCGCCCAGGGCCGACTCCACCACGGCCCGGGTCTTGATCGCCGTCTGGCCGATGTAGGCTGCTACCAGCCCGGAGCGATCGGTTTCGACGACCTTGTCGGTCTTCAGGATGCCCAGCCGCTGGTAGAGGCCGGCGATGATGCGGGCAATCGTGGTCTTGCCGGTGCCCGGGTTGCCCAGGAACACCAGATGGCGTGATGGCCAGTTGGGCACACGCAGGCCCTGCTGCGCACGCAGCTTCTGCACCTGGATGTAGCTGGCCTGGCGAAAGACCTCCTGCCGGACCACGTCCAGCCCGACAAAGTCGGCGAAGGCCGATTCAAGGTAGTCGGCAACGGAGTCGTCGGCACGCAGGTTGTGTTCGGGAATGGGTTGCAAGCGTGTGCGCCGCTCGCGCAGCCGGGACAGTCGTTCTTTGGCTTCCGCAAACTCCTGCCGGACGGCTTCTTCGTACCAGTGCTGCGCCTGCTCCAGATCCTGAGGCACACCCAGGCCGTTTTCATAAAGCCAGCCCAGGTTGCTGCAGGCTTCGGCATATTTTTTCTCGGCGGCAAGCCGGTTCCAGTAGACGCTTTTTTCATAGTCCACCGGCACGCCGAGTCCTTGCTCGTAGATCAGTCCCAGCTCGCACTGGGCTTCCGGCATGCCCTGGTCGGCGGCCAACTGGTACCAGCGTACGGCGTCCTGCGGGCTGGCGGACACGCCGCGGCCGTTGGCATAGGCAAAGGCCAGGTTGTACTGCGCAAAGCAGTCGCCCTGGTCGGCCGCCAGGCGAAACCAGTGCACAGCCTCGTTCTCGTCCTTGGGGACGCCCGAGCCGGTCGCATAGTGGTAGCCAAGTTGCCGCCGTGCGGGTGCATCGCTCCATTCGGCCGCGATGCGCAGCCTGCGGATGCCTTCGGCCTCATTCTTCGGAACGCCGCGGCCGTGCAAATACGCAAACGCGAGGTTGCGCTGGGCCTCGGCATGGCCGCAGTCTGCAGCACGGCGGAACCAATAGGCGGCTTCCTGCTCGTTTTTCTCGACACCGGTTCCCAGGGCATAACGCTGGCCCAGGTGGTACTGGGCGTCAGGTTCCGGCCTGATGAACAGGTTGCCACCGGCCAGCTTGCGCAGTTGCTCGATGGGCAGAGTTTCGAATCGCTTGGAGGACATGCATTGCTACGGCAAAAATGGTTGGCTCCCGCCACAGTTCGGCATTGTTTTAATTTTTTGCAGTCTATCCCAAGAGGGATGTCATGACGCCCCAGCCGGGGCATTGTCCGGTGGAAGCGTTCACGGCTTTTTGCGATGGCTCGGCCTGAAGGCCTGCGTTAACATCGCCTGCACACGGGTGGTGGCAGGCTTGCGACTGTCCCGTTCGATTCCAAAGGGACCTCATGAACATATTCAACAAGATGCGGGTTGGCACCCGACTCATCAGCGGTTTTGGTCTGTTGATCGCCGCGCTCGTGGTCATCAGCGTCGTTGCGCTGGTCCAATTGAATGCGATCAATCGCGACCTGCATGAACTGCGGGAAAACCGCTTGCGCAAGGTCCAGGTCTTCAACAAGCTGAAGGACAACCTGCAGACGGTCGCCTCGATCACCCGCAGTGCCGTGCTGCTCAATGACGCAGCGGCGGCCGCGCCCCTGGTGGAAAAAATCAAGCCGATCCGCGCCAGCAATGCAGAAATCTTTGCTGAACTGGACAAGACAGAGACTTCGCCCAAAGGCATAGAGTTGCTCAAGATCATCCACGACACGCGCGGCAGCTACAGCAAAGGCCTGGACCAGGCGATGAAGCTGGGCATGTCGGGCAATCCGGACGAGTTCAAGGCGGCCAGCAGTCTCCTGAATGGCGAAATCGCCGCCAAGCAGGACATCCTCTTCAAGGCGGTCGAGGACTCGTTGGCCCTTCAGAGCGCATCGGCCGAAGAGATCGGGCAGCAGGCCAACCAGCGGGTTGACAGCAGCAGCAGCCTGATCCTGTCCATCAGTGTGCTGGCCATCGTGGCCGGTTTGTTCGTGGCCTGGGCCATCGCGCGCGGCTTGACGCGCCAGCTGGGGGCCGAACCCGTTGACGTGGCCGACGCGGTGGGGCATGTTGCACAAGGCGACCTGACGCAGGCCATCACCCTGCGGACCGGAGATTCCAGCAGCATCATGGCCTCGGTCAAGCAGATGCAGGAGTCTCTGCGCCGCACCGTGGCCACCGTGCGCCAGGGGTCAGAAGCGGTCTCGACCGCCAGTG
>NZ_BCWP01000060.1 GCF_001592265.1 Curvibacter delicatus NBRC 14919 | reverse complement strand
CCAACGTCGCCGCACAGCTGAAGGAGATCAAAGGCGACATAGAGTCCAAGGGGCAGGCCGCTGCGCTGACTGAGTGGCTCAAACTCAACGCCGAGGAGGCCTATCTCAAGAAGCGTCTCAAGGAGCAGGAGGTCGATCTCGACGCCAAGGCCTATGCCCATTACCCGAAACTCAGCGAGGCCGAGATCAAGGCTCTGGTAGTGGACGACAAATGGCTCGCCGCGCTGGATAAAGACGTCCATGGCGAGATGGACCGCATCAGCCAGGCTCTGGCCCTACGTGTGAAGGAGCTGGCCGAACGTTATGAAAACCCGCTGCCGAGGATGGTCGGCAGCGTGGCTGAACTGGAGGCCAAGGTGAACCGCCACCTGGAAAAGATGGGGTTCACATGGAAGTGAAGGAGTCGAACGCTAGGTATTTGCGGACTACCGGCTACAAGCAGACCGAGGTGGGGAGGATCCCGATGGACTGGGATGTCATCAGTGCATTTGACGCTTGTAGCAAGATCCAAGATGGTACGCACTTTTCACCTCGAATTCGAGGCAACGACTATTTTTATGTGACCTCCAAGAACATTCGATTCGGGTACTTGGACATGTCTACGGCCAGTCGAATCGACGCAGCGCAACATCAGGCAATTTACAGACGCTGTGATGTCAAGAGGGGCGACCTTCTTCTTACTAAAGATGGCGCGAATACGGGCAACGCGGCGCTTAATACTCTCGACGACGAATTCAGTCTGCTTTCGAGTGTCGCTTTTTTGAGATTCCACCAGGGTAAATACGACGCTACATATTTTCTTCAACAGATTTTGTCATCTCAGGGACAGCGACAGATTCAGGAGGCGATGGCCGGCAATGCCATTACTCGTTTGACTCTGGAAAAAATCAACAAACTACGCTTCCCCACTCCCCCCACCAAAACTGAACAAGAGGCCATCGCCGAGGCCTTGAGTTATGCCGATGCCCTGATCGAATCCGTTTCGCGGCTCTTGGTGAAAAAGAGCCAGATTAAACAAGGTGCCATGCAGCAACTGCTCACCGGCAAGACGCGCTTGACGGGCTTCAGCGGGAAGTGGGCGGTAAAGCCACTAGGCGACTTGTTCAACTTCAGTGGCGGCTTCTCGGCGTCACGTGACAAGCTCTCAACAGAAGGCTATTGCTATTTGCATTACGGTGACATTCACACGTCGAACAAAACAGTCGTTGACGTTCGTACCGAATACCAAGACATTCCGAAGCTCGATATCTCACTAAAGAAAGTATCGTCAGTGTCATTACTCGACGACGGTGATGTTGTTTTTGTCGATGCTTCCGAGGACGATGAGGGTACGAGCAAGCATGTAGTGATTCGCAATCCGGATCAAATCCCATTTGTATCCGGCCTTCACACTATCGTTGCCAAGAGCAAGACCGACGAGCTGGAGCATCAATATCGTCGCTATTGCTTCCAAACCCACGCGGTAAAGGCTCAATTTCGTTTCTTTGCTGTCGGAACCAAGGTTTCAGGTATCAGCAAGACGAACATCGCCAAGATCACGCTGCCGGTGCCTTCTGTTCCAGAGCAACCTACCATGTGGGTGAGGTAAGCGGTGACTACCGGTTTGTACCGGGTGAAGCGTTACCCCATCAGCGGCCAGTGACTTGGCTGCCGGTCACGATCAACGCTCACTTCAAGCTCGACAAATACCTGCTCAAAATGTGCGCCAAGCCGCGCTTGCTGGAGCTCATCAACGACTTTGTGTTGTTTGATGGTGGCGTGAAGAAATTGCCGCGTGTGCACCAATACTTCGGCATCAAAGCGGCGCAGGCCTTTGTAGACCGCTACGAGGGCGGCATCATCTGGCACACCCAGGGCAGCGGCAAGAGCATCGTCATGGTGCTGCTGGCCAAGTGGATTTTGGAAAACAAGCCCAACGCGCGCGTAGTGATCGTTACCGACCGTGATGAGCTGGATAAGCAGATTGAAGGCGTCTTTACCGATGCGGGGCATCCCATCACACGCACGAGTAGCGGCCGCGACCTGATGTCGCTGCTGGGCCAGGCCAAGCCCCATCTACAACGTATTGCTCGACATTGACTTGGTTGAGCGAATTTTCCCCATCATTGAGAAGCAAGGTGAGTATTGATGGGCGTGCAGGCCGTGAAGCAGATTCACCTTGGCGACATTTCGGTGGATGTAGCTCTAAAAAGCATCAAGAACATTCACCTGAGTGTCTATCCGCCGAATGGACGGGTGCGTGTTGCTGCACCGTTGCGTATGGATCTAGAGACCATTCGTGTGTTTGCGCTGTCCAAACTGGGCTGGATCAAGCAGCAGCAGAAGAAGCTGCGTGCACAGGCGCGCCAGGCACAGATGGAGTACCTTGAGCGAGAAAGCCACTACGTTTGGGGGAAGCGCTACCTTCTGAAAGTGATCGAGCAGGATGCGCAGCCATGCGTGGCGATTAAAGGCGCACGTTTGTTACTGCAGGTTCGACCGGGTTCTGAGGAAACTAAGAGACAGTCGTTACTCAGTGACTGGTATCGGCGCCAGCTCAGGGAGGAGGCGCAGGTTCTCATTGAAAAATGGGCACCACGTATTGGGGTCGAATTGCCGTGGCTGACCGTCCGCCAGATGAAAACCAAGTGGGGTAGTTGCACGCCTGCGACGCGGCACATCCTTATCAATCTGGAACTGGCGAAGAAACCTCAAGAATGCCTGGAGTACATCGTGGTGCACGAACTGGTTCACTTATTGGAGCCTAGCCACAGCAACCGCTTCATTGCACTGATGACGCAGTTCATGCCGAAATGGCGGTTTTACCGAGAAGAACTCAATCGTTTGCCAGTGAGGCATGAGGATTGGTCGTATTGATGCGGAACACTTTAATGACGCTGCATCGCATGACAACTCGTTTGCTGAAGCGATCAATGCGATCCGCGCCCTGATGGCGCAACCCAAGCCAGCCAACCGCCGCATCGGCTTTACGGCTGATCTGAACGACAAGCAGTGCAAATAGATTTGCTACGTTTTTAATAGCTGATGGCGCTTAACCCGCAAGGGCCAAGCGTCATTTTTATTTAAGAGACCAGCTTACTTCGCCAGCAGGCTGTTCAAATCAAACCCCGCATCGCCCGCCTGCTGCGGCGTGGGTGACACGCCGGCATCCAGCAGCTTGCGCACCTGTAGGTGATCTTTGCTGGCGTTGATGCTATCGGCGGCGATGAGCTTGTCGCCTTGGTAGTGGTAGACGGTGAAGCTGCCGCTGGCAGTGTCACCCCGCACGGCCCAGTGCTCGGCGCCCATGGACAGGCCGGCCATCTGCAGTTTCTTGTCGTACTGGTCGCTCCAGAACCACGGGGTGGCGGTGAAGGGGCGTTCCTGGCCCAGCAGCGCAGCGGCGGCGCTCTTGCCTTGTTCGGTGGCGTTCTGTACCGACTCCAGGCGCAGCAGGCTGCCGTCGCTCAGGCGGCGTGCGGTGCAGTCGCCAGCGGCCACTATTGAACCGTCGCTGGTGCGGCCGCAGGCGTCGACTACGATGCCGCGTTCGCATTCAAGCCCGGCGCTGCGCGCCAGTTCGTCATTGGCGTTGACGCCGATGCCCACCACCACCAGACCGGCGGGGTAAAGCGTGCCGTCTTTCAGGCGCACGCCGGTGGCCTGGTTCTCGTGGTCGGTGACGATTTCGGCGATCTGCGCGCCCAGCACCAGTTGCACGCCGTGGCCGCGGTGCAGTTCGGCATACCAGTCCGACAGCATGGGCGCCAGCACGCGGCCCAGCAGGCGCGGTGCAGCTTCCAGCACGGTCACGGCCAGGCCCTTCTTGCGCGCGGTGGCCGCCACTTCCAGGCCGATGAAACCGCCGCCGATCACCACCAGCGGCAGTTGCCGTTCAATGCAGACAGCCATGCGCTCGGCAATGGCGCTGGCGTCGTCGCGCGAGCGCAAGGCCAGCACGCCGTGCGCGTTGCCGCCGGGCAGCGGCAGCGTGCGTGGCGTGGAGCCGGTGGCCAGCACCAGGCCGCTGTAGGGCAGGGTGCTGCCGTCCGCCAGCGTCACGCTTTTGGCGCTGCGGTCGATGGCCGTGACCTTGGCATTCGTGCGCAGTTCGATGTTTTTACGTGCCAACATTTCGGGCGCACGCATCACCAGCTGCGCGGCATCCATCTCGCCGGCCAGCCAGGCTTTGGAGAGCGGCGGGCGGTGGTAGGGGCCGTGGGGTTCGTCGCCCAGCAGGGTGATGGGGCCTTCGAAGCCGCCGGCGCGCAGGGCTTCGGCGGTCTGCACGCCGGCCTGGCCGGCACCGATGATCAGGATGGGATGCGTCATGCCGACGATCTTATTCCTGCACGGCGGGCAGGCTGATGATCAACCCTTCGAGCTTGGGGGATGCCTTGATCTGGCAGGCCAGGCGGCTGTTGGGGCGGCGTTCGGCGGCCACGTTCTCCAGCATGGCGAGTTCGTTTTCGCTCGCCGGTTCGATATCGCCCAGGCGCGATTCGTCCACATAGCAATGGCAGGTGGCGCAGGCACAGGAGCCGCCGCATTCGCCCAGGATGCCGTCGATGCCGTTGGTGGTGGCGCCCTGCATCAGGCTCCAGCCGTCGGGCAGGTTGATGGTGGTGGATTGGCCGGAGGCCTCGACGTAGGTGATGTTGGCCATGAAGGTGTCTCCTGAAAAATAGGTCCGCCTGCAAGAAGCAGGCGGCGGGGTGGAACAAGCTTAAGCGATTACTGAACGGTGAGGTCCAGGCGCAACGGGCTGCGGAAGGTGGACGAAGGCATCCAGGGCAACTGGTCGGCCAGGCGCTTGTAGTCGGGCACCACTTTGTGGAACTCCTCGAAGGCGATCTTCACCGCCAGGCGCGCGATGGCCGTGCCCAGGCAGGCATGCAGGCCGCCGCCAAAACCCAGGTGGCCGCGCGGCTTGCGCGTGATGTCGTACACATCAGGGTTGGGGTACTGGCGCTCGTCGCGGTTGCCGGAACCGTAGGCCAGGCAAACGAAGTCGCCTTCCTTCATGGTCTGGCCGTGGATCGTCACGTCCTTCATCAGGCGGCGGCGGAAGCGCTGGGCCGAGGTGTTGAAGCGCAGGCTTTCTTCAATCGCATCCGGCAGCAGCTCGGGGTTGGCCACCACGGCCTTGCGAGCGTCGTCAAAAGTGGCGAGGTTGTAGCCGAACATCATCATGAAGCCGCCGAGCGATTCGACGCCGGCCATGATGAGCGTGGTGGTGGTCAGCAGCACCTCGCGCTCGTCCAGGCGGTCGCCCTCGATCTCGGCCAGGCTGAAGTGGCTGATGAGGTCGTTCTTCGGCTCGGCACGGCGCATGGCGATGACCTTGCTGGCGTACTCCTGCATCCAGTTGTAGGCGGCAATGTGCTCCGGGCCTTTGGTGCGGGTGCGGGCGTCGCTCTGCACCATCAGCACGGCGTTTTCGCGCACTTCGTTTTCGTCGACGATGGCTTCCTCGCCCATGGGCAGGCCGAGCGCGGCCATCAGCACCTTGACGGTGAACTGCGAAGACACGTCCTTGAAGTCGAAGGTCTTCACGCCCTTCAACTGGCCGAACACCTGCTGCGCCACGGCGCGGATCGGTTCTTCCAGCGCCAGCAGGTTGCGCTTCATGAAGGCGTGCTGGATCAGGCCGCGCAGGCGGTCGTGCTTCGGTGGGTCGGAGCTGCCCAAGGTGGCGCCGGCGCGGCCGGGCAGTTCGGTCATCAGGTTGCCGCTGGCGGACGAATAGGTCTGCCAGTCCTGGCCGGCCGACACGATGTCGGCGTAGCGCGAGAGGATCCACATCTGGGCTTCCGGGCTCCAGAAGCAGGGGTACTCGTCGCGCAGCGTCTTGTAGTACGGGAACGGGTCCGCGTCGATGGCGGGGGAGTAGGGGTCAAAACTGAACATGGTTTGTCTCCGGTGGTTGGTGCCGTGACCTAACTTTAGGGCGAGCGAGGCGAAAAGACACTGCACAAAGTAGGGCTAAAGCTTGTACTTTTCGATCAAAATGTCGGAATCATGAAAACCAGCTCACCACCGCCCAAACCTGCCCCTGCCGCGCCACCAGGCGCCAAGCAGTCGCGCCGGCCGGCCGCCGCCATTCCCAGCTTTGCACTCTATGGTGAGAGTGCTACGCCGGGGCAGGAGGTGCTTCACATCGAGGAAGTGGAGTCACGCAGCCGGCTCAACCGCTGGGAGATCGAGCCCCATGTGCACCACGGCCTGTACCAGGTGCTGTGGGTGTTGCAGGGTAGTGCCGAGGTGGTGCTGGATGAATGGCGCGAAGCCGCGCAGGGGCCGGCGGCCATCGTGGTGCCGCCGGGCGTGGTGCATGGCTTTCGCTTCGCGCCGGACACCGATGGCCTGGTGCTGACCTTCAGCGCACGCCTGCTGGTGGAGGGTGAATTCCCGTCGGTGGGCGAGGCGTTTCGTGCGTTGTTCACTGCACCAGGCGTGCTGCAGTTTGCGCCGGAAGACGGCGCGGCCGCGCGGCTCGACGCGCTGTTTCGTGAGCTGGCGGCCGAGTTCGCGCTGCCCGGTACGGCCGAGTCGCCGGTGGCCGGCTGGCTAGCGCGCGCCGTGGTGTGGCGGCTGGCGCAGGCCAGTGCACAGGGGCGGCAGGCGCAGGGCGAGCGGGCGCACCGCCACCAGGCACTTTTCACGCGTTTTTTGTTGCTGGTGGAGCAGCACTTCCTGGCGCACTGGCCGCTGGAGCGTTATGCCTCGCGCCTGGGGCTGTCGACCCAGCGGCTGAACCGCCTGGTGCGCGCCGAGAGCGGGCGCAGTGCGCTGGAGCTGGTGCACGAGCGCCTCACGCGCGAGGCCTGCCGTCGGCTGGTGTACACCGCGGCCCCGGCGGCCAGCCTGGCAGCCGAACTCGGCTTTGACGATCCGGCCTACTTCTCGCGCTTCTTCAAGCGCCGCACCAGCCTGAGCCCACAACGCTACCGGCAGGCACACCGGGCGCAGGACTAGTCACAAACGTTCGCTATAACAAGAACAAGAGTGATAAGAGCGGCCCGATATTTGCTTGACGGTTGTGGGTGGGGTGCAAGATCTGCGGCCACCGGTACGAAAGGTGTTTTTGATGATGCATGAGTGGCGCAGGCTTTGGCAGCAGGCGTGGCGGCAGGAGGCGTTGGCCTGCGGGATGCGTGCCTTCCTGGCGCTGGCCATCGTGATGGTGGGCGGCTGGTGGCTGGGGCAGACACAGGCGCTCATCCCGCTGCTGTTGGGTGTGCTGGCCGGGGCCATTGCGGAGTCGGACGACAGCTGGCGCGGCCAGGTGCGGGCCCAGGCCGCCACCTTGCTGAGTTTTGCCGGGGTGGCTTTGGCGGTGCAGGCCAGCCTGCCTTACCCGGGTCTGCTGATGGCGGTGCTGGGGCTGGCGGCGTTTGGCCTCACGATGGTGGGCGCCGTGGGCGGGCGCTACCGCACCCTGGCCGTGGCCACGCTGATCATGGCGATCTACACCGCGCTGGCGAGCCATGCGTCAATAGAGCCGTCGCAGGGCCAGCCGGCAACGCCGTGGCCCGTGATCTGGCTGCTGTGCGGCGCGGCCTGGTACGGGGTGATCTCCGTGCTGTGGGCAGCCGCCTTGCCCATGCTGCCGGTGCGGCAGAAGCTGGCCAGCCTGTACGAGGTGCTGGGGGTGTACCTGCAGCTGAAGTCACGCTTGTTTGCGCCGGTGCGTGATGTCGATCTGGAACGCCGCCGCCTGGCGCTGGCACTGCACAACGGCCGTGTGGTCGAGGCCTTGAACGCGGTGAAGGAAAGCCTGTTCCTGCGCATGGGGGCGGGGCGGGCACCCCCGTGGCTGCCCGAGGCCCTGCACCTGTACTTTGTGGCGCAGGATGTGCATGAGCGGGTAACCTCGTCGCATGAGCACTATGACGTGCTGGCCGAGGCCTTTTTCCACAGTGACGTGCTGTACCGTTTCCAGCGTCTGGTGGCGCTGCTCGGGCACGATTGCCAGACCCTGGCGCAGGCCATCCAGTTGGATGAGGACTGGGTGCGCGACGAGGACACGGCACGTGCCATCGAAGATCTGGAGCAGGCCATCCGGCACCTGCAGGCGTTGCCGCGCAGTGCCACGGAGGCGGCGCAGGCGCAGCAGCCCCTGCGTGCCTTGCACGCGCTGGCGAACAACCTGTCCGGCGTGGTGCGCGAACTGGGCGGTGCGCTCGGCGCGCCGCAGCCCGGGCGCTTGCCGGCCGACTCCAGCCTGCTGAACCGCAACCCGCGCTCCCTGCGCGATGCCTGGCAGCGCGTGCGCGCGCAGTGGACGCTGTCATCGCCGCTGATGCGCCACGCCATCCGCCTGAGCGTGGCGCTGCTGACCGGCGACGCCTTGCGGCGGCTGACAGGTGACAGCCATGGCTACTGGATCTTGCTGACCATCGTCTTCGTCTGTCAGCCGCAGTATGGCGCCACGCTGGCCCTGCTGGCGCAGCGCATCTGGGGCACGGTGCTAGGGCTGCTGGTCGGCTGGGCGCTGCTGCGGCTGTTTCCGGAGGTGCTGGTGCAGTCGGCCTTCACGGTGGCGGCAGCAGCGCTGTTTTTTGCCACCCGGCACAGCCGCTACACGCTGGCCACGGCGGCCATCACCTCGCTGGTGCTGCTGTCGTTCAACCAGGCGGGTGACGGCTTTGACCTGATCGTGCCACGCCTGATCGACACGCTGCTCGGCAGCCTGATTGCCGGGCTGGCGGTGTGGCTGGTGTTGCCGAGCTGGCAGTCGCGCCAGCTGCACCGGGTGGCGGCCCAGGCCTTGCGCACGCAGGCGGTGTACCTGCAGGAGATCATCGGCCAGTACCAGCACGGCAAGCAGGACCACCTGGCCTACCGGCTGGCACGACGCAATGCGCACAACGCCGATGCGGCCTTGTCCAGTGCCATGTCGGCGGTGTTCGAGGAGCCGATCTACGTGCGCCGGCACATGGCGGCCGGCACGCGCTTTCTGGTGCTGTCGCACACGCTGCTGAACTACCTGTCGGCGCTGGGTGCGCACCGCAACCTGCAACTGGTGCTGGCCGACGACAGTGCCCGTGCCGTGGCCTGGCTGCGCAGCACGCTCGACGCCTTGGCAGGCGCGCTGGAGGCGAGCCAGACCTTGCCTGCGCCCGATGCACCGCATGAGGCGGCGTTGCTTGATGCGCTGGTCCGCGCGGCGCAAGGCCCCTTGTCTGACGGCGAGCGCGTGCTGCACTCGCAACTGGTATTGGCTTTGCGCCTGTTGCCGCCCTTGCGCGAGCAGGCTGCCGCGCTGGTGGCGCCTGTGGCCGGCGGGGCCGATGGCGGTGATGCCGCGGCGGTGCTGGTTTCGGACTGACGCTGAAAGACGGCGCGGACCGATGCGGTCATCGCTGTCTTGACTGTGAGGAGGAAATTTGGGGTGGGCCGGTGTAGTCGCTGCAAAGCGCAAGGCTCAGCGCCGGCCAGGAGTCCGGCGTACGGCGCAACAGATGGCGCGGCACACCGGCGAGGCAGATCAGCCGCCCTTTTTGGAGCGCTTGCCCGGGTTCTTCTTGCTGCGGGTGGCGGTGCCGCGCTCCAGGCTGACGCGTTGGCCGCGGCCAGCGGTACGCAGGGTCATGCCGGGAAGCGGCTTGGGTGCGGGAGTGGCTTTGCGGTCTGCTTCGGTGACGATTTTGTTGCCCATGTTGGCTCTCGGTTTTAGAGTGGAAAACCGCTATTAAGCCATAGATGAAGCGCCCGCAAAACCGGCCTGGGGTGCTGCCTCAGCCAGCGCCGGCGCCACCACGGCTTCCAGTTGCGCGCGCAGCCAGCGGTGCGCGGCATCCTGCTGGTAGCGGGCGTGCCAGATCATGTACATGGGCATGGTGGGGCAGGTCACAGGCGGCGGGCAACTGGCCAGGCCGCTCAGGGTGTGGCGCGCCAGCAAGCCGGGCACGGTGGCCAGCAGCGGCGTGCCGCGCACGAAGGCGGGCAGGGCGCTGAAACTCGGCACCATCACCGTGAAGCGCCGGTTCACGCCCTTGTTGGCCAGGTGCTGGTCCAGGTCCAGGCTGCGGCGCGGCTCATACACCACGGTGGCATGGTCGGCGGCAAGGTACTCGGCTTCATCAAACGGCGCATGGCGCACGGCCGGGTCGTAGAACACGCGGTACTGGTCTTCGAACAGGCGCTTTTGCACAATGTCGCTGCCTTCCGGCGGGCGCGGGCTGATGACGAGTTGGCAGTCGTCGGTACGCAGCGTTTCCAGCCGCGGCACGCCGGAGGGGATGACACGCAGCGCCACGCCCGGCGCCTGCGAGCGCAGCCGGGCGGCCAATGGCGGCAGCAGCAGGTCGCGCTGGAAGTCGTTGGCGGCAATGGTGAAGGTGGTCTGCCAGCGTGCCGGGTCGAACTCACCGCTGTGGGCAAAGTGCTGTAGCTGGCGCAGCAGGCCGCGCGCCTGGGCGGCCAGCTCTTCGGCCCGTGCTGTGGCCACGATGCCGCGCCCGCTTTTCACGAACAGCGGGTCGCCGGTGATGGTCCGCAGCTTGTCCAGCAGGTGGCTGACGGCGGACTGCGTCACGCCCAAGCGCTGCGCTGCGCCGGTGACCGAGCCGGTTTCCACCACGGCCACCAAAAGCTGCAGCAAGTGGCCATCCAGGTCGAAATGATCGAATTTGCTCATGAGTCACATCATGATTCATGTCTTTATCTGGGTCAATGCTTTCGGAATACTTGCCCTATCCGTTTTGACTTACGTCACCCAAGGAGACCTCAGTGACCAGCGCAACCAAGCAGATTCCCGGCACCACGCCCTTTGACGGCGACATGGCCAAGAAGGGTTATGCCCTCAACAAAATGTGCTTCTCTTTCAACGAGAAGGCCAACCGCGAGGCCTTTGTGGCCGACCCCGAGGCCTATATGAAGCAGTACGGCCTGAACGAGGAGCAGGCGGCAGCCATCCGTTCCAAACAGGTGCTGGCCCTGCTGGCTGCTGGCGGCAATGCCTATTACCTGGCCAAGTTCGCCGGCATCTTCGGGCTGGACATGCAGGACATCGGCGCCCAGCAGACCGGCATGACCAAGGAAGAATTCAGGGCCAAGCTCGTCGCGGCCAACAACCAGTAAAACGAGGAACGCACAACATGGCACAAATCATCGGTGGCTTGGCCACATCCCACATTCCCGCCATCGGCGGCGCCATTGCCAAGGGTCTGCAGCAGGAGCCCTACTGGAAACCCTTCTTCGACGGCTTCCCGCCCATTCATGAATGGCTGGGCAAGGTCAAGCCCGACGTGCTGGTGGTGTTCTACAACGACCACGGCCTGAACTTCTTCCTCGACAAGATGCCGACTTTCGCCATCGGCACCGCGGCCGAGTACCGCAATGCGGACGAGGGCTGGGGCATCCCGACCTCGGCGCCGGTGGCCGGCTGCCCGGAACTGTCCTGGCATCTGGTCAACGAGCTGATCGCCAAAGAGTTTGACATCGTGACCTGCCAGGAGATGCTGGTGGACCACGCCT
>NZ_BCWP01000059.1 GCF_001592265.1 Curvibacter delicatus NBRC 14919 | reverse complement strand
AAGCCCAAACATGGGGGGCAGCCGGATAACCGCAGCTTGGCTGTGACAGCGCAGTCCTGGAGCAGCGATGACCGGCGGCATCTGCTGCAGAACCCACCGTCGTCGAACTTCAACTTCACGCTGGCCTGCCGGGAGGGACTCGAACCCCCTACCCCGAACTTAGAAGGTTCGTGCTCTATCCAGATGAGCTACCGGCAGTTTGCCGCAATTTTGCCAGATTACCCTGCTCCAGATGCAGCTGGTGGCCATCCCATCTCTGGGCAGGATTCTGTCTGCTGGCTAGCCCGATCGAATGGCTTTATCGGGGTAGAGGCGGAGGCTGGAGAGCATTTTGTGCTCAGCACGTCGGATGGCTGGGCCGACAAAGTGGCGGCTATCGCCCGGATCTCCATGTCTCCTTGGCGTGTATTGGCCAAGGGCCACCCCACCTCGCAGCGGATCGAAGCTCCTACGGCACGAATTTTCGCCTACGCAAGCGGGATTGGAATCTCCCCAATCCTCGTCGTATACCGTGGCGACCTGCGCTCCTGCGTCAGGGTCCTCCTCCCTTGACGAGCGCACCTCCCGTGCTAGCTTGATCACGGAAAGGAGTTGCCATGGACTACTTCACTCGCCGGTGGACGACGTGGCTGAGCGTCGCCTTATGGGTCGTTTTGACTGGCTCAATGTTCTTTCAGACACTGGGCGGAACACCGGTCACCTTCGGCATCTTCCGCAATAGCCGCGGATTCGTGGAATATGAGTGGCCGCTGGCCATCCTGCTCCTGAACATGTTGCTGCTGGTCATGCTGATCGGTTTCCGCATCCTGGCCCTGATGCTGACCTCCCGCGATGGCTCGGGCACCTGGTCGGGCGCCTTCAGTCTGTCGCTCTTTATGTGCGGGCTCATCGGCCTGATGCTTCAAGGGGGAACGCTAGGACTGTGGCTTTTTTTTGCGGACCATCCTGCGGCCACGCACTTCTGGCCCCCCATCGCGTTCCTGGCGCTCAGCGCCGTAGCCTGGTATCTAGGCCGATCTGATTACAGCTTTGGTCTGATTGAGGATGCACATCGTTCAGCGCGATCTACCGCTACAGCGCATCCGGCGGGCTGGAGCGATGGCGATGGCCCACCCCAAGATGTAGCGCGCAAGGAAACTCCGCGCAGAACCCTCGCATCCATCCACGGCAATGCCGATATCAAGCGCCGCCTGCTGGATGCCGGCCGTGCCATCCTCCAGCGTCGCGAAAGCGGCAAGGAGCCGCGCAACGGCATCCTGTTGCATGGTGAACCAGGCAACGGCAAGACCATCTTCGTCGAAGCCCTGGCCGGAGAACTCGGGATGCCGATCTTCACCCTCACCTTCACCGATGTGGAGCACTACCACGTGGGCGTCAAGACGGTGATGGTCAAGGCAGCCTTTGATCAGGCGATCCGCTGCCAGCCCTGCGTGTTTTTCATCGACGAGGTCGACAGCTTCATTGCCAGCCGCACCCAGGCCATCAGCCAGACCAAGGAAGACGTCGACCTGGTCAGCGGCCTGCTGACCCTGCTGGTGGACATCCGCAAGCATCGGGTGCTGCTGGTGGCTGCCACCAACCATCTGGAGCGACTGGACAGCGCGGCCATCCGGGAGGGACGTTTCGACTTCAAAATCGAGATCACGCCGCCCGATGAGGCGGCGCGCATCGGGCTGCTGGAGTCCGGCCTGAATGCCAACCTGCCTCAGATGCCAGTATCCCGGGAGACTGTGGCCAGCGTCGCGCAACGCTGGAACGGATATTCCGTCAAACGCATCCTGGCGGTGACCGAGGAACTGCCCTCCTACCTTGAGGAACTCAGGAGCCAGAGTCAAGGCCGCCCGGAGCTTGGCTACGACGATTTCATGGCTGCTTTGCGCCGCCTGCAGGGACGCGCGGCCATCGCAACGCTGCCTGAACACGTGAAGCCGCTGTCCGATCTGCGCCTCGCCCCATCCACCCGGGAAGCCTTGAACGGCATCGCCAAACAGATCCGGGACCCTCTGCGGATGGAGCGCCTGGGTGGATCTGTTCCCAGTGGCGCTCTGTTCTACGGTCCGCCCGGCACCGGCAAGACTACCGCCGCCATGGCCTTGGCCAAGGAATCTGGCTGGTCATTCCTGAGCAGTACCGGAGCGGACCTGGCCCGCGATGCGCACGCCCTGGACAAGCTGCTGTCCAAGGGTCGCGAACTGCGGCCAGCCATCATATTTATCGACGAGGCGGACGCCTTGCTGCGCTCGCGCGAATATTCACCCAATCCGGACGCCACGGACAAACTGCTGGCGCTGATGGACGGTATCGGGGGCAAGATCAAGGATCTGATCTGGATAGCGGCCACCAACCATGCCGATCAAGTCGACCCGGCACTGCGGCGCGGCGGCCGATTCACCTTAAAGGTGGAATTCAAGCGTCCGGACGCAGCCCAGCTGACGGAGCACATTGCAGACTGGATGGCTGCCCGCCGGGTGCGCCTGGCCTCTGGGCTGCAGGCGGACGACATTGCCGCGCTGCTGGATGACGAAAGTATTGCCAATGCGGAAGCCGTGCTTCAGCATGCGGTGAACCGCGCCATATCCCTGACCAGTGGAGACGACATCGTCGTCAGTCGAAATGATCTTGCTGCGGGTGTCGACGCCGTACTGGGATTTTGACCCGCTGGCGCGCTGCCACGGTACTGCATGCCCGTGCTGGATGACAACCTGGCGATCGGTCCAGTCCACCCCTTGACAGAAGAGGATCCCGTGCTAGCTTGGTCTTGACTGCGCCCGAGTCGAACTTTGAAATCGACCGATCGCCCCCTCGAGCATTCGACCAATCGATCACGAGGAGCAGTGGACTTTTGTCCACCGAGGCAGACGGCAATCTGCCGCAGCATCATTTGGAGGTTGACCATGAACAGCACACTGGATACGAGAAGCGCTTTCAGGCTGCACACAACCCTCGAACGGGAAGCGGAGCGGCACTGGCTGCTGGATTTTTCGGCGGGCAGGGACTTTCTGGCGCTGGCTGCGCATAAGTACAAGCCGGACACCCGGGTCTCACTATTGCGCCGACGAACCGAGGACGACCCGGCGCTCGATCAGATGATTGATCTCCTGGGTTTGCGCTCCATGGCCGCACCTGCAGGCGCCTGGCAGCAAGCTGTCATGTCCTGGCACTTCACCTGGGAAATCGTCAAGCTCGGGTTCGAGCGCAGTGTCCGCCGAGCGCAGAACAAAGAAGATGGAGGCAGCCGTGGATAACGACAACTCGGTCGTGATTGTGAATGGCATCCTGATCGCCGGCATCCTGATCGCGATCATTCTCTTTGTGGTGGTCGGCCACATGAACAGGCGACTTCGCGCAGAACTGGATCAGATGAAAAGTGAGCTCGCGCAAGAACCAGAAAGCGAAGAAGCTATCGGCGCCCCGCGGGATTAACGTCCCCTGGGGCATCGGGATACTAATCGGAGGGTTGATCGACGCAGGGCGCATACTCTGCGAGACAGAGTAGGACTTCTCGCAGACCGCTCATGCCCATCTGATAGATGCGCAGGGCAAACCGCGTCTGGGAAACTTCCGCATCATCTAGCCAAAGGCGCACTACGACTTGATCGCGCGGTTTCGCTTGAGGCTCTAAGGACCAGCCAACGATCCCCGAGCGCGAGTGAACGGCGCCCAGCCATTTGCACAACCCCTCGACCAGTGCGATGCGCCATGGCGCAGGCGAGAGAACAACCGGGGCGTGATCCATGCCGCCGCCACGAACAGATCTTGAGAAATGCAGTGCGTGACTCGCAATGGACCTGAGACGGGCATCCTCGCGAGGCTCAGCAATGGCTGATCTTGGCCAATCATTGAACCGAGTCCGCGCCAGGATCACGAAGGCCAAGCCGGGAGCCGCATCTGGCAGGGCCATGCTAGACGCCTGAAACTGTATGGCAGCTCTTGCTGACAGGCCTACCGCGCGTCCCAGATGCTGGCGCAGGATGTCTGGCTGCCAGGCCATGAGCCACTCCAACCAGTAGATCCCCTCAAAGACGATGTTGCGCCCTGAGTCCTGAAACCAGGATGCAAGGGTCTGCCGCAGCAAAGCTGCGGCTTCGGAGCACACATCCGGGCCGTCGAGTCCCTTTTCATTGGGACAGAACAGGATGGGGAGGAGAAAGAGCTCGGCACAGATGTCGCCTCCGATTGAGCATGGGACCTGCACGCGCGCGACCATCCTTGCAAACAAGTCGTAGTCCGGGCCAGGGGGGCGCCGCGTCACCTCAGCCATCAAACTATCGTCGACCGAACCCAGCAACAATTCGGCAAATGGCAACTCAGACCCGTCAGCGTAGTTCGGTTCCACCGTGTCCAGAACCTCTGGAGATGGTGCAGCCCGTTTCTCAAATATCAACAGCGTCCTCCTTCAAATGGGGTTGTCCTTTCAAACTACGGCATCCGGCTCACTTGTCAATCCTCAACTTGAGCTCCAGGGCATCGTCCTCCGGATTCGACTGCCCCAGGTATTCGTACAGGGCCACTCCGCGCTGGACGATCCGGTTCAGCTTGCAGCGAAGTTCGACTCCGACCTGCTCTTGCAGGGGCGAGCGCTGTGCGGTGGCCACGACCAGACGCAGCTTTTCTGCCGGCGCCACCTCGGCGCCTGCGGCGAAGTGGCCGACCAGCCAAGCCTGGCTTACGCCGGCAGCGGCCAGCGCCTTGCAGAACTCGGGGTTGCCCTCGGTGAGTTGCACCCACTGCCTGATGCGCGCGCCGCGCTGGCGCTCCAGCATGGACAGCGATCCCACGTAGGCCTGGGTCACCGTGGGCCGGAAATGACCCAGTTCGCGGCTGACGGCGGTCCGCGCGGCCAGATCGGCTTCGCGCACCTCCTCGGTGATGTGCAGCGGGGCGGCGGCAGACACCGGCACATCCAGACCGCTGATCTCCTTGTAGCGACGCGCGGCGTACTGATGGCGTAGGCCATGCGCGGTCACACCCAGGCCGGCTTTGGTGATGCCAACCCGCTCTGCCACGTGGTAGAAGTGGCGGATGTTCTGCTCCAGGGAGTAGCCGGGGCGCGCGAGCAGGCCCTTGGGGTTCTTTGCCGCCATGAGCTTGGCGCGCTCCAGCACGTCGCGCTGCCACTGGCGCATGACGGGATCGCTGTCAAAGGGCACATCGCGCGGCAGGCCACCCTTGGTGCCGTGCACGACGCGCAGCACATCGCCGTAGTCCGCCGCCCGGGGGTCCAGCTGCAGGGATTCGCGCATGCGCAGCCCGAAGGCCGCCTGGATCTCCAGGTGGATGGCGGTGATGGGGCACAGCACTGCGACCTTGGGCAGGACCTGCTCCAGATCGACGCCTTTTTCTTCCCAGGCGAGAGAGACGGTGGCCACTGTGGCGCGCGCCGGTGGCGGCTCGATGCCGTTTTCCAGCAGCCATTTGTGCAGGCGGACCCCGGTGGGGATGAGGTGGCCCTTGCCGATGAAGGTCAGGAAGCGGCGCAGGATCGACAGCTTCCACTCAATCGTCCCCGCCGAGAAAGCTTTGAGCTTCCACAGCCGCATGAGGTGCAGAGCGTGCTTGCTGCCCAGTTCGTCAAGGTTGCGCACCACGGCATTGCACTCACGCAGCTCGTCGAGCATGCCGATGAGGTTTTGCACGTAGGACGAGCGGGTGCGTTCGGAGACTGGGCGATCCCTGCCGGTGCCGGCCTTGAGCACGAATTCGTCGAAAAACATGGTGACCTGGGCCTTGGGGTTGGTGGGATGGCGGCGCTTGACGCGCGCCAGCACGGCCAGCCCGGCGCCGTCACCCCGGCGCGCTTGCTTTTGCGCCCGCACAGTTGGGCGCGGTCTAGCAGCGATCGAGGCAGGCCTGTTCTTGGCTTTCGTTTTTTCACTCCTGCCCGCGGCGACCGGGCCATCGAAGTGCGGCCGCGGGGTGTGGGTGTCCTGAAGGTCTTTGCTCATGGTTTGTTTCTCCTTCCAAGTTCTTCTCCCGCCCTGCCCGCCTGGGCGGTCCCCAGCCGGCCGCAAAACACGACCGGTTCGGAACTGCCCATGGCAGCCTGTGGCCGGGTTCCTGGTCTCGGATGCGCTCCTTGAGGCGCTGGTGAAGGTGGACTTGTCTTGAAGCGGGGCCAGTCCGGGCCGGGTGTCAGTGATTGGGTCGCAGCTCGTAAGCAAACTTTCCTGCCGTCCGTTGCGAGCGGGGGCAACACCGTGCGGTGTCTCCTGTGCCGCAATGAACGCGCGACACAGGGGGTTCCGGTTTTCCAGGCCGGGGCCCATTCGGTGGGCCAGTCCATCCCGGCTTGTCGCCGGGGAATCTCTCATCCGATTAACGCGCACTGCCGTTGCGCGCCCCGGAGTCATTAGTTCATGTGTGCACCACTTGCAGGCCCTCTATGGGCACCACCCCTCAAGCGGGACGGCTGGTAGTACAGATCTCAGTAGCTGGTCACCACAGGCCTGGCCTGTCGGTCAACCCCTATGAGGTAATGACTGGAACTCGGATGTTTATTCGCTGTGCTGCTTGCGCAGCCCCCGACTCATCAATGTCACCAGACATCTCGAGCGGCAAACCCCTTCCGGGGTCATAGAAAGTTTGCTTGCGAGCCAACCTTGATTCAGGTTGACTGCCTCCAAGAACATCCCTCTTTCGGGTTTCTTGGCTCCCCGGCTACACCGCCGGGCGGGAAACCACACACACACATTGATCAGAAGGCGGGTTTCATCGCCAAAGCGCTTTCGCGCTTGGATTGAGACTTTCGCCGCAGCAATGGCAATGCCACTGCGCGTTTCTTCTGCTGCGTGTTAGGCGATCTATTGATCAAGTTGCCATTGCTGGCATGGATGTTTCCATCCTGGGTCCAGGCTGACCTGGGGTGTCGCAGCGCTCGGGCGAGCAGCTGGATCTGGTTCGATGCGATCAGATTGACCGCGAGCGGCACGAGGCCTGCACGCGGCGGATATTAACGCACCCGAAAACTCGACGCAAGCGATTGTGAACAGTTGCGCCTCGGCAGTACGTTATCCACAGGACGGAGATTTTTCTCAGGTTGCATCTCATGGTTCCGCCGCTACGCGGAGGACGGCTTGCTGCCTTGCTTCGCCGGTTCTCTCAGTCTCCGGTTAGGTTTCCGTCGTGCGTGTGGAGCGGCGTTGTGGATATGTCGATGGGGGTCTAGGAATAGAGCGCCGAAGGCAGCGGTTCTGGCGGTGGCTTGGCGGGCCGTCCTAGACGATGGGATGGCGTGAGTTACCTCGCACTGAGAACCAGGAACAGTCGCTCCCAGACGAGCATGCCGTTCGGCATGTGGACGCGCCGTTGCGGCGCGGCCATAGCATCTGCGTCCACCACTCGCCTCTCGCCTCTCCCCGGACGTCCCCTTCTCCACGCCACGACCGGCCTACCGCTACGGCGGAAATCTGTCAGAAATCCGCTGGATTTCCGCCAGATCCATCGCGGGCTCGCCACCGCGCCAGGCGATCGCCGCCGAAATCCGACGGGTTTCTGACAGATTTCCGCCGCCTTCGCTCAAACGATGCAGAAGCTGCGAGACCTACGCGGAAATCTGGCAGAAACCCGCCAGATTTCAGTCATTCCCAACTTCAGAAAGCCGGAGCTCGAAGCGATCGCCGCCGAATTCTGGCGGTTTTCCGCCGGATTTCCGCGTACTGTTCTGCATCGTTTGACCGCTTTCTAAAAATAACTACCATCCCGCTCAACATGTCTTGTGTTGGATTGTTTCGGAGACTCCCCAATGAGGGCTGAAGCACCTACCGTGGTCGGCGTACGCTCTATCGACGTGGCCCAAGTTTCCGAGTAAGACTGCGAATTGCCGAAGCAGGCTGTGAGCTGTCGGTCAAGACCAAACGGTGGATGACCGCTGAATACGGAAGCGAACACCAGCCTTTGCATCCCGGCACCCTGGCAGCGCCCCTCAGACATGGCCGACATGTTGTTGGAATGGCGCTACCTGTCGACGCGCGCCGCTCGGCTCAGGGCCTGTTCTCCTATCTTTTTTAGATGTCGCGTGCTATTCTTGATTTCGTTACAAAATCATGCGCAACGAGCCCGTCAAATCCCGCCACGGTGGCACCCGACAGGGCGCCGGGCGCAAGGCTGCCTATGGCGAGCCCACGAAGACAGTCCGGGTGCCGCAGAGCCTTGTTCCCGTGGTGGTCGGCTATCTCGATGAGCTGAAGCGCTCGCCGGCTGTGGCCGGCGAGACGCCGGTCCTGAAACCGATCACCGCCCTTCGCACCGCCACCGCTGTACCGACCCTCGGCCGCCACGTTCGTGCCGGCAAACCCACTTCAGGCGACGACTACCAAGAGGATGCGGTCGATCTCGGCCGGCATCTAGTACGCGACCCGAGCAGCACCTTCGTCATGAAGGTAGCTGGCTGGTCGATGCGAGATGCAGGCATCGCCCAGGGGGACGAACTGGTCGTCGACACGGGCATTGCTGCCGATAACGGTCGAATCGTCGTCGCCGAAGTCGATGGCGAGTTGACCGTCAAACGCCTGAAGCGCACCGACACAGGGTGGTTGCTGCAGGCCAGCAACCCCGACTTCGCTGACATCCCCATCGGCGACAAGAACGAACTGCACATCTGGGGCGTCGTCACGCGCGTTTTGCACGCTGTCTAGACGCCTGCACTGACTTTGAAGAACTAGGAGGACCTCATGTCTCAAGCCAGCCGGATCGAATGGACGGAGGCGACCTGGAATCCGACTGTGGGCTGCACCAAGATTTCCCAAGGGTGCAAGCACTGCTACGCCGAGACCATGGCTAAGCGCCTGCAAGCCATGGGCACGCCGGGCTACGAGAACGGGTTCAAGCTCACCATCCTCCCTGAGCGTTTGGCAGAACCGCTGGCGCGCAAGAAGCCAACGGTGTACTTTGTAAACTCGATGTCTGACCTCTTCCATAAAGGGGTAGATGATGACTATATCGCCCAAGTCTTCGACGTAATCCGCCGCTGCCCGCAGCACACCTTCCAGGTGCTGACCAAGCGCGCGGATCGCTTGGCGGCGTTCTTCCGCAACCGCGGGGTCCCGGACAACGCCTGGCTCGGCGTGTCAGTCGAGGACAAGCGGCATGGCGTGCCGCGCATCGAAGGCCTGCGCAAGGTCGATGCGCGCATCCGCTTCCTGTCCGTCGAGCCGCTCCTCGAAGACGTTGGCGAACTAGACCTGAGCGGCATCCATTGGGTGATCGTCGGGGGCGAGTCCGGTGCCAAAGCGCGGCCGATGCAGCTCGATTGGGTCGAGAATGTTCGCCAACAATGTGAGGACCAGGGAGTGCAGTTTTTCTTCAAGCAGTGGGGAGGCTGGGGAGCCGACGGCAAACGTCGCTCCAAGAAAGCCAACGGCCGCTTGCTTGGGGGTAGGACCTGGGACGACATGCCCGCACTGTCCGCCCACGTCTGAAGGACCGCATGACGCTGAAGCAATATAACTGGAAGGACGGTCCAGACTATATCCAGCAGCACAGCGTTGCCAAACATCGCATCCTTCAGGCGTACCTCGCCGCCTATTTCCGCACACTCGTCAGTTCGCCGAGCCAGGAGGTTCTGAGATTGACGCTCGTCGACGGGTTTGCCGGCGGCGGCCTGTACGTACACAACGATACGCGTGAGCCCGTCAAGGGCTCGCCGTTCATCTTCCTCGAAGCCACGCGCGAAGCCGACTTTCTGATCAACAAGGACCGGCGCAAGCCCGTCCAACTTCAGGTGGACTATTTTTTCACCGAGGCCGACCGGCATGCCTACATGCACCTCGACAAGGTGCTGCGAGAAGCAGGCTACGGCGACCGCATCGGCAATGGAATCTACATCGATCACGCCAGGTTCCAGGACAAGGCCGACGGGATCATCGAGTTCATCAAGAAGAAGAGCCCGAAGAACGGCCGGTCGATCTTCGCCCTCGATCAGTACGGCTACAAGGAGGTGCCTACGCACCTGCTGCGCAAGATCTTTCATGCGCTGCCGAGCGCCGAGGTGATCCTTACCTTCGGCGTCGACTCGTTTATGAACTTCGCGAGCGACGGGGAGCAGGTCAAGAACCTACTTGATGGGCTCGGCATTCCCGACATCTTTGGTGGCAGGTCGATCGAAGAGATCAAGTCCTCCGATCGCGACTGGCGCCTTTTTCTTCAGAGCACGCTGTACCGGCGCCTCGTAGAGAACTGTGGTGCCAAGCACTTCACGCCGTTCTTCATCCGCAATCGCGGTGGCCACGGTGATTATTGGCTGATCCACATGTCGCAGCACCACCGCGCGCGGGATGTGATGACTGAAGTGCACTGGGCGAACAACAACTACTTCATCCACTATGGCGGCGCCGGCCTCGACATGTTCCAGATGGTCGGATACGACCCGGCCCACGATGCGAAGTACCTTCAGCAGTCGGCACTTGGGTTCGAATTCGATGATGTGGCCCGCCGGGCGAGTATTGCCGCGCTGAGCGAGCACATTCCCAAGCGGGTTTACGCCGACGACTCCGGGATCAGCTTCGGAGAGCTGTTCGCGACGACCTGCAACAGTTCGCCGGCCTCGGCACGGCTGTACCGAGAGTCGGTTGAGCGCCTGCTGGAGAACGGGATCGTGGAAGTAGTCGGCGTCGATGGTGCTAATCGCCGGTCCGCAGGGCAAATCAAGACCTCAGACCAGATCATGCCTCCCCGACAGCGGGCCCTCTTCGTGGGTAGCTAACTGTCGAAGGGGAGTAGCTTGCTCAATGCAAGCTGAACCCACCATCGCAGAACCACGCACTGTCGGCGAACGCCTCGAATGCCGCAGACCGCCATCCATTCATCCTTGCCATACGACAGCTGGATGCGCGCTCTAGCAGTTCGGTCTCGACCAGAGCAGCGCCGCCTGCGGCATGGAGCGTTTCCAATTGTCCGCGAATGTTCAGTAACTCATCAGCGCTCTCGGCCGAGTACAGAGCGCCCAGCCCTAAGGTCTTGAAGTGCAGCGCGACGCGATCTGCGAGCACGGCGCTCCAATTTGCAGGCGTCTGGACTCGAAATCGTAGTGCGGCCGGCGTGCCAGCCACCACTTCGGCAAAGAGCCATCGATCGCCGTCGATATTGTCGTAGTACGGGTGCAAAGCCTCTTCGTTTGCGGAGGTCGGCAACGCCGCCAACTTCGACTTGTTGCAGTCTCCGCATGCCGGAATCAGATTCAACGGCACAACCGCGAGCACCGGGTAGTGAGCCTTCGGTAGGTGGTGGTCCAACGTTGACACCGTGCGGTGGCCGCAAAGAGGGCATTTACCGTTGGGGGCCGAGTTGAAGAGTTCATCGTACGCGTCCCGACCGGGCGCGGACTTCTTCGCCATGCGCTGCGTATAGACCCCCTCCATTTCAGCCGTAGTGACGACGCCACCAACGATCGCCTGCCGGACAAATTGATGGAGGCGAGTCTGGGCCGCGAGCGTGTCGAAATCGGCAGATGCGGCAACGACCAAGTGCGCTATTGACTCCATCTTGAGCTTCAGGCCCGGATCACGAATCCGACTTATGCACGCCGCGAAAACGTCGCCCGGCAGCAGGTTCGGGGCATCCATCTTGATCATTGCGGAGCCTTTCGGTTCACGATCAGCGCTCGGATCAGCGCACGTGCTTCCCCACCAAGCTCTGTGTCGAACTTCGCGACGACCTTATCGAAGTTGTCGTCTTCGCCCACCGCCTCTCTCAGCAACTGATGAAAGCCAGCGTGGG
>NZ_BCWP01000058.1 GCF_001592265.1 Curvibacter delicatus NBRC 14919 | reverse complement strand
AGCGTGCGGGTGCTCGGCCAGTGCTTCGGCGCGGCGTTCCAGATCGTGGCGCATCTGGTTGGCGGCCTGCTTGAACGGCTCGGCACCAACGCGGCGCAGTGTCTCGATGAAGCGCTCGTCGGCTGTGCGCTGCGCACGGTAGGTTTCCAGCACGGCCTCGATCACATCCGGCACTTCGGCGCTGGAGAACGAGGGGCCGACCACCTTGCCGGCGCCGGCCGGGCCGGACAGCGTGGTGCCGTCGGAGCCGCCCAGGGTGACCTGGTACCACTCCTTGCCATCCTTGTCGACGCCCAGGATGCCGATGTGGCCGCTGTGGTGGTGGCCGCAGGAGTTCATGCAGCCGCTGATGTGCAGGTCGATCTCACCCAGGTCGTGCAGCTCGTCCAGATCCTGGTAGCGCTCGGTGATGGCGGCAGCCACCGGAATCGAGCGCGCATTGGCCAGGTCGCAGAAGTCGCCGCCAGGGCAGGAAATCATGTCGGTCAGCAGGCCGATGTTGGGTTTGGCCAAGCCGAGGCGGCGCGCCTCGCGCCAGAGCTCGGGCAGCTGGTCGCAGCGCACCCAGGGCAGCACCAGGTTCTGGTTGTGCGTGACGCGCACCTCACCGGCGCTGAAACGCTCGCTGAGTTCGGCCACGGCGTCGAGCTGGTCGGCGGTGGCATCGCCCGGCGCCTGGGCCAGGCGCTTGAAGGAAAGCGTGACGGCGCGCAGGTCGGGGTTCTTGTGCGGCGCCACGTTGCGCTGCAGCCAGCGGCCGAACTCCACATCGTCCTCGGCGGCGGCGCGCAGGATGTGGGCGATCTTGGCATCGGCGCTCTTGCGGTCGCAGTTGAGGGCCGGCGGCACGAACGAAGCGCTGACGCGCTCGAACTCGGCCGCGGTGATGGTGTGCGGTGCGCCGTCCTTCTCGACGATGTCGCGGTACTCGGCTTCCACCTCGTCGATGTAGCGCTGACCTTCGGCCTTCACCAGGATCTTGATGCGCGCCTTGTAGGCGTTGTCGCGCCGGCCCCAGCGGTTGTAGACCCGCACCACGGCTTCCAGGTAGTTGAGGATCTGGTCGCAGGGCAGGAATTCGCGGATGGTGCTAGCAATCACCGGCGTGCGGCCCATGCCGCCACCCACCAGCACCTTGAAGCCCAGGGTTCCGGCTTCGTTGCGCACCAGTTGCAGGCCGACGTCGTGCCAGCCGATCGCAGCGCGATCTTCGCGGGCACCGGTGATGGCGACCTTGAACTTGCGCGGCAGGAAGGCGAACTCGGGGTGCAGCGTGCTCCACTGGCGCAGAATTTCGGCGAAGGGGCGCGGGTCGGCCACCTCGTCCACGGCAATGCCGGCCAGTTCGTCGGTGGTGATGTTGCGGATGCAGTTGCCGCTGGTCTGGATGCCGTGCATGCCCACGCTGGCCAGCAGGTCCATCACGTCGGCACTCTTGGTCAGCGGAATCCAGTTGTACTGCACGTTCTGGCGCGTGGTGAAGTGGGCGTAGCCGGTGCTCAGGCGGCTGCCGATGGCGCGGCCGTCGCGCAGCTGGATCTCGCCCAGCCGGTTCTGCGCCGCCACCGCGCCCTGGAACAGTTCGGAGGTCGGCTGGTCGTACTCGCGCGCAATGCGGGCCAGCACGCGCACCTGGCTGCTGGAGAGCTCGCCATACGGCACAGCCACGCGCAGCATGGGCGCATGGCGCTGGATGTACCAGCCGTTCTGCAGGCGCAGCGGCTTGAAGTCGTCGCCGCTCAACTGGCCGGACAGATGGCGTTCAAGCTGGTCACGGTATTGCGCGGCGCGCGTGTGCACGAACTGGCGGTCGAATTCGGTGTACTGGTACATAGCGAGAAAACTTAGATGGAGGAACGCGTGTCTTTACGGGGAACGCCGTGGAACCGGCTTCGCCGGTCCACTGGCGTTGCCCCCTTGAGGGGGGTGGCGGAGTGACACGTAGTGCACGTAGCCTGGGGGTGTTTCTTCATATAGCGATGAGCTTGAGGCCGGCCCAGGCCAGCAAAACGGAAAGGGCGGAGCGGATGACGCGCTCGTTGATGCGGTGCATCAGGTGCGAGCCGAGCCAGATGCCGGGCAGCGAACCGGCCAGCAGCTTGGCCAGCAAGGGCCAGTCGACCGAGCCGAGCGAGGCGTGGCCGAGACCGGCCACCAGCGTCAGCGGCACGGCGTAGGCAATGTCAGCCGCCACGATGCGCGGCAGCGGCAGCAGCGGGTAGACGATCAGCAGCACGCTCACGCCGATGGCGCCGGCGCCGACCGAGGTCAGTGTGACCAGCGTGCCCACCACGGCGCCCAGCAGCAGCGGCAGGCTCCAGTGGCGCGGCGTCGCGGCACGCGCTTCCTGGCCCTGGGCCAGCGTGGCTGGCAGTGCCTTGCCGCGCACTGCCTTGTAGAAGGTGGCGGCGGCCGTCAGCAGCAGGGCAGCGCCCAGGGTGCTGGTCATCAGGCTCTGCACGGCCGGATTGGTCGGGCCGATGTGGTGGAGGATGTAGAGGGTGATCAGGGCGGCCGGAATGCTGCCGGCCGACAGGTTGAGCACGATGCGCCAGTCGATCACGCGGGCACGCGCCAGGCGCACGGTGCCGCCGAGTTTGGTGAAGGCGGCGAACAGCAGGTCGGTACCGACCGCCAGATAGGGCTTGACGCCGAAAAAGAAGATCAGGATCGGCGTCATGAGCGAGCCGCCGCCCACGCCGGTCAGGCCAACGACCAGACCGACAAAAAAGCCCGCAAAAACAAACGCCACGTCATGCATGGACGCGACTGTAGAGGGGGCTCCATGAATTCCAAACTACATTTTTCTTTGAGATATATGCAATTGGGGAATATGGCGTGCTTCAGGGCTCAGGCCGGGGCGGGCAGCCAGTCGCCCGCCAGGCTGGATGCGAGCCAGGCCAGGCAGGCAGGGGCATCCACGCCCAGGCAGACCTGGATGCGCGGGAGGTGCTCTTCCCAACCGTGCTGGGGGTACAGCACATGCTCGCGCCGGTCCATGATGGTCTGGCCCTCGGCCAGCCCCTCGGTGGCTACGCGCACGCGGCCGGGTTCGGTGCGGAACAGGTCGGGCCGCAAGACAAACATCACTGCCAGAACGTCGTGGCTGAGGCAGGCCTGTTGGCGCGCCAGTTCGGGGTCGAGGTGGGCGTAGTAATCAACCGAGAAGCGCGCGGCATGCAGCAGCAGGTCGGTGGCCGGGTGCCGGTGCTGGGCCGCTACGCGCTCGAACAAGGCCAGTGGCACGGCCATGTGCTGCGCCGCGTCCAGTCCCACCAAGGTGAGCTGGAAACCGGCGGTGAAGATCACATCCGCCGCGTGCGGGTCGTGCCAGATGTTGGACTCGGCCACCGGCGAGACGTTGCCGGGCGCAGCAATACTGCCGCCCAGCACGACCACCTGTTTCAGCAACGCCGGCAGCCTGGGCTCCAGCCGCAGTGCCTGGGTCAGGTTGCTCAGGGGCCCGGTGGTCACCAGCGTGACCTCGCCGGGGTACGCGTTGGCCTGCTCGACGATAAAACGCGCGGCGGAGCGTTCATCGGGTGAATAGCTGTCGCGCCGGCGCTCGGGCAGGTTGCCCAGGCCGTCGGCACCGTGGCTCCCGGTGTCCGGCCGCACCCCGGCCTTGCGCGTGGGGGTGTTGACGCCTTCGCACACCGGAATATGCCGGCCCGCCAGCGCACACAGGTAGATGGCGTTGCGCGCCGCCTGTGCCGCCGACACATTGCCGAAGGTGGCCGTGATGCCCAGCAGCTCGATCTCGGGCTGGGCCAAGGCGAAGTACAAGGCCACAGCATCGTTTATGCCGGGATCGCAGTCGAGGATGATCTTGTGGCGCTGGCTCATGGGCCTTCCATTATTCCCGCTACGACCAAGAGCAACCTGGCGGCCTTGGGGTAATCTCGTTCATGCTACAAAATGTATAGCTGTTTGCGCTGTTTTGGCAAGGCTTGGATGCCATTTTGATCAGGATCCTTCGCCCTGCGAAGATGGCCGGCGCCGCGCGTGCAGGAAGTGCGCCAGGCTGGCCTCCACCGGCCAGGGTTCGGCCCCCAGGCGCGCCGCCAGCAGTTCTGCGCACAGCAGCGAGAAACTCAAACCGCGCGAGCCCATGGCGGCGTTGATCCACAGGGTCGGCCGGGGGCCGTCTTCCAGCGGGCCCACCAGTGGCAGGCGGTCGGCGCTGACGCAGCGCGTGCCACCCCAGCCCCGTGCCGCCTCGGGCGTGAACGCGGGGGCCAAGGCGCGTGCTGCCACCGGCAGCAGCGTGCGCAACTTCTCCAGATTGCGGTGGTGGTGTTCCGTTGCGATGGCGGGTGGCTGCTGCGCCGCCTCATAGGTGGCGCCGGCATACCAGGCCAGGCCATCCTCGGTGGGCACGGATGGAATCAGGGCGCCCAGGCCATTCACCGGGAACGGTGGCAGGGCGGCTTCATCACCCGCCTGGCGCAGGCCGGCGGACAGCACTCCGCGCATCTCATGCACCGGCGGCAGCTGCGCGAGTTCGGGCAGTTCGGCGCGCAGGCTGTCCAGCAGGCGCGGCGCATCGCTGGCATTGGCCAGCACCACCTGGCTGGCGCTGCCGAGGAGTTGGCCATCGCGGCCGAGCAGTTGCCATACCGTGCCGGAGGGCGTGTCGGTTCGGCGCAAGGTGCTGACTTTGGCGTTGCCGCAGAACTGCACGCCCGGCTGGGCCAGCCAGGCCTGCACCAAGCGGGCCGGCTTGATCCAGGCGGCCTGTGCATGCCAGAGTGCGGGCACCGCGGGGCAGCCTTCGTGCCAAGGGGATGTTTCCAGGGGCGGGGCCGGGCGTGAGATCTCGCTGCCGGCGGCAGGCCAGTGGGCCGGCAGGCCGGCGCGGCCATCGAGGCGCTGCTCCAGCACGCCGCTGAGGGCCCAGTCCACCCCTTCGGGCAGCAGGCGGCGCGCTTCCTGCAGCATCAGCCGCACACCGGCGCGTGACAGGCGCGAACGCGGGCTGTCGTCCGCCGAGACATGCGGCACCACCAGCCCGGCCGGCAGGCCGGAGGCACCGGCCGCCGGCATTGGGGCAGCGTCAAACACCTGGACCCGCCAGCCGCGCCGCGCCAGGGCAGCGGCCACGCTGGCGCCGGCCAGACCGGCACCGATGACGGCGCAGGTGGCGGGTGCGGTCGCCTGGGTGCGCAGGGTTTCGCGGCTGCTCTTGAGTACCCAGTGGGGGGCGTATTCGGCCCGGTTGGCCTGGAAAGCGAAGCCGCTCTGGCCCAGCACCTCGCGCAGGGCCGGGGCCGGGCCGGGCGACGGGCCGACCCAGGCCAGTGGGGTGCCGCGCCGGCAGCAGCGCGCCAGGGCCTTGGCACTCCAGCGGTCCCAGGTGGCTTGGTCATCAAGCAGGACGGTGTCGGCCTCGAACTGCTGCTCACGCAGCAGGGGCTGCAGCTCCCCCACGCACAGGGTCAGCACCAGCTGCCCTTGCGCCAGCAGCAGGCGGTGAAAACCCGGCAACAGGCCGTGCCATTGGGCAGCCAGTTCCTGCACGAGCTGAGGGCTTTCCGACGCGGCCTGGGCGGCTTGCAGCTCGGAGAGAGCGGGCGGCTGCCGGGTGAGGGCGACCACGTGCAGCAGTCGCGGTCGCTGCGCATCGGCCTGCCACGCTTGCCAGAGGGCCAGGAAACGCGGCAGGTCGAAATGGGTGTCGAGGATGCGCCAGACGGGCTGTGAGGCCCAAGCCTGGGGCAGGCCTGCAGCGTGAAGTGCGGCCTGAACTGCTTCGTGCACCGGTTCCGTCACAGGAGCTTGCGAGAGAAACGATGGAAAAAAGGGGGGGCGCTCAGGCGCTCGGCGGCACGTAACCCTGGGCGGCATCGGCACCGGAGCCGAAGAAGTGGTTCTCCATCTGGCGTGCCAGGTACTGGCGGGCGCGGGCATCGGCCAGGTTCAGGCGGTTTTCGTTCACCAGCATGGTCTGGTGCTTGAGCCAGGCGGCCCAGGCTTCCTTGCTCACGCTTTCCCAGATGCGCTTGCCCAGCTCGCCAGGGTAGGGCGGGAAGTCCAGACCTTCGGCCTCTTTGCCCAGTTTGATGCAGTTCACCATGCGTGCCATATGCAGCCTCTTTCAATCACTCAGATGTTTAGGGAATAAGCAACTGAAATCTTATTCGTTCCAGTTTTGATCATGTTTCAACAGAATCCATTTCATCGCCATTCATTCACGGATTTGAAAAGGAAAAAACATGACGCAACGGCGCAACTTTATCAAGCTTTCAGTGGCCTTCGCACTGGCAGGGACAGCCCTGGGCAGTCTGGCCCAACCGGCCGCCACGCTGCTCAACGTGTCCTACGACCCGACGCGTGAGCTGTACGTCGAGGTCAATGCCGCTTTCACCAAGCACTGGAAGGCCAAGACCGGCCAGGACGTGACCATCAAGCAGTCGCACGGCGGCTCGGGCAAGCAGGCGCGCTCGATCATCGACGGGCTGGATGCCGACGTGGCAACGCTGGCCCTGGCCGGTGACACCAACGCGCTGGTGAAGAACGGCGGCTGGGTCGCGCCCGACTGGCAAAAACGCCTGCCGCACAACTCCTCGCCCTACAACTCGACCATCGTGCTGGTGGTGCGCCAGGGCAATCCCAAGGGCATCAAGGACTGGGACGATCTGATCAAGCCGGGCGTGAGCGTCATCACGCCCAACCCCAAGACCTCGGGCGGTGCGCGCTGGAACTACCTGGCGGCCTGGGAGTTCGCCAAACGCAAGTTCGGTGGCGACGACAAGGCCAAGGACTTTGTCGCCAAGCTCTACGGCAATGTGCCGGTGCTCGACACCGGCGCCCGCGGCTCGACCATCACCTTTGCCCAGCGCGGCCAGGGTGATGTGCTGATCGCGTGGGAGAACGAGGCCTACCTGCTGGAGAAGGAGTTCGGCACCAAGTTCGACATCGTGGCGCCCTCCATCAGCATCCTGGCCGAGCCGGCCGTGACCGTGGTCGACAAGAACGTGGACCGCAAGGGCACGCGCAAGCTGGCCGAGGCCTACCTGCAGTTCCTCTATACCGAGGAAGCGCAGGACATCATCGGCAAGAACTTCTACCGTCCGATCTCGGCCAAGGCACAGGCCAAGTACGCCAAGCAGTTGCCGAAGCTGAACCTGTTCACCATTGACCAGGCCTTCGGTGGCTGGGAGAAGGTGGCCAAGGATCACTTTGCCGATGGCGCGTACTTCGACCAGATCTACACCAAGAAATAAGCCGGCAGAAACGTCATCCACAGGCACGCAGGAACACAGAACATGTCGGTACTTCTGATTGCAGGCAGCCCGTCCGAGCGCTCCCGTTAGGCGGCCTTGCTGAGCCGGTGACAATCCAAACCATCAAGTCCACAACCAACACATTTTCCGCTGCAGACAAGACATGTCTTCTTAGATCGGACGGTTATATGCATGTGAAAAAACGGTAGTTCTACTTGGCGGTGATTCCTTTCAGAATCTGCCCAATGAATTTGAAAAACAAAGAGGCCAGAGTGATCGAACCAAGCGGCCTTGAGTTTCTGGTCGACAAGTCACCCGTCAATGTGCCGACAGGCAAGGTGCGATGTCACGCCTGATATCCTCCTCGCCACCAACCTTTCAGGTCACAATTTTCCTCTCCACTGTTTTGGGCCATGGATTTGGCAAGGCATGTCCTTGCCTTGTCCCGGTCGGGCTTGCGACATGCGGCGCCGGTTGGCTTGAGCGGAACGGATGAATCGACTCCCCACCATGATTGAACTGCAAAAAATATTTCAGACCTACCAGGGCCCGGAGGGGCCGGTGGAGGCGTTGCGCGGCGTGGATCTGCACGTTGCGCGTGGCGAGATCTTTGGCGTCATCGGCCGCAGCGGCGCCGGCAAGAGTTCGCTGGTCCGCACCATCAACCTGCTCAACCGTCCGGTGGCAGGCCAGGTCCGGGTGGACGGGGTCGAGCTGACGACGCTGGACGAGCCGGCCCTGCGCAAGGCGCGCCAGGGCATCGGCATGATCTTCCAGCACTTCAACCTCTTGTCCTCGCGCACCGTGTTTGACAACGTGGCGCTGCCACTGGAGCTGGCCGGCCTGTCGCGCACCGAGATCCGGGCGCGGGTGGCGCCGCTGCTGGAATTGGTGGGCCTGGCGGGGTTGCAAGACCGTTATCCGGCGCAGATCAGCGGCGGGCAGAAGCAGCGCGTCGGCATTGCCCGCGCGCTGGCCAGCCGGCCGCAGGTGCTGCTGTCGGACGAGGCCACGTCGGCGCTCGATCCCGAAACCACACGCGCCATTTTGGCCTTGCTGCGTGACATCAACCGCGAGCTGGGCCTGACCATCGTGCTGATCACGCACGAGATGCAGGTGATCAAGCAGGTGGCCGACCAGGTGGCGGTGATCGACGCCGGCCGGATCGTGGAGCAGGGCGGCACCTTGCAGGTGTTCAGCCGTCCGCAGCATGAGACCACGCGCAGCCTGATTGACGACGTCGTGCCCCAGGCCTTGCCAACCAGCGTGCTGGAGCGGGTGCGCAGCTTGCTGGGCGGTGTGCCGGCGGCGCAGGGGGTGTTGCTGCGCCTGATCTTTGCCGGTGACGAGTCGGACCGGCCCTTGCTGTCGGATGTGATCCGCCGTTACGACGTCGACCTCAACATCGTGCACGGCCACGTGGACGAGGTGCAGGGCCATCCGTTCGGATCGCTGGCCGTCCTGGCTCGCGGCGCACAAGACAAGCTGGCTGCCGCCATCGCGCATCTGCGCAGCGCCGGCGTGCAGGTACAGGAGCTATCCCATGTTTGAGAGATTCACTGCAGAACTGCTGGAACTGTTTGCCAGCTCGCTCTGGGAGACCGTGCTGATGGTCGGCATTTCGGGCACCTTTGCCGCGCTCATCGGCATCCCGCTGGGCGTGTACCTGCGCCTGACTGATCGCGGCGGTGTGCTGGAGAGCCGTGTCGCCAACCGGGTCGTTGGTGGCATCGTGAACGCCGTGCGCTCCACGCCATTCATCATCCTGCTGGTGGCCGTGATTCCGCTCACGCGTCTGATCACCGGGTCCTCCATCGGCACGGCGGCGGCCGTGGTGCCGCTCACGCTGGCGGCCGGGCCTTTTCTGGCGCGGCTGGTGGAGGCTTCGCTGCGCGAGGTGGACCCGGGCTTGGTCGAAGCGGCACAGGCCATGGGTGCTAGCACGCAGCAGATTGTTTTCAAGGTGCTGCTGCCGGAAGCCTTGCCGAGCATCGTGGCCGGCCTGACGGTCACCTTCGTCAGCCTGACGGGGTATTCGGCCATGGCCGGTGCGGTCGGTGGCGGCGGGCTGGGCGACCTGGGCATCCGTTATGGCTACCAGCGTTTCCTGCCGGAAGTCATGCTGGCCGTGGTCGTGATCCTCATTCTGTTTGTCCAGAGCGTGCAGAGCCTGGGCGACAGCCTGGTGCACCGGTTGCGCCACAAGTAAGGTCTCTTCTTTCTTTCAGATTCATCTGTTGTTCTCTGGTTGTTCTATTCAAGGAGTTTTCATGAACAAGCGTTTTGCCCTTCAATCGGTTGCTGCCCTGGCACTGGCCGCCTTCTTGGTGCCCGCCCTGGCGCAGGACAAGCCGATCAAGGTCGGTGTCACGGCCGGCCCGCATGCCCAGATCTTTGCGGAAGTGAAGAAGCTGGCCGAAAAGCAGGGGCTCAAGATCCAGGTGGTCGAGTTCAGCGATTACATCCAGCCGAATGCCGCACTGGCGGCCGGCGACCTGGACGCCAACAGCTACCAGCACAAGCCTTTTCTCGACCAGCAGGTGAAAGACCGCGGCTACAAGATCGTGGCAGTCGGCAACACGGTGAATTTCCCGATCGGCATCTACTCCAAGAAGGTCAAAAGCCTGGCCGAGCTGAAGGACGGCGCCAAGTTCGGCATCCCGAACGACCCGACCAATGGCGGCCGTGTGCTGCTGGTGCTGCAGGACCAGGGCCTGATCAAGCTTCGGGCCGATGCCGGCCTGAAGGCCACGCCGCTGGACGTGGTTGAAAACCGCAAGAAGCTCAAGTTCGTGGAGCTGGAAGCGGCGCAACTGGCCCGCTCGCTGGATGACCTGGATGCCGCCGGCGTCAACACCAATTACGCGCTGCCGGCCGGCCTGCACCCGGGCAAGGATGCCATTGCACAGGAAAACGCCAAGAGCCCCTATGTCAACCTGATCGCCGTGCGCGAACAGGACAAGTCCAAGCCCTGGGTGGCCAAGCTGCTCAAGGTGTACCAGTCCGAGGAAATCCGCAAGTTCGTGCAGACCGAGTTCAAGGGCGCGGTGGTCACCGGTTTCTGATGCTGGACACGAGGTCTGCGGCCATGCCCCGGGTCCGGCCAAGCTGCCACAGCTTGCGGCCGCATCCAGGGGGTGTCCGCAGCGCTCCGTTGCACATAGGCTGGCCATGATGACGCAGCTCCCTGCCGGTGAACGGCTCGACGTGGTCTGCCTGTGCGCGCTCTGGTGTGGCAGCTGCCGCAGCTACCAGCCGCTGTTTGAATCGCTGCAAGTCCAGTTCGAGGGCACGGCGCGTTTTGCCTGGCTCGACATCGAGGATGACAGCGAGCTGCTCGGCGAAATCGAGGTCGAGAACTTTCCCCTAAGACTCTGATAGCACGTACATCTTTCCACGTCTGTCCACTTCCCAGTCCCTGTCCAACCCAGAGACCGGATTGGCAAGAAGGCCATCAGCGTAGCTCCGACCAGTACACCAGCACGCCGGCATTCACGCTGAAGCGGTAGCTGCTTCCATTGGGGATGATTTCCGAAATGTGAAGGCAGTTCACCTCAGTTTCGGCCCACTGACGGATTCGGCCGACGATCAAGGTATCAACCTCCAGATAGAAGTCCTGGTATCCCCAATAATTACCTGCTGGGCAATTGATACCGGAGACCTTAATCGGTTTCCCGCTCGTGTTCGTACAGACGACGCCGGCAGCACGTGGGCCAGAGCAGCTTGACGCTACTCCGAGCATGTTTTGCCATGTTTGGCCAAAGCCTATTCCCTGGCCAACCCACACCCCGGATTGGCAAGATGGCTAACGAAGCTCGAACCAGGTGGACAAACCTGCATTCGACCAGGCAGAGTAGCTTGAATCGTTTGGGATGATCCCGGAGACAAGATTGACCTGTGAATATCCTGCTCCACCACTATTGTTCGTGGCCACGATAACGCCATTCACATAAAGACGTGAATATGCAGACGAAGACCCCGTGAAAGAAACAGACACATAGATCGGCTTGCCGGTGTTGTTGGTATAGGTGCCTCCATTTGATCGCGCACTGGTTACATCCAGCCACGTTTGGCCGTTCCCGATCCCTTGTCCGAGCCAGCTACCGGATTGGCAAGAGGCTCACCGGAGTTCAAGCCAATATATCGATGAAATATTTCCAACGGTATAAGCAGAGTACGTATGTCCTGGTGGAACCGTAATCACACCTGATTGAGCACCGACGGCTCCAGAGTACGCCCAGACGTAAGGTAATTGGACCCCGTTCACGAAAGCTCCGACACCGCCACCTGCGGTATACCCGGTAGTACTGCCTCCAACAACAAACTGAATAGACCTTCCTGTAGTATTTGTATAGGTCGAGCCATAAGCTCGAATTGCCGTGAAATCCTGCCATGACTGGCCGACGCCTAAACTGGCGCCACCAATTGCAACCCAAATGCCGGATTGGCAAGAGCCTAGTTACCGAAGACCGTTATCAAACCCGTTCTTATTGGATACGCATACATCACGTTGTTATTGTCATCCTGGTAGGAGCAATCAACCTCAACTGCTGTTGTTGTCTGTGGTGTCAAGGTTGCATAGGAAAGCCCGCAGACTTGTGCATGACCATAACCATTCTTCCACCATGAATCGGCGGAAATGTTGACGACGTAGTTCGGATCGACCATCGGCGTCTGAAAAAACACCGCATATCGAGTTGACCCTCCCGAACCCATTACCTGCACCCCAGCGACATTAAAGGAGGAACGGATGGCGCACCAACTCCCAGATGGACCACAAGTTGTTCCATCGAAATTAACCCAAGCCTTCGCGCCCTGACCTACATGCCTCCACACCCCGGATTGGCAAGAGGGCCATCAACGCAGTTCCGTCCACTGTCCTAGAGAGCAGTTTTCGGTGGTCGATGAATAAGTTCCACCAGGGGGGACGATGGCCTGAATGTTGGGAAACTGAGAATATCCTCCCCCACCAGACCATTGCCTTCCTACAGTTACTCCCTGTACCTGCAAGTAGACAATGCAGTAGTTAAAGCCGGCTCCGGTGACCGATACATAGATTGGCTTGGCCGTGTTGTTCGTGTAGATCGAACCAAGGGCGCGTGACCCTGTGTTGGGCTTCCCCCGATTCCCCGGAC
>NZ_BCWP01000057.1 GCF_001592265.1 Curvibacter delicatus NBRC 14919 | reverse complement strand
TCAGCAAATCCCTAATGCTATTGATGGTCGTGCTTATCCCGAGGCTAGGGTTGATCGGCGTGGCGTTGGCCGTTCTTGGCGCGCAGGTCATGAGGTCACTGTTCGCTTCTTGGTTGGCGCAGCGTGCACATCCCCTCCGGTGGACCTACGCTCCGGTTTTTGCCATGTTTGCTTTGACGATGGCTAGTTGGTTGGCGGTTCACGCGGTTGAGTCCCGTTACGGATCGTTGGCAGCTTCATTGACCTACTGCGCTTGCCTAGCACTTTTCCTGGCTTATTTTTGGTTCGTCTTGCTTGGAACGGCAGGAAGATCGTGGCTGGTGGAGTCTCTGGCGTCTATTGCGCGGCGAGTCGGAAGCGCATGATGGATGCGGAACGTCTCATGTGTCCGGAAGATGGAGGGGCGATGAGGATCGCGTTGTTGGGGAATATGAATAACGGCAACTTCGCGATGCTGCGCTACTTTCGCGATCTTGGTGTTCAAGCGGATTTGCTGCAATTCGCAGATGATGGGGTTGGTTCCTTGGCGCATTTCTCGCCGGAGTGTGATACCTGGTCTATGGAAAAGTGGGCGCCGTATATCAAACGGATCAGTGCCCCAAACCGCTTTGTCTCGATCATAGGCAACGATTTCCCTTGGAGCCTCCTGTTTTGGGGTAAGTACCTGCTGTCGATGCGCAATCGCACGTGGGGCAACAAATTTTCCCGCCCGATCGATCTCAAGCATATCCGATCAGAACTGGCCGGATATGACCGGATAGTCGGATCCGGTGTTGCGCCGGCGCTGATGAATAGTGCTGGAATTGCACTGGATGTCTATTACCCATATTCTTCCGGTGTCGAGTGGGTCGGTGATCCAGACCTGTTGACCGATATGAAGTCCCCAAGTCTCCTGAAAAGAATGGGGGCCGAGAGGGTGCGGAAGAATCAAATTGCAGGAATTCAGAGGGCTAGGCGGGTGGTCTCGAGCGATGTCGGCTATACCGAGAAGGTGTTTGAGGGGATGGGCGTTGTCCCAACAAATCTGCCGCTGCCCATGGTCTATAGAGAGAGCCCGCCGGCAGAGTTGCCTGAACATGTGTCGAAAATCATCAATGCAATTTCGAAGTATGACTTCAAATTGATATCCCATGCGCGCCATCGCTGGGTCAACAGCGGGGATCATGATGAAGAAGCTTGGGAATCGAGATACTCCAAGCATAATAATTGGATAATAACTGCGTACGCCAAGTTCAAGGAGCGACATCCTTCACTCAGGTCAATCTTGATCCTCAGTGAATATGGAACAGACGTTCCATATTCGAAATCCTTGTGCAGAGACTTGGGGTTAGATACGGACGTGATGTGGATACCCAAGATGCCCAAGATGGAGATCATGGAAATAATCTCCGCCTGCGACGTGGGTATCGGCGAATTTTACTCAATGCCGAAGATGACGTGGGGTGGAACCGCGCTTGAGGTAATGGTTTGCGGCAAGCCGCTGATTCAAGGATTTATCTTTGCATCAGGCGAGTACGAGGCCATTTATGGGCATCCGCCGCCGCCGCTCTGCGCGACCGACTCGGAAGAGGCGCTCGCCAATTGGATCGAACTCCTTGCAACGGATATTGTGCTGCGCAAGGAGTTGGGTTCCAAATGCTTTGACTGGTTCAACACTTACAGCGGAATTGGTCTTGCGCGTCAGTGGTTGAAGATGATCGTGGCCTGACTGAGGTCGTCGCTGCTTTCGCCTGCGAATGCAATAGGGGGAGTGCGTTTTAATGTGTGGTATTGCCGGGATATTCCTCCATCGCGTCGCCGTCCCAGACCGGCACGCCCTTGAAAAGATGGCTGCAACAATGGAGTACCGGGGGCCGGATGATCTGGGGTTTCATCTTGCAGAGTCAATTGGATTGGTTCATCGCCGGTTGGCTATTCGCGACCTGAGCGCGGCCGGGCATTGCCCTATGGCATCGCCTGATCGGCGCATGCATTTGGTATTCAATGGCGAGATATACAACTGGCGCGAGCTTCGCCAAGAGCTGGAGTCGCTAGGCTACGTATTCGCCAGCCAGTCGGATAGCGAAGTCATCCTGCACGGTTATCACGCATGGTCGGACGCCTTGATTCCTCGTCTGCAGGGCATGTTTGCCATAGCAATCTGGGACAGCGAAAAGCGAGAGCTGTTCTTGGCGCGTGACCGGATGGGCGAGAAGCCGATATTCTTCTGTGCAACTCCCGAGGGGCTGGCCTTTGCCTCCACGCCCGCTGCACTGAAGTACTTCAGGGGCAATCTGTTGGTTGACTCTGTCGGCGTCGCTTGTCACTTGGCACATACCTTCATTCCGGCAAGTCATGCGGGATGGAAGGGGATTCGCGTGTTGAGTCCAGGCACGTGGCTGCGAATGAGGGCCGGCCAAGTTGAGCAGACCAGTCGTTATTGGGATTTCCCCCGGATAGGCCCGCAGCGAAAAGGCTGGAGCCAGAGCCTGCTGGAAGTGGAGCGTGTGCTTGACGATAGCGTGCGCCGCTGCTTGGATGCGGATGTTCCAGTCGGAGTTTTTCTGAGTGGCGGGGTTGATTCATCATTGATCGCAGCCATGGCTGCACGTCATCAATCTGACTTGAAGGCATTCTCGCTGGGGTTTGTCGAATCCAATTTCAGTGAGTTGCCGTTTGCTAGGCAAGTTGCCAAGCACCTGCGCATCGAGCATCACGAAGTCGTCCTGGGGGTGGACGACGTTGTGGCGTGTTTGCCGCATCTTGTACGGCAATACGGGCAGCCGTTCGGGGACGCTTCGGCGATCCCATCCTATCTGGTGTCCAAGCTCGCGCGGGCGCACGTCAAGGTCTGCCTTAGCGGCGATGGCGGCGATGAACTATTTGGCGGTTATTGGCGCCTGCAAGCCGGCGTGTATGCAGCCCGCTATGGCAAGGTAGTGCCTCTTTTTCTGCGCCAAAAGGTGGTGCCGACACTGGCACGGGTTGCAGGGGCAGCAGGGCGGCGCCTGGCTGCCATGAATAGTCTGTCGCTTGCGCCGCCCGGGGCGGGCTACACCAACTCGGAGAGCTGGTTCAATCAGCTCTCTGCGGTTGCAGGGCCGCGGTTGGCGGGGGTACTGGACAAGCCTTTGCTGGCGGCATTGCGAGTCGGCAAGGCCATTGATCGCCCAGAAGCCAGCGTCGTGCAGCGCCTTTTGTATGACGACATTCAGATTCAGTTTCCGGACGCGCTGCTGACGAAGGTGGATGTTGCCAGCATGGCTGCTTCGCTGGAGGTGCGTGCGCCATTTCTCGATGTTCGACTAATGGAGTTGGCGTGGAGCCTGCCGGATCGCACAAAGCTTCGCTGGGGTCAACGCAAGCCGTTGCTTAAGAAGTTGGCGGCGGAGCATGTTCCAAGCGGCGTCGTCTACCGGCCGAAAATGGGATTTGCGATGCCTCTGGGCGAATGGTTCGCGGGGCGCCTTGGCGAGTACGTCGCATCGGTGTTTGCCGACAGTCATGCAGTTGCAGAAGGCTATGTTCGTCGCGGTGCACTGGAAGATGCCCTGCTTCGCCACAGGAAAGTAGGGGGGGAGGCAACTCGGCTGTGGTTGCTGCTATGGTTGGAGCTGTGGTTCAGAGATCAGCAGAGGGCGTAGCGCTCGGTAGGAAGAATTTGCTCGCCCCAGGCGTTGTCGAATATATTTGGCATTACTAACACGGATCGCGTAGACGTTTCGTCTCCATTGGGTGTTGTATGGATCGTTTTATTTCCTAAAAGATGAATAGGCGGGGCTGCGTGGCGGTTGTAATTGTTGGGAATATGGATTCGTTGCTATTCCGGCAGCGAGTCGAGAAGATAAGACGTTCAGTACACGCTTCTGGAGTAAGTGTGCTAGACACGGGGAAGAGCACTTTGGCGCGCCGTCTCGAATTCTTGTATGGATCGATGCGATTTCTCCTGCGGTGCATGTTTGCGCGGCCGCGTCAGAAATTGGTATTTCATGGCGCCTACAGTCCGATACTTTGGCTGGCCGTGCTGATCCCTTCAACGCATACGATATCGATTCTGCAGGGGTCGGAGCTGAACGTCGACTTTCACGGGTGGCGCGCGGTCTTAATTCGGTTAATTCTGCGACGCTCGGCGCTCGTGGTTTGCCGCAATGAGGCTCAGGTCGCCGCGGCAGTGAAGGTCGCTGGCATTGAACCAGGTAAGTGCCAAATTGTCCACTGGGGGCTCGCAGAGGCACTATTTGGAATCCCGCGTTCATCAAGGCCAGATAATGTAGTCATTATTAGCCCACGAGCGTCGCAGCGCGAATACAACATACCGGTGGTCATGGGTTTGATCCGGCGGCTGAAGAACCTGGGCCAGCCAATTAGTAAATATGAATTGTTGCGCTTGATCGCTCAAGTGTATGGCAAAAAAATCGACATCGTTCGCGACGATAGTTTTGTGATTGATCGTTCGCTCAACTCGGAGCGTTTCGCGAAAGCTACGGGCTATGTGCCAGCGGACTGGCCAACCCAGATTGAGGCTATGCACGCCTCTCGATAATACGAGGATCAAACTATGTTCAACAACAAAGTGTTAATGATTACAGGGGGGACGGGTTCTTTTGGGCATGCTGTGCTCAAGCGTTTTCTCTCCACTGAGGTACGTGAAATACGAATCTTCAGTCGTGATGAAAAAAAGCAGGAGGAGATGCGAATTGCACTCAACAACAAAAAGTTAAAATTTCATATTGGGGATGTACGTGATTACGACAGTGTCTACCAGTCGATGAAGGGGGTGGACTATGTTTTCCATGCGGCTGCGTTAAAGCAGGTGCCATCATGTGAGTTCTATCCAATGGAGGCTGTTCGCACAAATGTGTTGGGTACAGAAAACGTCATGAATGCTGCCACGGCCAATGGTGTCAGGCGAGTAGTAGTTTTGAGTACCGACAAAGCTGTATATCCCATCAATGCGATGGGCATCTCGAAGGCCATGGCAGAGAAGCTGATGGTTGCCAAGGCCCGTGCTCAGCACGAAGAAGAGACGGTGTTGTGCGCTACCCGCTATGGCAATGTCATGGCTTCACGCGGATCCGTGATCCCTCTGTTTGTATCGCAACTTAAGGAGGGCAAGCCATTAACAATAACCGATCCGAATATGACACGATTTCTGATGTCGCTTGAAGATTCGGTGGATCTTGTTCTGTACGCGTTCAGGCACGCGAAGCAAGGCGATATTTTTGTTCAGAAGGCGCCGGCATCTACTGTTGCCGATCTTGCCCGGGCTTTGACGGAGCTTTTTAATAAGAAGAATTCGATCCACATCATTGGGACGCGGCATGGAGAGAAGCTATATGAATCTCTGATCTCTCGAGAGGAAATGGCCAAAGTCATAGACGTCGGAGCGTACTATCGTATACCGGCAGATAACCGGGATTTGAACTATGCCCAGTACGTCAGCGAAGGGGAGGAGAGGGTGTCTCATCTAGATGATTACACGTCGCACAACACAGAGCGCCTGAACATCGAGCAGGTGAAACAACTTCTGCTGAAGCTGGACTACATCAAGGAAGAGATCAATGCTTAAGGTGATGACCATTGTGGGCACTAGGCCCGAATTGATCAAGATGAGCCGCGTGATTGCCGAGTTTGATGAGCATACCGAGCACATCCTGGTTCATACGGGGCAAAACTACGACTATGAACTGAATCAGCTTTTTTTTGAAGATCTCGGCATTCGCAAGCCAGACCATTTCTTGGAGGCTGTCGGTGACAGTGCGGCGCAGACCATTGCACGCGTCATCGAAGAATCGGATGCGGTGATGGAGAAAGAGCAGCCTGACGCGGTGATGCTCTATGGCGATACAAATTCATGCCTCGCCGTCATTGCCGCCAAGCGGCGCAAGATACCGGTATTCCATATGGAGGCGGGCAACCGCTGTTTTGACGAGCGTGTGCCAGAAGAGTTGAACCGAAAAGTGCTCGATCACCTCAGTGATATCAACTTGGTATTGACCGAGCATGCGCGTCGGTATTTGATTGCGGAGGGTGTTCGACCAGAAACCATTATCAAGACCGGCTCGCATATGCGGGAGGTGTTGGATCACTACATGCCGAAAATTCGGAGGTCGGATGTATTGACGCGTATGGGGCTGGAGGCCAATAAATTCTTTATCGTTAGCGCTCATAGGGAAGAAAACGTCGATACACCCCAGAACCTGATGGACATGGTGGAGACACTTAATGCATTGGCCGAGCACTACGACCTGCCGGTGATTGTCTCTACTCACCCGCGTACCAAGAAGCGTCTGGATGCAATGAAGTTGGGGGGCTTAAATTCGCACATCCAGTTTCTGAAACCGTTCGGGTTCTGCGATTACATCAAACTGCAAATGGAGTCTCTCTGCGTTGTGTCGGATAGTGGCACGATTACCGAAGAGAGCTCGCTGCTGAACTTGCCGGCCATAACAATTCGTAACACCCATGAGCGGCCGGAGGGCATGGACGCCGGTACTCTTATCATGAGTGGCCTGAAGAAGGATCGCGTGCTTGACGCTGTGAGAGTGATTATTGCTCAGCATGACAAGTCACGGCGCGTGACGCAGGCGGTCCAGGATTACGAGGTCGGGGCAGTGTCGAAGCAGCTGCTGCGAGTGGTTCTCAGCTATGTTGGATATGTGGATCGCGTTGTTTGGAAAAAATATTGAACAACTCGATGCGCATTGTCTTAGCTGCTGATGTCTTTCCGCCGCTGCGTTCTTCAGGCGCTGTGCTTCTGAAGGACCTGTCGCTGGAAATACTTCGCCAAGGATATGAAGTCACGGTCCTAGTTTCATCATCTGAGCTTGACGGGCCGTGGCAGTTAGAGAGCTTTGAGGGTGTCGAGGTGCTACGGCTCAAGGCGCCACGCACGAAAGATGTCGGCTATGTCAGACGCGCGTTGGCCGAATTGTGGATGCCAGTGGCGATGTGGCGCAACCTGCAACGTAGCCCCCTACGGTCGCGTCAGTGGGATGGGGTTGTCTGGTACTCGCCGACCATCTTTCTGGGGCTGCTGGCCTGGGCGCTGAAACGGCGCAGCCGGTGCCGCGGCTACCTCGTGCTGCGAGATATTTTTCCGGAGTGGGCGCTAGACATGGGGCTGATGCGGCGCGGTCTACCCTACCTGTTCTTCAAAGCCGTGGAGCGGTTTCAGTATCGTGTGGCCGATGTAATTGGCGTTCAGACGCATTCGGCGGTTGCCTATTTCGACAACTGGGCCCGCCGCCCAGGACGTCGGGTGGAGGTGCTGCAGAACTGGCTGGCCGATGCGCCCGTTCGGCATTGCAGCATCTCCGTCGCCAATAGTTCGCTGGCAGGGCGCCGGATTTTTGTCTATGCCGGCAATATGGGCGTGGCCCAGGGCTTGGATTTGTTGCTCGACCTAGCTGAGGTGTTGCGGCACAGGTCTGACATGGGGTTTCTTTTTGTCGGGCGAGGGAGCGAGGCCGTTCGTCTGCGTGATGCGGCCGCACGACGAGGGCTGATGAACGTACAGTTTTACGATGAGATCGATCCCGCCGAGATTCCGGCGCTGTACGCGCAGTGCCATGTAGGGCTGGTGGCGCTGGATCCGCGGCATCGGACGCACAACATCCCGGGCAAGTTTCTTTCTTACATGTGGGCGGGTCTGCCGGCCTTGGCCAGTGTCAATCCGGGTAATGATCTGGTGAGTGTCATCCGGCAGGCGGGCGTTGGGCGAGCTTGCGAGGACCGCAGCGTTACGTCGCTGCAGCAGGGGGCCGAGGAGCTTCTAAAGATGATCGAAGTCGATGGTGCCGGTGTGCGAACACGTTGTCGCCAGCTCGCAGCGGATCTGTTCTCGCCGGAGGCGGCCGTCCGGCAAATTGTTGCAGGACTCCAAGCGTGAATATCCGCCGGTTCGACATCGCGTTTCTCAATGACCTAGTGCGTCAAGCGGAATCGTCGCCGCGGCTGCGCCAGCACGCCAACCTGCATGCATCGTATGCGGAGCCCTGCCAGCGCCTGTTTAACGCCATCGGCGTAGAGAGTTACATCCGTCCGCATCGTCATATGGCCGATCCCAAGACTGAAACCCTGGTGGCCGTGCGTGGCCGGATGACCCTGGTGTTGTTCGATGAGCAGGGGCGGGTGATACGTGCACTGCCGTTCGGCGCGGGGTCGAGCGATGAGGATTGCGATGCTGGCGTTGAGCTTTCCCCCGGTACTTGGCACACGGTACTTGCAGATTTGCCCGGATCGGTTCTGTTCGAGGTCAAGGCCGGGCCATTCGATTTGGATCTAGCCAAGGAGCTGGCGTCGTGGGCGCCAGCGGAGGGGACAGCTGAGGTCGCTGAATATCTGCGCGAATTGCGACGTGCGGCGCACACATTACTGAAAGGGTAAGTCAAACTTCACCATTTCATTACGCATTAAGGTAATCCCCATGAGCAATTTGGTCGACGTTCAAACGCAGATCGAAAAGCTGCAAAAGTAGGCCTCTGAAATCAAGGTCCGAGAGTTTGATAAGACGGTCAAGGACATTCTCACGAAGATGAGGGCCTTTGGTATCTCGCGCAAGGATCTGCAGCAGGCCATGGGCAAGGTGGGAGGTAAGGCTAAGGCGTCGACAGCCAGAAAGGTCGCCCCGCCAAACGCGCGGCCGACAAGATCGTCAGGAAGACCAGGGCCAAGGTGGCCGCTAGATACCTTGGCTCCAATGGGGCGACATGGCGTGGTTGCGGCCTGATGCCAGCGCTGGCTAAGCCGGGGCGTCAGAAGGAAGACTTTACAGTTAAAGGCTGACGCCATGAGGCATGTTGCTAGGCAGGTCGGCTAATTCAAAGCAGAGGACAACATGATATTTCTGACACTTGTCGCTTTTTTTGCTGCACTGGTCTCGTCGACGGTCTTGATCCGCTGGGCGAGTAGCCACGCTGCGCATTACGAGGATGACAAGCCGCAGCGTTTTCATTCCGGTGCAGTACCGAGACTGGGGGGGCTGGGGGTGTTGGCTGGCATGCTGGTGGCTTGGGCGGTTGCTGCGTGGACGATGGCCAGAGGGGATGCCTTAAATGCACAATTAGGCTGGATGGTGGTGGCAGCTTGGGTTTGCGTGGTGCTGCCCGCAGTTCTGGGCGGCGCCTATGAAGACGTCACTCAGCGCTTGGCGGTGCGTTATCGTCTGATACTGACGGCGGTGTCGGCTGCGTTGGCATGTTGGCTGTTAGGGTTAAGCGTGTCTCGACTGGGGCTGCCTGGCGTTGATGCCGTGTTGCTGGCTTTTCCATGGCTGGGTGTGGCGCTCGCCATCTTGGCGATCTGCGGACTGCCGCACGCCTTCAACATCATTGATGGCTATAACGGGCTTGCAGGTACGGTGGCCATGTTCATCGGCTTGGCATTGGCACACGTTGCATTGCAGGTGGAAGATCGACAGCTGGCCGCCGTGGTGCTCTGCATGGTGGGCGCGACGGCGGGCTTCTTAGTCTGGAACTATCCGCGTGGGCTGATCTTTGCTGGTGATGGGGGGGCCTATTTATGGGGAGTGGTGATCGCCGTGGCGAGCATCGCCTTGGTGCAACGTCATCCGCAGATATCTTCTTGGTTTCCCATGTTGCTCCTGATTTACCCCGTCTGGGAAACGATTTTTTCAATTTATCGAAAGTTGGCCAGAGGTATTTCACCGGGTGTTGCCGATGCGCTGCATTTTCATCAATTGATCTATCGACGTATCGTGCGCGGCGTATTTCATGACGATACTTCGCGCCGCATGCTGATGCGCAATAACCGTACTTCTCCTTACCTTTGGGGTTTCACGTTGCTAACGGTTGTTCCTGCCGTGTTGTTTTGGAACAATACGCCGGTGCTGATCCTGTGCTGTGCCTTGTTTGTGGTGTTTTATGTTGTGTCGTATCTGATGCTGGTCCGTTTCAAGGTCCCACGCTGGTTGAGACGCTGAGTTCACGGCACTCATAAGGCACAATTTGTCTCTGGACGTAACCCGCAGACTGACGATGACCGACCCTCTCCACATTCCTCCCCGCGACAAGGCTGAAATCCTTGCCCAGGCGCTGCCATATATCCGCAAGTACCACGGCAAAACCATGGTCATCAAGTACGGCGGCAATGCCATGACCGACCCGGCCCTGCAGGCGGCTTTCGCGGAAGATGTGGTCCTGCTCAAGCTCGTGGGCATCAACCCTGTGGTGGTGCACGGAGGCGGGCCGCAGATCGAGACGGCGCTGAACCGTCTGGGCAAGAAGGGTGAGTTCATCCAGGGCATGCGCGTGACCGATGCCGAAACCATGGAAGTGGTGGAGTGGGTGCTAGCCGGTGAAGTGCAGCAGGACATCGTGGGCCTGATCAACCAGGTCGGCGGCAAGGCAGTGGGCCTGACCGGGCGCGATGGCGGACTGATCCGCGCCCAAAAGCTCAGGATGGTCGACAACAACGACCCCAGCAAGGAATACGACGTTGGCCAGGTGGGCGACATCGTGGCGATCGACCCGAGTGTGGTGAAGGCGCTGCAGGATGACCAGTTCATCCCCGTGGTCAGCCCGATCGGCTTCGGCGAGCACAACGAAAGCTACAACATCAACGCCGATGTGGTGGCCGCCAAGCTGGCCACCGTGCTGCAAGCGGAGAAGTTGCTGATGCTGACCAATATCCCTGGTGTGCTGGACAAGCAGGGCCAGCTGCTGCCCGAGCTGACCATGAAGCGCATCGACGAGCTGGTGGCCGACGGCACCATTTCCGGTGGCATGTTGCCCAAGATTGCCGGAGCGCTGGATGCCGCCAAGAGCGGCGTCAATGCCGTCCACATCATCGACGGTCGCGTGGCGCATGCCATGCTGCTTGAAATCCTGACGGATCAGGCTTATGGCACCATGATTCGTTCGCATTAAGCAGGCGTGACGGAATGCGACTTGCGTGAGGCGTCAGGAAGCGGGCTGTGGATAACCCTGGGGCCCTCTGTGCGAGAATCAAAAAAACGGATTGCCAAGCACCATGTCTGACGTCGAAAACACCTCTTCCACTATGTCCACAGATGGCGAGGCTGCGGCCCCGGTACGCAAGCGTCCCAAGCCGGGTGAGCGTCGCGTGCAGATCCTGCAGGCGTTGGCCAGCATGCTGGAACAACCGGGCGCCGAGCGCATCACCACTGCGGCACTGGCAGCCAAGCTGGAGGTGAGCGAGGCGGCCTTGTACCGCCACTTCGCCAGCAAGGCGCAGATGTTCGAGGGGCTGATCGAGTTCATCGAGCAGACCGTGTTTTCCCTTGTCAACCAGATCGTCGAGCGTGACGGTGCGGCCACCGATCCCGCGGCCGGCGTGCGGCAGGCCGGCAAGATCGTGGCCATGCTGGTGCAGTTTGCCGAGAAGAATCCCGGCATGACACGCGTGATGGTGGGTGATGCGCTGGTGTTCGAGAACGAACGGCTGCAGCAGCGTATGAACCAGTTCTTCGACAAGATCGAATCGACCCTCAAGCAATGCCTGCGCGACGGTCCCGCCGCTGGCGGTTCGGCCACACCCAGCGTGGATGCCCAGGTCGGCGCCTCCGTTCTGACGGCCTTTGCCGTTGGCCGGCTGCAACGCTTTGCCCGCTCGGGCTTTCGCCGTCTGCCGTCGGAGCATCTGGAAGCCAGCCTCGCGCAGATGCTTTAATTTGCTATTAAATTGATAGCTGGCGGCGCAATTCCTGTGTGGGACTTGTGCCGTTTTTCTTTAAATTCGACCTTGGGGGCAGCATGAAACTCGTGCGTTACGGCAAACCAGGCAAGGAAAAACCTGGCCTGATCGACGCCGCTGGCAAGCTGCGTGACCTGAGCGGTGTGGTGCCGGACATCGGCCCAGCCCAGCTGGGCGATGTCATGCTGGCCAGGTTGCTCAAACTCAAGGCCGACAAGCTGCCGCTGGTGCGCGGCAAGCCACGCATGGGCGTCCCGGTCAACGGCATCGGTAAGTTCATTGCCATCGGTTTGAATTACAGTGACCATGCCAAGGAAGCCGGCATGCCCATCCCGAAGGAGCCCATCGTTTTCACCAAGGCCATCAGTTGCATCCAGGGGCCGGACGACGAGGTCATGCTGCCCAAGGGGGCGGTCAAGGGCGACTGGGAGGTCGAGCTGGGCGTGGTGATCGGCAAGCAGGCCCGCCATGTGACGCAGAAGTCGGCGCTCGACTATGTGGCCGGCTATTGTGTGGCCAACGACGTCAGTGAACGCGAGTTCCAGCTTGAGCGCGGTGGCCAGTGGGACAAAGGCAAGGGCTGCGACACCTTTGGCCCGCTCGGTCCTTGGCTGGTGACCAAGGATGAGGTCCCGAATCCTCAGAAGCTGGCCATGTGGCTGGATGTGAATGGCGAGCGGATGCAGACCGGTAACACCCGGACCATGATCTTTTCCGTGGCCAAGATCGTCAGCCACCTGAGCGAGTACATGACATTGATGCCGGGTGACGTCATCATCACCGGCACCCCGCCTGGTGTGGGCATGGGCATGAAGCCGCAGCGCTTCTTGAGAAAGGGCGATGTGATGACCTTGGGCATCGAGGGCTTGGGGCAACAGCGCCAGGTGGTGGTGCCGTTCCGGCGGCAGATCTAGGCAGAGCCGCCAAACTCGCCCCAAAGGCTCTCGTGTGAGAGCCTTTATTTTGG
>NZ_BCWP01000056.1 GCF_001592265.1 Curvibacter delicatus NBRC 14919 | reverse complement strand
CGTCCACGCACTTGCCATCACCATCGAACTTGACACCGTGGTAGGCGCAGCGGATGCCGTTTTCCTCGTTGCGGCCGAAATACAGCGAGACGCCGCGGTGCGAGCAGAACTCGTCGATCAGGCGGGCTTTGCCGTCGCTGTCGCGGAAGGCCAGCAGTTTCTCGCCCAGCAGCTGGACGCGCACCTGTGGTCCGTCGGGCTCGGCAATCTCGTTCGATTGCAGGGCCGGAACCCAGTAGCGGCGCATCAGATTGCCCATGGGGGTGCCGGGACCGACACGGGTAAGCGTTTCAGACATTTCCTTGTTCATTTTTGCAGTCTCCTTCGGTTGAAAACACCGGCATCTCTTGAGAAAAATGCCAACTTCTTGATGTCCATCAGACAATAACGTTGTCCATTGTATGGACTATTTGAGCTATGTCAAATGCTTTCTCAAGAAAAGTCTTGCCGATTGCCGCCGCCAGGTTCTGCCCGAGATACGATGCAGCCTCTGCAGTTGTGCGAAGGAAAGTGGATTGGTTCAGACCGAAAAAATGAGTGACAGCGTCCGTGCGGTAGACCGCGCACTGGAAATCCTCATGGCGTTCACCGCAACCGATTACGAACTGTCAGTCGCTGAGTTGCTCAAGCGCGTCGATCTGAGTCGCCCCACGCTGTATCGCCTGCTACACACGCTGGAGCAGAGCGGCTTTGTGATATCGGGCGGAGAGCCACAAAAATTCCGACTAGGTCCTTCCGTCGCGCATTTGGCACATGTGTGGACGTCTAGCTTGGACGTCAGCGCGCTGGCTCAGCCCATCATGCGTCGAATCTGGGAGCAGACTGGAGAGACGGTTGCCTTGTTTGTTCCACAGGGGGCCTATCGTCTTTGTATTGCTGAATTGCCAAGCGTCCAACCCTTGAGTTTCAAACGAGGCGCAGGCTATCAAGAACGCATCTTGTTGGGCGCTAGTGGGCGAGCCATCCTGGCTTATGCGGTGAACGATGCGAACGAATTGAAGAGCTATGCAACCGGTACGCCGATCGATCTGACGGGGTATCCTGATGAGCTCGCCCAAATTCGCAAGCGTGGCTACGCAATCAGTAAAGATGAATTAATTGAAGGAGCGGTCGCTGTGGCTGCCCCATTTTTTGATGGCTCAGGCAAGGTGGCTGGGTCGATTGGCGTCTTTGGCCCCAGTGCTAGGTTACATGCAGCTCAAATTGAGACTTATGGCTCGCTGCTATTGCAGGAGGCTGAAGTTTTATCCAAGGCATTAGGCTATGTCCCGTCCGGCTTAGCTTCCAAATAAAAATTGGATAGAGATGTTGTCTGTCGGAAAGCGGCTTGTCAATTTTGTTGCCTCTATTCCCAGCCAGGTGGCCAGCTTTGCGGCAGAGGGATCAAGCTTGCTTGAGCTGACCCGCTTTGAGCAGGCGGGCTCAGCCTCATCGAATCGCAGGTACGTCTTTACGGCGTTGCGAGCGAGGCCTGTGCGCCTGGAAATCTCGCGGATGGACATATCTTCTCGCAATGCCCAACGCCTGATGACATTCAACGTTGCCACGTCTATCACTCCAAAATCCCCCCCCCTACTTTAAAAATTAGCAGGGTAAGTCCTACGTGGGTCAACTTTGAATGGAAATTACTGTTTTAAGTGGGTTAGATTCCGACGGAATTCATCAAATTTGCGCCTGAACAAAGCCAGTAAGCTTTCGTAGCACAAGTTCTGTTTGTTCCCGATGTGGCCAATGCCCACAATCAGCCAGTTCGATCACGTGAGTCTGAGATGCAAAGCACGCGATCCCGCGCACCTGTTCCAGAGTGCCATACTGATCCTGATCCCCCTGAATTGCCAGGATCGGGCAGTCTATAGCGCCAAGGACATCACGTATTGACCACGTGGCAAATGCAGGCCCCAGCCAAGCACGGCTCCAACCCCAAAAGATCGAATCTGGATCTCGATGGAAACGCGTCAGCGATGTACGTAAATGCCCCCCCTTGTAGTCTTGCTGGGCCTTCTGGATACCTGCGAGACATTCGGGCTCGAGATATATATGCGGCGCCATAACTACAAGTCCGGCACAAGGATGATTACTGGCGTACAACAACGCAATCGAGCCACCGTCGCTATGGCCCAAGATCCAAGGCGGCTGAACTTTCGCATCAACACCTAACTTGCTAAGCAACACGGGTAAAAGATCCCGCGCTTGACGGTGCAAATAATCCGGCGACAACACCATCCCTGCTGGCAAGGGTGTGGATTTCCCATAACCGGGACGTGAATAAACAAGTCCACGCCAACCCAGCGCCTGACATACCAGGTGTGGGAAGTTTCCCCACATGGCTACCGATCCCAGCCCCTCGTGCAGGAAGATCACTAATGGTCGGTCTTTGCGTTCTGGGGCAAGCCAGGCGTATTCGATCTCGAGCGGCTGATCCTCCCAGACCAGGCGCAGGATCCCGACGTCGTTGCTGCTAAACACTGATGCGTTCAATGAGTTCCTCACGGGAGGTGGCATCGCCGGCCTGGCCGCTGTAGGTCACCTGGCCGCGTTCGATCAGGTAAAAGCGGTTAGTCAGAGCCAGCGCAGCATGCACGTTCTGCTCCACCAGTACGATGGCGATTCCTTCGCGAGCAAGCTCACGCATCAGCGTAAACAACTCTTCGACGATCATCGGCGCCAAGCCTTCTGTGGGCTCGTCGATCAGCAGCAACCGGGGACGGCCGGTGAGCACACGCGCGAACGCCAGCATTTGCTGCTCGCCGCCAGAGAGCGTGGTTCCCATTTGACGTCGCCGTTCGGCCAGCCGGGGAAAGCGGTCGAAGATTTCATCGAGTTTTTGTTTTTGCGCCGCACTACCCATGCCCGGCGCCTGCATAAAGCCCAGGCGCAGGTTTTCCTCAACCGTGAGCCCCGGAAAGATTCGCCGATCCTCCGGAACGAGGCCGATGCCGCTACGGCTGATCCGGTCCGGCGCGACACCGGCCAAGGACTGACCCTCAAACTCGATATCGCCCTCGCTGGGCCCGACCCAGCCGGAGATCGTCTTGATCACGGTAGTCTTGCCCACACCGTTACGGCCAAACAGACCTACCACTTCGCCCGCCGAGACATGCAGACTCACACCCTGAAGTACATGGCTCAGGCCGTAGTGCGTGTGTACGTTTTTGAGTTCTAGCATGACGCTTTCTCCTGGTGCTCGCCAAAGTAGGCGGCCTGGACTTGCGGGTTGGCACGCACCTGTTCGGGCGTTCCCTCGGCCAACTTCTGACCCTGATGCATCACCACCACATGGTCCGACAGGTTCATCACCAGGTCCACGTCGTGCTCGACCAGCAGAATGCTCAAGCCGTGCTCGGTGGCAAGGTTGCGGATCAGAGTCTCGGTTTCCCTGGTATCGGCATGGCTCATCCCCTGGGTGGGCTCGTCCAGCAAGAGCATGCGAGGACGCGAGGCCAGTGAGACAGCGATTTCCAACCTCCTCTGCTCGCCATGCGAGAGATAGCCAGCCAACTCGTTGACCTTGTCATGCAAAGTGAACTGCCGAATGAGTTCCCGCACCCGCTGCTCGGCTTGAGCGCTAGAGGCCACTGGCCGAAGCCAGCCCCGGCCCTGCTCGAGGTACTGAGCGGCCAGGCGCAGATTCTCGTAAACAGGCAACTCGAAGAACAGATTAGTGATCTGGAAGGAACGCGACAGGCCGGCGCGCAGCATCTTGTCGGGCGAGTTACCGGTTACCTCGCTGCCCTCGAAGAACACCTGACCGGTGCTGGGGGCAATCGCACCGCTGATGAGATTGAATAGGCTGCTCTTGCCCGCGCCATTAGGACCGATGACTGCGGTGATCTTGCCGCGCTGCGCCTCAAAGGACACATCACGAACCGCCCGCAGGGCCCCAAAGTTCACGCCCACGCCACGTACAGAGAGAATCTCATCCATCACAACTCTCCTCGGTTGCGGGTCACCCGGTTCAGGCGGCTTTGCAGCAGCGGGGCCAAATAGCCAACGAGGCCGCGCGGGAATAGGATGACCACCAACACGAAGAGCAGACCGATGACGATCTGGTGGTGCGCAGTAAACGAACCCACCACGGAGCGCAGTCCGGTGAGCAGGACCGAGCCGTACAAAGGGCCGATCAAGGTACCCGTGCCACCCACAATCACATTAATGACCGCATTACCCGATACTTGGAAAAACATCAGTTCGGGCGAAACGAAGCCTCGCAACATGGGATACAGCGCACCGCTGACACCGGCGATGCACGCCGCACCGACGAACGCCATGAGTTTGAAGCGCCAAGGGTCGAATCCCAGAAAAGGGACGCGATACTCGTTGACCCGGATGGCAGATAGCTGCCGCCCCATGGGCGTTTCCATCAGGTAGCGAAGCCCGACGTACAGCCCAAGGATGATGACCAGCGTCACCAGGAAAAATCCCAAGGGATCGCCCGAGTCCACACCAGGTACCACGGCAACTGCCGGTACACCGATGATGCCGTCGGAGGCACCGAGTTCGCGAGTGTTGAATACGATTTTCGAAATCACTTGGGCCAGTCCGAAGCTGATCAGGGCGAAGTACACGCCCTTGGCCCGGATGGCAATGACGCCGCCGATCAGGCCAGCGATCGCGCACACGAATAGCGTGATACCCATACTCAGCCAGAAGGAGGCACTCCACTCCTTGAGTACCAAGGCCGAGACATAGGCCCCCAGACCAAAGAACAGAGCTTGACCCAATGGCAATAATCCTACTCGGCCAAGCAACAGATCGACCGACAGCGCCAAGCCTCCGAAAATCAAGGCTTCAGTCGCCAATCGTAGAAAGAAGACATCTCCCATCCATTTGGCCAGCACGGCAAAACCGAGGGCACCAAGAAAGAAGAGGTAGGTAAAAACGCGCAAGGCACTGAGCCCGCGCGGCGACGAGATGTGGGGATCAGGCATGGCCAAGCTTTCCAAACAGACCTTGGGGACGCCACATCAGTACCAGCACCATGATGCCAAATAGAAGTGGGTCGTTCCAGACCGGAGAGATGAACAGGCTGGAGATGGACTGGATCTGCGTCAGCAGCAGGCCTGCGAGCACTGCACCCTTGATGGATCCCATGCCACCGATGATGACGACGCTGAAGGCAATCAGCACGAAGTCGCGACCCATCGTCGGGAACACCGAGTAGATCGGCGCCAGCAGCACACCAGAGACGCCTGCCAGCGCCACGCCAAAGGCGAATGTGCCGGCATAGACTCGAGAAACAGGTACTCCTAGCGAGGCGCTCATGTAGCGGTCAAAGGCAGCAGCCCGCACCATGGCACCCAGCGAGGTGCGAAACACCAGCAGCCAGACCGCTACGATCACCAGTCCCCCCATCCCCATGACGAACAGCCGGTAGTTGGGGAAGAACAGGCCAAGCATCTCGGTGCCCCCCGAAATCGGGCTTTCAATACGCAACGGGTTGGCGCCGAAAATGATCTTTAGGACATCCTCGAGCACCACCGCCACACCGAAAGTCAGCAGCAGCGTGAGCGTGTGGCGGTCTTTGCTGTGAAAGACGCGCTGGATGAGCCCGCGCTCGGTCACGTAGCCCAGCGCTGCCATCAGCACCGGGGTGAGTAGCAGAGCCCACCAGAAAGACAGGCCCAGCCCCAGAATGGCCACCGCCACATACGCTCCGATTGCGTAGAACTCGCCGTGCGCCATGTTGATGACGTCCAGCAGACCAAATATGATGGTCAAACCCAGCGCCATCAGAACAACAGCCACCCCGATCGACAGGCCGTTGATCATCTGTGGCGCCAGCACAAATTGCAGCCATTCCAAGACTTGGTTCATGCTGAGCCTCAGAACTTGGCGCAGGTGTCGGGGCCGATGGCGGAACTAGCGGGCACCTTGCCGACGATTTCAAACTGCCCACTGTTCACACGCACGGCATACATGTCCTGCATCGCCTGGTGGTCGCCCGCGCGCATGGTCTTGACTCCCTGAGGGGTGACCCATTGGATCCCGCGCATGGCTGCTCGCACCTTGTCAGTGTCGGTGCTCCTGGCTTTCTCGACCGCGGCCTTGTAGAAGAACAGCACGCCGTAGCTGTCGGCGCCGTAAAGATCGGGCTTGGTCTTGTTGGCCACTTCGAAGGCGGCTACGAACTTTTTGTTCTCCGGGTTGTCGATGTTGGGCGAATAACCCACACCGGTGACAAAACCATCAGCCGCCTTGCCGATTGCCGAGAGATTCTGCGAGGTCACTGTGCCCGAAGCACCTACGACCTGCACATTGCGGCTCAGGCCGAATTCGGCCATCTGGGTGAGCAGGCGCACCGTGTCGTTGCCGGCTACCGACGTGTAGACCACGCTGGGGCGGGCCGAACGCATCTGGCCGAAGAACGGCGAGTAATCCTTGTTGTCCAGCGGAGCGAACACTTCGCCCACGGTCTTGGCGCCCTTGCCTTCGGCGGCGGCCTTGAAGGCGGCCACAGTGCTGCGGCCCATTTCATAGTCCGGCCCCAGGTAGAACACATTGGCGTTAGGCTTGGTCGAAGCCATCCAGTCGGCCAGAGCGGCCGACTGCATACCGGCGCGCGCATTCACACGGAACACGTTGGGCGAGCATTTGTCAGCGGTGATCGAGTCGGCAAAGGACACGGTTGTGGCGATCAGACGGTTGTTGCGTTCGGCTACTTGGCCCACGGCTAGTGTGGATCCGGAATTCACCGTGCCGGTAAGGAAGTCCACCTTGCTGACCTGGAACAGTTTCTCTGCCTTTTGCACCGCCACGGCAGGATTGGCCTCCTCGTCTTCATAAATCAGCTCGAGCTGGCGGCCCATCACGCCGCCGGCTGTGTTGATTTCCTTGGCAGCCATGTCCAGGCCCCACTTGACCTGCTGGCCGATGCCGGCATAGGTGCCGGACAGAGGCGTGACCACACCGATGCGGATCGGGCCGGTTTGGGCGGCAGCGCCCAAGCTAAGAGCTGCGCCGGCCACCAGGGTGGCCATCAGTTTTGTATTCATTGTCTGTCTCCTTCGGGTCTGGGTTGAGGAATCGTTTGCGCTTTAAAGACCGACGAACTTCGGGCTACGCTTGTCGTGGAAGGCCTCCACGCCTTCGCGGAAGTCCTCTGAACTGCGGAGACGCGAATAGCAGTGGCCTTCCAATTCAATGGCAACGGTCAGCGGCGAATCCTCGGTGTCGTTGAGCAGCTTCTTGGCGGTGCGCTGCGCCAGCGGTGAGAAAGAGCGCAGCTCGTCGACCAGTTGGTCAGTCGCTTTTTCGAGTTCGGCGTCGGGCACGATGGCCGTCGCCACACCCCAGTCGTAGGCCTGCTCGCCGGGAATTCGGCGCGAACGCATCACGATGTCCTTGGTGCGGGTGATGCCGACCATCTTCTGCAAGCGAGCGGAGCCACCCGAGCCCGGAATCTGACCAAGCTTTTGCTCCGGCAGCGCGTACAGCGTGGTGGGCGTGACCAGACGAAAGTCGCAGGCCAGGGAAATTTCAAAGCCCACGCCAAAGCAGTAGCCCCGGTTCGCCGCGATGACCGGCTTGCTGCAGCGCGCAGGGGCGGCAATGTTCCAGGCCAGCTTAGAGACGTGCTCGGGGCTGGCTTCCAGGAAGCCTTTGATATTGCCTCCGCTGGAGAAATGCTCACCCTCGGCGCGCAACACGATCACGCGCACATCGTCGTTCGCGTCCAGTGCTTCAAAGGTGATGCGCAGCTGCTCGCGCTGCAGCATGCTGATCACGTTGAACGGCGGGCGAGTCAACACGATGTCGGCGCGCTGGCGCGCGGCATCAATTTCGACTCGAAAACCGTCGAGCTCGCCCTGCAGGGTGACGGCGGGATGTTGCAGATCAGTCAGTTTCATGGTTTACCTTCTCTCGATAGTGAAATGGGTTGAGAAAATCAATGGTTGGCACCGTCGGGTGCGTGGATTTCGGGCTGGTACTCGCCGGCCACCAGCTTGCGGCGCAGCACCTTACCCACCGGGGACTTGGGAATTTCGTCGACAAACACGTATTCGCGCGGCCTCTTGAAGTTCACCATGTCAGAACTTCGGCAGTGCTGGTCAAGCGCTTCGCCGGTGACCTCCTCGCGACGCTTGACGAAGGCCACCACGCGCTGACCCCAACGCTCGTCCTTGAGGCCAGCCACGGCCACTTCGTCGACGGCCGGGTGAAGGGAGAGCACCGATTCGATATCAACCGGCGAGATGTTCTCGCCGCCGCTAATGATCATGTCGTCAACACGGCCGGTGACGAACAGGTCGCCGTCAGCATCCACATAGCCGGTATCGCCGGTGAAATACCAGCCCTCGCGCAGACTTTTCGCATTCGCATCGGGCCGGTTGTGGTATCCCTCAAAGGCCTCGTCTGAAAGCAGGTCGGCAATGATCTGCCCCTCCTCCATCACGCCAGCGGTCTCGCTGACAGACTTGCCGTCGAGCTTGACCACACGCAGCCTCGTGTTAATACCCGCACGGCCGGCCGAACCAGGCTTGCCCACGGCGTCCTGGTTAATCGCGAAGGTGTAAATCTCGGAGCTGCCATAGTGGTTGACGAAAAGCTCAGGCTTGAAGGCCTGCTGCAAACGCAGCAACAGTGCGTCATGCATTGGCGCACCCGCAAAGCCCAAGCGGCGCACCGAGGAGATGTCAGTCGAGGCAAACGCAGGATGAGCCAGCAAGTCGTGGTACAGCGTAGGCACCAGATATAGGTGGGAGACTTTCTCGGCGTCGATGCGTTGCAGCGCCTCCGCCGGGTCGAACCTTGGCATGCACACGAAGCAGCCATCGACCAGCGCCAGTGCCAGTAGCGAGCGAACGCCCATGGTGTGGTAAAGCGGCATCACCCCCAGGGTGCATTCGCCATAGCCATACTGATTCTGTGCGACATGGGCCAACGCTGCCACACGCTCGGCGCGCTGGCGACGCGGCACCCCCTTGGGTGCTCCAGTAGTGCCCGACGTGTACAGCATCAGCGAGAGGTCTTGTGCCTGGGCACGGGGCACTGGATCGCAGGCGCCCGCCATGCAATGCGCATAGCGCTCACCAGAGGTGTCGCCTTCGCCCACCAACACCGTGCGCGCAGGTTGGGTCTGCACCGCCTTCAGCACCGCAGCGGCCGAAACCTGCTCATACACCACCACCCGGGCACCCGAATCCTTGAGGCAGTGCGCCACCTCCTCCGGCTTGGCACGCCAGTTCAACGGCGTCATCACGATGCCGCTGAACTGACAGGCCCAATGCAGTGTGGCGGCCTCCTGCCGATTTTGGAGCACAGACAGTAGATGATCGCCCGCCTGCAGACCCAGCGCCTCCAGCCCGCTCTGAGCTGCGCCGATAAGCTGCGCCCATTGCACATAGCTCAGGCGCTGCGTGCCATCGACCAGTGCAATCGTGTCCGGCGCGCGCTCGACGCTTTGCAGAAAAGTACGTCCCAAATCAAGCATGTGCCACCTCCATCAAAGCTTTCACAATCGGCGTATAGCCGGTACAACGGCACAAGTGACCAGATAGCATGTCGCGCACCTCCTGCTCGGTCGGCTTGTGCCCCTGCTGCTTCAGACGCTCAAGCCAGTCAGCACTCGACATCAAGATTCCGGCGGTGCAAAAGCCGCACTGCAATGCGTGATGGCGCTTGAACGCTGCCTGCAGTTGCGACAGCGTGCCGTCGGAGTCGGCCAGTCCCTCGACCGTGTCCACGCGCCGATCCTGCACCTGTACCGCCAGCGTCAGGCAGCCGCGGCAGGCCACGCCGTCGATGCGCACCGTACAGGCACCGCACACACCGTGCTCGCAGCCGACATGGGTGCCGGTCAGACCCAGTTCATGGCGCAGGAAGTCAGTCAGCAGCATGCGCGGGCTAGCATGGCCGCGTCGAGCATGGCCGTTGACCTCAAGCGTTACCGGATGCATGGTCTGGGCCTTCATCAATTTTTCCGTCATCGCGAATTCCTTGCTTCTTCAATCGCTTGTCGACCCAGACGGCGCACCAGGTGACGACGAGCGGCAGCAGACATGTGCGCGTCGTCGCGTGCGTCAAGTCCCCAAGCCAGTTCGTTGAGCGCATCGTCCAGTGCGCTGCCCTCGAGCAGTGGCCACTCACGCGCGATCGGCCGATCGGCCACACCGCCCACGGCCACTCGTAGCCCAGCGGCATCAGCCACAGCGGCCACCGCGCAGATGGCAAAGTCACCGTGCCGGCGGGAGAACTCGCGAAAGCCGAATCCCTGGCCCGGCCGGACCAGCGGAAAGCGCACCGCCTCGACCAACTCATCAGCTGCGCGGGCGGTCGTGAGCATGCCGGTGAAGAAGTCCTCGGCAGCCAATTCGCGCCGAGCCTTCGCGCTGCGCAGCAAGACGCGCCCCTTGAGTGCCAGCAGGCATAGCGGCAGCTCAGCCGAAGGGTCGGCGTGCGCTATCGAGCCGCAGACAGTGCCCCGGTTGCGGATCTGAAAGTGCGAAATCCAGGGCAAGGCCTGCTTGAGCAGTGGCAGTTCTTGTGCGAGGTCTGGCCGCCATTCCAGCGCAGCCTGCGTCACCGCCGCCCCCACCTGCAAGTGCCCCTGCGTAACGCTGATCTGACTCAGCGATGCGACGCGCGAAATGTCCACCAGCAAGCCCGGCTGGGCAAGGCGCATGTTGAGCACCGCCATCAGGGACTGGCCGCCAGCGAGGATGCGAGCATCCTCCACACGCGCCAGTAATTCGCAGGCCTGCTCGGTGTTGTCGGCGCGGATGTAGTCAAATGCCGCGGGCTTCATGCACGCACTCCCAATAGATTCAAAAGGCGCCGCCACCAGCCCGGACGCGCGACCGGCCCGCCGGCCTGGCGTCCAAGCGATTCGAAGAGCTGAGCCACGATGATGCGAGCCGCGCCCTCAAGCATGCGGCTACCCACCATGGCCACCTTGCCGCCCACCTGTGCTCGGTAGTCGTAGCGCAACCGAGTGCCGCTGGACGTGGCTGTCAGAGTCACCAGGCCGTCGCCGGCGCCGGTGCCCAACGCTGAGCGGCCGCTTCCGGCCAGGCGCAGGCTGTGAGGCGCCTCGATGTCCGAGAGCATGATTTCGGCCTCGTAGCGCGCCTTGACTAGACCCACGCCCACGGTCACCTCGGCACGGTAGCGGTTGGGCCCGTTGGATTGCAGCGCATGACAACCCGGGATGACCCGCGCCAGCGCCACGGGATCGAGTAGCACCGCGAACACTTTCTCGGGTGGCGCGGGAATGTCCACTTCACCTTGGGCCTGCAAAGCCAGCCCTTCGCCCGCGGGCAGCGCCGCAGCGGGGGCAGGCCGCTCACGGGGCTCGGGATCAGCCGGCTCCAGCAGTGCCAGCACGCGCCCGGGCGTCAGCGGCAACCGAACATCCTCCAGGTTCATGCGCGGGCGCAGCGCATCGGCAAAGGCGTTCGCGATACACACCGGCGTGCTCATGTTGTTGCCTTCGCCAAGTCCTTTGGCACCCAAAGGGGTGAAGGGCGAAGGCGTCTGCAGGTGCACGATCACCGGATCAACCAGTTCGCAGGCGGTAGGCATCAGGTAATCGGCCAAGGTACCGGACTGGAAGCTGCCATCGCCGCCGTAGCGGAACTCCTCCAGCAGCGCCGCACCTAGGCCCTGGGCAAAGGCGCCCTGGATCTGGCCGTCGGCCAGAGCGGGGTTGAGTAGTCGGCCAGCATCGTGGCCGGTGATATAGCGGTCTACACGCACCGCGCCGGTGTCTGGATCAACCTCAAGGCCGCATAAGTCGAACACGAAGCCGTAGGCGGCCGACGTGTTGACGCGATCGGATTCGTCAGGGGCGCTGAGCACCTCAGGCGTCCAGAATGCGGTTTCGCGTAAACCCGGGCTGACACCTTCGGGTAGCAAAGCTGGCGCCCAATGTGGATTGGCGGCCAGCCGGGTAAAGAGCTGGCGCTGGGACGGATCGTCCCTGTTGTAGATTTCCCCGCCGGAGAAGACTACTTGCTCGACTGGGCAGTTGAAATGATCGGCAGCGATCAGCGCCAGCTTGTCGCGTATCCGGCAAGCCGCTAGGTGCACGACGCCTGCCACGGCGCCAGCAAAGCGGCTGGAGTAGTTACCCGCCGCCACAGACCATGCATCCTTGGCGGTGTCGAATTCCACGTTGACCATGATCTGCTGCGGCTGCAGGCCCAGCGCGTCGGCAACCACCTGCGCGCATACCGTCATGTGTCCCTGGCCGGCAGGCGCCGAGGCGATGGTGACATTCACGCCCCCCAGCAGGTCGACGGAGACTGTGGCGCTGGCGATTGCACCGTTCTTGGGCCCTGCCTTGGCGCGCTGTGCTGGCGTGAGCACAGTGCTGATGTAGCCCATGTTGGAGACCGAGGGCTCCACGATGGCAGCCATGCCGATGCCGTACAGGCGGCCGGCGGCGCGCGCGGCCTGCTGTCGTTCGTACAACCCCAAAGCGCGAGCCTGTGTCATCACGGCCTGGCTCATTCCCAGATAGTCGCCCGAATCCAGCACCGCACCGGCGGCGGCGTGGTAGGGAAACCGGTCGGCCTGCACGAAGTTGAGCTGACGCAGCGCCAGCGGATCAATGCCCAGCGCTACGGCGATGCAGTCCATCAGACGCTCCAACGCGTAATAGACCTGCGGGCCACCAAAGCCTCGTACTAGACCAGTGGGAGTCTTGTTGGTCACCACCACGCGGTTGCGCACGCTGAGGTGCTCAATGTCGTAGGCGCCGCTGAGGCAGCCATGCATGCGGTAGAAGGTGGCCGGCTCCGGCGCACGCACATAGGCGCCCACCTCGTCTACCTGGTCCCAGTGCAGTGCGACGATGCGACCGTCAGGACGCACGTCGGCGGCAATCGTGGCCATGCGCGCGGTGGCTGAGGTCGCCGCGCTCAGATGCTCCAGTCGGTCCTCAACCCATTTCACCGGCGCGCCAGCCTTACGCGCGGCCAAACACATCAGTACCACATAGGGGAACACCGCCTGTTTGACGCCGAAGCTGCCACCGGAATCGCGCGGCACCTTGTGGCGCAGCTTGTTGCCCGGAACCTTGAGCGCCAAGGCCATGACCGCGTGCAGCGAGAACGGGCCCATGAAGTTGGAGAGGGCTTCGTAGCCTTCGTCCTCGCCCAAGTATTCGGCCAACACCACGGCACATTCCATGGGCGAGCAGCTATTGCGCGGATAGTGCACAGTCGTGCCGATATGCCGGGTTCCGGCCTGCACCGCATCGGGCTGTCCGTAGCTGAAATTTCGGTCGGAGACCACGTTGCTGCCCACGGCGTCATGCAACAGAACGGCTTGCGCGTCCAGCGCCTGAGTGATGCCCACCACCGCCGGCAAAGGCTCGTAGTTGGCCTTGATCAAATCCAGGGCGTCTTCTGCAATGTAGCGGTCGTCGGCCACCACCACGGCCACCGGCTCGCCAACATAGCGAACACGATCGACCGCCAGCGCCCAATGCTGCATGGGCTGCTTGACGCCCACCACGAAGGGCTGAGCCCAGCGCTGCACGTCTTCGCCAGTGAGTACCGTACGCACACCTGGAAGAGCCATGGCGGCACTGACGTCAAGCGCGGTGAGTCGGGCATGGGCGTAGGGAGAACGCAAGACCGCGGCTTGCAGGGTGCCCGGCTTGGCGCCCACATCGTCCGCATAAGCGCCGCGTCCGCTGAGCAGGGGAGCGTCTTCCAGGCGCTCCAAGGGCTGTCCGACATAGGCGATATCGCCTGACGTCTGACGAGGTTCTGCTTGCACTGTGTCTCCTCCGGTTCCCACGGAACCTTGCTGTTTAA
>NZ_BCWP01000055.1 GCF_001592265.1 Curvibacter delicatus NBRC 14919 | reverse complement strand
TCCATGGATGGGGCAAAAGTGGCGGGCGATGTGTTTCTGCGCGATGGGTTCAAGGCCTCAGGGGAGGTGCGCTTGGTGGGCGCGCAGATTGATGGGGATGTTGACTGCTCCAAGGCTGAGTTCGATGGCAAGGGAGGACATGCCTTGTCGCTGGAGCGTGCAAGTGTGAGAGGTGCTTTCTTCTTCCGCCGTCTGCTTGCGCCTGTGCAACACGTGAATCTGACGGGAGCATCTGTTTCCATCTTGGCAGACGACTTGGAGGCTTGGGGTGAGGGTGTGGTGCTGGATGGATTCACGTATGTACGCATCGGGGGTGGGGCGGACACCGATGCCCAATCCAGAGAAGTTTGGTTGGATAGGCAGTGCGTTCGACATAGCGGAAAAGATGGCCAAGGCGACGATTTCAGGCCGCAACCCTGGCGCCAGTTGCAGAAGGTGTTGCACGACATGGGCCACGCGGAGGGTGCTAGGCAAGTGGCCATTGCTTTTGAACATCGTTTGCGACGGGCCAACCTGATTGGACAAGCACCACAGCATTGGGGTGTCGTGCGACGTTGGTGCTACTTGTACACTTCGCTTGGCTTTCATTGGCTTTTTTATGTGCTTATCGGCTACGGCTACAGGCCCTTGCGACTGGCAACATGGATGTTTGCCGTGTGGCTTTTCTGCGCGGTGGTGTATTGGTATGCGGCATTGCAAGGGGTGATGGGGCCGAGCAATCCCTTGGTGTTCCAAAACTCCAAATACGCGAATTGCCAGAGCAATTGGTATTTATGCGAAACCTTACCTGAGGAATACACCGGCTTTAGCCCATTGACCTATTCCCTGGACGTCATTCTTCCCTTGGTCAATTTGCAACAAGAGAGCGATTGGGCGCCGTTAATTCCGACACCAAAGGTGGTTTGGTGGGAAGAGCTCGGGCGTCACTGGACCTTGAAGCACTTAGTTCGCGGTGTGCTCTGGCTCGAAATTATTTTCGGCTGGGTTGCCAGTTTGTTATTGGTGGCTGTGGTCTCTGGCTTGACCAAACGCCGAGAAGATTAGCGGCCAGCGGTGCCGTGGATACTGCGCCGCGCCAGTACCTCAACCGGCTGAGCGATCTGATGTTCGTGTTGGCGCGCGTGCTCAACCGCATGAATGGCGGAGACGATGTGTACTGGAAGAGCGAGCGGCTGTCGCAAGCTGCTGCCGATTGACATTGCAAACAAAAACGCCCGTCAGGGCAGACCTGACGGGCGCGAGCAGCTATTGATTTGATAGTAAATCAGCGGCGACGGTTCAGCAGCGCATACAGCAGGATGGCGCCGAAGGTCGCGGTGCCGATGCCGCCCAGCGCGAACTGGCCGAACTTGAGCGTGAAGTCGCCGGTGCCCAGCACCAGTGTGATGGCGGCGACGATCAGGTTCTTGTTCTCGCTGAAGTCCACCTTGTTGTCGACCCAGATCTTGGCGCCGGCGACGGCGATCAGGCCGAACACCACGATCGAGACACCGCCCATCACCGGCAGCGGGATGGCCTGGATCACGGCGCCGAACTTCGGTGAAAAGCCCAGCAGCACGGCCAGCAGGGCGGCGCAAACAAAGATGGCGGTGGAATAGATCTTGGTGGCGGCCATGACACCGATGTTCTCGGCGTAGGTGGTGACGCCGGTGCCGCCGGCCGAGCCGCTGACCATGGTGGCGATGCCGTCGCCGATGAAGGCGCGGCCCATGTAGGGGTCCAGGTTTTTGCCGGTCATGGCGGTCACGGCTTTGATGTGGCCCAGGTTCTCGGCCACCAGGATGATGGCCACCGGCGCGATCAGCGACATGGCGGTGAGGTCAAACACCGGTGCGGTGAAGGACGGCCAGCCGAACCAGGCGGCGTTGACGACGCCCGACAGGTCCAGCGGCTTGCCCAGGCCGAGGCCGTTGGTGAGGGCGGCGTAGATGACGCTGGCGACGATCAGGCCCACCAGGATGAGCAGGCGCTGCACCATGCCGCGCGTGAACACCGCCACCAAGCCGACGCTGAGGAAGGTCACCAGTTGCATCCAGCTGTCGAAGTTGCTGGCCGCCATGTTCTTGACGGGAATGCCGGCCAGGTTCAGGCCGATCACCGCCACCACGGCGCCGGTGACCACCGGCGGCATGAAGCGCTCGATCCAGCCGGTGCCGATGGCCTGCACCACCAGGCCGATCAGCACGTAGACCGCGCCGCAGGCAATGATGCCGCCCAGGGCTACGCCGAGGTTGGTGTTCGGTCCCTTGCCGGCATAGGCGGTGGCGGCGATCACTACGCCGATGAAGGCGAAGCTCGAGCCCAGGTAACTCGGCACCTTGCCGCCGGTGATGAGGAAGAAGATCAGCGTGCCGATGCCGCTCATCAGGATGGCGATGTTGGGGTCGAAGCCCATCAGGATGGGGGCCAGCACCGTGGCGCCGAACATGGCGATCACGTGCTGCACGCCCATGACAGCGGTCTGCGGCCAGGGCAGGCGCTCGTCGGGGCCGATCACGCCGCCTTGCTGCAGCACATCGGCGCTTTTCTCCGTCCATTGGAACAGGCTCATTGTTTTTCTCCGGGTTGTGAGGTGCGGCGATGCTAATGCATTTGCCGTGCCAGACACAGGGGGCAGACCCGGGAGACAATACGGGCCAATATTTATCCATTCATCATCCCGAGCGAAAGTAAGCGCCATGATTCCGATCGACCCGGCCGCCCGCGCCAACGTCCATCTCATCGACCACCCGCTGGTGCAGCACAAGCTGACTCTGATGCGCAAGAAGGAAGCCAGCACCAGCAGCTTTCGCCGCTTGCTCAATGAACTGGCCGCGCTGATGATCTACGAGGTCTGCCGCGACATGCCGCTGCAGGACGTGCAGATCGAGACCCCGCTGGAGACCATGACCGGCAAGGTGATCGACGGCAAGAAGCTGGTGTTCGCCAGCATCCTGCGCGCCGGCAACGGCATTCTGGATGGCGTGCTGTCGGTGGTGCCGGGCGCGCGCGTCGGCCATGTCGGCCTGTACCGCGACCCCGAAACCCTGCAGGCGGTGGAGTACTACTTCAAGATGCCCAAGAACATGGAGGAGCGCGACATTGTGGTGGTCGACCCCATGCTGGCCACCGGCAACTCGGCCGCGGCCGCCGTGACGCGCCTGAAGCAATGCAAGCCGAAGTCCATCAAGTTCCTGTGTCTGCTGACCTGCCCGGAAGGCATCAACACCCTGTACAAGGAACACCCGGATGTGCCGGTCTACACCGCGGCCATTGACCGCGAGCTGAACGACCACGGCTACATCCTGCCCGGCCTGGGCGATGCGGGTGACCGCATCTTCGGCACGCAGTAAGCAAGCCCGCGGCGGGTCTGCTGTTGAACGTCAGGCGACGAAGCGCGCCACCTCGGCCAGTACGCTTGCTTCCTTCAGAATCTTCGCGTGGCCCAGGCCTTCGGTGGCGATCAGCTGCGCACCGCTGATGGCGCGGCTGTAGGCCAGACCGTCCGCGAAACGGTTGATGCGGTCGCCACGGTCGTGCACCACCAGCGTGGGGGCCTGGACGCGGGGTCCTACCGCCGTCGGTTCGAACTGCGGCATCACGATGCCTTCGCGCGCCTCGATGCGCTGCTGCATGGCGGCGCGGGTGGTCTCGCTCAGGCTGAACATGCGCGCAAACAGGCGGGTGTATTCATAGGGCGAGGCGGGCGGTGCCAGCAGCACCAGGCGCTGCGCCTCCAGCCCGCGGCTGACGGCATAGGCCGCCGCATTGGCCCCCAGCGAATGCGCCACCACCGCCTGCAGCGTGTGGCCCTGCTGCCGCAGGCGGCCGGCCACGTAGTCCAGGGCACGCGCGAATTGCGGCAGGTTGCTGACCCCGCCGCCGCTGCGGCCGTGCGCCGGCATTTCCACCAGCACCGGTTGCAGGCCTTGGGCAGTCAACGCTTCCGCCAGCGCCAGCATCTGGCCGGCGTGGCCGCCCCAGCCGTGCACCAGCAACACCACGGGGCCTGGGGCGGTGATGGCACGCGTGTAGAGCGTCAGGCTGGCGCGTTCGAACGGCCAGGACGCGATCTGCCAGTCGGCCTGCCAGGGTTGCCGGCGGCTCAGCCAGCGCGGCGGCAGCGGCGTGCCGAACAGGCGGTGCGCGGCGCGCACGGCCAGGCCCGGCCACAGGCGCTGTGAGGCGCCCAGGCCCAGGCGGAACAAGCGGACGACGGGGCCGTTGCCGTAAGGCGTGGGCGCGGTCTGGGGGGCAGGGTGTGTCATGGCGAACTCCTGGACAGAGGGTGTCAGTAGTAGATCCAGTCGCTGTTGTTGCGCGGCAGGTTGCGCAGCGACGCGAAGGCGGCGATCACGCCGCGGACCAGCAGGTACAGGCCAAGGCCGGAAAAGACGATCCACATGGCAGTTCCTTTCTTCGCACGATCGTGCGAAATGTGGGTGAGCAGGCAGATAAGGTCAACATCAGGGAGAGCGGGTTGGCGGGTAAGTTAAGCCTGGTAGCTCTGCAGCAGACGCTGCCAGGTGGCGGTGGCACGCTCGGCGGCCGTCGGGTCGCGCAGGAAGCGGGCGTCGTGCAGCAGGCCGATCGAGATGCCGTAGATCTCACCAACCAGTTGCTCGGGCACGGTGTCAGGTTTCAGGTGGCCGGCCTCGATGGCCTGCAGCACGGTGCGGCGCAGGGCGGCGCGCCAGCGCGAAATTTCCTGGAACAGCACATCGCGCAACTCGCCTTCGCGGTCGTCCAGTTCGAACGCGCCGGCGGTGTAGATGCAGCCGCTGTGCACTTCGACATCGCGCATGCGGGCGATCCAGCGGCGCACGATCTCGTCCAGCCGCGGCAGTCCCTTGGGTTTCTGCATGGCAGGCACGAACACGTCAGCCAGGAAACGCCGGCCGAACTCCTCGATCACCGCCTTTTGCAGCGCTTCACGTGAGCCGACACGCGAGAACACGCCGCTCTTGGAGAGGCCGATGCGATCCGCCACCGCCTGCAGCGTGAGGGCTTCCAGCCCCTCGGCGGCGGCGAGGTCGAGCGCGGCACCGACGATGGCGGCGCGCGTCATTTCGCTCTTGGCGGTTTTGGCATCGAGGTTCATGAGGCAAATTTAGCACAAGTGTCCGAAATTGAAAATCCCTGTTCTGTCTCGGGGTAAATCCGGAGGTGCTTTGTCCCCGACGCGGCTGTGGACGGCGGGGAGTTCATGCCATGATGGCCCGCATGACGACTGCCCCCTACCTTCCCCAGATCCGCCTGTACCAGCACTGGCTGCGCGAGCAGCGCGGCCTGTCATTCGAGCGTTACGAAGACTTGTGGCGCTGGTCGACCACGGACCTGAATTCCTTCTGGCAGAGCATCTGGGACTACTACGATCTGCAGTCACCCACCCCGCACACGGCCGCGCTGGCCGAGAACCGGATGCCGGGCGCGCGCTGGTTTCCGGGCGCGCAAGTCAACTACGTGCAGCAGGTGTTCCGCCATGTCGAGGCGGCGCATGCGGCCGGTTTTCCGGCGTTGGTCAGCCACAACGAGAAAAGCCTGGCCGGCGGTCTGCCGGCACGCGAGCTGAGCTGGCCCGAGCTGCGCCGCCAGGTGGCTTCGCTGGCGCTGCACCTGAAGGCCCAGGGCCTGCAGCCGGGTGACCGCGTGGCCGCCTACCTGCCCAACATCCCGGAGGCCATGGTCGCTTTCCTGGCAGTGGTGAGCCTGGGCGGGGTGTGGAGCATCTGCGCGCCCGACATGGGCACCGCGGCGGTGCTGGACCGCTTCAAGCAGATCGAGCCCAAGGTGCTGATCGCCTGCGACGGCGTGACCTATGGCGGGCGCGATTTCGACCGCCGCGACGTGGTGGCCGAGTTGTGCGCCGCGCTGCCGAGCGTGCAACACGTGATCGTGCATGACAATTTAGGGTTGGAGCCGATTGCTCCTGAATCCATAGCGTCTCCCGACGTATTTACGGAGGCTACGGCCCGAAATGATGCTGAGGTGGTCGCATTCCAGCCGCTCTGGCTGCCGTTCGACCATCCGCTGTGGATCGTCTACTCCAGCGGCACCACCGGCCTGCCCAAGCCCATCGTGCACGGCCATGGCGGCACCCTGCTGGTGGCGCTGGCGCTCAAGGGGCTGCACAACGATGTGGGCTGCAGCTACGCGCCCAACAGCTTCGGTGAGCGCTTTCACTGGTACAGCTCCACCGGCTGGGTGATGTGGAACGCGCAGATGAGCGGTCTGCTCAACGGCACCACCTGTTGCCTGTTCGACGGCAGCCCGGGCGGCAGCACAGTGGACGCTACCGGCAACAAGATCGCGCCCGACTGGACCACCCTGTGGCGCTTTGCGGCGGCGGTGGGGGCGACCTTCTTCGGTGCCGGCGCAGCGTTTTTTGCCAACTGCCTGAAGGCCGGCATTGACCTCTCAAAGATCGATGGCCTGCGCCAAGTGCGGGCTTTGGGTACGACCGGCTCACCATTGAGCGAGGAGGCGCAGGCGTGGGGCACGGCGCAGTTTGCCAAGATGGGCGCGCCCGACATCTGGTGGTGCAATATTTCCGGCGGCACCGACTTTGCCGGTGCTTTCATCGGCGGCAACCGCGAGCTGCCGCAGGTACCGGGCCAGATGCAGTGCCGCCTGCTCGGCTGTGCGGTCGAGGCCTGGAACGAGCAGGGTCAGCCGGTGATGGATGCGGTGGGCGAGCTGGTCTGCTCACAGCCGATCCCGAGCATGCCGCTGTACTTCTGGAACGACAAGGACAACGTACGCTATCTGGGCAGTTACTTCGACATGTACCCGGCCGGTCACGGCCGCCTGCCCGGTGGTGGCGATGGCCCGGCCGCCATGGGGCCGGTCTGGCGCCATGGCGACTGGCTCAAGATCACGCCACAAGGCGGCTGCATCATCTACGGCCGCAGCGATGCCACCATCAACCGCCACGGCCTGCGCATGGGCACCAGCGAGCTCTACAGCGCAGTCGAAGGCCTGCCCGAGGTGCTGGACTCGATGGTGGTGGACCTCGAATACCTGGGACGCGAGAGCTACATGCCGCTGTTCGTCGTGCTGCGCGAAGGCCATACGCTCGATGCCGCGATGAAAGCGCGCATCAACGACGCCATCAAGACCGCGCTGTCGCCGCGTTTCGTGCCCAACGAGATTTTCCAGGTGACCGAGATCCCGCGCACCCTCACCGGCAAGAAGCAGGAGCTGCCGATCAAGAAGCTGCTGCTGGGCCAGCCGATCGAGAAAGTGGTGAACAAGGACGCCATGGCCAATGCCGCGTGCCTGGACTGGTATGTGGACTTCGCCCAGCGGCGGCTGACGCAGCACGGCTGAACCGGCGGCCACTGCCGCACGAGGGCCGTTCGCCTGTACGGCCGTCAGCATGCGGTAACGTTGGCGGTCTTAGCGGGCGGCCAGGCGCTGCAGCCAAGCCGCAAACGCCGCCAGCGCCGGCCGTGGCTCGCCGCGTTCGGGCGTGACCAGGTAGTAGGCGCGGCCGCTCTTCAGCGGCTTGGGGCAGGCCACAACCAATTCGCCGCGGGCCAGCTCCGGCTCGATCAGAAGGCGCGGCACCAGCGCCAGCCCCAGGCCGTGGGCGGCGGCGGCGGCGGTCATGGAATACAGCTCGTAGCGCGGCCCGGACAGGGCAAACGGCGCGTTCACGGCCATGGCCTCGAACCATTGTCGCCAGGCCTCGGGCCGGGTGCTTTGCTGCAGCAGCGGCAGCTGCGCCAGGTCGGCGGGCTGCAGACGTTTACGCCCCCTCAGCAAGGCGGGCGCGCAGACCGGCACCACCTCTTCTTCAATCAGCGGCAGTGCGCGCGTGCCGGCCCAGTTGGCCACTTGCTCGGGCGTGCCGGAATAGAGCGCGGCGTCAAAACCGGTGTCGGCAAAGAGGAAGGGGCGGGTACGGGTTTCGATGTGCACCACCAGCTCCGGGTGCTGCGTGGCCAGGTGCGGCAGGCGCGGGAGCAGCCAGCGCGTGGCGAAGGTTGGCACGGCCGCTAGCGCAATCGCACCGGCCGTGCCCTGGCGCGACATGGCTTCCAGCGTGTCGCGTTCCAGGGCCTGCAGGCGGGGGGCGATCTGGCGCGCGTAATCGGCGCCGCTGGGTGTGAGCGCCACGCCATGGCGGGTGCGCCGGAACAGCGCAAGGCCGAGAAACTCCTCCAGCGCGCCGATCTGGCGCGACACCGCACTTTGCGTCAGTGCCAGTTCCTGCGCCGCGCGTGTGTAGCTTTCATGACGGGCCGCGGCATCAAAACAGGCCAGGGCTTGCAGCGAGGGGATTTTGCGGCGCATGGTGTGCTGAATATACACAACTCACGCGTGAGAGGCTGTTGTTTCCAGAGGAAACATGAAGGGGTTAGGCCAATCCGGTGCAATTGATACATGCCAAAATTTCATATCTGGGTGCAAATTTGTCGTTTGCCCTGTGCGTGAATGACCCGTACCATGGCGTCAACTTTTTGGAGAACCCGTATGGCCAACGCCGCTTTTCAATGGAACGATCCCTTTTTGCTCGACCAGCAGCTCAGCGATGACGAGCGCATGGTGCGCGATGCCGCTGCCGCCTACTGCCAGGACAAGCTGGCTACTCGCATGCCCGAAGCCTTCCGCAACGAGAAGACCGACCCGGCCATCTTCCGCGAGATGGGTGAGCTCGGCCTGCTGGGCCCCACCATTCCCGAACAGTACGGCGGCCCCGGCCTGAACTACGTGGCCTACGGCCTGATCGCCCGCGAGGTGGAGCGCGTCGATTCCGGCTACCGCTCCATGATGAGCGTGCAGTCGTCCCTCGTGATGGTCCCGATCTTCGAATTCGGCACCGAGGCGCAGAAGCAGAAGTACCTGCCCAAACTCGCCCGCGGCGAGTGGATCGGTTGTTTCGGCCTGACCGAGCCCGACCACGGCTCCGACCCCAACTCCATGGCCACGCGTGCCTACAAGACGGCCGGCGGCTACCGCCTCAAGGGCAACAAGATGTGGATCTCCAACAGCCCGATTGCCGACGTGTTCGTGGTCTGGGCGCGTGAGGTCAGCGAGGGCGGCGCCCAGGGCCCGATCCGCGGGTTCGTGCTGGAAAAAGGCATGAAGGGTCTCTCCGCACCGGCCGTGCACGGCAAGGTGGGCCTGAAGGCCTCCATCACCGGTGAGATCGTGATGGACGACGTCTTCGTGCCGGAAGAGAACGCCTTCCCCGAGGTGCAGGGTCTCAAGGGCCCCTTCACCTGCCTGAACTCGGCGCGTTACGGCATTGCCTGGGGCGCGCTGGGCGCGGCCGAGGATTGCTGGTTCCGTGCCCGCCAGTACGTGCTGGACCGCAAGCAGTTCGGTCGCCCCCTGGCGGCCAACCAGCTGATCCAGAAGAAGCTGGCCGACATGCAGACCGAAATCTCGCTCGGCCTGCTGGGCTGCCTGCGCCTGGGTCGTATGAAGGACGAGGGCACCGCTGCGGTGGAGATCACCTCCATCCTCAAGCGCAACTCCTGCGGCAAGGCGCTGGACGTGGCGCGGCTGGCGCGCGACATGATGGGCGGCAACGGCATTTCCGACGAGTTCGGCGTGGCGCGTCACCTGGTGAACCTGGAGGTGGTGAATACCTATGAAGGCACGCACGACATCCACGCCCTGATCCTGGGTCGTGCGCAGACCGGTATTGCGGCATTTGCGAATTGAAGCACCCCCGAGACGCTTCGCGCCTCCCCCTCAAGGGGGCGCTCCCGGCGGACTGGCAAAGCCAGCTCCGCGGGAGCCTTGGAACGACGGCCAGCTGCGCGGCCTTGAAGCGTTACGCGCGCAGGATGACGGAGAACTGAAATGAATCAAGCAGCTGCCCTCCCGCACATCAAGGTGCTCGATCTCTCCCGCGTGCTGGCCGGTCCGTGGTGCACGCAGATCCTGGCCGACCTCGGCGCGGACGTGGTCAAGGTCGAACGCCCTGGCGCCGGTGACGACACGCGTCACTGGGGGCCACCCTTCCTGAAGGATGCGCAGGGTAACGACACCGAGCATGCGGCCTACTACACCTGCGCCAACCGCAACAAGCGCTCGATCACGGTCGACCTGGCCAAGCCGGAAGGCCAGGCATTGATCAAGCAGATGGCGGCACAGAGCGATGTGCTGGTGGAGAACTTCAAGGTTGGCGGCCTGGCGCACTATGGGCTGGACTACGCGAGCCTGAAGGCGGTCAACCCGCGCCTGATCTACTGCTCGGTCACCGGCTTCGGCCAGGATGGGCCGTACGCCGAGCGTGCCGGCTACGACCTGATGATCCAGGCCATGAGCGGCATGATGAGCATCACCGGCCGCCCGGACAACGTGCCCGGTGGTGGCCCGCAGCGCGTGGGCGTGGCGCTGACCGACCTCTTCACCGGCGTGTATGCCGCCACCGCCATCCTGGCTGCGCTCGAAGTGCGGCATCGCACCGGCGAAGGCCAGCAAATTGACATGGCATTGCTCGACGTCGGCATGGCCATTCTGGCCAACCAGGCCGGCGGTTTCCTCAACACCGGCCGTGTGCCGCAACGCCAGGGCAACAGCCACCCGAGCCTGGTGCCGTACCAGGACTTTCCCACGAAGGATGGCGCCATGCTGCTGGCCATCGGCAACGACGGCCAGTTTGCGCGCTTCTGCGCGGCAGCCGGGCGGCCCGAATGGGTGGCGGATGTGCGCTTTGCCACCAACACGCAGCGCGTCATGCACCGCGAGCTGCTGGTGCCGCTGATGGAAGAGGTCACGCGCACGCGCAGCACGGCCGAATGGGTGGCGCTGCTGGAAGACAAGGCGGTGCCCTGCGGCCCGATCAACGACATCGGCCAGGGTTTTGCCGATGCCCAGGTCCAGGCCCGCGGTTTGGTGCTGAATCAAGCCTGCAGCCCCGTTGCACAAGCGCAAACAGCTATCAATTCAATAGCAAGTGTGGCCAGCCCGCTGCGGCTGCAGGCCACGCCGCCAGTGCTGCGCCGGGCGCCGCCTGCCTTGGGCGAACACACCGACGAGGTGCTGGCCGAACTGGGGCTGGACGCGGCACGCATAACCGCCTTGCATCAGGCCGGCGTGGTGTAAGCCGGTGCCGGGGCGGCCTGGTGAAGGCCGCCCTAGGGAATTCACGGGGGTCTCTGGGTCACGCAGGTGACCTGTTTCATGCGAAGGTGTCTGCCACCATCGAATCTGATTACCCGACGTGCTAGCGACGTCGGTAGACCAGACTCAGGAGACACCTATGAAAAAGCCCGCTTCCCGTGACGTGACCCGCCGCCAGCTGCTGACCCGCGCTGCCACCCTGGCTGCGCCGGCCATTGTCAGTCCCTGGGCCCTGGCGCAGGACAAGTACCCGAACCGCCCCATCACGCTGATCGCGCCCTGGCCGACCGGCGGCAGCAGCGATGCCGTGATGCGCGCCTTCGCCGAGAGCGCTGGCCGTGCGCTGGGCGGTACGGTGATCGTTGAGAACAAGCCGGGGGCCGGCGGCACCTTGGGCGCCGCGGCCATGGTGAATGCCAAGCCGGACGGCTACTTGCTGACGCAGTTGCCGCTGGGCATCTACCGCATCCCGCACATGCAGAAGACGTCCTTCGACCCGGTGAAGGACATCACGCACATCGTCTGCCTGACCGGCTACACCTTCGGCCTGGCCGCGCGCCCCGATGCGCCGTACAAGACGCTGAAGGAGATGGTGGCCTACGCCCGTGCCAACCCAGGCAAGGTGGCCTACGGCCACACCGGCACCGGCACCACGCCGCACCTGGCCATCGAGGAGTTCGCGGCCAAGGCCGGCATCACGCTGCAGGACATCCCCTACAAGGGCTCGGCCGAGATCATGCAGGCCATCCTGGGCGGCCACATCCCGCTCATGAGCGGGACCACCGAATTTGCGCCGCACGTGAAGGCCGGCAAGCTCAATCTGCTGGCCACGCTGGGCAGCAAGCGCAACAAGGCCTTTCCTGACGTGCCCACGGTCAAGGAAAGCGGCTGGGACACGGTGACCGAATCGCCCTTTGGCATTGGCGGCCCGAAGAACATGGATCCGGCGCTGGTGAAGGTGATCCACGACGCCTTCAAGAAGACGCTGGACGACCAGCGCGTGCTCGACACGCTGGACAAGTTCTACCAGCCGGTGATCTACATGGACACGGCCGAGTACACGGCCTATGCGGCACGCACCTTTGCCGCCGAGAAGGCCACCATCGACCGCCTCAAGGCCGCCGGCAAGATCTGAGCCTGGGACCGCGGCATCAGACCCCTTCGGGCCGGATGCGGGCGCGCTCGATCACCGGCTTCCAGCGCGCCTGCTCGCTCTGGATGAAGGCCGCGAACTCGGTGCTGCTGTTGCCCACGGCCAGTGCCGTGTCGGCCGCCAGCTTGTCCTTCACCAGCGTGCTGCGGGCGGCGCGCACGGCCTCCTGCTCCAGCCTGGCCAGATTGGCTTTCGGCCAGCTTGACGGGGCCAGCAGGCCGTACCACTGCGTCATCTCGAAACCCTTGTAGCCGGCTTCCGCCACCGTGCCCACATCGGGCAGCTGCGGCAGGCGCTGCGTGGTACCGGTGGCGATGCAGCGCAACTTGCCGGCCTTGATGAACGGCAGCAGGGCCGGCGCGCCCACAGCGGCCGCGTGCAGGCGGCCGGCCAGCAGGTCGGTCATCATCGGGCCGGTGCCGCGGTAGGGCACATGCAGCACGAAGGCGCCGGAGGCCATCTTCAGGTATTCAAAGGCCAGATGCCCGGCACTGCCGTTGCCGGCCGAGCCGTAGTTCAACTGGCCGGGCCGCGCCTTGGCATAGGCGATGAACTCCGGCAGGGTGCGTACCGGCAGGTCCGGGTGCACCACGTACAGGCTGGGTACCTTGGATAGCAGGGTGACGGGTGCAAAGTCGCGTGTCGGATGGTAGGGCAGCGAAGGGAAAATGTAGGGGTTCACCGCCAGCGTGCCGATGTGGCCCAGCACCAGGGTGTGGCCGTCGGTCGAGTGGGCCACCTCCTGCATCGCAATGTTGCCAGCGGCACCGGGTTTGTTGTCCACGAACACGTTCTGGCCCAGGGTCTTGCCCATTTCGGCCGCGACCGCACGCGCCACGATCTCAGAGCTGCCGCCGGGTGCAAAGGGCACGACCAGGCGCAGCGGCTTGCTCGGCCAGGCCTGAGCCTGGACCAGCGAGGGCGCGGCGAGCGCGGCAGCGCCACCCAGCCACTGGCGGCGGGTGAACAGAGGTGTGTTCATGGGGGATCTCCTGCCGGCTTCAGCCGGCCTTGCGGTTGACCAGCACGATACCGATGGCCACCAGAGCCAGTGCGGTGAGCAGGCTGGGGGTGAGCGGCTCATGCAGCCAGAGCGCGCCGAACAGCAGTGCGAACATCGGGGTCAGGAAGACGAAGACCGAGATCCTGGTGGCCGGGTAGCGGCCCAGCATCCACATCCACGCCAGGTAGCTGGCAAAAGCGCCCACCACCGTCTGCAGTGCGAGTGAGGTGGCAGCGAAGGCGCTGAACTGCCAGGGCCAGTGCTCGCCCAGTGCGAGCGACAGCAGCGGCAGCGTGACCGCGCTGACGCCCACCTGGTAAAACAGCAGCTTCTCGGCCGAGGCGCGGGCCAGGGTGCTGGCACGGATGGTGACGGTGGTCAGTCCCCAGGCCAGGCCGGCGATCAGTGCCAGCGCATCACCCAGCAACTGGCCCTCCGAGGCCGGTGTGACAAAACTCTCGCGCATGGCGAACACCAGGGCGCAGAACGCCAGCAACAGCCCCAGCCATTGCAGCGGCCGCAGCCGTTCAACGCGCACCAGCAGCGGCAACAGCAGAGCGACCCAGAAGGGCGAGGTGTAGAGAAACACCGTCAGGCGCGAGGCGGAGGTGTGTTGCAGGCCGATGTAGATGCAGGCGAACTCGCCGGCAAACAGCGCACCCGCCAGCAGCCCGGGCCAGAGCGTGCCATCCCGTGCCAGCAGGGGCACGTCGCGCCGGCGGCACCACAGGGCCAGCAGCAGCGTGGCCCCCACAAAGCGCACACCGGCCTGGAACACCGGCGGCAACTCGGGCAGCGTGGCCTTCACCAGCACCTGCTGGAAGCCCCAGAACAGGCAGCAGGCCAGCAGAACGGCTGCGGCGACCCCGTCGAGATGCTCCTTGCGTACTGGCTGATTCATGTCAGTCAGATGCCGGAGCGAGAGACGCATGAATGAGGCTGTCCAACCCAGAAACGCCGTGGAACCGGCTTCGCCGGGCCACTGGCGTTGCCCCCTGCAAGGGGGGTGGCGTAGGGACAC
>NZ_BCWP01000054.1 GCF_001592265.1 Curvibacter delicatus NBRC 14919 | reverse complement strand
CGCTTAACGCTGCGGTGGAAGCCGCGCGTGCCGGCGAACAGGGCCGCGGTTTTGCCGTGGTGGCCAGCGAGGTGCGCAGTCTGGCCGGCCGCAGTGCCGAAGCGGCGAAGGAAATCAAGACCCTGATCACCGACAGCGTGACGCGCGTCGAGCAAGGTACAGCCCTGGTCGATCAGGCAGGTACCACCATGAGCGAGGTGGTCAGCAGTATCCGTCGCGTGACCGACATCATGGGCGAGATCAGCGCCGCCAGCTCGGAGCAGAGCGCCGGTGTGGCCCAGGTGGGTGAAGCCATCACCCAGATGGACCAGGCCACACAGCAGAACGCTGCATTGGTGGAAGAGATGGCGGCGGCCGCTTCCAGTCTGCGTGCACAGGCGCAGGATCTGGTGCAGACGGTGGCGGTGTTCAAGCTCAGTGCGCAAGACAGCCAGACGGCCTACCGCAGTGCCCCGGTTGCGCCGGCTTCTTATGGCGCCGCCCCGAAACAGGTGGCTGCAGCCAGCAAGCCCGTTGCAACCGCCAAGGCGCCTGCTGCCAAGCTCAGTGCCCCGGCACCGAAGCCGGCTCCCAAGGCCAATGCTGCGGACAACGCCGATGACTGGGAAACCTTCTGAGCGCACGCACAACAGCACTTGATCAACGGCACCTGCGGGTGCCGTTTTCGTTTTGTGGGGTTTCTGATTCAATCCCAATCAGAAAAAATGTCGATTCAGACAGAATGCCGTCAAAGACGCGTTTGTTGGCTGGGCTATGTCGTTAATATCAGCTGTCTGTTGTGCAGCTGCTGGCTACCTGAGCAGCCATTTGCTTGTTGCGTCAGTTTTTCACGGGGTATTTCATGAATCAACTATCGAGATTGTCGGTCGCCAAGCGGCTCGGACTTGGCTTTGCCTTGGTCTTGCTCCTATCCATTGTTGTGATCGGTGTGAGTATTAGTCAGTTGAATGCGGTGGCAAATGCCACCGAAGAGATGGTTCAGAACCCGATCAAGACAGAGCGACTGGTTAGTGATTGGTACCGCAACCTGCGCACAGGCATCACGCGCACGATCGCTGTATCCCGTAGTGGTGATCCGACATTGGCTGATTTTTTTGCAGAAGATGCCAAAGCTTCCTCCAAAAGTTCGGGAGAACTCCAAAAAGCGGTTGAGGGGTTGATGTTTCTGGAGAGTGAAAAGAAGCTGTACCAAGAGATTGGTGAGCTACGCTTGCTGTATCTCAAGAACCGAGACGCCATCGTTGCATTGAAGAAAGAAGGCAGGGTCGAGGAAGCCAACACGCTGCTTGAGAAGCAGTTCATACCTGATGCCAACAAGTACGCTGCCGCCATGGAGGCCCTGTTGAAGAATCAGCGTGATCAGGTCGATACGCTGGCACAAGATATCAGTGCTCGTCGCCAAAGCAGCCGTCAACTGCTCGTTGTGCTGGGGTTGCTCAGCGTGGCTTTTGGGGCTTTGTGTGCTTGGTTGTTGGCAAGTTCCATCACCAGGCCCTTGGCCCAGGCTTCGGATGTTGCGCAGCGAGTGGCCTCTGGTGACTTGACGGCGGTAATTCCAGCGCACGGAACGGACGAGGTGGGTCAATTACTGACTTCTTTGCAGCATATGCAAAACAATTTGATCAGCGTTGTGAGCAACGTGCGCAGCGGCTCAGAGTCAGTGTCGACTGCCAGTGCTGAGATTGCCCAAGGCAATCAGGATCTGTCTTCCCGCACGGAGTCGCAGGCCAGTGCGCTGGAGGAGACCGCTGCTTCGATGGAGGAGTTGAGCTCGACCGTCAAGCAGAACGCGGACAACGCCCGCCAGGCCAACCAGCTGGCGCAAAGCGCCAGCACCGTGGCGGTGCAAGGTGGTGAGGTGGTGGCCCAGGTGGTGGACACCATGAAGGGCATCAACGAGGCAAGCCGCAAGATCAACGACATCATCAGCGTGATCGACGGCATCGCCTTCCAGACCAACATCCTGGCCCTTAACGCCGCGGTGGAAGCCGCGCGGGCCGGCGAGCAGGGCCGCGGTTTTGCCGTGGTGGCTTCGGAAGTGCGTTCGCTGGCCGGCCGCAGTGCGGAAGCGGCGAAGGAAATCAAGACCCTGATCACCGACAGCGTGACGCGCGTCGAGCAGGGCAGTGCCCTGGTGGACCAGGCGGGTAGCACCATGAGCGAGGTGGTGGCATCGATCCGCCGCGTGACCGACATCATGGGCGAGATCAGCGCGGCGAGTTCGGAGCAGAGCGCCGGAGTAGGCCAGGTCAGTGAAGCGGTGACCAGCATGGACCAAGCCACGCAGCAGAACGCGGCTCTGGTCGAGGAGATGGCGGCTGCCGCTGCCAGCCTGCGCGGCCAGGCGCAGGAGCTGGTGCAGACCGTGGCGGTATTCAAGCTCAGCGCCAAGGACTCTGCAGTGTCCTACGCGCCTGCAACGGCCGAGAACGCAACGCCTGTCGTGCCTCGACCCGCGCCTGCAGTGCCTGCCAAGAAGCCTGTCAAATCTGCGGCCAAGCTGAGCGCGCCGGCTTCGGCGCCGACCCCGAAGCCCGCAGCCAAGGCGGCCGACGGGGATGACTGGGAAACCTTCTGAGCGCACGGACAACGGCACTTGATCAACGGCACCTGCGGGTGCCGTTTTTCATGCTCAGTCGCGCTTGGCGGTATGCTTGACCCGACCTGTGAAAACTGGAGACACAAGTGAGCAAACAACTCGATCGCTCGGCCAAGGGTGTGTACCTGATTGCCGTGACACCTTTCACCGACAGCGGCGCGCTGGACCTGGCCAGCACCGACCGCATGGTGGACTTCTGCCTGGAAAAGGGCGTGACCGGCCTCACCGTGCTCGGCATCATGGGCGAGGCCACCAAGCTCACCATGGAAGAGTCGCGCACTTTCGTCAAACAGGTGCTGGCCCGCGTGGCAGGCCGCGTGCCGGTGGTGGTGGGGGCCTCGGCCCCCGGCTTCGCACCCATGCGCGAACTGACGCAAAGCGTAATGGAACTGGGCGCGGCCGGTGTGATGGTGGCGCCGCCCGCCACCGTGCGTACCGACGACCAGATCGTTGCCTATTTCGACATGGTGAACGAGACCCTGGGGCCTGACGTACCTTGGGTGCTGCAGGACCACCCGGTCTCGACCGGCGTGCAGATGTCCACCGGCGTCATCCTGAAGATTCTGAAGAATTCACCCACCTGCGTCATGCTCAAGCACGAGGACTGCCCGGGCCTGGCCAAGCTCTCGGCCATCCGTGCCGCGAGCGACCGCGGAGAACTCCAGCGCATTTCCATCCTCACCGGCAACGGCGGCGGCCTGTTCCTGCCGGAAGAGCTGACACGTGGTGCCGACGGCGCCATGACCGGCTTTGCCTACCCGGAGATGATGGTGGACGTCTGCGCTGCGCATGCGGCCGGTGACATGGAGCGTGCCCACGACCTGTTCGATGCCTACCTGCCGCTGGCGCGTTATGAACAACAGGCCGGCATCGGGCTGGCCGTGCGCAAGCACATCCTGTGGCAGCGTGGTGTCATTGCCTCCGAGGCGGTGCGCAAGCCGGGGCCGAAATTGTCAGCGCAGGATGTGGCCGATATCGAACGCCTGACGCGGCGGCAGGCCAAGCGTTTGGCTGAGCTGGGCTGAGGCGTCGGGCCATGAAGCTCACCGTGCACCGTGGTTATCTGCCGGGCTGCATTGGCCGCATCACCGAGTTGCATGCGCGTTTCTCCGCCGTGCACACCGGCTTTGGCGTGTACTTCGAGAGCAAAGTGGCGCGCGAGCTGGCGGCTTTCTGCGAGCGCTACGACGATACGCGCGATGGCCTGTGGCTGGCGTTGCTCGACGGTCAGGTGGAAGGTTCCATCGTGATCGACGGTGTGCATGCCGATACAGAGGGTGCCCACCTGCGCTGGTTCATCACGTCGGAGCGCCTGCGCGGCACGGGCGCCGGCAGCCGCTTGCTGGCCGAGGCCATGGCCTTCTGCGATGCGCATGGCTACCGCAAGACCTACCTCTGGACCTTCGACGGCCTGCAGGCGGCGCGCCATCTGTACGAGAAACATGGTTTTGGCCTGGTGCAACAGCAGCCCGGGCAGCAATGGGGCAGCGAAGTGCTGGAGCAGCGTTTCGAGCGTGTGAAGGGCTGAGCGTGGTGGGCGTTGTGTGTCTCACAGCACGACAGATCCGCCACCTGGCTGCGCTGGGTTGAAATCACAAAACACGGACACGGGAAAACGATGCATCGACGAAACTGCTTGCTGGCGTTCGGGGCTTGGGGACTGACGGCCAGCGCCGCAACGCGCATGAAGCCACCGGAGCCGAGTACCAACGAATGGGCGCTTGCCTTGCAGGCGCTGGAGGCTCGCAGCGGCGGGCGCCTGGGCGTGGCCATCCGCGATACGGGCAGTGGTGCCCAACTGCTGCACCGCGCGGACGAATTGTTCCCCCTGTGCAGCACCTTCAAGCTTCTGCTCGCCGCCTATGTGCTGCATCTGGTGGAGCAGGGCGCCGAAGGCCTGGAGCGGCGCGTGGTCTATCCGGCCTCGGCGCTGGTGGCGCATTCACCGCGCACAGCGCCGCGTACGGGGGATGGTGAGGGCATGACAGTGGCGCAACTCTGCGAGGCGACGCTGGTGATCAGCGACAACACGGCCGCCAATCTGTTGCTGGCACGTCACGGCGGCCCCCAAGCGCTCACGGCCTGGCTGCGCGGACTCGGCGATACGCAGACGCGGCTGGACCGTTGGGAAACCGACCTCAACTCGGCTTTGCCGGACGACCCGCGCGACACCACGACGCCCGGGGCCATGCTGGAGACGATGGACAAGGTTCTGCTGGGCAGCGTGCTCGGCCCTGTTTCCCGCAGGCAGTTGCAGACCTGGATTCGCGGCAACCTGACGGGGGACCACGCCTTGCGCGCGGGTTTCCCGAGCGGCTGGGTGGTGGGGGACAAGACCGGCTCGGGCGACAGGGGCACCCGCAACGATGTGGCCATCGCCTGGCCCGCCGAACGCCGGGCACCGCTGCTGGTGGCTAGCTACCTGACCGGCGCCCAGGCCATCACGCCAGCGCAGCGCGACGGCGTACACGCCGAGGTGGCCCGGCTGGCCAGCCGTTGGCTGGTGCGCTGACTCAGAGCTTCTTCACCAGCACCTGCGATTTGCGGTCCCAGTTGTACTTGCGCTTGCGCGCCTCGGGCAGCCAGTCGGGGTCCACGTTCTGGAAACCACGCTTGAGGAACCAGTGCATGGTGCGGGTGGTCAGCACGAAGATGCTCTCCAGTCCCATGGCGCGGGCGCGCTGCTCGACCCGTTTCAGAACCTTTTCGCCATCGCCCTGGCCTTGCACGTCGGGTGAGACGGTCAGCGCGGCCATCTCGGCCGTCCTGGCCTCGGGGTAGGGGTAGAGCGCGGCGCAGGCGAAGATCACGCCGTCGTGCTCGATGATGGTGTAGTTGCCGATGTCGCGCTCGATCTCGGTGCGGCTGCGCTTGACCAGGGTGCCATCCCGCTCGAACGGTTCGATCAGCTGCAGGATGCCGCCGACGTCGTCCGGCGTCGCCTCGCGCAGTTCCTCCAGCTTTTCGTCCACCACCATGGTGCCGATGCCGTCGTGCACATAGACTTCCAGCAGCAGCGAGCCGTCCACCGCAAAGGGGATGATGTGGCTGCGCTCCACGCCGGCCTTGCAGGCCTTGACACAGTGCTGCAGGTAGAAGGCCGTGTCGGTGGGCAGGGTGGCATTGGGCAGCGCGGTCAGTAGCTTCTCGGCGGCGGCCAGCGGCAACTCGGTGTCGATCGGGTTGTCTTCACTCTCGGCTTCGGTGGCGCGGATGCGGATGCCCGGGATTTCGGAGACGAAGATCAGCTTGTCGGCCTGCAGCGCCGTGGCCACGCTGGTGGCGACTTCTTCCATGGTCAGGTTGAAGGCCTCGCCGGTGGGCGAGAAGCCGAAGGGCGAGAGCAGCACCAGGGCGCCCATGTCCAGCGTGCGGCTGATGCCAGCCACGTCCACTTTTCGCACCAGGCCCGAGTGCTGGAAGTCCACGCCATCCACAATGCCCACCGGGCGCGCCGTGATGAAGTTGCCCGAGATCACACGCACTGTGGCACCGGCCATGGGGGTGTTGGGCAGGCCCTGGCTGAAGGCAGCCTCGATTTCGTAGCGCAGCTGGCCGGCGGCTTCCTGCGCGCAGTCCAGCGCGATCTCGTCGGTGATGCGCATGCCGTGCGAGTACTTGGGCGCGTGGCCCTTGGCCTTGAGCTGCTCGTTCACCTGCGGCCGGAAACCGTGTACCAGCACGATCTTCACGCCCATGCTCTGGATCAGCGCCAGGTCCTGCGCCAGGTGGTGCAGCTTGCCGGCGGCGATGGCCTCACCCGCAATGCCAACGACAAAGGTCTTGCCGCGGTGCATGTGGATGTAGGGCGCCACCGAGCGGAACCAGGGCACAAAGGTGAAATTGAAAACGGTGGACATGCGCGCTTGAAAGAGAAAAGGGCGAACCAGCCGGGTGAGACTGGGATAATTGGCAATTCTCCATGAAGTTAGCGCCTTGAGTCCCGTTCCCCTGAAAATTGAGTTCCCCGAATCGCTGCCGGTGTCGGCTAAACGCGACGAGATCACGGCCGCGCTGGAAAAGCACCAGGTCATCATCGTCTGCGGCGAAACCGGTTCGGGCAAAACCACCCAGTTGCCCAAGATCGCCCTGGCCATGGGTCGCGGCAAGCTGAACTACCCCGCTGGGCAGCGCGGCCGCCTGATCGGCCACACCCAGCCGCGCCGGATTGCCGCCTCGTCGGTGGCCAAGCGCATTGCCGAGGAACTGCAGACGCCGCTGGGCGAGGTGGTGGGCTACAAGGTGCGTTTCCAGGACCGCTTGAGCCGTGACGCCTCGGTCAAGCTGATGACCGACGGCATCCTGCTGGCCGAAACGCAGACCGACCCGTTGCTGCAGGCCTACGACACCATCATCATCGACGAGGCGCACGAGCGCAGCCTGAACATCGACTTCCTGCTCGGTTACCTGCGCCAGATCCTGCCGCGCCGGCCGGACCTGAAGATCGTCGTCACCTCGGCCACCATCGATGCCGACCGCTTTGCCCAGCACTTTGCTTCGAGCAAGGGGCCGGCACCGGTGATCATGGTCTCGGGGCGCACTTTCCCGGTGGAGCAGCGCTGGCGGCCGTTTGAAGAGAGCCGCGAGTTCGACCTGAACGACGCCATTGCCAGTGCGGTCGATGAGCTGTGGCAAGGCAATGCTTCAGGAGACATCTTGGTCTTCCTGCCCGGCGAGCGTGAAATCCGCGAGGCGGCCGACCATCTGCGCCGCCACCTGAGCCACCACGCCGTGACGCGCAACGCCGAGGTGCTGCCGCTGTTCGCGCGCCTGAGCCAGGCCGAGCAGGACCGGATTTTTGACAGCCACAACGGCCGGCGCATCGTGCTGGCCACCAACGTGGCCGAAACCTCGCTCACCGTGCCGGGCATCCGATACGTCATTGACGCCGGTACGGCGCGCGTGAAGCGCTACAGTTTCCGTAGCAAGGTGGAGCAGTTGCTGGTCGAACCGATCAGCCAGGCCGCCGCCAACCAGCGCGCCGGCCGCTGCGGCCGGGTGGCCAACGGCATCTGCATCCGCCTTTACGACGAAAAGGACTTCGCCGGCCGCGCCCGTTTCACCGACCCGGAGATCCTGCGTTCCTCGCTGGCCGGTGTCATCTTGCGCATGAAGTCGCTGCACCTTGGTGTGGTGGAGGACTTTCCTTTCATCGAAGCGCCGTCCGGCCGCGCCATTGCCGACGGCTACCAGCTGCTGGCCGAACTCGGTGCCGTGGACGAGAGCAACGAGCTGACGCCGCTGGGCCAGGAACTGGCCCGCCTGCCGCTGGACCCGCGCGTCGGCCGCATGATCCTGGAGGCCAGAAGCCGCCAGGCACTGGACGAGGTGCTGGTGATCGCCTCGGCCCTGTCGGTGCAGGACGTGCGCGACCGCCCCATGGACGCGCAGGCCCAGGCCGACCAGGCGCACGCCAAGTTCGACGACGAGAAGAGCGAGTTCACCGGTTACCTCAAGCTGTGGAAGTGGATCCACGATGCCCGCGGCGACAAGCACGCCCACCCGGCCGGTGCGGCCGGCACGCACAAGCTGAGCAACCGCCAGTACGAGCAACTGCTGCGGCAGAACTTCGTCAACATGCGCCGCGTGCGCGAGTGGCGCGATATCCACAGCCAGTTGCACACCGTGGTGGCCGAACACAAATGGCGGCTCAACACCACACCGGCGAGCTACGAGCAGATCCACCTCTCCATGTTGTCGGGCCTGCTGGGCAACGTCGGCTGCAAGCTGGAGGAAGAGGCCGCTTCGGGTGAATACCTCGGCGCGCGCGGCATCAAGTTCCACCGCCATCCCGGTGCCCACCTGAGCAAGAAGCCCGGGCGCTGGATCGTGGTGGCCGAACTGGTGGAAACCACGCGCCTGTTCGGCCGCGGCATTGCCGCCATCGAGCCCGGCTGGATCGAGCAGGTGGGCGGCCATCTGCTCAAGAAACAGTTGCTCGACCCGCACTGGGAAAAGAAGGCGGCCGAGGTGGTGGCGCTGGAGCGCGCCACGCTCTACGGCATCGTGGTCTACAGCGGCCGGCGCACCAACTTCGGCCGAGTGGACCCTCAGGCCGCGCGCGAAATCTTCATCCGCGAAGGCTTGGTCGGCGGCGAGTGGGACACCAAGCTGCCGTTCCTGGCTGCCAACCAGAAGCTGGTGCGGCAGGTGGAGGAGCTGGAGCACAAGTCGCGCCGGCAGGACGTGCTGGTGGACGATGAGCTGATCTACGCCTTTTACGACCAGCAGCTGCCGGCCACGGTCTGCAGCGGCTACGAGTGCGAACGCTGGTACCGCGAGGAAAGCAAAAAGAACCCGCAGCTCCTGCAGCTCACGCGCGAGGAGCTGATGCGCCACGAGGCGGCCGGCATCACCACCAGCGCCTTCCCCAAGACCATCCGCCTGGGTGGCGTCGATTGCGCGGCGACCTACCTGCACGAACCGGGCGACCCCAAGGATGGGCTAACGGTGACCGTGCCGCTGTTCGTGCTGAACCAGGTCAATGAAGACCGCTGCGAGTGGCTGGTGCCCGGCATGCTGAAGGACAAGATCCAGGCCCTGCTGAAAAGCCTGCCGCAACGGCCGCGTAGCCGCTTCGTGCCGCTGCCGGAATCGGCGGCCCGGCTGGCCGACACCCTGGGCGCGCCGGAGTCCTTTGGCCATGGCGGCCTGACCGACGCCCTGCTGAAGCAGGTGCGCGACATCACCAGCCTGGATGTGAAACGTGCCGACTTCAAGCTCGACATGCTGGCGCCGCACCTGTTCATGAATTTCCGTGTGGTGGACGAACATGGTCGCCAGCTGGGGCACGGGCGCAACCTCGGCGCCTTGAAGGCCGAGCTCGGCGCCCAGGCACGCGGCGCCTTCCAGGCCCTGGCGGGCCTGAAGCTGGCCAGTCCGGCCACCCCGAGTTCAGTGCTAAATCGGGCTTCAGCCCCCGTCAATCATGCGCAACGCGCTCCTGAAAAAGGAGCAAAAACAGCGGCAACCAAACCTGCCACGCCGGCCGAGCAGCGCTACACCGCCTGGACTTTCGGCGAACTGCCCGAGCTGATGGAGATCCGCAAGGGCGGCCAGACGCTGATCGGCTTCCCGGCGCTGATCGACCAGGGGGATGCGGTCAGCATCGAGGTGTTCGACGAGCCCGAGGTGGCCGCCGCCAAACACCGCGCCGGCCTGCGCCGCCTGTTTGCGCTGCAGATCAAGGACGCGCTCAAGTACCTGGAAAAGAACATCCCCGACCTGCAGAAGATGGCCGTGGCCTACATGCCGCTGGGGACGATGGAAGAGTTGCGCGGGCAGGTCATCGACGTGGCGCTGGACCGCGCCTTCCTGCTCGACCCGCTGCCGGCCGACGAGTTCGACTTTAAACGCCGGCTCGACGAAGGCCGCGGCCGCCTGACGCTGATCGCCAACGAGGTGGCGCGCCTGGCAGGGGTGATCCTGACCGAGTACGCGGTGGCCGCACGCAAGATCAAGGACAGCAAGAACGCGCCTGAGGCAGTAGCCGATTGCACGCAGCAGCTGCAGCGCCTGATGCCCAAACGCTTCATCGCGCTCACGCCTTGGCCGCAGCTGCAGCACTTCGCCCGTTACCTGAAGGCCATCACACTGCGGCTGGACAAGTACCGCGCCGACCCGGCCCGCGACGCGACGCGCCTGACCGAGCTGCGGCCGCAGGAGCAGCGCTACTGGCGCCTGGTGGCCGAACGCAAGGGCGTGATGGACGAGCGCCTGCAGGAATTCCGCTGGTTGCTGGAGGAGTTGCGTGTGAGCTTCTTCGCCCAGGAACTGCGCACGCCGCAGCCGGTCAGCGTCAAGCGGCTGGACAAAGCCTGGCAGCAGCTGAATAGCTGATGGCTGGCTTTGCGGCGTAGGGTCACATCTGCCCGCAGGGCATGTGAACCGGAGCCACAAAGCCGATCAACCGTCAGGTTGATCGCAAGCTTTGCCGTGAAGGCTCATATGGCCACAGGCCATGTGAGCCGGAGCCACAAGGTGTGGGTCGGCCACAGGCCGATGCCGGACAGCAGTCCGGCAGCAGTTGACTAGTTGATGAGCCCAGTCCCAGACGTGACCCTGATTGGTATGCGTGCCTACTAAACTGGGCCGATGAGTCTCAGAGTACCTTCCAGAAAATCACAGCGCAGTCCGTGGGAACGCCGCCTGGCGCTGACGCGGCACCGCGCCGGCCGGCTGGACCCGGCCGTCCAGGGCCTGCTCTGGACGCTGGTGGCCGGCATCTGCTTTGTGCTGCTCAACACCCTGTCGCGCTACCTGACGACGCAGATCGACCCCATGCAGTCTCAGTTCCTGCGCTACTTCTGCGGTTTGCTGGTCATGTTGCCGCTGGTCTGGCGCTCCGGGCTGGCAGCCTACCGGCCGCGGCACATCGGCGGCCAGTTCGTGCGCGGCCTGGTGCACACCGCCGCGCTGGGCCTGTGGTTTGTGGCGCTGCCGCACATCTCGCTGGCCGACATGACGGCGATCGGTTTCACCACGCCGATCTTCATCATGCTCGGCGCCTGGCTCTTTCTGCGTGAGCCGATGCACTGGGAGCGCTGGCTGGCGGCGCTGGTGGGTTTTGGTGGCGTGCTGGTTGTGGTCGGGCCCGGCCTGTCGGCCAGTGGGGGCATCTACAGCTTGGTCATGCTGGCCTCGGCACCCGTGTTCGCAGCGTCCTTCCTCATCACCAAGGCGCTCACGCGCCACGAGAAGGCGGGTGTCATCGTGCTGTGGCAATCGATTGCGGTGACCTTGCTCAGCCTGCCGCTGGCGCTGCTGCACTGGCAGGCGCCGACGGCGGCGCAATGGGCCGGCTACATGGTGTGCGGCCTGCTGGGCAGTGGCGCGCACTACTGCCTGACGCGCTCTTATGGCGTGGTCGATATTTCGGCCACCCTGTCGCTGAAATTCCTTGACCTGGTCTGGGCCTCGATCATGGGCTGGCTGGTGTTCTCGGAGCAGCCCAGCCAATCAACCTTGATCGGTGGCCTCGTCATCTCCGCCTCCACGCTGTGGATTGCCCGGCGCGAATCGCGCCGCAACGCATGACGGCCGATCAGTAAAGACAGGGAATGAAACGCTTGGTCTGTTGCCGGTAATCCACGTAGCCCGGGTGTTGTCCCAGCATCCAGCGTTCCTCGTACTGCGACTTGAGCCACAGCACCAGCGTCAGCACGTACCAGGCCAGCCAAGCTTCGTCGCGCACGGCCGTGCGGGCCAGCGCCCAGGCGCCGAGCAGAAAGGCTGTGTACATCGGGTGGCGGATCCAGCGGTAGGGGCCATCGGTGATCAGCGCGCCACCTTCTCTGGGAATAGGGCGGATGTTGAAGTTGCCCGGCCGGTTGACGCTGATGGCCCAGGTCGCCAAGGCCAGACCGAGCAGCCCCGTGAGCCAGGCTTCGGCCGGGATCGCCCAAGCCAATACGGCCGGCAGCGCCAGCCAGGCCAGCACTCCAAACAGCCCGAACTGCAGTGCCACCAGCAGTACGCTGGGCAGTTGCCGTGGATCGCGTTTCACAGTTTGGCCAGGCGGTCCAGCGCCGTGTGCAGCGTTTCGTCCTTCTTGGCGAAGCAGAAGCGCACCACACGCTGGTCGAAGCCGTTGCCGTAGAAAGCCGACAGCGGAATGGCGGCCACGCCGATCTCGCTGGTGAGCCATTTGCAGAATTCGGCCTCGCCCAGGTCGCTCACGGCCGAGATGTCGACACACTGGAAGTAGGTGCCTTCGCCCGGCAGCATGCAGAACTTGGTGCGCTTGAGGCCTTCGCGGAACAGGTCACGCTTGCGCTGGTAGAAAGCCGGCAGCTCCAGATAGGGTTTGGGGTCGGCCATGTAGCTGGCCAGGCCGTACTGCACCGGCGTGTTGACGGTGAAGACATTGAACTGGTGCACCTTGCGGAACTCGGCCGTCAGCGGTGCAGGGGCGGCCACGTAGCCCACCTTCCAGCCCGTCACGTGGTAGGTCTTGCCGAAGCTGGAGACGATGAAGGCGCGCGCCGCCAGGCCGGGAAAACGCGCCGCGCTCTCGTGCGGCCGGCCGTCGAACACCATGTGCTCGTAGACCTCGTCGGAGATCAGCAGGATGTCGGTCGGGTCCAGCAGGTCCTGCAGCTGTTGCATTTCCGCTTTCGTCCACACCATGCCGCTCGGGTTGTGCGGTGAGTTGATGAGGATGGCGCGCGTTTTCGGCGTGATGGCGGCAGCAATTTTGTCGAAGTCGGGGCGGAAGGTGCCCGGGGTGAGCGGCACACGCACCACCACACCACCGGCCAGTTCGATGTTGGGCACGTAACTGTCGTAGCAGGGCTCCAGCACGATCACCTCGTCACCCGGGTGCACGATGGCCAGGATGGCGGTGAGGATGGCCTGGGTGGCGCCGGCGGTGATGGTGATCTCACTGGTGGTGTCGTAGGCGTGGCCGTAGAGCGCACTGACCTTGGCCGCCACCGCCTCGCGCAACACCGGCACGCCGGTCATGGGCGGGTACTGGTTCAGGCCCTTTTTCATGGCCTCGGTTACGGCGTCCACCAGGCGCGGGTCGCAGTCGAAGTCGGGGAAGCCCTGGCCGAGGTTGACGGCGCCTTTTTCGGCCGCCAACGCGGACATGACGGTGAAGATGGTGGTGCCGACGTTGGGCAGGCGGCTCTTGAGTACTGGTGTTCTCGTATTCATAAGGGGGATAGGTAGACCTAACAATGCATTACCAGGGCACCCGTGGAACCGGCTTCGCCGGGCCACTGGGTGCGTCCCCCCGCCACCGAAGGATGAGCGGGGGGAAGGCGCATCGCGCCTCAGGGGGGTTACAACTCATAGTCCGCCACATGGCCGGTCATGGCGCGCGCCACCAGGTCGCGGCTCAGGCGGTCACTCAGCAGTTCGGCAAATTCAAAGACGAAGTTGCGCAGGTAGGCGCCGCGCTTGAAGGCCACGCGTGTCACGTTCTGGCCGAACAGGTGGCCCAGCGGGCGGATCACCAACTCGCTGTCTGCCGCCTGTGCCGGCATGCCGCGCACCGCCATCTCGGCCACGATGCCGATGCCCATGCCGAGCTTGACATAGGTGGTGATCACGTCCGAATCAATGGCTTCCAGCGCAATGCGCGGCTCCAGCTTGCGCTGGGCGAAGGCATGGTCGATACGGGTGCGGCCGGTGAAGGTGGGGTGGTAGGTCACCAGCGGCTCGGCCGCGATGTCTTCCAGCGTCAGGCGCTCCTTGGTCGCCAGTGGGTGGCTGGCGGGCAGCACCAGCATGTGCTGCCACTCATAACAGGGCAGGGTGACGAGCTCGTCGTAGTTGGAGAGTGATTCGGTTGCAATGCCGATCTCGGCCACTTCGTCGATCAGCATGCGCGCCACCTGGTCGGGTGTGCCCTGGTGCAGGCTGAGGTTGACCTTGGGGTAGGCCGCGCGCAGCTTGGCCACCGGCTCAGGCAACACGTAGCGCGCCTGGGTGTGGGTGGTGGCAATGGAGAGCGTGCCGCTGTCCTGCGCGCTGTATTGCTCGCCGATGCGCTTGAGGTTGCCGATCTCGCGCATGATGAGCTCGATGCTTTTCAGCACGTGCTGTCCCGGCTCGGTGATGCGCTTGAGGCGCTTGCCGTGGCGGGCGAAGATGTCGATGCCGAGTTCTTCTTCCAGCTCGATGATGGCCTTGGACACGCCCGGCTGCGAGGTGTGCAGCGCCTTGGCCGCCTCGGTCAGGTTCAGGTTATGGCGCGCCGCCTCCTGAACAAAGCGGAATTGGTGCAGGTTCATGGTGAATTCCAGCTAAAACTGGTGTTTATTATGCCTTGGGTGTCTAACAAAGGTGGCGGAATGAGCGCATTCAGGCTCATTGCAGAACGATGGCGAAGATAGAGCGGTGGAGGCCTTTGCCGGATTTCCACAGTTTGTTAATAGCCCTTACTAGGCTGCAATCTGACAGAATGTCTTGATAAATCAGGCACTTAGTTGCAACAGCGGAGGCGTACACCATGAACATCCGGCCATGTTATTTCGCACTTTTGCGATCTAAATTACGTTATGTTGATTGACGTAGGCGTCAACGCGACCAACAGAGCATTACGAATGGATAAGGCATCGGATA
>NZ_BCWP01000053.1 GCF_001592265.1 Curvibacter delicatus NBRC 14919 | reverse complement strand
GTACCCTGCCGCTCAAGCTGTTCTGGCCCAAGGACGCCGTGGCGCCGGTGCAGATCGTGCCGATCGACATCAACACCGTGCAGTTCCCGCTGCCCACCGCCAAGCGCGTCTACAAACTCGGCAAGGCTGTGGGTGAGGCGATCCTCTCGTGGAAGAGCGACAAGCGCGTGGCCGTGATGGCCACCGGCGGCCTGAGCCACCAGCTCGAAGGCGAGCGTGCCGGCTTCATCAACAAGAAGTTCGACCTGCAGTTCCTGCAGAGCATGGAAACCAACCCCGAGTGGGCCACCCAGTTCAGCGACCTGGAACTGGTGGAGCATGCCGGCACGCAAGGCGTGGAGCTGCTGATGTGGCTGGCCATGCGCGCCGCGCTCACGGCCGCCAGCGCGGGCGTACGCAAGGTGCACAGCAATTACCACATCCCGATCTCCAACACGGCCACCGGCGTGCTGGCGCTGGAACCGGTGGTGTAACGCAGCACCTCGTGCTATCTTGTTGATAGCATTTGGCGCTCATTCTGTATGGGGTGAGCGCCTTTTTATTTCTTGAGGTTGGTGTGGTCGGAGAGGTGTCGGGATGTGCGCCCGACAGCGCAGTAACTTTCTTTGGCGAAGTAAAGAAAGTGAGTCGCCCGCCGGGGCGAGACCCGGCACGCCGGCCCGACCAAGGACACAAATCAACGCCAGATGCTTCGAACTCAATAGCTACCCACGCAAATCCCACGATGCGTGAGGTACAAAAAAGCCCGCTTCATGCGGGCTTTTCTATTTCACCAAAGACAGCAGCTTAGAGGCTGTCGGTGAAGCTGCGCAGCTTGTCCGAACGGCTCGGGTGCTTGAGCTTGCGCAGCGCCTTGGCCTCGATCTGGCGGATGCGTTCGCGTGTGACGTCGAACTGCTTGCCCACTTCTTCCAGCGTGTGGTCGCTGGTCATCTCGATACCGAAGCGCATGCGCAGCACCTTGGCTTCGCGCGGCGTCAGGCTGTCGAGGATGTCCTTCACCACCTCGCGCAGGCCGGCCTGCATGGCGGCGTCCATCGGTGCGGTGTTGGCCGTGTCCTCGATGAAATCGCCCAGGTGGCTGTCGTCGTCGTCGCCGATGGGGGTTTCCATCGAGATCGGCTCCTTGGCGATCTTCATGATCTTGCGGATCTTGTCTTCCGGGATCTCCATCTTGGCAGCCAGGATGCCGGCGTCGGGCTCGAAGCCGAACTCCTGCAGGTGCTGGCGGCTGATGCGGTTCATCTTGTTGATGGTCTCGATCATGTGCACCGGGATGCGGATGGTGCGGGCCTGGTCCGCGATGGAGCGGGTGATGGCCTGGCGGATCCACCAGGTGGCGTAGGTCGAGAACTTGTAGCCGCGACGGTATTCGAACTTGTCGACCGCCTTCATCAGGCCGATGTTGCCTTCCTGGATCAGGTCGAGGAACTGCAGGCCGCGGTTGGTGTACTTCTTGGCGATCGAGATCACCAGGCGCAGGTTGGCCTCGATCATCTCCTTCTTGGCGTTGCGCGAAGCGGCTTCGCCTTCGTTCATGCGCTTGTTGATGTCCTTCAGCTCATCGAGCGGCACCACCACGCGGGCCTGCAGGTCGGCCAGCTTTTGCTGCAGGTCCTGCACCGGCGGGATGTTGCGGCCCATGACGGCGCTCCAGGGCTTGCCGGCGGCGGCTTGCTTCTCGATCCACTTGAGGTTGAGCAGGTTGGAGGCCACACGGTTGCCGTGCTTGTCGCGGCCGCTGAAGTCGGCGATGAAGTTTTCCTGCGGGTAGCCGCACTTGTCGACGATGATGCGGCGCAGTTCGCGCTCCTTCTTGCGCACGTCGTCCACCTGGCCGCGTACCATGTCGCACAGCTTTTCGATCGCCTTGGCGGTGAAGCGGATGGTCATGAGCTCTTCGCTCAGCGCCTTCTGCGCCTTCATGTAGGCGGGCGTGCCGTAGCCTTCCTTGTCGTAGACCTTGTGCACCTTCTCGAACAGCTCGCGCAGCTTGTCGAAGCGCTCCAGTGCCTGCTTTTTGAGTTCTTCCAGCTTCTTGGTCAGGGCTTTGGAGCCGCCCTTGCCGTCATCGTCGTCGGCTTCGTCGAATTCGTCGAAGTCTTCCTCGGCCACATAGTCGTCGGCCTCGTTGGGGTTGGAGAAGCCGTCCACGATGGTGGTGATGACGACCTTGCCTTCGCGGATCTCTTCGCCCAGGCGCAGGATTTCGGCGATGGTGGCGGGGGAGGCCGAGATGGCCTCCATCATGGCCATCAGGCCGCCTTCGATGCGCTTGGCGATTTCGATCTCGCCCTCGCGGGTGAGCAGCTCGACCGTGCCCATTTCGCGCATGTACATGCGCACCGGGTCGGTGGTGCGGCCGAACTCGCTGTCCACCGTGCTGAGTGCGGCTTCGGCTTCCTCCTCGGCTTCTTCTTCGGTGGCGGCGGTCGGGCCGGTGTTGTTGAGCAGCAGGGTCTCGGCATCCGGCGTCTGTTCGTACACCGCCACGCCCATGTCGTTCAACATGGAGATCACGACTTCCAGCGTCTCGGCATCGACCAGCTTGTCGGGCAGGTGGTCGGAGATTTCGCCGTGTGTCAGGTAGCCGCGTGTCTTGCCCAGCTTGATCAGCAGTTTCAGGCGCTGGCGGCGCTTGGCCATGTCCTCCTCGGACAGGACGGTCTCGTCCAGGCCGAATTCCTTCATCAAGGCGCGTTCCTTCGCCTTGCTGATCTTCATGCGCAGTGGCTTGACCTTCTCGGCCGTGCCAGCTTCTGCCGGTTCCTCGGCGAATTCGGCTTCAATGTCGGACAGGTCCAGGTCTTCAGACGGCTGGGCACCGGCCGCGTTCTTGGGCTTGCGGCCGCGCTTGGCGCCGGTCTTGGGTGCTGTGCCGTCGGCAGAGGCGGCCTTGGGCGGGCGGCCCGGTTTTTTCTTCACCACTTCTTCGGTGGCAACGGCAACGGTTTTCTTCACTTCAGCGGCCGGGGTCTTGGCGGCTTTTTCGGCTTTGGCAGGGGTCTTGGAGGCGGGCACGGATGAGGCTTTCGTAGCGGGCTTCGGCAAGGCCTTGGCTGCCGGTTTGGCTACAGCCTTGGGGGCGGCAGCTTTCTTGGCAACGGGCTTCGGCGAGGCCTTGGCGACGGGTTTTGCGGCGGGCTTTGCAGGCTTCTTGGACTTTTGAGCGGGCATGGATCAACCTCAGGACATCAAAAACTGGCACAAAGAAACAAACACAGGCACCGAAAACGACCGGCGCAGTTGGGGGACAGAGGAGGGGTTCCTCAGAGGCAAGATGGGAGGGCGATCATTTGGAATGCAGTCCTTGCGGTAAGGTGGCCGGTCGCGCACGTGGTGCTGCGGTTGGCCTGGCCCGGAGGTGCTGCTGTCGCTCTTGCCGAAAATCAGTTGGGGATTATAGCCGGGGCCAACAGAAATTCAATGCTGGCGGGGTTTTTCGGTGCTTTTGTGCTAGGGCGGCAAGGGCAGCGCTCTTGCGGGCAGGTGGCTCGCCTCATTCTTGCCAGGGGCAGGGTCTAATCCGCTTTTTGCGGCGAGGCCGTTTCCAGCGCACGCCGGCGAAGCTGCAATTCACGGTAGCGCTCCAACGCTGCCGGGTTGTTGAGGGAGGCCTCGATGGCCTCGGTCTCCAGGGCCTTGAGGTGGTCGATCAGCATGCGGTTGAGCAGGTTGCGCAGCTCGGCCAGGGTTTCGCCATGGTCGTCGCCGGCCGCCAGGTCGGAGCCGGTCATGAGCTTGAGCGCCAGCGCCTCGGCCGGGTGTTCGCGCAGCCCTTCGCGCAGCGCCGCCCAGGGCTGGGGGCCGTGTTCGTGCAGTTGGCTTTCCAGCCAGCTTAGGAGCGGGCCGTGGGGCTCGGGCAACTCGCACAGCAGGTGGTGGTCTTCGCTCGAGAGGTTGTCCCAGATGCCGCTGTGCGCCAGCAGCAGGCGGGTCGCATGGTCGGCCCGGTTGACCAGTTGGGCACGCACGCGGGGTGGCCGTGGCGCCCATTTTTTGCTGAATTTCGGGCTGTAACCTTCGCCATCATTGCGCCAGGCGCTATGGTTTTCAGAGCGGTTGGCGTTTGGGCGTTCGCGCTCGCTGCTGCGGGCTGGCGGATTCCAGAGCTCGTTCAGCTCCTGGCCGCTCAGCTGCACCAGCTCGGCGATCTCGGTCAGCAATTGGCGCTTGAGCGCGCCGTCGGGCAACTGGCTCCACAGCGGTTTGGCGTTGCTGGCCAGGTGGGCGCGGCCTTCGGCACTGGAGAGGTCGCAACCCTCACGCGCCGCCTCGATCAGGAAACGGCTCAGCGGTACGGCCTCGCTGACGCAGCGGGCAAAGGCCTCGCGGCCGAACTCGCGGATGTAGCTGTCGGGGTCGTGCTCGGCCGGCAGGAACAGAAACTTCACGCTGCGCACATCGGTAGCGTAGGGCAGGGCGCCGTCGAGCGCCTTGCGCGCGGCACGCCGGCCGGCGGCGTCGCCGTCGAAGCTGAAGACCACGGTGTCGGTAAAGCGAAACAGCTTCTGCACATGCTCGGTGGTGCAGGCGGTGCCCAGTGTGGCCACGGCGTTGGGAAAACCCAGTTGCGCCAGCGCCACCACGTCCATGTAGCCTTCGGTCACCAGCGCGTAGCCGAGGTCGCGGATCGCGTTGCGCGCCTCGAACAGACCGTACAACTCGCGCCCCTTGCTGAACACCGGCGTTTCCGGTGAGTTCAGGTACTTGGGTTTTTCGTCGCCGAGCACGCGCCCGCCGAAACCGATGCACTCGCCCTTGACGTTGCGGATCGGGAACATGATGCGGTCGCGGAAGCGGTCGTAGCGTTTTTCCTCGCCGCCGTTGTTCTCTTCCGCGTTGGTGATGACCAAGCCGCTTTCCACCAGCAGCGGGTCGTCGTACTGTGGAAAGACGCTGGCCAGACTGCGCCAGCCTTCGGGCGCATAACCCAGGCCGAACTGCTTGGCGATTTCGCCGGACAGGCCGCGGCGTTTGAGGTAGTCGATGGCGCGTGGCGCGCTTTTCAGATGTTTGCGATAGGCCTCGCCGGCCTTTTCCAGCACGTCGTTCAGCGTGGCCTGTTTTTGCCGCTGTTCGACGGCACGTGCGCGATCCTGCGGGCTGGCCTCGTCTTCCGGTACTTGCAGGCCGTAATGCTGGGCCAGTTCCTTCACCGCCTCGATGAAGCTCATGCCGGTGTGTTCCATCAGGAAGTTGATGGAGTCGCCGTGCTTGCCGCAGCCGAAGCAGTGGTAGAACTGCTTGGTCGGGCTGACCGTGAACGAGGGCGACTTCTCGGCGTGGAACGGGCATAACCCCATGAAATTGGCGCCCCCCTTCTTGAGCTGCACGTAGCGCCCGACGATCTCGACGACGTCGGCGCGCGCTAGCAGCTCCTGGATGAAGGATTGGGGGATGGCCATACGGTCGATTGTAGGAAGACTGGTGACAGCTTCTGTTGTCAGACACAAAAAAGCCGGCCGACCCGGGTGGGGCGGCCGGCTTTGCGGACGGGACGAATCAGCGCGGCGCCAAGCGGATGGCGCCGTCCAGGCGGATCACTTCGCCGTTGAGCATGTCGTTTTCGATGATGTGCTTGGCCAACTTGGCGTAGTCCTCGGGGGTGCCCAGGCGGCTGGGGAAGGGCACGCTGGCGGCCAGTGCGTCCTGCACCTCCTGCGGCATGCCGAACAGCATGGGCGTGCCGAAGATGCCGGGGGCGATCGTCATGTTGCGGATGCCGTTGCGGGCCAGGTCGCGCGCGATCGGCAGCGTCATGCCCACCACGCCGCCCTTGGAGGCGCTGTAGGCGGCTTGGCCGATCTGGCCGTCATAGGCTGCGACCGATGCGGTGGAGATCATCACGCCGCGCTCGCCGGTGGACTCGGGTTCGTTCTTGCACATGGCGTCAGCGGCCAGGCGGATCATGTTGAAGCTGCCCACCAGATTGACCGTGATGGTCTTGCTGAACGTTGCCAGTGCGTGGGCGCCGTTCTTGCCCACGGTCTTCTCGGCCGGGGCAATGCCGGCGCAGTTGACCAGGCCCATCAGCTTGCCCAGCGAGAGGGCCTTGGCCACCACGGCCTGGCCGTCGGCTTCCTGGCTGACGTCGCACTTGACAAAGGCGCCGCCAATCTCCTTGGCCACCGCCTCGCCTTTTTCAGCCTGCATGTCGGCAATGACGACCTTGCCGCCATTGGCTGCCAGCATGCGCGCGGTGCCTTCGCCCAGGCCCGAAGCGCCGCCGGTCACGATGAATACTTTGCCTGCAATTTGCATGTCGATCTCCAGAGGTAAAAATGGGATGTTTGACGTTTACGTTAACGTCAATTATGTCCCACGGCATTGCCCTTTCGTGACGGCAGCAGCACGTTTTTTTGCCGGCCTGATCATTGAAGCGCCGGTTTGCTGCTATACTCTCGCTTCTCGAATACTCTTAGGCGCGTAGCTCAGCTGGTTAGAGCACCACCTTGACATGGTGGGGGTCGTTGGTTCGAGTCCAATCGCGCCTACCAAGATGCAGCCCCGGTTTCCCATGAAGCCGGGGCTTTTTCGTTTCCCCTCAGGGTAAACCTTGGGGGCTTTGCGCCACATCTCTTCCTAGAATGTGTCGCAGCGCAGTAGCTTGAGTAGATCCACAGGATCGAGGAGAGGAGATGCCGGTCATGAAAGAGAAGCAAGGGGATGCCGCTGCAGGCGCTGAGCGGATCATCAAGAAATACCCCAACCGTCGGCTGTACGACACCAATACCTCGAGCTACATCACGCTGACCGAGATCAAGCAACTGGTGATGGCCAACGCCGCCTTCGTGGTGCGCGACGCCAAGACCGGCGAAGACATCACGCGCAGCATCCTGCTGCAGATCATCCTGGAAGAAGAAGCCGGCGGCACGCCGATGTTCAGCGCCTCGGTGCTGGCCAACATCATCCGTTTCTACGGCCATGCCATGCAGGGTTTCATGGGTGGCTACCTGGAAAAGAACATCCAGTCCCTGTATGACGTGCAGAGCAAGCTGGCCGAGCAGTCCAAGGGTGTGACGCCCGAGATGTGGACCCAGTTCATGGCCATGCAGGCGCCCATGATGCAGGGGCTGGTGAACAGCAACCTGGAGCAGTCCAAGGCCATGTTCGTGCAGATGCAGGAGCAGATGCAGAAGCAGACCGAGCAGATGCTGGGGGCCTTCGGGCTGAAGCGCTGAACGCTCCGCCGAATACTGGGACAATACAGGGATGAGTGAAGCCCTGTCCCCCACCTCTCCCGATTCCGCTGCTCCCACACCGAAAATCGGCTTCGTCAGCCTGGGCTGCCCCAAAGCGCTGACTGATTCCGAACTGATCCTGACCCAGCTGAGTGCCGAGGGCTACCAGACGGCCAAAACCTTCCAGGGCGCGGACCTGGTGATCGTCAACACCTGCGGTTTCATCGACGACGCGGTGAAGGAAAGCCTGGACACCATCGGCGAGGCGCTGGCCGAGAACGGCAAAGTCATCGTCACCGGCTGCCTGGGGGCGAAGACGGCCGAGGACGGCGGCAACCTCATCAAGGAAATCCACCCTCGTGTGCTGGCCGTCACCGGCCCGCACGCCACGCAGGAAGTGATGAACGCGGTGCATGCGCACTTGCCGAAGCCGCACGATCCCTTCATCGACCTGGTGCCGGGTGCCTTCGGTGAAGCCGGCATCAAGCTGACGCCGCGCCACTATGCGTATCTCAAGATCAGCGAGGGCTGCAACCACCGTTGCACCTTCTGCATCATCCCTTCGATGCGTGGCGACCTCGTCAGCCGTCCGGTGGGTGATGTGCTGAAAGAGGCCAAGGCGCTGTTCGAAGGCGGCGTGAAGGAATTGCTGGTGATCAGCCAGGACACCTCCGCCTACGGCGTGGACGTGAAATACCGCACCGGTTTCTGGGACGGCAAGCCGGTCAAGACCCGCATGTTCGAGCTGGTGCAGGCGCTGGGCGAGCTGGCCGAGGCGCATGGCGCCTGGGTGCGCCTGCATTACGTCTATCCCTATCCCCATGTGGACGAGATCATTGACCTGATGGCCACCGGCAAGGTGCTGCCGTACCTCGATGTACCGCTGCAGCACAGCCACCCCGACGTGCTCAAGCGCATGAAGCGCCCGGCCAGCGGCGAGAAGAACCTGGAGCGCATCCAGCGCTGGCGCGAAGTCTGCCCCGAGATCGTGATCCGCAGCACCTTCATCGCCGGTTTCCCCGGCGAGACGGAAGCCGAGTTCGAGCATCTGCTCGATTTCATGCGCGAAGCGAAGATCGACCGCGCCGGTTGTTTTGCCTACAGCCCGGTCAAGGGCGCGACGGCCAACGAATTGCCAGGCATGCTGCCTGAGGAAGTGCGCGAGGAACGGCGCGCCCGCTTCATGGCAGTGGCCGAGGAGGTCTCGATTGCCAGGTTGCAGCAGCGCGTGGGTGCCACCATGCAGGTGTTGGTGGACTCGGCGCCGGCGATGGGGCGCAAGGGCGGGGTCGGGCGCAGTTATGCCGATGCGCCGGAGATCGACGGCGTGGTCAAGCTGCTGCCACCGGAAAAGATCAGCAAGACGCTCAAGGTCGGTGAGTTCACGCGTGCCCGCATCGTCGGTACGCAAGGCCACGATCTGGTGGCACAGCCCGTCTGATGGAACACCCCCAGGCTGCGCAAAGGGCGTGTCGCTTCGCCAGACAGGCCCGGAGCCGCAGGCTTCAGCCCCTTGCAGGGGGCAACGCCAGTGGCCCGGCCAAGCCGGTTCCACGGCGTTTCCCGGGTCGAGGGTTTTGTTCGGCGCAGGTTGTACAACGCGCGGCGGAACTGTTGCGGTGTAGCAGAAGCCGGAAAGAAAAAAAGCCGCTGAAGGTTCAGCGGCTTTTTGTTTGCAAAACCGTAACGGTTTTACTTTATATTGGTGCCCAGGAGAGGACTCGAACCTCCACGATGTTACTCGCTAGTACCTGAAACTAGTGCGTCTACCAATTCCGCCACCTGGGCATTTCAGGAAAGAGAGAAGTATATCAAAAATTTTGAGCGTTCCAGCGGATTGTTGGAAGAAATTGAAGGAAGTGTTCAAGGTCATCGTGACGGCCATGGTTTTGTGGTGCGTGACGACGGTGAACCGGACATTTATTTGCCACCCAATGAGATGCGCGCCGTGCTCCACAAGGACCGCGTCAAGGCGCGCATCGTGCGTTCTGATCGCAAGGGCCGCCCCGAGGGGCGCGTGCTGGAGATCATCGAGCGACCGGCACATCCGATCATCGGCCGGCTGCTGCAGGAGAGCGGCGTCTGGTTGGTGGCGCCCGAGGACAAACGCTACGGGCAGGACATCCTGATTCCCAAGGGCGCGACCGGCCAGGCCAAACCTGGCCAGGTGGTGGTGGTGGAGCTCGTGGAGCCGCCGGCCCTGTTCGGCCAGCCGGTGGGGCGCATCAAGGAAGTGCTGGGTGAGGTCGACGACCCCGGCATGGAAATCGAGATCGCGGTGCGCAAGTACAGCGTGCCGCATGAATTCACGGAAGCCTGTATTGCCCAGGCCCGTGGTCTGCCCGACAAGGTGCGGCCGCAGGACAAGCGGCACCGTGTTGACCTGACCGATGTGCCTTTGGTGACCATCGATGGCGAGGACGCGCGCGACTTTGACGATGCCGTCTATTGCGAGCCGGCAACCCAGGGCCGCGGCAAGAACGCGGTACGCGGCTGGCGCCTGCTGGTGGCGATTGCCGATGTCAGCCACTATGTGGAGACCGGTTCGCCGATCGACGTCGATGCCTACGAGCGCGCCACCAGTGTCTATTTCCCGCGCCGCGTCATCCCGATGCTGCCGGAGAAGCTGTCCAACGGTTTGTGCTCGCTCAATCCCGAGGTCGAACGCCTGTGCATGGTGTGCGACATGTTCATCAGCAACGAAGGCGAGATCACGGCCTACCAGTTCTACCCGGCGGTGATGTGGAGCCACGCGCGTCTGACCTATACCGAGGTGGCGGCCATCCTGTCCAACACCCATGGCCCGGAGGCGCAGCGGCGCAAGGCGCTGGTGGGCGATCTGCTGAATCTCGACGATGTCTACCGTGCCTTGCTGGCAGCGCGCGCCAAGCGTGGGGCGGTGGATTTCGAAACCACCGAAACCCAGATCGTCTGCGACGAGAGTGGACGCATCGAGAAAATTGTGCCGCGTGTGCGCAACGAGGCACACCGCCTGATCGAGGAGGCCATGCTGGCGGCTAATGTCTGCAGCGCCGATTTCATTGGCCAGAGCAAGCACGCCGGCCTGTTCCGCGTGCACGAAGGGCCGACGCCGGAGAAGAATGAGCTGCTGCGCAACTACCTCAAGGCTACCGGCGTGGGCATGACCATCAGCGAGAACCCCTCGCCGGCGGAATTCCAGGCCATCGCCGTGGCCACCAAGGAGCGCCCGGACGCGCAGCAGATCCACACCATGCTGCTACGCTCGATGCAGCAGGCGATCTACACGCCGCACAACAGCGGCCACTTCGGCCTGGCCTTCGAGTCCTACACCCATTTCACCAGCCCGATACGGCGCTATCCGGACCTGCTGGTGCACCGTGTGATCAAGGCCATCCTGGGCAAGACGCGTTACCACCTGCCGGCCCTGCCGACGCCGGGCGAGGCGCACGCCAAGCTGTCGCGCCGGATCGAGAAGAGCGAAGCGGCCAAGCAGAAGCTCTCGGGCGAGAAGCCGAAGAAGGTCAGCGCCGAGCTGATGGCCTGGCAGGCGGCCGGCCTGCACTGCAGCGCCAACGAGCGCCGGGCCGACGAGGCCAGCCGCGATGTGGAAGCCTGGCTCAAGTGCAAGTACATGCGCGAGCACCTGGGCGAGGAGTTCAGCGGTGTGGTGACAGCGGCCACCAGCTTCGGCATCTTCGTCACGCTCGACGCCATGTACGTCGAGGGACTGGTGCACATCACCGAATTGGGCGGCGAGTACTTCCGCTTCGACGAGGCTCGCCAAGAGCTGCGCGGCGAGCGCACCGGCATCCGCTATGCCATCGGCACGCGGGTACGGGTGCAGGTCAGCCGCGTCGACCTGGACGGCCGGCGCATCGACTTCCGCCTGGTGCGCGAGGGTGAGGAGTTCATGGCACGCGCCATGAAGGACAAGGGCCTGGCCCACGACGGCCGCGGTGGCGAGGGTATGCCGACCAAGACGTCGGCCAAGCGTGCCGCGAAGAAGGTGTCGGCTGCGCAGTCCCGTGCCCTGCCGTCACCGATCCAGGCGCTCAAGGCGGCAGTGAAGAAGGTTGCGGCCAAAAGCAAAGGGCGCAAGAGCCGGCGCAAATAAGTTCAGTTTGGAGACCAGGAAGAATGACGGGTCATAACAAAGTAGCTATCGTGACCGGCGCCGGCACGGGCATCGGCAAGGCGGCGGCGCTGGCTTTGCTGGCCGACGGCTATCGCGTGGCACTGGCCGGACGCCGGCGCGAACCGCTGCTGGCGGTCGCGGCGGCCTCCGGTGCCGGTGAGCGCGCACTGGTGTTGCCCACCGATGTGTCGCAGCCGGAGTCGGTGCGGGCCCTGTTTGATGCCACGGTGCAGGCCTGGGGCCGAGTGGACGTGCTGTTCAACAACGCCGGCGTCAATGCGCCGGGCATTCCGCTGGAGGACTTGACGGTCGAGCAGTGGAAGAACGTGGTGGACATCAACCTCACCGGCATGTTCCTGTGCATCCAGCAGGCGTTCCGTGTCATGAAGACACAGTCGCCGCGTGGTGGCCGCATCATCAACAACGGCTCCATTTCAGCCCATGCGCCGCGGCCGAACTCGATCGCCTACACCGCGACCAAGCATGGTGTGATGGGGTTGACGAAGACCGCTTCGCTCGATGGCCGCAAGTACGACATCGCAGTCGGCCAGATCGACATCGGCAATGCCGCCACCGAGATGGCCGAGCGTATGGCCAAGGGCGTACCGCAAGCCAGTGGCGAGATCGCGGTGGAGCCGCTGATGGACGTCGGCATCGTCGGCCAGTCGGTGCTCTACATGGCCAACTTGCCGCTGGAAGCCAACGTGCTGTTCCACACCGTGATGGCGAGCAAGATGCCCTTTGTCGGGCGTGGCTAGTTGACGAAGCCGGCGTGCGCCAGCGCGCCGGCTGTCAGGGCTTGGTCGTGCGGCCAGGTGTCAGCGGCGCGGCCGTGCAACCAGACCGCTTCGCAAGCAGCCTGGAAGGCCGACCGACCATTGGCCAGCCGGGCGCCAATCATGCCGGCCAGCACATCACCGGTGCCGGCGGTCGCCAAAAGCGCATTGCCGGTCGGGTTGATGGCCGGTGTGATGCCCGGCGTGGCAATCACCGTGCCCGATCCCTTCAACACCACGGTGCAATAAAAGCGTTGGGCGAGCTGCTGCGCCGTGGCCAGCCGGTCGTGCTGCACCGCTGCCGTGGTTGTGTCGAGCAGGCGGGCGGCTTCCAGAGGGTGGGGTGTCAACACAGTCTGGCGTCCACGCGCATGACGGGCACGCAGTTGCTGCTGGAGCTGGCTGTCGTTTGCTATTGAATTGAGAGCGTCTGCATCAATGACGGCAAGGGGTGCTTTTGATAAGAATCGCGGCAGCTGGGTGGCAATCGCCGTGCCGCCACCACAGCCGCAGACCACCGTCAGCTGTGCCGAATCCAGCGCTTCAAGCGGGCGGAACATCAGTTCGGGGTGGTTGGCATCAACGCCCAGACTGCCGCCGTCCAGCAAGCCGACAAACACCCGTCCGGCGCCTTGGTGCAAAGCTGCGCAAGCCGCCAGCAGTGCTGCGCCGGTCATGCCCGGGGCACCACCGATGACAGCAACATCGCCATAGCTGCCCTTGTGCGAGGCGTGCGGCCGTGCATGGGGGAGCGGTGCGCCGGACAGCGTGGCTTGCGCCGGTGGTGCCGCGACGTTTTCTGCGCCCAGCGATTCGAACCAAACTTCACCCGCCGCGTCGCGACCCTGCCCGGTGAACAGTCCCGGTTTGAGCGTGAGCAGGCTCAAGGTGTGCGTCGCGCGCACACCAGGGCCGTCGCAGGCCCCGGTATCGGCATTCAGGCCCGAAGGCAGGTCCACCGCCAGCACCGGTACGCTCAGGGTGTTGATGTGCGCAATCCACTCGGCCAGCCGTCCTTCGGCCGGGCGCGTGACGCCGATGCCGAGCAGGGCATCGATGCAGCAGTCGCATGCGGCCGGCGGCGCATCCAGGAAGCGTACGCCGGCGGCCTGGGCACGCGCATAGGAGGCACGGGCGTCGGCCGGTGCCTCCTGCGGCGTGCCGAGCCAGCTCACCAGCGCGGTCTTGCCCCACTGTTGCAAGTGCATGGCGGCCTCCAGGCCATCACCGCCGTTGTTGCCCGGTCCGCAGGCGAGCCAGAAGGTGGAGGCGTGGGGCGCCAGCGCCAGCGCCAGCCGTGCCGTGGCCAAGCCGGCGCGCTGCATCAGGGTGTGAGGTGGTAGCCTGTCCGCCAGCGTGGCCTCCAGTTGGCGTGTGATGGCGACCTGGTGCAGCGGGTGGGGGAGGCGGGTGTCGATCTTGTCCATGCTGCGCGGCCTGTCGGCTCAGAACTCGTAACTGTCGCCTTCGCGCGCCAGGCGGATGTCCAGCCGGTCGCCCGGTGGGGCCGGGTTGTCGGCCAGCGCCTGGGCGAAGGCGGCTTCCAGCGCATCGTCGCTGCGCGTGGGCTCGTGGTGGGTGCAGTAGAGCACGCGGGCACCGGCTTGGCGTGCGGCCTGGATGCTGCTTTCGAAAGTGCCGTGGCCCCAGCCTTTTTTGGCCGGGTACTCCTGAGCGGTGTAGGAGGTGTCGGCAATCAGCACATCGACACCGCGGATCGCTTCCAGGATGGCGGCTTGCTTTTCATCGACGAAGGCCTGGTATTCGGCGTGTTCAGCGTCGCCTGGCTCATAGATGTTGTACGGCGGCTCATGGTCGCCGGTGAAGAACACCGACTTGCCGCCGGCCTCGATGCGGTAGCCGAAGTTGATGACCGGGTGGTTGAGCAGGTAGGGCGTGATGGTGGCGCTGCCGATCTGGATGGTCTGCTCTGGTGCCAGCGTGACGTACTCGATGCGCGCTTTCATCTCCGCTTCGCGCACCGGAAAGTAGCTGTATTGCAGCTGCACCGACATCACCTGTTCAACGCCCTTGCCGGACACCGGGTCGAAGGCGCCATGCAGGCGCAGCAGGTTGCCGGGGATGAAGTTGGGGATGAAGAAGGGGAGGCCCTGGATGTGGTCCCAATGCGAATGCGTGATGAGCACATTGGCCTGCACCGGCAGTTCGGCCAGCAGGGTCTGAGACAGCGGGAAGATGCCGGTGCCGGCATCCAGGATGATCAGCTCATTGTTGTCGGTGCGGATCTCGATGCAGGTGGTGTTGCCGCCGTAGCGTACCGTGTGCGGTCCGGGGGAGGCGATGGAGCCGCGGACGCCCCAGAACTTGACTTTCATGCTCAGCCTTCGAGTCGGGAAAAGATCTGGGCTTCTTCGAACAGGGTGGTCAGATCGCCCAGCCGGGCGATGACGGCATCCAGATGGCCGCCCAGACGCCGCGCCATGGCGGGTGTGAGCTCCTCGATGCAGGTATTGCCACCAAAGCCGAATTGCAGTTTCTTGCTGATCTGGTTGGCGGCAAAGACGCAGGCGATCATGTCGCTGTCTTTCAGTTCCGCGCCGTGCTGGTTGCGGATGGCTTCCACCAGATGGGGGGAGAAGCGCCACTTTTCCACCAGCATGGCGCCCACCAGCGCATGGTCGGCGCCGATGCTGTGCTGCAGTGCCTCGTGCAGCGAGGTGCCGTCGCGCTGGCTGATTTCCAGCGCGTGGCGGAACTCGTCGGGCATGAACTGGGCGAACACCACCTTGCCGAAATCGTGCAGCAGGCCGGCAATGAAGCAGTCCATCGGGTCGGCGCTGTCCAGGTCGGAGGCCAGCTGTCGGGCAATGCCTGCCGTGGCCAGCGAGTGCAGCAGGTACTGCTGCACATCGAAGCCGGCCGCATTGCTTTTGGGCAGCATGCCGATGGCGGCAATGCCCAAGGCGAGGTTCTTGATGGTGTTGAAGCCCATGAAGACCACGGCGTGGCTGATCGAGGTGACCTGCTTGGGCAGGCTGTAGTAGGCCGAGTTGACGACTTTCAGGATCTTGACCGTGAGCACCGGGTCCTTGTCGATCACCTGTACCAGATCCTTGGGCGTGCAGTCCACATCCCGGGTCAGTTCCAGGATTTTTTGCACGCTCTTCGGAAAGGCCGGCATCTCGTCCACGGCGAGGGCTAAGGATTTGCTGA
>NZ_BCWP01000052.1 GCF_001592265.1 Curvibacter delicatus NBRC 14919 | reverse complement strand
AAGCCCACAGTGTGTTGCAAGAGCTTCTTGCTAGGCGCGTAACGGCTCTTTAGAACTTGATCAAGGACTGACTCACCCTTACCTGCGCCTATGTGCTTACCCATGTAATCGATAAGCAACTCCTGCTGATCACCTGCGAATGCGGGAAACTGCTCAAGGGCTAGAGCATGTCGAGACGAGAAAATCTCGCTTTCAGGCTCGAACGTTAGGTTGTGAAGAAATGCACAAGAACGCAATCCAACCTGATTTGCGGTGAACACAGAATGCATATCTCGCAAATACTGCTCATATTGCCCAACTTGACGGGATGGATGAAGAATGTCTTTCTTGGAACCAGCAACCCATGTCGTTACACAGCCCTCAGCATTCGATGACTCTACGTTGCTCCATTGCTTCAACTCGACGATAACCGAATAAGGTTTTCCTTCAAGGCTCGTTCCAGTAACCATGCAATCTAACCGGCGGCTTGAGAGAGGCAATTGGTACTCGAGCAAGACTCCGTGATCCAAAAAGCTTCCTTCCTGCAACACAAATGCCATTCGAAATAGGGAGTTCTGCCATGACTGGACCTCTTGATGAGACGGTCTATATCGATACGCTTCCTTGAATGCGCGCTCAAGCTTCCCAGCAATAGCGTTACGTGTGGCATCTATTACAAATTCACGCGCAGACCCTGCGTATAACTGCATGACACTTCCCTTAAATCTTTGTTGATATTGGGCTCGCGGATTTTCAGACGAAAAGTGTCTGGTGCTCCCGGCAATACTGCAAGCCGCCAAAACGTTTGCTGCGGCTCCAGCAGTACTTGCCTTCGTCGTAGCTGATTTTGCCGTGGCAATGAGCACAAATGAGTTTCTTGGCCAATGAGGCGTCCGCCTCTGCAGGCGCGGATGTGCCGGGCGCCACCGCGGGGGCCTGCACCGGCGGCTTGACGACCTGGGCAGTAGCTGCCAACTGAGGCTTGGGTTGCATGAAGTCTGGCAAAGCCAGCAGGTCGGCCGGGCGATGCTGGCGTTTGAGCTTCTCCCCCCATTCTTTGATGGTGTCTTGGCTGCGCATATTGAGCAACGCCTTGAGCACAGTGGCTGTGCCAATGTCGTCTGCAAACTTTTCGTGCCAAGTGGGGAACTGGTCCGCCTTGATGAGGAAAGAAGTGTCAAAAGCCTTGGGGTCGGGCCGGCGGATCACGGCCTTGGGGTGCATCATTACCACGTGGTGAACGTCGGGCTTTTTGTCCAAACGGCCGGTAATTCCCAACCGTTCCAGCAGTTTGAACAACACGCGTTCATGGCGGCGGCTTTGCTCCAAGGGTGAGGGAATGCCGTAAAGGTCGCCGTCGTAGTTGACGGTGAACTCACCGTGGGCGTTGATTTCCAGGTTGCCCGCGTAGTTCTTGGTTTCGATCAGGAAGAAGTACCCCAGACGGCCGATGACCAGGTGGTCGATCTGCGCCACTTCGCCGTCTACCACCAGGCGCAGGTCGTGCAGCAGGACGTGGTTGACACCGTCTTTGAAATGGTTGTCCAGGTAGTAGGCAGATTCGCGCTCGCCCTGGATGCCTTTCTTGTGGCGCTGCAATTCTTCGCGCAGCCATTTCTTTTGCTGGGCATCCAGGTAGCTGGACTTTTGCAGGTCTTCCAGCAGCGCCAAGCGTTTGGTTTTGTCGTCGGCAGACTTGATGAGCACGGTTTCTCCCCTGGCGTTCTTATGCCCCAGACTTTAACGCAGGGTCATACGGGGTTGGCTGTGGGCCGTGTGGGGAAAGCGTTGGGTTGGGGATGTCGCCAACCTCTCCCCCATTGGCGCCTGAATTTCAAGCCTTTTTGGCCGATTACCCTTTTCAAATAAGCGCAAGCAGCTATCAAATCAATAGCAAATTGCGCTCAGCGCTCACACCACCACCGGCTCCGGCTCCAACCGAATCCCAAACCGCTCATACACACTGGTCTGAATCGCCTTCGCCAGCGTCATCACCTCGCCGCCCGTGGCGCCGGATTCGCCGCCCCCGCGGTTCACCAGCACCAGCGCCTGCTTCTCGTACACGCCGGCTTGGCCGATGGACTTGCCCTTCCAGCCGCAGGCGTCGATCAGCCAGCCGGCGGCCAGCTTCACGGTGCCGTCGTCCAGCTGGTAGTGCACGATCTTGGGGTCGCGCGCGATGATGTCGGCGCACTGCTCGGGCGTGACGGTGGGGTTCTTGAAGAAGCTGCCGGCGTTGCCGATGACGGCCGGGTCGGGCAGCTTGGCGCGGCGGATGTCGCAGATCCAGTCGAAGATCTGCTGCGCCGTGGGCTGGTGGTTGCCCGTCTCGGCCATCTTGCGCTCCAGATCGAGGTAGCCCAGCACCGGCTTCCAGGGCTTGGGCAGGCGCAGCCGCACGCGGGTGATGAGCGCGCGGCCCGCCAGCCCCAGGCCGGCCGGGCGGCCGAGCGCTTCGTGTGCCGGCGCGGCGGCGTGTTTGAACACCGAATCGCGGTAGCCGAAGGCGCATTGGGCGGCATTCAGGGTGAAAGCTTGGCCGGTCTGCAGGTCGATGGCGTCGAGTGATTCAAAGCGGTCCTGCAGTTCCACACCGTAGGCGCCGATGTTCTGCACCGGGGCGGCGCCCACGGTGCCGGGAATGAGCGCCATGTTTTCCAGCCCGGGCCAGCCCTGCTCCAGCGTCCAGCGCACGGTCTCGTGCCAGCTCTCGCCGCCGCCCACTTCCACGATCCAGGCGCGCGGGGTGTCTCCCACCAGCCGGCGGCCGGTGATTTCGACCTTGAGCACCACCGGCTTGACGTCGCCGGTCAGCACGATGTTGCTGCCACCACCGAGCACGAATTTCGGTGCTGGGCCGAGTTCGGCATCGGCCAGCACGGCCAACACATCCGCCTCGCTTTTGACCCGGATCAGGGTATGGGCGCGGGCGACGATGCGGAAGGTGTTGTACGGCTGGAGTGGGACGTTTTTCTCGACTAACATTGGCAGGATTGTCTCATTCCCCCAGTTAGCGGAAATTTCAAAATGCCTTCATTCGATACCGTCTGCGAAGCCGACATGGTCAAAGTCAAAAACGGGGTGGACAACTCTGCCAAGGAGATTGCCACCCGTTTCGATTTCAAGGGCACCTCGGCCAGCATTGAGATCAAGGACAAGGAGATCACCGTGATCGGTGATGCCGACTTCCAGCTCGAACAGATTTTCGACGTGCTGCGCAACAAGCTGACCAAGCAGTCGGTGGACGTGCGTTTCCTGGACATCGGCGACCTGCAAAAGATGGGCGGTGACAAGGTCAAGAAAGTCATCAAGGTGCGCAACGGCATCGAGTCCGAGCTGGCCAAGAAGATCCAGCGCCTGATCAAGGACAGCAAGCTCAAGGTGCAGGCCGCCATCCAGGAAGACAAGGTGCGCGTGACCGGCGCCAAGCGCGACGACCTGCAGGCCGCCATGGCCTTGCTGCGCAAGGAAGTCACCGACGTGCCGCTGGACTTCAACAACTTCCGCGACTGATGAAAACCTTGGCCGCGCTGCTGCTGATCTGCGGAGGACTCCTCGCGGGCAGCGGTGCGGCATACGCCCAGTCGGTTGCGCTCTCCGGCCTGCTGGGCACCAAGGCCCTGCTGGTGGTGGATGGCAGTGCACCCAAGAGCGTGGCTGTGGGTGAAACGCACCGCGGCGTCAAGGTGTTGAGCACCACGGCCGACCAGGCGGTGGTGGAGGTGGGCGGCAGCCGGCAAACCCTGCGCATGGGCGAGGCCCCGGTGAACGCCGGCGGGCCGACCCATGGCGCCGAGAACGGCAAGATCGTGCTGCACGCCGGCAGTGGCGGGCATTTCCTGACACCGGGCCAGATCAACGACCGCGCCGTCACCTTTCTGGTGGACACCGGCGCTTCCACGGTGGCCCTGAGCGTGGCGGATGCCGAGCACATTGGCCTGGCCTACAAGTCGGGGCAGCCGGTGCGCGTCAACACCGCCAACGGCGTGGTACCGGGCTGGCTGGTTCAGCTCACGTCTGTGCGCCTGGGGCAGGTGGATGTGCACCAGGTGGATGCCATCGTCTCGCCGGCGGCCATGCCCTACGTGTTGCTGGGCAACAGCTTTCTGACGCGTTTCCAGATGACGCGCACCAATGACCAGTTGGTGCTCGACAAGCGCTATTGAGCAAGCACCCGGCCACTGCGTCATGAGCATCACCGACCAAACCGAATACGAGGACCTGCTGGGTCTTTGGTCTGACCTGGAGGCCGGCCTGGGCATCCTGCTGGGCAGCCCGGCCAGCATCCAGGAGTTCGAGCAGCGCGTCTGGCAGTACGACCGCTGGATGCAGACCCTGCTGGAGCGCGATGCCGACGTTGGCCTGTACCTGCTGTTCCAGCTCTCCACCCACTCCTCGGTGGGTTACAGCGCCTCGCACGCGCTGATCTGCAGCGTGCTGTGCCACCTGATCGCCAGTGAACTCAAGCTCAGCATGCCCGAGCGCAACAGCCTGGTGCATGCGGCCATGACCATGAACATTGCCATGACCGCCCTGCAGGACGAGCTGGCGCTGCAGACCGACCCGCTCACCCCGGAACAGCAGGACGCCATTCGCGGCCACGCAGCCAAGGGTAGCCTGATGCTGGCCAATCTGGGCGTCACTGACGAGCTATGGCTGGAGGTGCTCGCCAACCACCACGACGAGAGCCCGGAGAAAATGGAGTTGCGCCTGTTGCCGCCGCGCAAGCGGCTGGTGAGCATCTTGCGTGCGGTGGACCGTTATGCCGCCATGATTTCGCCGCGCAAGTCGCGTGAAGGCCGAAGCACCACCGAGTCGGTGCGCAGCATCATGAGCAGCACCGCGCCCTACAACGACGCCGTGGGCCACGCCCTGGTGCGCGCCGTGGGCCTGTGCCCGCCGGGCACCTATGTGCGGCTGGAAGACAACGCGATTGCCGTGGTCGTGCGCCGCAACAGCAAGGCCAACCTGCCGCATGTGGCCATCATGACCGATGCGGCCGGCAGCGTGCTGACGCGGCCCCGCCTGCACTGCCCGGCCAATGGCAAGCCGGCACTGAAGGCCGCGCTGGCCAGCGCCATGGTGCGCCAGCGCTTCAACCACCATCTGGCGCTGCAGCTCAGCCTGCAGGCCGCCCTGGCCCAGCCAGCCTAGGGCTGTGCCGGGGTTCAGGCCTTGTCGGCCACCCCGTCTTTTTTCTTCTGCCCGATCTTCGACTCGGTGCCACGCGCCAGGCGGCCGATGTTCTCGGCATGGCGGTAGATCAGCAGCAGCGCCATGACGCTGACGGCAAACAGGATGGGGCCTTCCATGGTCCAGGCCAGGCCGTCACCGAAGATGTAATACACCGGCGCAAACACCGCAGCGGCCAGCGAGGCGAGCGAGGAATAACGGAAGAAGAAGGCCATGATGAGCCAGGTGGCCGCCGTGGCCAGGCCCAGCACCCAGTCCAGCCCGAGCAGCACACCCAATGCCGTGGCCACACCCTTGCCGCCCTGGAAGCGGAAGAACACCGGGTACAGGTGGCCCAGGAAGGCCCCCAGCCCCACCAGGGCCAATGTGCCGGCCTCCAGCCCGTAGGGTTTGCCAAACCAGTGGACCAGCGCCACCGGCAGCCAGCCCTTGGCGGCGTCCAGCAGCAAGGTGGCGATGGCGGCCTTCTTGGAGCCCGAGCGCAGCACGTTGGTAGCACCCGGGTTCTTGCTGCCGTAGGTGCGCGGGTCGTTCAGCCCCATGACGCGGCTGACGATGACGGCAAACGACAGCGACCCGATCAGGTAGGCCACGACGCCTGCGAGTGCGGGGTAGAGGGCAGACAAAGAATCCAAGACAAACTCCTCAGCAACACGGCCCCGACAGGGCCGCATGGGACAACACAAACAGCCCGCTATTCTGCCAGCGCGCACTGCACCGGCTTCGCACCCAGCAGCTGCACGCACACCTGCGGATCGATGCCCACCAGGTAACCGCGCCGCCCGCCGTTGATCAGGATGCGCGGCAGCGCCAGAATGGTCTCTTCAATAAACACCGGCATGGTCTTGCGCGTGCCGAACGGCGAGGTGCCACCCACCAGGTAACCGCTGTGCCGGTTGGCCACCTCGGGCTTGCAGGGCTCCACCGACTTGGCGCCGATCTGGCGCGCCAGGTTCTTGGTCGACACCTTGCGGTTGCCATGCATCAGCACCACCAGCGGCTTGGCGTCCTGGTCCTGCATGATGAGCGTCTTGACCACCGTGAACGGGTCCCAACCCAGCACCGCCGCACTGTGCTGGGCGCCGCCGTGTTCCAGGTACTCGTAGGGGTGCTCGGTGAACGCCACCTGGTTCGCCTTGAGCAACTGGGTGGCCGGGGTTTCGGAAACGTGCTCTTTTTTTGCCATGGGGCGATTGTCCATCGCCTGGGTGCGGCTGGGGCACTTGGGTTGAGTTGGCACGCCGGCTCCGATACGATGCCGCCATGAAGAAATCAAAAAACGGCACGCTCGACAAACTCGGCAAGGACGCGTACTTCGAGCAGCTCGCCCCGCTGCAGCTGGAGCTCAACGACGTGGCGCGCTGGTTGCAGCACACCGGCAAACGCCTTCTGGTGCTGGTCGAGGGCCGCGACACGGCCGGCAAGGGCGGGGTCATCTCGGCCATGGCCGAGACCCTGAACCCGCGCCAGTGCCGCACCGAGGCATTGGCCAAACCCAGCGAGCGCGAGGCGACGCAATGGTATTTCCAGCGTTATGTGCCGCATCTGCCGGCCGCCGGCGAGATCGTGTTCTTTGACCGCAGCTGGTACAACCGCGCCGGTGTCGAGCGCGTGATGGGCTTCTGCTCCGAGAGCGAGACCAAGGCCTTCCTTAAGCAAGCCCCGGTGTTCGAGAAAATGCTGGTCGACGACGGCATCCTGCTTTTCAAGTACTGGCTGACGGTTGACCAGGTCCATCAGGAAGAGCGCTTTGCCGAGCGCCTGGCCGACCCGCTCAAACGCTGGAAGCTCAGCCCGATCGACCTGCAGGCCCGTCAGGAATACGCTGAATACGGCCTGGCGCGCGATGCCATGCTGAAAACCACCCACAAGCCGGCCACCCCCTGGACGCTGGTCGACTTCAATGACCAGCGGCGCGGCCGGCTCACGCTGATCCGCCACCTGCTCGACCACATCCCCGAGCGCCGGGTGCCGGAAACGCGCATCAAGTTCCCGCCGCTTGACCATGCACCGCTGCGCGAACAGTTCGGCACCCCGCTCAAGCCGATCAAAGCAGCCCATTGACGGTTGACCGACGTCCGGCACCGCGGGCGGCAAGCGCCCTGCATGCCACAATCGCCGCCCATGAAACCCGAAGACGACACGCCCGCCCCCGAGACCCCGCCACCACGTTCAGCGCTGCGTCACAGCCTCGCCGAGGACGCGCTGGCCCTGTTGTCGGGCACGGCGCTGATCGCGCTGGCCGTGGCGCTGTTCCAGCATGCCCACCTGCTCAGCGGTGGCACAGCCGGCCTGGCCTTCTTGCTGCACTACGGCATGGGCTGGGGCTTCGGCCCGGTGTTCTTCGTGCTCAACCTGCCCTTTTATGTGCTGGCCTGGCGCCGCATGGACCGCGCCTTCCTCTACAAGACCATGCTGGCCGTGGCGCTGCTGTCGGTGCTGACCGAAATCACGCCGCAGTTCATCCGCTTCGAACACCTGACGCCGCTGTATGCCGCGCTGATCGGCGGCGTGCTGCTGGGGGTGGGCTTCCTCATCCTGTTTCGCCACCGCGCCAGCCTGGGCGGTGTCGGCATCCTGGCCTTCTGGCTGCAGGAGACTCGCGGCTGGCGCGCCGGCCATGTGCAGATGGCGGTGGACACGCTCATCCTGCTGCTGGCGCTCATCACCGCACCGCTGACGCAGGTGGCCTTGTCCGTGGTCGGCGCCGTGGTGCTGAACCTGACACTGGCGATCAACCACCGCGCCGGGCGCTACATCGCTAACTGATCACACCGCCGGGTCGCGCAGTTCCTTGCGGATGGCGTCGATCGCCGCCAGCAACTCGGGGCTGAGCGTGGTGCCCCAGGCGTCCAGGTCTTCCTCCAGCTGCGCCAGCGACGTGACGCCGATGATGGTGCTGGCCACCTGCCACTTGGTGTAGCAGAAGGCCAGGGCCATGCGCGTGGGCGTGAGACCGTGCTCGCGTGCCAGGGCGTTGTAGCGCCGGGCCGCCTCCAGGGCCTCAGGCCGGCCCCAGCGCTGCTTGCGCACGCTCTCGAACTTGGCAATGCGCCCGTCCTGCGGCGCCTGCGGGCCGGTGAAGCCGCTGGCGTCGTACTTGCCGGTCAGCAGGCCGAAACCCAGCGGCGAATAGGCCAGCAGCGACACGCCCAGGCGGTGCAGCGTCTCGTCCAGCGCGTTCTCCACCGTGCGGTTGACCAGGCAATACGGGTTCTGCACCGTGGCTACGCGCGGCAGGCCATGCGCTTCAGCCAGGCGCACGAACTCGTGCACGCCGTAGGGCGTTTCGTTCGACAGGCCAATGGCGCGCACCTTGCCGGCCTGAACCAGCTGGCCCAGTGCCTCAAGCTGCTCATGGATGGAACTGGTCGCGGGGTCGTCCTTGGCCGGGTCGAAGTACATCATGCCGAAAGCCGGCACGTGGCGCACCGGCCAGTGGATCTGGTAGAGGTCGATGACGTCGGTCTGCAGGCGCTTGAGGCTGTCGTTGCAGGCGGCCACGATGTCGGCACCGGTGAGGTTGGTGCTGCCGTTGCGGATCCAGGGCATGCCGCGCGAGGGGCCGGCCACCTTGGTGGCCAGCACCATCTGCTGGCGTGCGCCGGGGCGGCTGGCAAACCAGTTGCCGATGATTTTTTCGGTGGCGTTGTAGGTGTCGGCGCGGGCCGGCACCGAGTACATCTCGGCCGTATCCAGGAAGTTGACGCCGCGTGCCAAGGCCCGGTCGAGGATGGCATGGGCGTCGGCCTCATTGACCTGTTCGCCAAAGGTCATGGTGCCCAGGCAGATGGGTGTCACATGCAGATCGCTTTGGCCGAGCTGGATGGTTTTCATGAATGCGTGATCTCCGGTGCAGATGTCAAGGCGAGAAGTGTAGGAGGTTCAGTGCCAAGGCGCCGGACTGCGGTCCAGCGCCGCCAGCCGACGCACCACACGCGGCATTTCGCGCGCGATGAGGCGCTTTTCGTGCACCTGCCAGATGGCCCGCAATGCCGCGCCGGCCTTGAATTTCCGCAGTGTCTGGCCGGCCACCGCCGCATCATTGAGCTCGCCTAGCGCCTGCTGGAGTTTCTCCAACTGCGTCAGGTAGCGACGGCTGAGCTTTTGCGGCCAGAGACTGGCCCACACATCCGTCAGATAGCGCAGGCGTTTGACGGCAATGCGCAGGCGGTGCCTCTGCGCGGGTGTCAGACGCTTCGGATGACGCGCAGCACGCATCAGCCGCGCATGCGCTTTTCGGAGTTGTGCCTTTGCCACTTGGGTCAGGGCTTGCCGGGTGCCGGCCAGTGCCGTCGCGGCCTCCTCGCCCGCCAAACGTTCGGCCAGCAGAAAGACGGGGCCGCCGCCGGTTTTTTCCGGCAGCGCTGCCATGGCGGCATAAGCCGCCACGCACCTCGCCTTGGCACGGATCTCCACGGCCGTCAGTGCGGGAAGCAGCTCAGGGCCTGTCTCGCGCCGTAGAGTGTCCAGGGTCACCCACCGAAAGATATCGGCATCGCGCACCTCGCCGAGCCTTTGGTTCAGCACCCGTAGCGATGCCTCCAGGGTCTGCAGGCTCTCGCGCCATGCGGGGACTTCGGACAGGTCTTCGAAGGCATGAATCAAGGTGCGCAGGCGACGCACGGACACGCGCGCCTGGTGCACGAACTCGGGCTCCTGAGGCCCGGCGTGGCTCAGGTTGTGCCGCAATGCCTGCAAGGGCCCCGCCAGTGCCATTCTGAAAGCGTCGGCCACCGACAGCTGGGGATCAAGCTGAGGCAGGGATGCGGTCAGCACGGACGACGTCCCCCGCTTGTGTTCGGGCGCGCTCATGGACTCATGAATTGCGCGCCCGCTCCTCCTCCCGCAGCCGCAGCACGCGCCGCTGCAGTTTGCCGGTGGTGGTCATGGGCAGGGCATCGATGAACTCGATCTCCTTCGGGTATTCGTAGGGGGCCAGCTTGCCTTTCACGTGGCGCTGCAGGTCGATCACCAGCCGCGTTTCCCATTCGCTGCGCGAGAGCGGCTCGTCGTCACGCTCGGCCATGGCATCGGGCGTGAGCACCACATAGGCCTTGACCACGGCACCGCGCTCGGCATCCGGCTTGGGCACCACGGCGGCATTGGCCACCGCCGGGTGCTTGACCAGGCAGTTCTCGATCTCGCCCGGGCCGATACGGTAGCCCGCCGCCTTGAACATGTCGTCGGCGCGGCCCTGGTACCAGAGGTAACCGTCTTCGTCGCGCAGCGCCAGGTCACCGGTACGGCACCAGTCGCCGGTGAACTTGGCACGGGTGGCGTCCTCGTTCTTCCAGTAGCCGAGGAAAAAGATCGGATCCGGTGTGCCATGCACGTCGAAGCGGTTCAGCGCCACATCGCCCACCACGCCCACCGGGCATTCACGGCCGTCCTCGTCGATCACCGCCACCCGATGGCCGGGATAACCTTTGCCCATGCTGCCCGGCTTGGCGGGATAAAAGATGCTGCAGTTGCCGACGATGTAGTTGACCTCGGTCTGGCCGAACATCTCGTTCACCGTCACGCCGAGTTCCTGCTGGCAATAGCCGAACACGGCGTCACCCACCGCCTCGCCGGCGCTCATGATGGCCTGCAGCTTGAGCTTGAAGAACTGGCGCGGCTGCGGGAAGGCCTTCATCATGGCCTTGAGCGCGGTGGGAAAGAGAAAGGTGTGCGTGACGTCGTACTTCTGCATCAGCTCAAACGCCACCTGCGGGCTGAAGCGGCCGTTGTAGGCCACGATAGGGCGGCCGAAGTAGAGCGTGGGCAAGAGCGCATCCATCAATCCCCCAGTCCAGGCCCAGTCTGCCGGCGACCAGAAAACGCTGTGCGTTTCTGGCTGCGGCAGGCTGGGCGTTGCCCCTTTTGTGTTCGCCCCCTCCCCACCCAGCCCACTGCCCGGGTTGAAACCAAACCAGTTCTGGCTGCAGACGAAACCGGTCAGGTTGCCGATCAAGGCGCGGTGCGGAATCAGCGCGCCCTTGGGGTTGCCGGTGGTGCCGCTGGTGTAGATCAGCACCGCCGGGTCGTCGGCACGTGTGGCCACCGGCACATGCTCGGGCGGCTGCTCGGCCAGGATGGCGGCGTAATCGAGGTCGGCCATGGCGTCAGCGCCTTCGCCCACGCCGATCACATGGCGCAGGGCTTCGCAGGTGCCGCGCACTTCCAGGATGTTCATGATGGCGCTGCTGTCGCAGATCACCACCGCGGCATCACTGTCCTTCAGCCGGTATTCGAGCGCCTCCGGCCCGAACAGCTGGGACAGCGGCACCGCCACCGCCCCCATCTGCAGCACCGCCATGTAGGCCACCGCGGTCTCGAAGCGCTGTGGCAAAACGATGGCCACCCGGTCGCCCTTGCCCACACGCAACGACGCCAACGCACCCGACAGACGGTTGGCCTGGTGCTGCAGCTCGGCATAGGTATGAAATCGGGGTGTAACCCCCGCTCCATCTGCGTAAACAGCTATTCTTTTGGTAGCATCCGGCGCTTGCGCCCAGCGCCGCGAGCAGACCTCGGCGATGTTGAAGCTGTCGGGCACCAGCCAGCGGAACTGGCTGTGGAGCTGCTGGTAATTGTCCCGGGCTTGACTGGTGCGCACGATGAGCCTCCTTATGATGGTCCGAATGTACCAAGCCCAAAGAACTTTCAACAGCGAATTTGTCCCGATCCGCCACCTGCAGTACCACGTGTGCCGCTGGGGCGCCCCTGCCTCCGAATTGCCGCCGCTGGTGCTGATGCACGGCTGGATGGACGTCGGTGCCTCCTACCAGTTCATGGTGGACGCCTTCAGCGACGCCTTCATGCAGGGCCGCACCATCATCGCGCCTGACTGGCGCGGCTTCGGGTTGACTGAAACGCCGGGGCACGACAACTACTGGTTCCCCGACTACCTGGCCGATTTGGATTTCCTGCTCGACCACTACGCCCCGGGCCAGGCGGTGGACCTGGTGGGCCACAGCATGGGCGGCAACGTGGTCATGCTTTATGCCGGCAGCCGGCCCGAGCGCATCCGCCGCCTGGTCAACCTGGAAGGCTTCGGCATGCCGGCGACCCAGCCGTCGCAGGCGCCCGGACGCTACGCCAAGTGGCTGGATGAGCTGAAAAGCCTGCACCGCGGCGAGATGGCGCTCAAGACCTATGACGACGCCACCGGCGTGGCGCGCCGCCTCATGAAAACCAACCCGCGCCTGAGCGAAGACAAGGCGCAGTGGCTGGCGCAGCACTGGGCCCGGCCCAATGCGCAGGGCCAATGGGAGATCCTGGGCGACGCGGCGCACAAGATCATCAACGCCCAGCTCTACCGGGTGGACGAGGTGCTGGCCATCTACCAGCGCATCAGTGCGCCGGTGCTGGCGGTGGAGGCCAGCGACAACCAGATGGACCAGTGGTGGCAGGGCAAGTACACGCTGGCCGAGTACCACGAGCGCCTGAAGCACGTGCCGCAGCTGACGCAGGCGCTGATCGGGGACGCCGGCCACATGCTGCACCACGACCAGCCCGAGCAGCTGGCGGCCTTGATCGAAAACTTCGTTGCATGAGCACCTGCGTGCCTGCCGTGAAATTAATGTGAACAGGCCCTAACTTTTCAGTGAAAAGCCACGTGGCAACTTAAAATACGCGGTTTGGGGCAAAAACCGCAGCAAGCCCGCTGCCGCACGCCCCCGCCCCCGCCCCGCACAGAACACAGGATTTCATCATGGACGCAGAACAGATCAATGCCATCGGTACCAAACTCGCCGACCTGAGCCAGCGCACGGTCGAGCTACGGAGGTATCTTTGACTACGATGCCAAGGCTGAACGGCTGAGGACGGTCAACGCTTCGCTGGAAGACCCGGCGGTCTGGAACGACCCCAAACGCGCCCAGGAACTGGGCAAGGAAAAGAAGAGCCTGGACGATGTGGTCGTGACGCTTGACAGCCTGTCGAGCGAGCTGTCCGACAACGCCGAGCTGTACGAGATGAGCAAGGCCGACGGCGACGAGTCCAGCCTGCAGACCATTGAGGCCGAAGCCGCCAAGCTCTCCGAGATCGTGGAGAAGCTGGAGTTCCGCCGCATGTTCAACAACCCGGCCGACCCGCTGCCCGCCTTCCTGGACATCCAGGCCGGCGCCGGCGGCACCGAGGCCTGCGACTGGGCCAGCATGCTGCTGCGCCAGTACCTGAAGTACGCCGAGCGCAAGGGCTTCAAGGCCACGGTGGAAGAAGAAACCCCGGGTGACACGGCCGGCATCAAGAGCGCTTCGATCAAGATCGAGGGCGACTACGCCTTCGGCTTGCTGCGCACCGAGACCGGCGTGCACCGTCTGGTGCGCAAGTCGCCGTTCGATTCGTCCGGCGGGCGCCACACCAGCTTTGCCAGCGTGTTCGTCTACCCGGAAATCGACGACACGATCGAGATCGAGATCAACCCGGCCGATGTGCGCACCGACACCTTCCGCGCCAGCGGCGCCGGTGGCCAGCACATCAACAAGACCGACTCGGCTGTGCGTCTGACGCACATCCCCACCGGCATCGTGGTGCAGTGCCAGGACGGCCGCAGCCAGCACAGCAACCGCGACGTGGCGTGGAAGCGCCTGCGCAGCCGCCTGTACGACCACGAGATGCGCAAGCGCCAGGAAGAGCAGCAGAAGCTGGAAGACAGCAAGACCGACGTGGGCTGGGGCCACCAGATCCGCTCCTACGTGCTGGACCAGAGCCGCATCAAGGACCTGCGCACCAACTACGAGACCTCGGCCACCCAGAAAGTGCTGGACGGCGACCTCGACCCCTTCATTGAAGCCTCCCTGAAACAAGGCGTTTAAGGAATCACCATGCGTGAAGGACAAGCCAGCGTCATCCGGCGCGAAGACTACACCGCACCGGCGTTCTGGATCGACACCGTCGACCTGACGTTCGACCTTGACCCGGCCAAGACCCGCGTGCTCAACAAGATGACGCTGCGCCGCAACCCGGACGTGGCAGCCCAGCCGCTGCGGCTGGACGGCGAGGAGCTGAACCTGGCACGCGTGCTGGTCAACGGCCAGGGCACTTCGTTCAAGATGGACGGCAACCAGTTGGTGCTGGAGAACCTGCCGGCCGAAGGCCCGATCGAGCTGGAAATCTTCACCACCTGCAACCCGGCGAAGAATACCAAGCTCATGGGCCTGTACGTGAGCAACGAGTCCTTCTTCACGCAGTGCGAGGCCGAGGGTTTCCGCCGCATCACCTACTTCCTGGACCGGCCCGATGTCATGGCCAGCTACAGCGTGACGCTGCGCGCCGACAAGGCCAAGTACCCGGTGCTGCTGTCCAACGGCAATCTGGTGGAACAGGGCGCGCTGGAAGACGGCCCCAATGGCCCAAGACATTTCGCCAAGTGGGTCGACCCGCACAAGAAACCCTGCTACCTGTTCGCCTTGGTGGCAGGCCAGCTGGTGGCGCGCGAGCAGCGCATCACCTCGCGCGCCGGCCGCGAGCACCTGCTGCAGGTCTATGTGCGTCCGGGCGACCTCGACAAGACCGAGCACGCCATGAACTCGCTCATGGCCTCGGTGGCCTGGGACGAGGCACGCTTCGGCCTCTCGCTCGACCTGGAGCGTTTCATGATCGTCGCCACCAGCGACTTCAACATGGGCGCGATGGAAAACAAGGGCCTGAACATCTTCAACACCAAGTACGTGTTGGCGAACCAGGCCACTGCCACCGACGCCGACTACGCCAACATCGAGAGCGTGGTGGGCCATGAGTACTTCCACAACTGGACCGGCAACCGCGTCACCTGCCGCGACTGGTTCCAGCTGAGCCTGAAGGAAGGCCTGACCGTCTTCCGCGACCAGGAGTTCAGCCAGGACCTGGCGGGCGACCTGTCGGCCCGCGCCGTCAAACGCATCGAAGACGTGCGGGTGCTGCGCACCGCCCAGTTCCCGGAAGATGCCGGCCCAATGGCGCACCCGGTGCGGCCCGACAGCTACATCGAGATCAACAACTTCTACACCGTCACCATCTACGAGAAGGGCGCTGAAGTCGTTCGCATGACGCAGACGCTGGTGGGACGCGACGGTTTCGCCAAGGGCATGGCACGCTACTTCGAGCGCCACGATGGCCAGGCCGTCACCTGCGACGACTTCGCCAGCGCCATTGCCGATGCCAACCCTGACTCCGACCTGGCACGCCTGCTGCCGCAGTTCAAGCGCTGGTACAGCCAGGCCGGCACACCGCGCGTACAGGCCAGCGGCAGCTATGACGCCGGCAGCCGCAGCTACACCCTGACTCTGTCGCAAAGCTGCGCCCCCACGCCGGGCCAGGCCAGCAAAGAGCCCTTCGTCATCCCGGTCAACCTCGGCCTGATCACGGTCGACGGTCGTTCGCTGCCGCTGCAACTCGAGGGTGAGGCCGAAGCCGGCCCGAGCTCACGCACCATTGTGCTGACCGAAGCGTCCCTGACGCTGCGCTTCGTCAACATCGAAACCGAGCCGGTGCCCTCGCTGCTGCGCGGTTTCAGCGCCCCGGTGGTGCTGGCCTGCGACTACACCGACGCCCAGCTGCTGACCCTGCTGGCGCACGACACCGACCCGTTCAACCGCTGGGAAGCCGGCCAGCGCCTGGGCCTCAAGCGTGCGCTGCACTTCATCAACAGCCCGGCCCAGCCGGGCGAGGCCAAGGTGCTGGATGCCGCCTACATCGAGGCCATGCGCCAGGTGCTGCGCCACCCGACACTGGACGCCGCCTTCAAGGAACTGGTGCTCACGCTGCCGGCCGAAACCTACATTGCCGAGCAGCTCGACGTGGTGGACCCGCAGCGCGTGCATGCCGTACGCGAAGCCATGCGCGAGCAACTGGCACTGGAACTGCTGCACGACTGGCAATGGGCCTATGAAACGCACCATGACAGTGGCGGCTATCGTCCCGACCCGGTGTCCACCGGCCGCCGCTCGCTCACCGGCATGGCGCTCACCATGCTGTGCCTGGCCGCGCGCGACACCGGCGACGTGGTCTGGCCCGGCAAGACCTACCAGCGCTTCAAGGACGCCGGCAACATGACCGACCGCTTCAATGCGCTGAATGCACTGGTCAACAGTGGTCACGAGCTGGCAGCACCGGCGCTGGAGCGCTTCCATGCCCAGTTCAAGGGCGAGGCCCTGGTGCTGGACAAGTGGTTCGCCCTGCAGGCCGGCACCTGCGACCGCGGCGGCCAGGTACTGCCGGCCGTGCGCCAGCTGATGGCGCACCCCGACTTCAACCTGCGCAACCCGAACCGCGCCCGCAGCCTGATCTTCAGCTACTGCAGCGCCAACCCGGGCGCCTTCCACCGCCCTGACGCCGCCGGCTACGTGTTCTGGAGCGAGCGTGTGATGGAGCTCGACGCCATCAACCCGCAGGTCGCCGCCCGCCTGGCGCGTGCGCTGGACCGCTGGAAGAAGCTGGCCGAGCCTTACCGCAGTGCCGCGCGCGAAGCGATTGCCCGTGTGGCCGCCAAGCCCGACCTGAGCAACGATGTGCGCGAAGTCGTCAGCCACGCCCTCGCGGATTGATATGAAACACCCCCAGGCTGCGCGCAC
>NZ_BCWP01000051.1 GCF_001592265.1 Curvibacter delicatus NBRC 14919 | reverse complement strand
GCAGTGCCCGCAGCCTGGGGGTGTGCAACAGTCACAACGGATGCTCGGCGTAGAACTTGCCGCCGTGGTACAGCAGTGGCGAGGCGCCGGCGCGGTGGGCGCAGCGCTCGACCTCGCCGACAAAGATCACGTGGTCACCCTCGTCGTAACGGCTGCGGTTGAAGCACTCGAAGGTGGCGGCGGCACCGGCCAGCAGCGGCGCGCCACCGTGCCCTTCCGTGAAATCAACCCCGGCCCAGCGGTCCACGCCTTTGGTGGCGAAGCGCCGCGCCAGCTCCTGCTGGTCGGCAGCCAGGATGTTGATGGCGTAGTGGGAGCCGCTGCTGAACGCCGCCATGGAGGCGGCTGCATGCGACAGGCTCCACAGCACCAGTGGCGGTTGCAGCGAGACCGAGTTGAATGAGTTGGCCGTCAGGCCGACCAGCTTGCCGTTGGCAGCACGTGCCGTGACAATGGTCACACCGGTGGCGAACATGCCCAGGGCGTGGCGGAATTCGGTTTGCGTGAAGCTCGGGGGGCGGGCCTGCAGGCCCGCAACAGACGAAGACATGAAGGCAATGTACCTGAATTTGCCGACCTTGGCCGAGGCCTAAAATTGCGCCATGCACTTTGGTTTTCAGAAGCTGTCCGTGTCGCTTGCCTTGCTGGCGGCAGGTGTTGCCCATGCCGGGCGCGCGTGTGACGATTTTTATGCCCGCCTGCCCAACGTCCAGCGTGCGCTGTGCGAGCAGGCCCAGTTGCAGGACTCCAGCGCCCGCAGCGTCCAGGGGCGGCCGATCTACACGCGTGATGTCCGGCCCGAGGGCGCGCGCCTGCGTGTGCTGGTGATCGGTGGCATGCACGGGGATGAGCTGTCGTCGTCGTCGGTGGCCCTGCACTGGATCCAGCTGGCGCAGGAGGCACCGGAGCGTACGCACTGGCGCTTCATCCCGGCGCTCAATCCGGACGGGCTGTTCAGCCGGCCCTCACACCGGGTCAACGCCAACGGCGTCGATCTCAACCGCAATTTCCCCACGCCGAACTGGGAACGCGATGCACCGTTTTACTGGGAAAAGCGCACGCGCAAAGACCCGCGCCGCTGGCCGGGTAAGACCCCGCTGAGCGAGCCGGAGTCGAAGTTCCTGCACGAAGAGATGCAGCGCTTCCAGCCCAACCTGATCGTGAGCATCCATGCACCTTACGGGGTGCTGGACTTTGACGGACCGATCCAGCCGCCCAGCCGGCTGGGACGCCTGTACCTGGATCAGGTCGGCATCTTCCCCGGCTCCTTGGGCAACTATGGTGGCGTGCACAAGGGCATGCCGGTGGTCACGATCGAACTGCCGAGTGCCTTGCTGACGCCGCGTAACGTGGAAATTCAGCGCATGTGGCAGGACTTGCGCCAGTGGATGGGAGACACCCTGGCTGCAGATGGCACGGACGCGCCACTGCGTCCTTAAGGCCGCCCACCCCGCTTGGGGCGGGCGTCGCCAACCGGCTTAGCGGACCAGCAGGACCGGCACTTCGCAGTGCGCCAGCACCTGGGTCGCCACCGAGCCCATCACCAGATTGCCCAGGGCGCTGTGGCCGTGTGAGCCCATGACCAGCAGGTCGTACTTGCCGGACTCGGCCATCTTGGCAATGTTCTCGCCGGCATGGCCGACTTTCCACACGCTCTTGGCATCGATGCCGTGGCGCGTCAGGAACTTGGACACCGGGCTCAGCACCTTCTCGGCTTCTTCGGAATAGTACTTGTCGACGATTTCCTTGCCCACAGCGGCGCGGGCACGGGGCGGCAGCGCCGGCTGTACGGTGAAGATGGTGTACTGGTTGGCGGCCGTGAACAACTCGTCGTGGGTTGTCAGGTATGCCAGCATTTTCTTGGTGTATTCACTGCCGTCGACGGCCAGAAGAATTTTCATGGTCAGCTCCTCGTTTCGATACCGTAGTTTATCCAGCGACACCGGTCGATTCATGACCCGCGTCAAATTTCCGGAAGAGATTACTGGGCAAGTCCAGGCACAGCGTCGGATGGAACCGGGCCTGTTCGCCCTTGCGAGCATAACCCAGCGGGTTGGCCACCACGCGGCAGCCGTGATGCGTGTAGTCGCTCGGGCAGTGCAGGTGACCGTGCAGCCATAGCCGGGCCTGCGGCAGCAGGTCATCCAAGGCATTGCAAAAACCGGCAGTGCCGGGGGCCAGTCCGTAGCGTGGGTCGGCGCTGCGCAGGCTGGGGGCAAAGTGGGTGATGACCACGGTCTCGCCATCGAAGGGCTGTGCCAGCGTGTCGCGCAGCCAGGCCTGGCAGACCAGGGCCTGCTCACGTATCTGTTCGGCCAACATCGGTTCTCCGAAGCGGATGGTCTCCGTCTTGCGCAGGTAGAAGTTGGCCGCGCGAAAGGCCTTGTCGCGTGCCTGCAGCACCTGGGTGAGTGCACTGCCGATGGAGGGCGCAGCCGGATTCAGGGCATCAAAGTCGCTCCACAAGGTGGTGCCGACAAAGCGCACGGGCGGTGCCGAGGGGCCCAGCAGCTCAGCCGCGGTCACGACCTCGCGCTCCAGCAGGCGAATGCCCAGCCGCTCGCACGTCTCTTGCAGACGCGCATGCGCCTGATCGAAATCCTGCCGGTCGTATTCATGGTTGCCGGGCACGAACAGCACAGGGGTGGGCCAGCCGTGGCGGGGCGAGAACCGGCCCAGGCCAAAGTCGTGATCATGCAGTTGTGAGCCCGCCTGGTAGGAGCCGATGTCACCGGCCAGCACCAACAGATCGGCGCTGGGGGCTGGTGTGGGAGCGAAGCTGGGGTCGGCTTCGAGGTGCAGGTCGGAAAGCAGCTGGATCTTCACGCCGTCATTGTCCCAGGTCGATGACGCTGGACGTCAGTTTGTCCGCATGGGCGCGACTCGGCAGTTGGGCCACCACACCGCGCAGCCATTCATGGGCGCTGTGATGGTGCACACGGCGATGCCACAGGGCGTCCACATGGATGGCGGGCACCTCGAAGGGCAGTTCACGCAGCACCAGCTGGTCGGCGATGCCTGTCACGCTGACGAAGTGGCGCGGCAGCACGGTCAGCAAGTTGGAGGTGGCCACCACCCGGCCGGCGGTGAAGAACTGGTTGACGGTCAGCACGATATGCCGCTGGCGCCCCAGCGAGGCCAGTGCCTGGTCGATGAAGCCGTAAGGCCGGCCGGAAAAACTCACCAGCAGGTGGCGCGCTTCGCAGAAGCGTTCAAGCGTCAACGGCTCACTCGCCAGGGGGTGATCGCGCCGCATCACACACACGTACTTGCTGTAATAGAGGCGCTGGTGATGAAAGGCCACGGCTTCGCCGGCTTCGGCCTGGGCCGTCAGGCCGGCGATCACCGCAGGAAAGTAGCCGATCGCCATGTCGGCGGATTCCTCCTGCAGCAGCCGGCGCGGGTCGCGCGTCGTCAGGGGGACCACCCGGATGGTGACGCCCGGGGCGTCCTGGTCGAGCACTTTCACCAGGCCGGGAATCAACTCTGCCGCCGTGGAGTCGGCGGTGGCCAGCACAAAGGTGGTATTGGCCTCGGCCGGAACGAAACTGCCCGGCGACAGGGTCTCTTCCAGCTGGCGCAGCGCTTCCTGCACCGTGGGCCAGAGTGCCAGCGCCCGCGGGGTGGGCTCCAAACCTTGGCCACTGCGGCGCAGTAAATCGTCACCAAGTGTTTCACGCAGGCGACGCAGGGCATTGCTGATGGCAGGTTGTGTAAGTGATAGCTTACTTGCGGCTTTTGTCAGGCTACGCTCAACCATGACCTCATTGAAGACACGAAGCAGGTTGAGGTCGAGGGTGCGAAAGTTAAGCGGATTCATGGGCAAAGCTTGATATATCACTGCTGTGAATATTGTGCATCACAACAATAAAGTTGAATCACATTAGAGATAACCCTAATATCACGGCATCGCAAAGATTTTGTATCGCTAAGGAGGTCCATCATGACCAGTTTTGTACACGTTGAATACCCCAGCAGTCATCCAGGGGTTGCCCGTCTTGAGAACGCCGTGGCTGCCGCCGGCAAGATGCGCAAGGGTTTTGATACCACCAAAGGTCTGGCTGCCATGTTGCTGGCTGCCATGGTGGCCGCACTGGTTGTGGTGGCTGACCAGTTGGTCGACACTTGGGCCGATGGTCATCTGCTGGCCGGCTGGGTGGTGTTGTGGGTGGTGGGCTTTGCCGCCATCGCCTTGCTGGCAGACACGGCCCGCCATTTGGCCGCACGTTCGATCAAGGCGCTGGATGCGTGGTCGCGTGGCGTGGCTCGCAAGCGCGCCGATGAGCGTCTGTGGGAACTGGCGCGCAAAGATGAGCGCGTGATGGCCGATCTGCAAGCCGCCCGTACACGCCAGGAAGCCTGATGCGCTGAATCTTCAGATTCACACGACGTAAAAAAAGCCACCGCATGCGGTGGCTTTTTTGCTGGCTGGCGCTTGCGCGCCAACCGTAGGCTCAGGCGCTCAGCAGCTTTTCAATGCGCTGGCGGGTGTCGCGCAATGCCTTGGGCAGGCGGGCGTCGATCTGCTCAAACAGCACGTCGTGCAGCTTGAGTTCGGCCAGCCACTGCTGCTTGTCGATGCTGGTCACCGAGTGGAACTGCTCGGGCGTGAAGTCCAGGCCCTTCCAGTTGATTTCCTCGTAGGTCGGGCTCAGGCCGTAGAAGTGCTCCTTGCCCTTGGCCTCGTCCTCGATGCGGTCGATCATCCATTTCAGCACGCGCATGTTTTCGCCATAACCGGGCCAGACGAACTTGCCGTCTTCGCCCTTGCGGAACCAGTTGGTGGTGAAGATGGCCGGCAGACGGCCGCCCTGCGCGGCAACCTTCTCGCCCAGGTTGAGCCAGTGCTGGAAGTAGTCACCCATGTGGTAACCGGTGAAGGGCAGCATGGCGAACGGATCGCGGCGCACCACACCCTGCTGGCCAATGATGGCGGCGGTGGTTTCCGACCCCATGGTGGCGGCCATGTAGACACCCTCAACCCAGTTGCGGGCCTCGGTCACCAGCGGCACCGTGTTGGAGCGGCGGCCGCCGAAGATGAAGGCATCGATGGCCACGCCCTTGGGGTTGTCCCACTCGGGGTCCAGCGCCGGGTTGTTGGTGGCGGCCACCGTGAAGCGCGAGTTCGGGTGTGCGGCCTTGGCGCCGGTTTCCTTGGCGATCTGCGGCGTCCAGTCCTTGCCCTGCCAGTCGATGGCGTGCGCCGGTGCTTCGCCGTCCATGCCTTCCCACCACACGTCACCGTCGTCGGTCAGCGCGACGTTGGTGTAGATCACGTCGCTCTTGAGCGAATCCATGCAGTTCGGGTTGGTCTTGTAGTTGGTGCCGGGGGCGACGCCGAAGTAACCCGCTTCCGGGTTGATGGCGTACATGCGGCCGTCCTTGCCGGGCTTGACCCAGGCAATGTCGTCGCCGATGGTCGTGACCTTCCAGCCCGCGAAGTCCTTCGGTGGCACCAGCATCGAGAAGTTGGTCTTGCCGCAGGCGCTGGGGAAGGCGGCTGCCACGTGGTATTTCTTGCCTTGCGGGTTGGTCACGCCCAGGATCAGCATGTGCTCGGCCAGCCAGCCCTGTTCGCGGCCCATGTTGGAGGCGATGCGCAGCGCGAAGCACTTCTTGCCCAGCAAGGCATTGCCGCCGTAGCCGGAACCATAAGACCAGATCTCGCGGGTCTCGGGGTAGTGCACGATGTACTTGGTCTGGTTGCAGGGCCAGCTGCTGTCCTTCTGGCCGGCTTCCAGCGGCGCGCCGACGGTGTGCATGGCCGGCACAAACTCGCCGTCGGTGCCTAGCACGTCATAGACGGCCTTGCCCATGCGGGTCATGAGCTTCATGTTGACGGCCACGTAGGCGCTGTCGGAGAGTTCCACGCCGATGTGGGCGATGTCACTGCCCAGCGGGCCCATGGAGAAAGGCACCACGTACATGGTGCGGCCCTTCATGCAACCGTTGAACAGAGCGGGTTTGCCGTCGGCCGTGCCGTACTGCAGCAGGGCGCGCATCTCGGTCGGCTCGACCCAGTTGTTGGTCGGGCCGGCGTCTTCCTTGCGGGCCGAGCAGATGAAGGTGCGGTCTTCCACGCGCGCCACATCGCTGGCGTCCGAGCGGCACAGGAAGCTGTTGGGCCGCTTGGCGTCGTTGAGCCGGGTGAAGGTGCCCGACTGGACCAGCTGGTCGCACAGGCGCTTGTATTCCTCGTCACTGCCGTCGCACCAGTAGATGCTGTCGGGCTTGCACAGGGCCGCCATGTCGGCGACCCAAGCCAACAGTTTGGGGTTCTTGACATAGCTCGGCGCATTGAGGTGAATGCCCTGCATCACGGGAGAGTTCATGGGGAGGCTCCTAGTTGAATGATCTTTTCTAAGCCGGCGCGCTATGGGCCATGAAAGGCAGGAAGCCCCGGCTTGGAAAAAATCAGCAGTGAAATTGGTCTGCGGCGGGGCTCATTGTATGAACTTGCCTGTTTGTTACGCCGCGATGACAGCCAAAATCTATGCAAAACATGCATGATGTTATGTTGCTGTGAGTTCTGAAACGAAAACGACCGTGCCAGGTCGTCAACGCGACGAGCGGGCGCGTTCAGCGTCAAGAATCGGACGCATTCAACGGGATCGGAAAGGGATCAAAAGACGCTGCGAGGAAAAGATTTCCGGCAACATGGGGCCGTCAGGAGAAAAACGGCAAGGAGATCGGCGCTGCTAGGCTGAAGCGCGGGAGGAAGCAGGAAGAACAGAGGAAACGGACCGGCAAGCAGCGGGCGAGGCCCGTTTCTCAAGAAGACGCGTGATCAGGCCATGAACACGGCGATAAAGGCCAGCAGGAAAATCAGCAGACCGCCGACCACGGGAATCACGACAGGAATGGAGTGCACGATGCTCTCGATCGGATCGGCTTGGCTGGCGTCATGTGCGGGGGTCGGGTTCGACATGGTGTTTCCTTCTTGCTTGATACGGCGGATATAACAACTGGACGGATTTTACATTTTCACAAACATGAGGCTCCGATGCGGTCAGCGCAGCGGAAACCGCACCCGTTAGGTAGACATGAAACGCATACAGACACACCTTCTCCCATTGCTATTGCTGACGGCATGTGCAGCCACCGGTCCCGGTAGTTCTTCCGCACGCCCGGTGCTCTACCCGAACGCCGCTTTCCAGCGGATGGGCGAGGCCCGGGCCCAGCAAGAGGTGAATGCCTGCCTGGGTCGCGCGCAAGTGGCGGGCCTGACGCCGGACGAGAAAAACAACGCCGTGGCACGACGGGCAGGGCAGGGCGCGGCCACGGTTGGCGTGGCTGCCGCTGTCGGCGCCTTGGTGACGGGGCGCGATACGGAGGGGGTGGTGCGTGCCGGCGCCACCGGTGCGGCGGTGGGCGGTTCGGCTGGTGCGGTGAGCGGCGCCATGCAGGACAAGCCGAGCAGCACCTATCGCAATTTTGTGCAGCGCTGCATCAGTGAGAAAGGCCTGGACGTGATCGGCTGGAATTGAGGCCGAACAACACCTCAAAGGCTAGAGCAACGCGTAAGTGGCTGAGGCGCGGCAAACGCTCTTGCCGTCAGAGGCGCTGCGGATATCGATTTCACCGAAAGCCAAGGACTTGCCGACCCGCAGCAGCCGGGCTTCAACCAGACCATCCTGAGCCGACAGGGGTTTGAGAAAGCTGCTGCTCATCTGCACCGTGGTGCAGGGCCGGAATTGCCCAAAGTGGCTGAAGACGGCCAAGGCCATGGCCGTATCGGCAGCGGCCATCATGGCCTGACCGCACACCATGCCACCCGTCCGCGCCAGCGCATCGCTGTGCGGCAGACGCAACGTGACCTGATGGGCATCATGGGAGACCACGTCAAGTTGGAGTGCCTGGATCCAGGGTGCGAAATAGTCTGTCAGCGCGGTCTGCAATTGCCGGGTATCCATGGGGTCTCCAAATAAAGGGTCAGGTATCAAACCATGAGCCTGACCGAGCAGCGGGTGATCGTCAATCGGGTTTTCGTCAGCTGGCAGACTTTTGGACCCAGGACTTCCCACGCAGCGCAGTCTGGGTTATCGTGATCCACACAGACATCCGTGCTGGAGGCGTTTGATGGTCAAGCGTTTGGTAGCCGAGAGGACGAATGGACAGGTCCTCGTTTCTCCGGGTCTCGGGCAGGCACCGGTGTTGGATTTGATGTGCTCGCACTTCATTCTGACGCTGACGGCCCGTACCGGGGGCGGGTTCAACGCCCGGCGTGACTTGGCCGGCGTGGTGTCACTGGCCGGGCGCCATCTGGTGTGGCCGACCTCCGTGCTTCAGCGGCTGCGCGAGTTCTTGGGCCGCCGCTGTGCCGGCAACGAGTTGTGGCATGGCCAGGAGTCGTTGAATGACCGTGAGTTTCTGGCCCGCTTCGGCGATTGGCGCGGTCCGTACGAGGAAGGCACACTGTTTTTCTACCTCGACGAGTACGCCAAGGACCAGCCCAAGGACCTGCTGACCGTTCTGGCCGTCACGCGCGACTGGCTGGCACAGGCGTTAAAGAAGCAGTCCACGTTGGTGGAAAAGAATATCGATGCCTTGGCCAGCCTGCTGCAACTGAACCAGGCGGAGCGGGCGCTACTGTTGTACGGCACGCTGGCGCGCTACCAGCGTGAACTGCGCAGCGTGCTGGTGGAGTTCAAGGTCAACAATGCGCCCGAGGCCTATGCCGTGATTGCCGAGGTGGCCGGCGTGAACCCGACCGAAGTCGGGGAGGCGTTGCGCGCCGGTTCACGTCTGGAGCGCATCGGCCTGGTGGACAACCTGATTTCCGAGCACAACATCACCGATCTGGCCGATCTGATGAAGGTCAGTGAAAAACTGCCGCCGGTGCTGATGCGGCAGTACCGGGACCAATCCGAGTTGATGGCCGTGTTCACCCGGCCCTCGGCCAGAAGCCATCTGGGCATGGGCGATTTTGCTTTTGTCGAGGATGACGCGCAGATGCTGTGTGCCTTGCTGCGCCATGCCGTGATGCGCAAGGAGGCCGGTGTCAATGTGCTGCTCTATGGCCCGCCTGGCACCGGCAAGACCGAACTGGCCAAGGTGGTGGCGCAGGCGGCCGGCCTGGACCTGTTCGAGGTCGAATACGCCGATCGCGATGGCAACTCGCTCAGCGGGCGCGACCGCTACCGCTCACTGCAGATTGCCCAGGTGTTCCTCAAGGGCAGCGCCCAGGCGGCTTTGCTGTTTGACGAGGTGGAGGATGTGTTTCCCCCGATCTCCACCGAGGCGGCCCAGTTGCTGGCACGTGCCGAGCAGGTAGCGGTACCGGCCAGCGGCAGCGTCAGCGGCAAGGCTTGGGTCAATCAGATACTGGAGTCCAATCCGGTGCCCACCATCTGGGTGACCAACCGCATCGAACAGATCGATCCGGCCTTCCGCCGCCGTTTTGCCTACCACCTCGAACTTAAGTCCCCGGCGCCGGGTGCGCGCGAGGGGCTGGTCCGCAAGACCCTGGAAGGGGTGCCCGTCTCGGAGGCTTTCGTGGCCCGGCTGACGGCGCGCAAGGGGCTGACACCGGCGCAGATCAGAACCGCGGTGCGCTTTGCGGGGCTGGTGGGTGACGTGGCGTTGGAAAAGGCAGTAGAGGCGGCCGATACCGAAGCACGCCGCATGGAGTCGCTGATCGAGCGGCAGCTGCGCAATGCCGACCAGGCGCTGGGCAACCGTGACAGTGGCGCGTCGGCACGGCGCATGGTGACGCAGTACCAGCTCGACCTCCTCAACCTGGAAAGCCGCTATGAAGTGGCACGCATGGTGCAGGCCTTGCAGGCGCGCGGGCATGGTTCCTTGTGCTTTTACGGTCCACCGGGAAGTGGCAAGACGGCTTTGGCCGAGCACATCGCCAGCGTGCTGGGTTGCCCCCTCCTGATCCGCCAGGCGAGCGACATCATGAGCAAGTTCATCGGCGAGACGGAGCAGAACATGGCCGCCATGTTTGCCGAGGCGGAGAGCGAAAACGCGCTGTTGCTGCTCGATGAAGCCGACAGTTTTTTGCAAGACCGGCGCGGTGCCCAGCGTACCTACGAGGTGACGGAGGTCAACGAGATGCTGCAGGGCATGGAGCGTTTCAACGGCATCTTCATCTGCACGACCAATTTGCTGGACCGCATTGATCAGGCCGCCTTGCGCCGGTTCACGTTCAAGATCCGCTTCAAGCCGCTGACGCCGGCCCAGCGCGAAACCATGTTCGTGGCCGAGGCGTTGGGGGGCGATCCGACCCGGCTGACAGCCGAGGTGCGTGGCCGTCTGGCCCTGCTTGACCAGCTGTGCCTGGGAGATTTCGCGGCAGTGCGGCGCCAGGCGCTCATTCTTGGCGCCGAGATGGAGGTGCTGGAGTTCCTGGCGCAACTGGAGGCTGAGCACCGTATCAAGCCGGAAGTGCGCGAGGCACGCAGCATGGGATTCCTCCAGTAACCCTGCCGTGGAAATGGTTTTCAGGGCGGCCTGACGCTGGCCAAAACAAAAAATTACACGAAGCTGTCAACCGCGGATGGGGTTCATACGTGATAACCACATGGCGAAGGTCTGAACCAGCCGGCCCGGAGAAAGGGCTTGGTTACCGGGAAGGTCTTCATTCCCTCCATTTTTGTATTGCGGTTATGAACAAAGATCCCATCAAGGTGCCGGAAAAGGGTACTTACAAATGGCAGCTTTTCAAAGAGTGGACCGACGAGTTCCGTCAGACCCACGCCGACCATGTCGCCTACATTGCCTTGCATCTGGCCGGTGTACTTGATCCCTGCCGCAGCAAGCTCAACAACCTGATTCAGCAGCACCGTCAGCATCAGCGCGATGGTGCCCGGGGCGAGCGCCACCGCCGGGCCATTGCCCGCCTGCAAAACACCATGACCGGTGCGGCTATCTCCTACGAGACCAGCTTCCGCAGCCACTGAGTGGCAAAAAGAGCCGGCGTCTTCAGGCGCCGGTTTGCAGGGCCAGCCAGTGCAGGTAATCGGCTGAGCCCGCCGTGATCGGCAATTGCACGATCTCGGGCGTCTCGTAGCGGTGATGGGCGCGGATGAAATCCTCCAGCGCCTTATAAACCGCTACACGGGACTTGATCAGCAGCAGCCACTCCTTTTCCGCGCAGGGCTGCTCTTTCCAGACATAGAAGCTTTTGATTGCCTGCACCTGGACGCAGGCGGCCAGCCGCGCCTGAACGATCTGCCGCGCCATCGTTTCCGCCTCCGCCTCGGAGGCGGTGGTGGTCATCACGAGGCAGAAGGCATCGGGCGTCTGGCTGGGTTTTTGCATTGCAGCAATTTACCGCGAAAGCAGCCGCAGCACATGGGGCTGCGGCTTACGCTTCACAGGCCCGCCTGCTTTTCTTGCGTTTTCTGTGCCGGCGGCGTCCAGCCACCCCCCAGCGCCTTGTAGAGGGACACTTGATTCTGCTGCTGTGCCAGCCGGGTCTGCGCGACTTGCTGCTGCACTGCAAACAAAGAGCGCTGGGCATCCAGCAAGTCCAGCGAGCTGGCCACGCCATTGCGGTAACGCAATTCGGCCAGCTGTGCCCGCTCACCCTCGGCGGCAGCTTGCGCCTGCTGGGCCTGCAGCTGTTCGCCCAGCGTGGCACGGCCGGCCAGGGTATCAGCCACTTCGCGGAAAGCAGTCTGGATCGCCTTCTCGTACTGGGCGACGGCAATCTCGCGCCCCGCCTTGGACGATTCGAGGTTGGCCCGGTTGCGGCCGCCGTCAAAAATCGGCACCAGGGCCGAAGGCGCCAGCGTCCAGCCCCACGTTCCGCTCTTGAACAGATTGTCCAGGTCGCTGCTGGCCGAGCCGGCAAAGGCGGTGAGCGAGATGCGCGGGAAGAAGGCGGCCCGCGCGGCGCCAATGCTGGCATTGGCGGCAATCAGCTGTTGTTCGGCTTGGCGAATGTCGGGCCGGCGTGTCAGGACCTCGGACGGCAGGCCGACCGGGAGATCCTTGAACAGGGACGCAGACGGGGTGGCCTCGGTGGCGCGCAGCAAGGGCTCGGGCACGGTCTGGCCAGCGAGCAAGGTGAGGGCGTTGACGTCCTGCGCCCGCAGTCGCTGTTGCTGGGCGGCGGTGGCGCGGGCGGCGGCGGCCAGTGACTCGGCCTGCCGCAGGTCCAGGGCCGAGGTGGCTCCGTTGTCAAAGCGCAGACGGGTCAGGCGCAGCGAGTCTTCACGGGTGGCGAGTGTGCGTTGGGCCAGATCCAGCAACTCGGTGTTGGCCTGCAGACTCAGCCAGGTGCTGGCGACCGAGGCAATCAGCGAGATCTGGGCCGCCTTGCGCGCTTCCTCGGTGGCCAGGTACTGGGCCAGGGCTGCTTCTTTCAGGCTGCCCAGGCGGCCGAAGAAGTCGAGCTCCCAGGCGGCAGAAGCCGGGATGTTCAAGCCGGCGCTGTAGCTGGAGGTGACGCTCTTGGTGAGCTCCGAGGTCGACTGCCGGCTGCCGGTGACGCCGGCACTGATCGTCGGCAACTGGTCGGCCCGGCGGATCTGGTACTGGGCACGCGCCTGCTCGATATTGAGCACCGCCACGCGCAGGTCGCGGTTGTTGTCCAGCGCCAGCCGGATCACCGAGCGCAGGTTGGTGTCGCCGATGAAGTCTTGCCAGTCGAGGTCGGCGGCCAGCGTGGTCGCGGCCGTGGTTCCCGTTGTTTTGGCGTCGGGCCACTGGCCGGCCACCGGGGCGGCTGGGCGCTCATAGCTGGGAATCAGCGAGCAGCCGGCCAGCACTGCAGCAGCGGCCAGCGCCGGCCAGGTGCGCAGGAAAAAGGGTTTACTCATGCGGATGAACTCCCATGTGCGCAGCATCGTGCGCGTGGACCTGATGTTGGCGAGCGCTGCCCTTGAAGATGCTGCGCACCACCACGAAGAAGATCGGCACGAACACCACCGCGAGCACGGTGCCGGTGATCATGCCGCCGATCACGCCAGTGCCGATGGCTCGCTGGCTGGCCGAGCCGGCGCCTGAGGCGATGGCCAGCGGCAACACGCCCAGCGTGAAGGCCATGGAGGTCATGACGATGGGGCGGAAGCGCAGGTGGGCCGCTTCCAGCGCCGCCGCGACCAGGCTCTTGCCCTGGGCCTGCAGATCCTTGGCGAACTCGATGATCAGGATGGCGTTCTTGGCCGACAAGCCGATGATGGTGATCAGGCCGACCTGGAAATACACGTCATTGGCGTAGCTGCGCAACAGCGTGGCCAGCAGCACACCCAGCACACCCAGCGGCACCACCAGGATGACGGCCAGCGGAATGGTCCAGCTCTCGTACAGCGCGGCCAGGCAGAGGAACACCGCCAGGATGGAGAAGCCGTAGACGATCAGGGCCTGGGCACCGGCAAGTTTTTCTTCGCGCGACAGGCCGGTCCATTCGAAACCGAAACCCTGCGGCAACTGCGCTGCCAGCTTTTCCATTTCTTCCATGGCGGCGCCGGTGCTGTAGCCCGGTGCGGCACTGCCGCTGATGCGCATGGCCGGATAACCGTTGTAGCGCACCGTTTGCATCGCACCCTGGATCCAGCGCGTGCTGGCAAAGGCCGACAATGGCACCATCTGCCCGCGGCTGTTGGGCACACTGAGCTTGAGCAGGTCTTCCGGCTGCATGCGCGCCGGCGCATCGGCCTGCACCACCACCCGTTGCAGGCGTCCCGCGTTGGGGAAGTCGTTGATGTAGCTCGAACCCAGGGCGGTGGAGATGACGGTGTTGATGGCGTCGAAACCCACCCCGAGGGCGTTGGCCTTGTCGCGGTCGATGTCGAGCTGCAACTGGGCCGCATCTTCCAGACCGTCAGGGCGCACCTGGGTGATGACCTGGCTCTTGGCCGCCATGCCCAGCAGCTGGTTGCGCGCGGCCAGCAGGGCATCGTGGCCCAGGCCGGCGCGGTCCTGCAGCCGGAAGCTGAAACCGGACGAGGAGCCCAGCTCAGGGATCGACGGCGGGCTCAGCGGGAAGATGAAGGCATCGCGGATGCCCATCAACGCACCAAAGGCGCGGCCGGCCAGATCCTGGGCAGAACTGCCCGGGGCATGGCGTTCGGACCAGTCCTTCAGCGTCACGAAAGCCAGCGCGGCATTCTGGCCTTGGCCGGAAAAGCTGAAGCCCAGCACACCGACCATGCTCTGCACTTCTGGTTGCTTGAGGATGAAGCCCTCGACCTGCTGCATCACGCTCAAGGTGCGCTCCTGCGTGGCGCCCGGCGGCAGCTGCACGTTGACCAGCATGGTGCCCTGGTCTTCGTTGGGCAGGAAGGAGGTGGGCAGGCGCATGTACACGACGGCCACCGCCGCCAGGATGGCGGCATAGATCACCAGCGTGCGGGCCGCGCGCGGCAGCAGCCGTCCGACCCAGCTCTCATAACCCTTGGCCGTGCGGGAAAAACCACGGTTGAACCAGCCGAAGAAGCCGGTCTTCTCGTGGTGGTGGCCGGCTTCGACCGGCTGCAACAGCGTGGCGCACAGGGCGGGCGTCAGCGAGAGCGCAAAGAAGGCGGAGAAGGCGATCGAGGCGCCCATCACAACCGCGAACTGGCGGTAGATGTTGCCGACCGAGCCGCTGAAGAAGGCCAGCGGCACGAACACCGAGATCAGCACCACGGTCACGCCGACGATGGCGCCCGAGATCTGGCCCATCGCCTTGCGCGTGGCCTGCCGCGGCGGCAGCCCTTCCTCGCTCATGATGCGCTCGACGTTTTCCACCACCACGATGGCGTCGTCCACCACGATGCCGATCACCAGCACCATGCCGAACATGGTCAGCACGTTGATGGAAAAGCCCAGCGCCAGCAGCGTGGCAAAGGTGCCCAGCAGGGCCACCGGCACCACGATGGTCGGGATCAGGGTGTAGCGCCAGTTCTGCAGGAACAGGAACATCACCAGGAACACCAGTGCCACAGCTTCGAACAGCGTCTCAGCCACCTGCGAGATCGAGATCTTGATGAAACGCGAGCTGTCGTAGGGGATGGCCCACTTCATGCCCTTGGGGAAATACGTCTCCAGCTCCTGCAGCTTGTCACGTACCGCCTGTGCGGTGGCCAGTGCATTGCCGCTGGGCGAGAGCTGCACACCGATGCCGGTGGACGGCTTGCCGTTCAGGCGCGCCGAGGTGGCGTAGGTCTGTCCGCCCAACTCGATCCGGGCCACGTCCCTGAGCCGTACGGCAGAACCGTCGGCGTTGGCGCGCAGCACGATGCGGCCGAACTGCTCGATGCCCGACAGCTGGCCGTTGACCACCACGGTCGCTGCGATGCCCTGGCCGGCCACATTGGGCAGGCTGCCGATTTCGCCCGAGGCGACCTGGGCATTCTGGGCGCGGATGGCGTTCGTCACGTCGGCGGCCGACAGGTTGTAGCCCAGCAGCTTGGCCGGGTCGATCCAGATGCGCATGGCGCGTTCGGTGCCGAACAGCTGGGCCTGGCCGACGCCGGGCAGACGCTGGATTTCAGGCAGCACATTGCGTGAGGCATAGTCGCCCAGCGCCACCGGGTCCCAGGCAGGGTCGTCCGAGGACAGGATGGTGAACAGCAGGAAGTTGCTGCGCGACTTGTCGACGCGCACACCCTGCTGCGTCACGGCCACCGGCAGGCGCGGCGCGGCGCGCGACAGGCGGTTCTGCACGTCCACCTGCGCCAGGTCGGCATTGGTGCCGGGCTCATAACTGATGGTGATCTGGCCGGTGCCGTTGGCTTGCGCCACTGACTCCATGTAGATCAGGCCGGGCGAGCCGTTCATCTCGCGCTCGATGACTGACAGCACGCTGTCCTCCAGCGTCTGGGCCGAGGCGCCCGGGTAGGTGGCCGACACCACGATGGAGGGCGGCGCCACCGGCGGGTACTGGGCAATGGGCAGCTGGGTGATGGCCACGCTGCCCAGCACGATGATGAAGAGCGCAATCACCCACGCGAAGATGGGGCGCTCGATGAAGAATTTCGCCATGTTGGAATCCCTTTAGCGAGCGGGACGCGAAGCCGCAGAAGCCGGCGCGGAAGCAGCCGGTGCGGGAGAGGCTGCTGCCGCAGCGGCCGGTTTGCTGCCCGGTGCCTGCCAGGGCACGGGTTTGACCGGCGCATCACCTCGCAGCTTCTGGAAGCCGTCCACCATGACCTGTTCGCCGGCCTTCAGACCGTCCAGGATGACCCACTGGCCGCCTTGCTGGTTGCCGACCTTGACCGGGCGCGGGCTGACCTTGCCGTCAGCGCCGACCACCATGACCGAGTCGCCCTGAGGCGAACGCGTCACGGCCTGCTGCGGCAAGGTGATGGCGTTGCTGGCCTGGGCCTGTTCCAGCCGCACACGTACATATAGGCCCGGCAGCAACGTGCCGCCCGGGTTGGGCACTTCGGCGCGCAGCGTGATCTGGCCTGAGGTGGCATCCACCGTCAGGTCGGAGAACAGCAGCTTGCCGGCCTGCGCGTACTCGCTGCCGTCTTCCAGCACGATGCGCACACTGGCGGCATCCTTGCCGGCGCGTTTGAGCTGGCCCTGCTCCATGGCTCGGCGCAGTGCCATGACCTCGCCGGCCGACTGCGTGAAGTTCACATACATCGGGTTGATCTGCTGCACCACGGCCAGCTGCGTGGCTTCGCCCTGGCCGACCAGCGCGCCTTCGGTCACCAGTGCACGGCCGATGCGGCCGGAGATGGGCGAGGTGATGTTGGCGTAGCCCAGGTTGATGCGTGCGGTCTGCACATCGGCTTCGGCCACCTTGTGTGCCGCAACGGCGTTGGCGTATTCCTGCTTGCTGACGGCGTTGGCCTCGACCAGCGGCTTGTAGCGCTCGGCCAGTGTGGCGGCCTGCGCCAGGTTGGCCTCGGCCCGCATCAGCGCGGCGGCGTAGGGCGCGGGGTCGATGCGGAACAGCGGCTGGCCGGCCTGCACATCGCTGCCTTCGCGGAACAGGCGCTGTTGCAGGATGCCGGCGGCACGGGCACGCACCTGCGCCACGCGCGAGGCCTCCAGCCGGCCCGGCAGTTCGCTTACCAGGCCAATGTCGCCCGGCGTGACGGTGACCACACCGACCTCGGCCGGCGGCATGCCGCCGGGGCCGCCGCCTCCGGGTGCAGACGAGGGGCCGCAGGCGGCCAGCAGCAGGCTGATGCTCAGACTGGTCAGCGCCAGGCTGCCACGGGACGGCAAATGGGCGAGCGCGGGCTTGATATCGATCAAGGCAGACATGACGTTCCTTCGGGGATAAAAGTGAATGGCCGGTGGCGGCAAACCGCAGCAAAAGGCCATTTTGCGGATGAATTAGGGATTTGCTGA
>NZ_BCWP01000050.1 GCF_001592265.1 Curvibacter delicatus NBRC 14919 | reverse complement strand
CTCAATGCACAAGCCGCCCAGACAACGTCGACCTACCGCAGTGCTCCGGTGGCCCCGGCCACGTATGACGCCCCCAAGCCGGTAGCGGCCGTGAGCAAGCCCGCGGCCGCCAAGGCACCCGCTGCCAAGCTTAATGCGCCGGCACCGAAACCAGCACAGAAAGCCAGTGACGCCGACGATAACGGCGACTGGGAAACGTTCTAAGCGGGGTGAAACGGGCTGACGGCGAAAGCGGTCAGCCCTGTTTGAAGGGGGCACGCCGGGCCAGGTCGCTCAGGTAGTACTCCACCCCTGATCCTTCACGTTCCAGAAAACGCTCCACGGCATCGGCAAAGGCCGGATGGGCCAGCCAGTGCGCGCTGCTGGTCTTGACCGGCAGCAGGGCACGCGCCAGCTTGTGCTCGCCTTGGGCACCGCCTTCGAAGCGCTGGTAACCTTGTTCAATGCACCACTGCAGCGGCTGGTAGTAGCAGGCCTCGAAGTGCAGGCAGTCCACCCGCTCCAGCGCGCCCCAGTAGCGGCCCCAGGCCACTTTCTCCGGCCCCTCATCAGAGAGGGCGATCAGGCTGGCCGCCATGGGCTGGCCCTCGCGCTCGGCGATGAAGAGCAGCCAGTGGCCGGCCAGGGTGGCCGCCATGCGGGCGAAGAAGTCACGGTTCAGGTAAGGCGCGTTGCCGTGTTCCAGGTAGGTGCGCTCATAGCAGCGGTAGAAGAAGTCCCAGTCCTTCGGCGTGATGTCGAGCCCGCGTGACCAGCGAAAGCTGACGCCAGCCTCCGAGACCTTGCGCCGTTCCTGGCGGATCTTCTTGCGTTTCTCCTGGGTGAGCGTGCCAAGGAAGTCGTCAAAACTGGCGTAGCCCGGCCGGGTGTTCTGCCAATGGAACTGGACGGTGTGGCGCAGCATCAGGCCGGCATGCCGGCTGGCTGTCAGGTCGCTGTCGCTGCCGAACAGCAGGTGCAAGGAGGAGAGTTGCGCGTCCCGACAGGTCTCAAGTACCGCGTGCACAAGGGCTTCACGCGCGTGGGCATCGCGCGCCAGCAGGCGGCTGCCCGGTACGGGGGTAAAAGGGACGGCCACCACGCCCTTGGGGTAATAGTCCAGGCCGTGCTGGGCGTAGGCATTGGCCCAGGCCCAGTCGAACACGTATTCGCCGTAGGAGTGATCCTTGAGGTAGAGCGGGCAGGCCGCAACCAATGACTGCGCTTTGGGTGTGGTGCCGGCTGAGGAAGACTCTGCCGTGTTTTCCCAGAGTGTGACAAAGCGTGGCGTCCAGCCGGTGGCGGGTGTGGCGCTGCCGCTGGCGTGCAGCGCGGCCAGGTACTCGTGTCGCATGAAAGGCGTGGGCTGGGCCTGTTGCGCCAGCAGGTGGTTCCACTGCGTTGCATCGACCTGCAGCGGGGAATCCAGCACCCGGATGACATAATTGGTTTTGCTCACACGGCTCCCGAACTGTTCTTTCGTCCCATGACACTCCGTATCTGCGTTGCCCAGCTCAATTTTGTCGTCGGCGACCTGGCTGGCAACGCGCAAAAAATCATTGAAGCTGCGCACAGTGCGCATGCTGCCGGTGCGCGCCTGCTGCTGACACCGGAACTCTCCATTTGCGGTTATGCGGCGGAAGACCTGTTTCTGCGCCCGTCGTTCATCGACGCTTGCGATGATGCCGTGAAAACAGTGGCCCGTGAATTGGCCGGGTTAAAGGACATGACGGTGGTGGTGGGGCATCCCACCAGCGTGGATCAGGCGGGACTTCGCACCCGTTCGGTGTCGGTGCCCAACCGGCTGAATGCGGCCAGTGTCCTGTGCGAAGGCCGTGTGGTGGCCCGTTACGCCAAGCGCGAGTTGCCCAACTATCAGGTGTTCGACGAGCGCCGTTACTTCGTGCCGGGGCAGGACGTTTGTGTTTTCGAGGCAGGGCCGTCTGGCGCACGGGTCAAGGTCGGCTTGCTGATCTGTGAAGACGCCTGGTTCGAGGCGCCGGCGCGCCTGACGCGCGAGGCCGGGGCCGAGTTGCTGGCAGTGATCAACGCCTCGCCTTTCCATGTGGGCAAGGGGCTGGAGCGCGAGCAGATGATGCGCCAGCGGGCGCAGGCCTGCGGCCTGCCGCTGGTTTATGCCCATCTGGTGGGCGGGCAGGACGAGGTGGTATTTGAAGGGCATTCCTTTGCCGTCAATGCCGATGGCTCGCTCGCCGGTCGTGCTCCGAGTTTTGAAGAAAATCTGTTTGATATCCTTGTCAATACTGCGCCGGGTGCTATTGATTTGATAGCAAATGTGGCGCCCGAGCGGTCGGCCGACGCCGATCTGTGGGATGCCCTGGTGCTGGGTGTGCGTGACTATGTGGGCAAGAACGGTTTTCCTGGTGCCATCATCGGGCTGTCCGGCGGCATCGACTCGGCGCTGGTGCTGGCGATTGCGGTTGATGCGCTGGGGGCCGAGCGGGTACGCACCGTCATGATGCCGTCACCCTACACGGCCGACATCAGCTGGATCGATGCACGCGACATGGCGGCCCGGCTGGGTGTGCGCTACGACGAGATTTCCATCGTGCCCGAGTTCGAAGCCTTCAAGGCCTCGTTGGCCGACGAGTTCCGTGGTCTGCCGGAAGACGCGACCGAGGAGAACATCCAGGCCCGCATCCGCGGCACCTTGCTGATGGCGTTGTCCAACAAGAGTGGCCGTATCGTGCTGACCACCGGCAACAAGTCGGAAATGGCGACCGGCTACTGCACGCTGTATGGCGACATGGCCGGCGGTTTTGCCGTCATCAAGGATCTGGCCAAGACCACGGTGTTCCGTCTGGCGTACTGGCGCAATGCCCACGACCCGCACGGCAGCGGTGCCAGCCCCATTCCGGAGCGCATCATCACGCGCCCCCCGAGTGCCGAGCTGCGGCCTGACCAGAAGGACCAGGACAGCCTGCCCGCGTACGATGTGCTTGACGCGATTGTTGAGCGCTATATGGAAAACGACGAGGGGATTGAGGCGATCGTGGCCCAGGGTTATGCCCGTGCCGACGTGGAAAAAGTGACCCGCCTCATCAAGATCAATGAATACAAACGCCGCCAGGCGCCGGTCGGCATCCGGGTGACGCACCGCAGCTTTGGCAAGGATTGGCGTTATCCTATTACCAACCGGTTCCGGGCCTGATAATCGGCCCTCGAACCCCATCCAACATCAGCGACAGCTTCAGCAAACAGGAATCCAGAGATGAAACAGATCACCGCCATCATCAAGCCGTTCAAACTGGAAGAGGTGCGCGAAGCCCTGGCCGAATGCGGCGTGAATGGTCTGACCGTGACCGAGGTGAAGGGCTTCGGTCGCCAGAAGGGACATACCGAACTCTACCGCGGGGCCGAGTATGTGGTGGATTTCCTGCCCAAGGTGAAGGTGGAGGTCGTGGTGAAGAGCGATGATGTCGACCGCTGTGTCGACGCTATCGTCAAGGCCGCACACACCGGCAAGATCGGCGATGGCAAGATCTTCATCACCGGTGTCGAGCGCGTGGTGCGTATCCGCACCGGCGAGCTGGACGATTCCGCGATCTAGATCGCGTCGAGTTGCGGAGCCGGCGAGAAGCCGGCATCCTGCACGATGTCCGAGAGCAGGGCCTGAGGATCGGCGCCGATCTGGATCAGGTCCATCTGCCAGTCCCCAAGAAACTGCTGCTCGAGGGTCTTGTCCAAAAAGATCCGCAAGGCATCGTAATAGCCGTCGACATTGAGCAGCCCGATGGGCTTGTCGTGGTAGCCGAGCTGGCGCCAGGTCCAGACTTCGAACAGTTCCTCAAAGGTACCGATGCCCCCCGGCAGCGCCAGAAACGCATCGGCGCGTTCGGCCATCATGCGTTTGCGGTCATGCATGGTGTCCACGATATGGAGCTCGGTGCAGTCGTGCAGGGCCCATTCCTTTTCCACCAGCGCCTTGGGAATCACGCCAACCACGCGACCGCCGGCCTGCAAGGTGGCTTCGGCGGTGATGCCCATCAGCCCGGCCTTGCCACCGCCATAGACCAGCTGGCCGCCGCGCTGGCCGATCCAGGTGCCCACGGCGCGGGCTGCTTCGGCGTAGCTGGGCTTGCTGCCGGGGCGGGAGCCGCAATAAACACAGACGGAGAACGCAGGAGTCATGGAACAAGCCTTTGCCACAGCGCCGCGAGCCAGATGCCGACGCACAGGAGCAGGCTCAACAGCACGGCCGCGCTGCCCATGTCCTTGGCCCGCTTGGAGAGGTCATGCCATTCGGGGCCGATGCGGTCGATGGCGGTTTCAATGCCGGTATTGAGCAACTCGACAATCATCACGATCAGAACGGAGCCAGCCAACAAGGCGATTTCGACCCAGCTCCGACCGATCCAGAACGACAGCGGGAGAAGGACGATGGCTGCAATGGCTTCCTGCCGGAAGGCAGTTTCCTTCCAGCCGGCTCGCAGCCCTTCCATGGAGTAGCCCATGGCATGCCACATGCGGTTGAAGCCGCTCCGGGATTTCTGGGGGTTGACGTCGGCGTTGTCCGGAAAATCTGTCATGCACAGATTGTCGCCCAGCTTTGTGACGCTTCAGCGGCTCAAGGGGCGGGAGGTGATGAGTCGGGTGCCGGCCAGGACGTCGTGCCAGAACTGCTGCTGGGGATGGAAGCGGCTCAGCAATGCCCAAACGGCCACCCAGCCCAGCACGATGATGGCGGACTCGGCGCCGGACAGTCCGAACGGGGCCATGGCTGCCAAAGCAGGTAAAAACCAGAGCCAGCTCAAGACGTAGCGCAGCAAGGCTCGGGCTTGCGTCACCGGGCGACCTTGCGTGTCCACCACGCGGATGTGCCAGGTCTTCATGGCGAGTGTCTGCCCCTTGGCCCAGAACCAGGTGAAGTAGATGCCCAGCACAACGAACAGAAAAGCCTGTTGGACATGCCGGTTGTCGAGCGCATGGCGTGTCTGGGTCAGTGCGCTGAAAAGGTAACCGGCGACGAAAACGACCGCGAACAGCAACATACCTTCATACAGCCAGCACGCCATGCGGCGCCAGAGCCCCGGGGCTTGAAGTGTGAAATGGGTGCCAGAAGGCTGGCCGGAAGATGCGAGGCTGTTTGCCGGATTCGGAATCATGGGGCGGGACGTTCCCCGGCTGGCTAGTGTTGCGTCGTAGCAGTCGGGCTTGACACAGCGGGCTGGGGCAGCAGGGTGTTGGCGTGGACGAGAGGCGGGTGGTTGGGGGCGTTGCTCGGTTTGGGGGTCAGGCGGGTGACTGGCACCTTGGTCAGCTTCTCCGAAGCGGTCTCCGGCTTGAGGACCGCTACACCGGCTGGCTTGACGGTGGCTTTGGCCGCCAGCTTTTTCTTTTCCTCAGGGCTGAGCTCTTGGTAGGCCTGCCATTTGGCCGCTTTTTCCTGCGGAGAGAGTTTCTTGGTTTCGACGAAATTCAGCCGGGCTTGTGTCCGCTGCTGTTGGCTGAGCGACACCCATTCGCTCATGCGGCTGTGCATCATGGCCTGCTCGGCAGGGGACAGGGCGTGGTAATTCTTGGAGATTTCCAGCCATTTGCGTTTGCGATCTTCGCCCAGCTCGTGCCAGTTGCCCGCCAAGGGGCTCAGGGCCTGCTGCTGGGCGGGGGTCAGCTTTTTCCAGGTTTGCTGGTTGACCGATTTGGCCGCCGGGGATTTGCGCGGGGCCGGCGGGACCACCGGGTTGGCGGGTTCGCCTGCCACAACACTGGCGGCAGCGGGTGGCGTCGTCTCGCTCTGGGCGTGCACGGACGGGTAGCTCAAGGCTACCAAGGCGATCCATGCTGAAGCCGCAAAGACTCTTTTCATGACGTCAGGCACTGATTACTGGTCCTGCTGCTCACGGCGCGACTGGAGAAACTGCAAGAAGCCGGCATCGGTATAAGCAGCCGGCGGCAGATCATCCGTGAGGATGGCCGAATCGATATCGGCCAACTCCTTGGCTCGGAAATCGTCGTTGAGCATATTGACAGCAATCAGGCCGGCAATCAGCAGCAACAGAGGGACCAATGCTGCCAGGCGATGCCACAGGCGCCCTTCGCCCTCACCAAAATTGAGCGTGGCTGCACCACCATTGGTCAACACATGGGCTGCCGGGGCAGTTTGGGCGACGCGGTGTTTGCCCAGCGCCTGCATTCGGGCGGCACGCAAACGCTCGGAAATGTCGTAGGGAAGGGTGGCCGTGGATTCAGACAGCCGTGCTGCGACCGTCCGACCGAAACGATCTTGGACGGAGAAGTCCTGGGCGGATGTTGAATGCTTCATAGTCGTATTCCCTTGGCCTTCAAAGCCTTGCTCAGGGCCTGAACCGCCCTGGAACAGTGTGTTTTTACGCTGCCCTCGGAACAGCCCATGGCTGCAGCCGTTTCGGCCACATCCAAATCCTCCCAGTAACGCATGAGGAAGGCTTCCCGTTGACGGGCTGGCAGCTCCAGAATTTCCTTCTCGATCTCATGCAAGACCTGGGCCCGTTCCGTCTGGTTTTCGGCACTTTCGGACTGGTTGGAGCTTTCTGCCGTGTTCAAGGTTTCCAGCAGGTCGAAATCTCCATCCATGTCTTCCGACTCAAAGTCGCTCATGTTCGAAAACAGGGCGTTCCGGGTCTTTTGGCGCCGGAACCAGTCCAGCGTGCAGTTGGACAGAATGCGCTGGAACAGCATGGGCAGTTCAGCGACCGGTTTATGGCCGTAGTGTTCGACCAGTTTCATCATGCTGTCCTGCACGATATCCAGGGCCACCTCGTCGTTGCGGACGTGATACACCGAACGCTTGAACGCGCGTTTTTCAACGCTTTTCAGGAAGTCTGAGAGTTCTTGTTCGGTGGCCAAGCGCGTGAAACCCGGGGTGGTGGAGGTGTCTCGATGTTATGACGCGCCTCGGGGGCGCTGTGGGTGCCGATTATGGCATTGAGCCGATATTTTCCGAGTCAGCATGCTCAATTTCGTTGTTGCAGTGCGATAATGCAAGCTGCATATCAAAAAGCAAACGGGTCACAATCCGGCGCTACAAGCAATGCGCCCATGGTTTTGACCTTAAGTCCCGACGCGACGCCACAAGTGTTTGCGAAGGGGCACCCAAGGTTTTTCGTTAGAGAAATTCACAAAGGTTCATCATGGAAATTTCCAAAGCTGAAATCACGTCGGCTGCTGCTGCCGAGCAGGCAGAAGAATTACGCGGCGCCGAGATCCTGGTCAAGGCCCTGCAGGCCGAGAACGTCAAGTATGTCTGGGGTTACCCAGGCGGTGCCGTTCTGCATATCTACGACGCTTTTTACAAGCAGGACAGCATTCAGCACATTCTGGTGCGTCATGAGCAGGCTGCCGTGCATGCCGCTGACGGCTACGCCCGTGCCACTGGTGATGTCGGCGTGGCGCTGGTGACGTCCGGCCCCGGTGTTACGAACGCCATCACCGGCATCGCCACGGCCTACATGGACAGCATTCCGATGGTGATCGTGACCGGCCAGGTGCCGACGGCTGCCATCGGCCTGGATGCATTCCAGGAGTGCGATACCGTGGGTATCACACGCCCTATCGTCAAGCACAATTTCCTGGTCAAGGACGCGCGCGATCTGGCCATGACGCTGAAAAAGGCCTTCCACATTGCCCGTAGCGGCCGTCCTGGCCCGGTGGTGGTGGACATCCCGAAGGACGTCTCATTCAAGAAGGTGGCGTATACGGGTTACCCGGAATCGGTCGAGATGCGCTCCTACAACCCGGTGCGCAAAGGCCATGCCGGGCAGATCCGCAAGGCGTTGCAACTGTTGTTGACGGCCAAGCGCCCCTACATCTATACCGGTGGCGGCGTGCTGCTGGGCAATGCGACGGCGGAGTTGCGTACCCTGGTGAACATGTTGGGGTATCCCGTCACCAACACCCTGATGGGCCTGGGTGCCTACCCGGCCACCGATCCCAAGTTCCTGGGCATGCTGGGCATGCACGGCACCATGGAGGCCAACAATGCCATGCAGAACTGCGACGTGCTGCTGGCGGTGGGTGCACGCTTCGATGACCGGGTGATTGGCAATCCCAAGCACTTTGCCCAGAACGAGCGCAAGATCATTCACATCGACATTGATCCGTCGAGCATTTCCAAGCGCGTCAAGGTGGACATTCCGATCGTGGGGGATGTCAAGGATGTGCTGACCGAGATGATCGCCATGATCAAGGAAAGCGCCATCAAGCCGGATGCACAGGCTCTGGGGGGCTGGTGGGAGGCGATCGAAGGTTGGCGCAAGCGTGACTGCATGAAGTACGACCGCGGCAACAAGGAAGTCATCAAGCCGCAGTTCGTGATCGAGACGCTGTGGAACATGACCAAGGATGCTGATACCTACATCACGTCCGACGTGGGGCAGCATCAGATGTGGGCGGCCCAGTACTACAAGTTCAACGAGCCGCGCCGCTGGATCAATTCCGGTGGTTTGGGCACCATGGGTGTCGGCATCCCCTACGCCATGGGCATCAAGCTGGCCAAGCCCGAGAGCGAGGTGTATTGCGTGACGGGTGAAGGCTCGGTGCAGATGTGCATCCAGGAGCTCTCGACCTGTCTGCAGTACAACACGCCAATCAAGATCCTGTCGCTGAACAACCGCTATCTCGGGATGGTGCGTCAATGGCAGGAGATCGAGTACTCGGGGCGTTACAGCCACAGCTACATGGACGCGTTGCCCAACTTCGTGAAGCTGGCTGAGGCGTATGGCCACGTCGGCATGCTGATTGAGCGGCCGCAGGACGTAGAGCCGGCGCTGCGCGAGGCCCGAAAACTCAAGGACCGCACGGTGTTCATGGACTTCCGTACCGACCCGACGGAGAATGTCTTCCCGATGGTGCAGGCCGGCAAGGGCATCACCGAGATGCTGCTGGGTAGCGAGGACCTGTAAACACAAGGGCCAGGTCCCCACCCGGAGCTGGCTCATCTTTTGACGAATCTATTGTCTGCCAAGCCCTGTCGTTACCGCGGCCGGGGGAGGGCAGCGAAAAGAGGAATCCTTAAAAATGAAACACATCATTGCCGTCTTGCTGGAGAACGAGCCGGGCGCTCTTTCCCGCGTGGTGGGCCTGTTCTCGGCCCGTGGCTACAACATCGAGTCCCTGACCGTGGCGCCGACCGAGGATGCCAGTCTGTCGCGCATGACCATCCAGACCACCGGTTCGGACGATGTCATCGAGCAGATCACCAAGCACCTCAACCGCCTGATCGAGGTGGTCAAGGTGGTGGATCTGACCGAAGGCGCCTACATCGAGCGCGAACTCATGATGGTCAAGGTGCGCGCGGTGGGCAAGGAGCGCGAGGAGATGAAGCGCATGGCCGACATCTTCCGTGGCCGTATCATTGATGTCACCGACAAGAGCTACACCATCGAATTGACCGGCGATCATTCCAAGAACGATGCCTTCTTGGAAGCAATTGACCGCAGTGCCATTCTGGAAACCGTTCGGACCGGCAGCAGCGGCGTCGGCCGTGGCGAACGTATTCTGCGCGTCTGATTCATAACCAAGTTTTACCAAGGAGAAAGAAGTGAAAGTTTTCTACGACAAGGACTGTGACCTGAGCCTGATCAAGGGTAAGACCGTGGCCATCATTGGCTATGGCAGCCAAGGCCATGCCCACGCTCAAAATCTGAATGACAGCGGCGTGAAGGTCGTGGTTGGTCTGCGCAAGGGCGGCGCTTCCTGGGACAAGGTCGGCAAGGCCGGTCTGACCGTGATGGAAGTCAACGATGCCGTCAAGGCCGCTGACGTGGTCATGATCCTGTTGCCTGACGAGCAGATTGCCGAGGTGTACACCAACAACGTGGCACCGAACATCAAGCAAGGTGCCTCGCTGGCTTTTGCCCATGGCTTCAACGTGCACTACAACCAGGTCGTGCCGCGTGCCGATCTGGACGTGTGGATGGTGGCGCCCAAGGCCCCGGGCCACACTGTGCGCAGCACCTATGCCCAGGGCGGCGGCGTGCCTCATCTGGTGGCGGTGCACCAGGACAAGAGCGGCAAGGCCCGCGACCTGGCCCTGTCCTACGCCATGGCCAACGGTGGCGGCAAGGCCGGCATCATCGAGACCAACTTCAAGGAAGAAACCGAGACCGACCTGTTCGGCGAGCAGGCCGTGTTGTGCGGTGGCGCCGTCGAACTGATCAAGATGGGCTATGAGACCCTGGTCGAGGCAGGTTATGCCCCCGAGATGGCCTATTTCGAGTGCCTGCACGAACTCAAGCTGATCGTGGACCTGATCTATGAAGGCGGCATCGCCAACATGAACTACTCGATCTCGAACAACGCCGAGTTCGGTGAGTACGTGACCGGTCCCGAGGTCATCAACGAGCAGTCGCGCGCGGCCATGCGCAATGCGCTCAAGCGCATCCAGAACGGCGATTACGCCAAGATGTTCATCCAGGAAGGCCGCCTGAACTACCCGAGCATGACGGCGCGTCGTCGCAACACGGCAGACCACTCCATCGAGAAGGTGGGTACCCAGCTGCGCGCCATGATGCCCTGGATTGCCAAGAACAAGCTGGTGGACCAGACCCGCAACTAAGCAGCATTCCGTGCTTGAGACAAAGGCCACTTCGGTGGCCTTTGTTTTTGTTTGCGCCTTGTCTTTCGGGTGACTTACACTCGAACTCTATGGATTACCTCAATACTTTCTGTTTCCGGGCGGCAGGCATCGGGGCCGTGATTTCCGAAGATCTGTTTTTGAAGGCTGGGGTCTGACCATGCATGACGGTGAAGAAACATTCTCCGAAGGTGAAGCCGTGATGGTGCGCAAGCGTCGCAAGGGCATCTACATCCTTCCCAACCTGTTCACGCTGGCGGCCTTGTTCGGTGGCTTCTTTGCCATCGTGATGGCCATGAATGAGCGTTTTGACATGGCGGCCATTGGCGTGTTCTGCGCCATGGTGCTCGACAGCCTGGACGGCCGTGTGGCGCGCATGACGAACACACAAAGCGCGTTTGGCGAGCAGATGGACTCCCTCTCCGACATGGTGTCGTTTGGCGCCGCGCCTGCCTTGATTTCCTACGAGTGGGCGCTCAAAGGCCTGGGGCGTTGGGGCTGGGTGGCTGCCTTCGTCTATTGCGCCTGTGCGGCACTGCGACTGGCGCGTTTTAATGTCAACACGACCGTGGTGGACAAGCGTTATTTCCAGGGGCTGCCGTCACCTGCGGCGGCGGCACTTGTCACGGGTTTCATCTGGATCATGACCGAGCTTGGCGTGGCAGGGCCGACGGTAGCCTGGCCCATGTTTGTGCTGGCCCTGTATGCCGGTCTGACCATGGTCAGCAATGTGCCGTTCTACAGCTTCAAGGACATCCAGATGAAAAAGAGCGTTCCCTTCGCGGTGATCGTTCTGATCGCCCTGGGCATTGCTGTCATCAATATCCATCCGCCCATCGTGCTCTTCGGCGTTTTTGTGGTCTATGGCTTGAGCGGCTATGCGGTCTATGGCTGGCGCAAGGCCAAGGGCAAGCCCACCAGTGTGATCAGCACCTCGACCGATGAGCCGGACGAGCGTGGGCTGCACCAGTAATCGGCGTCATGGCAGAAGCCAATGCGCACGCTCATATCTTGTGGTACATTGAACCCATGAAATCTATTTCGCTAGCTCTACTGCTGCTACGCCAACACGGGCGGGATTGCTAGCGCGCGCGCAGATTTTCCACAAGGCCCGTATGCACTCGCAACGGGCCTTTTGCTTTGTACTTTGTCATTTTTGAATCGCAGGAAACCAGGAGAACGAGATGGCCGACAAACTGATCATTTTTGATACCACCTTGCGCGATGGCGAGCAGTCGCCCGGCGCATCCATGACCAAAGATGAAAAGCTGCGCATTGCCCGGCAACTGGAACGCCTGAAGGTGGATGTCATCGAAGCCGGTTTTGCGGCCAGCTCCAATGGCGACTTCGAGGCGGTCCAGAACATTGCCAATGCCATCAAGGACTCCACCGTTTGTTCCCTTTCGCGTGCCAATGACCGCGACATCGCACGTGCAGCCGAAGCGCTCAAGGGGGCCAACAGCGCCCGCATCCATACCTTCATCGCCACGTCGCCGCTGCACATGGAGAAGAAGCTGCGCATGACGCCGGAGCAGGTGCTGGAGCAGGCCAAACTGGCGGTGCGCTTCGCCCGCAACCAGGTGGCCGATATCGAGTTCAGCGCTGAAGATGGCTACCGAAGCGAGATGGATTTCCTCTGCCGCGTGGTGGAGGCCGTCATCAAGGAGGGGGCTACCACCATCAACATCCCCGACACCGTGGGCTATGCCATTCCCGAACTCTACGGCAACTTCATCAAGACCCTGCGTGAGCGTGTGCCCAACTCGGACAAGGCGATCTGGTCGGTGCACTGCCACAACGATCTCGGCATGGCCGTGGCCAATTCGCTGGCCGGGGTGAAGATCGGCGGTGCCCGTCAGGTCGAGTGCACCATCAACGGTCTGGGTGAGCGGGCCGGCAACTGCAGTCTGGAAGAGGTGGTGATGGCGGTCAAGACCCGTCGTGACTACTTCAATCTGGATGTTGCCATTGACACCAAACACATCGTGGCGGCCAGCCGCATGGTCAGTCAGACCACTGGTTTCGTGGTGCAGCCGAACAAGGCGGTGGTGGGGGCTAATGCCTTTGCCCATGCCTCCGGCATTCACCAGGACGGCGTGCTCAAGGCACGCGACACCTACGAGATCATGCGCGCCGAGGATGTGGGCTGGTCTGCCAACAAGATCGTGCTGGGCAAGCTCAGCGGCCGCAACGCCTTCAAGCAGCGCTTGCAAGAGTTGGGCGTGTCGCTGGACAGCGAGACCGAGATCAACACCGCCTTCGCCAAGTTCAAGGAGCTGGCCGACCGCAAGAGCGAGATCTTCGACGAGGACATCCTGGCCCTGGTCAGCGACGAGAGTGTGACCAGCGAGAAGGAAAGGTATGGTTTCGTCTCCCTGTCCCAGCACAGCGAAACCGGTGAGCGGCCGCAGGCAGCCATCGTGTTCACGGTGGAGGGCAAGGAGGTCAAGGGTGTGTCTGATGGCAACGGCCCCGTGGATGCCTCACTCAAGGCCATCGAGTCCCATGTGAAAAGCGGGGCGGAAATGGTGCTTTATTCGGTGAATGCCATCAGCGGATCGACCGAAAGTCAGGGGGAGGTGACTGTGCGGCTGCAGAACAGCGGCCGGGTGGTCAATGGCGTCGGTGCCGACCCCGATATCGTGGTCGCTTCGGCCAAGGCGTACCTGAGCGCACTCAACAAGTTGTCCAGCAAAGCCGACCGGGTGGCTGCCCAGGGCTAGGGGGAGGCCCCGATTGCAGGAGTTTGTTGAGATAAATCGCGCAAGTGCTTGATCTTGCGCGATTTTTTTTGTATAAACCAAGGCATTGACTATGTTCGGAGAAGAATGCATGCGGATTCAAAACAAAGCTGTTTGGGTAAGCTCTTTGAATCGATTGGTTTGGGGCCTGTGCGCCATGTCGGTTTTGACGGTTTTTGCCGCCACCGACGCCCAAGCTGCCAAAGTCCGCGTCGCCGATAACAAACCGAGCGTCAAGCGCAAGGTTTCCAAGACCATCTACGTCGCCAAGCGCAAACCGGTTGTGCGGGCAGCCGTCATTCCGGCCAAGCCTTCTTTCGGCCAATTGGCCGGCTTGCATCAGGCACAGGATGCGCTGGATCTCAAGTCCAGCGTGGCCTTGGTGGTGGACCAGGATACGCATGAAGTCCTCTTCAGCAAGAACGAGCAGGCGGTTCTGCCGATTGCCTCGCTGACCAAGCTGATGACCGGCCTGATCATCAGCGAAGCCAAGCTGCCGATGGACGAGATGCTCACCATCACGCAAGACGATGTCGATACCGAGAAGGGCAGCTCTTCCCGTTTGCGCGTGGGCACCACGCTCAGCCGTGCCGAGCTGCTGCATCTGGCCTTGATGTCCAGCGAGAACCGGGCTGCCAGTGCGCTCGGGCGTACCTACCCGGGCGGCCTCGCCGCCTTCGTCAGCTTGATGAACGCCAAGGCGCGCATGCTCGGCATGCACGACACCCGTTATGTCGAGCCGACCGGCCTGTCCAGCAAGAACCAGTCGAGCGCCAAGGATCTGGCCATGCTGGTCAATGTGGCATCGGCCGACCCGCTGTTGCGTGAGTACTCGACTTCGCCCGGCTATCAGGTCGCCGTCGGCCGGCAGGTGCTGCAGTACAACAACACCAACCGGCTGGTGAAGAACCCGACCTGGGACATCGGCCTGCAAAAAACGGGCTATATCTCCGAAGCCGGTCAGTGCCTGGTGATGCAGGCGCAGGTGGCGGGCCGCAAGCTCATCATGGTGTTCCTGGACTCTGCCGGCAAGCTCACTCGCATTGCCGATGCGGAGCGCGTACGGCGCTGGGTCGAGTCGATTCCCCCGCACACACGACCGGTCACAGGGATGGGCGGCAGCGAGAAACTGGCGCTCTACTGATCACCCTTATCACTGATGCACATCGCGCCCCTCTTGAGGGGCGCGATTCATTGGTGGGGCAGGGTTACTGCAGTGGTGGCTTGGTGCCAGGCTGGTAGCCCAAGGTGCGGGAAATCTCGTCTGCCACGGCTTGCAGCTTGGGCAGCCATTCCTCATCCAGCCGTCCTGTCGGGGCGGAGATCGACAAACCGGCCACCAGCTTGCCCTGGTCGTCGTAGATGCCGGCAGCCATGCAACGCACGCCCAGTTCCAGTTCCTCATCATCGCGTGCCACGCCGTACTGGCGCACTTTGGACAGCTCGCGCTCCAGCACCGGCAGTTGCGTGATGCTGTTCTTGGTGTGGCCGCTCAGGCCTGTGCGGGTGGCGTAGGCGCGCACGCGTTGCGGGTCTTCCGCCGCCAGAAACAGCTTGCCAACCGAGGTCAGGTGCAGCGGGGCGTGGCCGCCGATGGCGCGCACCACCTGCATGCCCGAACGTTCGCTGTAGGCGCGCTCGATGTAGACGATCTCGTCGCCCTGGCGCATGCTCAGGTTCACGGGTTGGTGAATCTGCTTGTGCAGTTCACGCATCGGTGTCATGGCGGCATCACGCACGTTGAGCCGCCCCTTCACCAGATTGCCCAGTTCCAGCAGTCGCATGCCCAGGCGGTAAGTGCCGGGCTGGGGGCGGTCCACGTAGCGGCCAATGGCCAGATCGTTGAGGATGCGATGGGCCGTGGAAGGGTGCAGGCCGGTTTTGGCGCTGATTTCCTTCAGCGACACGGCCTCTTCCCGTGAGGCCAGCACGTCCATCAGGGTGAACATGCGCTCAATCACCTGGACGGTGGGCGTGGTATTGATATCGGGATCTGTTTTTTTCATGACCTGCTCCTGAACCTGGTCATGATTTTACTTCGTGAAATTGGTTTTCTTGGCGTCCAGCCTGTCATTCCGACGTTATTCGAGGGCGGCCCAACTGCCGTCCAGCAGCACCTCGTTTGGCGCATAGCGGGCCTTGTAGTTCATTTTCTGGCTGTCGGCGATCCAGTAGCCGAGGTAGACGTAGCGCAAGCCCATGGAGCGCGCCTGTTCGATTTGCCAGAGGATGTTGTAGGTGCCGTAGCTGGCGTGATCTTCCGGTTCATAGAACGTGTAGACCGCTGACAGTCCGTCGTCCAGGACGTCGAGGATGGAGACCATCTTCAGTGCGCCGGCGCTGCCGTCCGCTTGCGATTCACGGAATTCGACCAGGCGGGAGTTGACCCGGCTTTGCAGCAGAAACTGGGTGTATTGGTCAATGCTGTCCTGGTCCATGCCGCCGCCGGCATGACGGCCGTTCTGGTAGCGCAGATAGAGCTGATAGTGCTCTGGCATGAAGCACAGCTTGAGCACGCGGGCCTGCAAGGTCTGGTGCTGCCGCCAGGCACGGCGCTGACTGCGCGTCGCCTGGAATTCCTGTGCCAGTACCCGCAGCGGGGTGCAGGCCTGGCAACCGTCGCAATACGGACGGTAGGTGAACATGCCGCTGCGGCGAAAGCCCTTGGTCACCAGCTCGGAGTAGGTGGCGTTGTTGATCAGGTGGCTGGGGGTTGCCACCTGCGAGCGGGCCAGACGGTTGTCGAGATAGCTGCACGGATAGGGCGCGGTGGCATAGAACTGCAAGGTCTGCAGGGGAAGATCCTTGAGGTGCGTCACATGGGCTCCGACGGCGTGGCAGTGAGTTGTTGCCAGTATAGAGCTTCAAAATGCCAGTGAGGCGGCTTCTCGTGGCGTGCCTGGCGCACCCTTTCCAGGAAGGCGGCGCGCGCCATCTCCTGCGCACCGAGTGATGCCAGGTGGCGGGTGTTCTGCTGGCAGTCGATTTGGCGGATGCCATGCTGACGGCAGAAGCAGACCAGCGCCGCCAGCGCGATCTTGGAGGCGTCGCTCACGCGTGTGAACATCGATTCGCCAAAGACGGCTTTGCCCAGTGCCACGCAGTACAAGCCGCCGACCAGTTGGCCGTCAATCCAGGTCTCCACGCTGTGGGCGAAGCCGGCCCGGTGCAGGGCGCGGTAAGCCAGTACCATGGGCGGCACGATCCAGGTGCCTGACTGGCCTTCGCGCGCACTGCCGGCGCAGGCCGCGATCACCTGGTCGAAGGCCGAGTCGATGCGGACCTCGCAGCCGGGCGTGGCCATGAATTTCTGCAGCGTTTTCCTGAGCGAGCGATGCAGGCGAAAGTTGGCGACGTCCAGCACCATGCGCGGGTCGGGGCTCCACCACAGGATCGGCTGGCCTATGCTGAACCAGGGAAAGATGCCCTCGGCATAAGCTTGGCACAAGGTCGGCACGTCCAGTTGGCCACCTGCCGCCAGCAGGCCTGGGGCTTCGGCGTTGGCGCCCCACGCTTGGGTGACGGGAGGAAAGTCGTCGCCGGGTTCGAGCCAGGGCAGGGGCGGTGAGTGCGAATGCATCCAATAACTTTAGCCGAGCCTGAAATCACCTCACGGAGCCGGTAGAATACGCAGCTTGTCGGGGCGTAGCGCAGCCTGGTAGCGCATCTGCTTTGGGAGCAGAGGGTCGCGAGTTCGAATCCCGCCGCCCCGACCATCTCTTCACGATCTCTGCCCGTAGCTCAGTTGGATAGAGCAACAGCCTTCTAAGCTGTGGGTCGGGGGTTCGATCCGCTCCCGTCAGGTGGAAAAAATCCTTATTTTTCAATAGGTTAGTGGATTCCCTTCGGATCACGCTAACCCCGGACTGGGCATTATTTTGCGCCCAGCTGGCACAAAATTGGCACCGTTTGAGACGGCTCGGGAAAATTTGGGATCGCTTGAGCTGATGTGGCTGGCACACAACTGGCACCACCACTGTTCTCCAACGTTTGACAGGATCACAGCGCCACGTATGCTTATGGTCAGTCGAATCCACTAGGTCGACTGCGGACTTACGGTCTGCATTTTGTATATCGGCGGTTGCAATGCGCCTCCACCGATTTTCGTTGCGGCCCCTTTCCCCGTCGCCGGCACGCTCACGAATCCTTTCAGCGTATATCGGCTGCAACCCCGCAGCGTGAACGCCAGCATTGACCAGCTAAGTCGTCCTTAAGTTGCGACGACAGGGTCCGTTTGCGCACGCCGCGTAGCAGTACGGGGTTAGGAGAGCGAATGTGGATGATGTTCAGAACATGAGCCACGGGAGAGACTTGGGCTTGCTTGATTTGCGCCAGGCGGCGCGATTGGTCGGCGTTGGATATGAGGGCTTCCGCCGATGGGCTGTCGCGAGGCCGCCCGAGGGATTTCCGCCATTTGTGATGATCGGGAATCGCTATTACCTGCGCCGTGTACAGCTCATAGGGTGGCTTGAGGGAAAGGCATTCACGCAGGAGACGGTTCGGAGTGAAGAGCGTTCACAGAACTCCCCTGTGCGAGGTCGCGGCAGACCACCAAATCAGCAACGAGTGTGATGAATCTGCGTAAATGCGCTCCTGCGCAAGAATTATTTGTCTGCTCTGCAGGGCGGCCATCCGAGCCAACGTCACGATGTACTGATTAGGGATTTGCTGA
>NZ_BCWP01000049.1 GCF_001592265.1 Curvibacter delicatus NBRC 14919 | reverse complement strand
AGAAGGGCAGCAACCCACTTGCTCCAAGTGGCACATCGCCTTACTTTGTCGATGCGACGCAGTTGCAAAGGATTCAACAGAATCCGGCTCTTGCCAACGACATTCTGGGCCTGCCGTCCGGCAGCCAGGGTTCAGGCTTCAGGGTGTACGAAATGCAACCCAAACCCAATGCCACGCCTACGGTTTACCAGTCGGATGTAGCCACGGCAACCAATAAAGCCGGCCCCACAGCAGTAGGGAACGCCACACAAACCCTGGTGCCTGACCGCAGCTTATGGACAGAGCCCAAACTCACCAACGTCAAGATTGGAGGTCAATGATGGCAACCCCGTTCCGCCTGGATCACGATGCCTTGGCACGTTGCGCATTGGAGCTTCGCCATGCGATGCTCAACTTCAAACATCGGGACATTCCTTACTTTAAAGAAATCATCGACCAGGAGTTGGAGCAACTTGGGCCACTCTTGGACTTGTGCATTGCCAAGGAGTTGGAGGAGCCAATTTATTTAAGTGGGGCCAAGATATTCGATGACGTGTTGGCGTTTCCTGAGCTGATGAAGCCTTTCTTTGAATTAGCACGTCTCTTGCAGGGAGGAATGACTGATGAAGAGTTCTGGGCGTCGGAGTACTACAAAGAACGCCGCTTACCCCGACAAATGCGAGAAAACCCGCAGCCTGATAAGTCCAAGCTCAACCGATGGGGGTTTTGATAATCACTGCGCATTACGCCGAGTGCAGAGCAAATGGCGGCGCCCGGGAGAGATTCTCTGAAGGGAGCCGCCGGAGGCGACAAGAGCAAAGGCTACACAGGCTTCACGCCCGAAGAGCGCAACAACATACGCCAAGCCATGACCTGGGCGACTTCACCAGCGACGAGCAGCAGTACCGCGCCCTCATGAACGCCGGCATCACCTACGCGCAGCAGCACAAGCTGCGCCCGGGCATCGCCCTGACGGCCGCGCAGATGGCCACCCTTACCTTGAACGCCCGTGCCGCCAGCGTGCAGGCCGGCGGCAATCTGACGGCCACGGCCGGCAACAACATCGCCATCACCGCCGGCCAGCAAAGCAGCAGCGACCTGCTGGCCAACAGCACCACCAGCAAGGGCTACAGCCCGAAGTACTTCCCGTGTGCGACAGCCGAGTGTGTCAAGACGGGTGGCAATCTGGACATGAGCGATGCGGGGACGCAGGCTTATGTGAGGGCGTTGGACAAGAAGGTGATGGATGACATCAATACGGCGGCGACGGTGGGGACGATTGTTGCGCCGGTGGGGGTGGTGGGAACAATTGCCGGGTATGTTGGGCCAACAACCTCATTGATTTCTGGATTGATCTCAGATCAAGGTCTTGCAGCGGCCTTTAAAGAGGGATTGCAATTAGGTGCGGCAAAGTATCTGAGTAACGTGTACAAATTTTCTGAAGCACTTTCCAACAGACTAGTTGCAGCTGTCGATTTAGCCGGAGGATGGCAAGCATTTGTTGATAGAACGATGAGTGAGTTGAAAAATGAAAAATAGAACCATCACACGCTATCTGTTTGTCTTAAACGCATTCGTCGCGGTATTCATGATCTGTGCAACGATAGCTCGGAAGGGATGGGTAGATGGATTGCTTGCTGCATTGATTTGTACATGGCTCGCTGCCGGACCGTTGGCTTACATGAAAGACTGGACTATCCCCTTATTCGGTCCTTTTTCTTATGCCAGTGGAAACAGACAACTAGCACGTTTTTGGGCCGTTTGCGTGATGACGCTCATGCTGTGGTTGTTGGCTGGAAACGAGCTAGTGATACTCGTAACACTTGCTTTGTCAAACTGAGGGCCAGGCCATCCCCCCCAAACCCACCGCCCCATCTTCGACGCCCCCCCAAACTGCATGATGGCGGTGGCCGATTCGGACCGCAGTTAACGGGACCAACGTTCCTTTGCGAGATGCGGCTCGCTTGGTTTCGGAGTACGGCGGTCAGGCCAGCGATTGGAGTAAGGTGAGCAGCTCAAGTTATACGGTTGCGAACGGATCGCAATTTGAAATCCACGCCTACCGAAATGCAGTGACCGGACAGGTTGTAGAGCCGAAATCGATCCCGTTGAAGTGAGGACCATCGCACTATGAACGAAGGAGAAACTTTAGAGCGCAGTCGATTGGTGTCCCTAGCTCAAGCGATGTTGGATGGGAAACAATCGTTTTTTGAAGGGGCAGTGCAGGTGCTTGCTATCAAAAGTCGGTTGATCGGGATCGCTGATAGAGATCCCGATTTCGATGCCTTTGTTGCTATCCAGTCGGAGACCGATCACTTACCGCTCGAAGCGCAGCGGTCGCTATGGTCTCCGACGGCTCTTGCTGAATTGGAACCGGAGTTCCAGCGGACTGAAGAATGGGCAAAGTCTTTTGCTCCGCAGGCATGTAGGAACCTGATTGCGCGATTCGGCGCCGGCCAGCATGCATAGTTTGCATCCAGTTGCAGGATAGGCTTGCGCCGGTTATTGCCCAGACAGCGAGCAGCACAAACATCTTCGCTGCATTCAGCAGGAGTTCCGCCCGAAACATCCAGCGCACAAAGCCTGACCCCTTCTTTTTAGCTCCGGATGTAGACGACGCAACTTTGGGCGCAACCCTGCGGTTAGCCCTGGCGGGCAGCAAAAGAATCAGTGCGCAGGAATTCATCAAACTCTTTGAGTCGAGGGTGATTCATCAGCTTAGCGAAGATCGCGAAAGAGAAACCATGCAAAAGTACGGCTACAAAACCAAGCGCGCCATGTACAAGAACATGCTGTGTTGCTGGATCAGCGTGGCGGACGGAAAAATTGAAATCAAGCCAACACGCCATAAATCGTTGGATAGCTATTCAGGCATATCTAACAACGGCCCAGAAATTCAATGCGTGCCTGTCACTATTTCTGATGCCGATCTCAGTGCCGCATTGCGCGAAGGTTTCAAACGCTGTATCAGCTCGGTGAGCTGATGAACACGCAAACCCGCTGTTTCATCACCCCCACCGGGGCCGCATGCTGACTACAGAAGAAACCGCCCGCCGCTGCGGTAAAGGCCGGTGCCGCGCACGTCGCGCATCCAGCCTCCCCGCTTGAAACTCAGCACAAATCACCCAATGGTCCTCGTCTTCATTGCGCACATAGCTATTAATTCAATAGCAATTGTCACGCCAAGCGCAGCCTCAATGTGATGATTCCCGCTGCCAAGGCCAGCAACACCCTGGGCAACATCAGTACCAACTGCTGCTGGCATCGACCGTGTGGCGGGGTTGTATGTGGGCAATGGAACTGGCGCTGATGCGCTGACGTCTGGCAAACCCAGCGCGAGCTTTGCAGCATCACACCGATGGTCGTTTCGTATGAGGGGCTGTGGGCCTTATCGGCATTGCCTTAGACTGTCCGCACCATGCCCGCATCACCCTCTGCCTGCATTTCCCCTCTCCACCGCCTGCTGACGGCCACCCTGCTGGGGTTGCTGCTCGCCGCGGGCACAGTCGGCGCGCAGAGCCGGTTGCCGCCGGAAGTCAACGCTGCCTTGGCGCGCGCCAAGGTGCCGGCCGAGGCCCTGGCCGTGCTGGTGGTGGACGTGGACGGCCGCGCACCGGCACGCCTGAGCCACCGCCCCGGCGTGCCGATGAACCCGGCCTCGGTCATGAAGCTGGTGACCACCTTCGCCGCACTCGACACCCTGGGGCCGAACTACAGCTGGACCACGCCGGTCTATGTGGAGGGCACGGCGCGCAACGGCACGCTGTACGGCAACGTCTACCTCAAGGGGCAGGGCGACCCCAAGCTGGTGATGGAACGCCTGTGGCTGCTGCTGCGCCGTCTGCAAGGCCTGGACATCAAGACCATTGCCGGCGACATCGTGCTCGACCGCAGCGCCTTCGAGGTGGCGGCGCCCGACCCCGGCGAGTTCGACGGCGAACGCCTACGCCCCTACAACGCCGCGCCGGATGCGCTGCTGCTGAACTACAAGTCGGTCGTGATGACCTTCGTACCCGACCGCGCTTCCAATGCCGCCCATGTGAGTTTTGATCCGCCGCTGGCCGGCGTGCAACTGCAAACGCATGTGCCGCTGATCGAGACCGATTGCGGCGACTACCGCGCCGCGCTGCGGGCCGACCTGTCCGACCCGACGCGCATCCGCTTCGCCGGCCGTTACCCGGCCAGCTGCGGTGAGAAGGTCTGGCCGCTGGCCTATGCCGACCCGGCCAGTTACGCCGTGCGCGCGGTGGAAGGCCTGTGGCGCGAGATGGGCGGCCAGCTGCAGGGCCGCGTGCGCGAAGGCACCGTGCCGGCCGGGCTGGCACCGGCCTTCGAGCTGGCTTCACCGCCGCTGGCCGAGGTGATCCGCGACATCAACAAATACAGCAACAACGTGATGGCGCAACAACTGTTCCTCACCCTGAGCCTGGCGCAAAAAGGCGTCGGCAGCTACGCCGCCTCGCGCGAGGTGCTGCAGGGCTGGTGGAAGGAGCGCTTCGGCGCCGACGACCTGCCGGTGCTGGACAACGGCTCCGGCCTGTCACGCAGCGAGCGCATTTCGGCCCAGGCACTGGCCAGGCTGTTGCAGCATGTCTGGCGCTCACCGCTGCTGCCCGAGCTGGCATCCTCGCTGCCCATCACCGGCGTGGACGGCACCCTGCGCCGGGTGCGTAACCGGGCCCAGGGCAGCGCCCACCTCAAGACCGGCAGCCTGCGCGACGTCACCGCCATGGCCGGTTTCGTGGACGGCCGCAGCGGCCGGCGCTACGTGCTGGTGGCCTTGGCCAACCATGCCAACGCCGGCGCGGCGCGGCCCGCCCTCGAAGCGCTGATCGAGTGGACCGCGAACGACCAGTAAGCACCGCCCTCATGGACGCGACGCCCTCCAACCACACGGCCCCGCACTGGATCGTCCGGTTGAATCGCGTCAACCGTATTGCGTCCTACCTCATGCTGTTCGCCATTCTCGGCGCACACATGCGGACCCAGACTCCACCGTACGGGCCCTACGCGTGGGCGCTGCTGGTGCTTCAATTCATGGTGTATCCCCATGTCGCCTATTGGCGCGCTTGCCGCGCGCGCGACACCCGGCTGGCCGAGCTGCACAACCTGACCATCGACTCCCTGCTGTTCGGCATCTGGACCGCTGCGCTCGGTTTCCCTGTGTGGATCACCTTCACCCTGTACATCACGACCACCATCAACCACGCGCTCTACCGCGACCCCTGGGCCATGACCCATTCCGCCGCCGCCATTGCCGTCGGTGTCCTGCTCGCGGTCGCCTTCGGCGGCCTGCATTTTTCCCTTGCCACCGACTGGCCGACCACCGCGCTGTGCATCATCGGCCTGACGCTCTATCTGGTGATCGTGGCCAATGTGGCCTACACGCGCAACCACCAGCTGCACCGCGTGCGCAAGCAGTTGCAGCTCGACGAACAGGCGCTGCAAAAGCAGCTCGATGAAATCAACATGCTGCAAAAGCAGTTGAGCGAGCAGGCCAACCGCGACGCCCTCACCGGCCTGTACAACCGGCGTTATCTGGACAGCACTTTGGAACGCGAACTGGCGCGTTGCCAGCGTGAAGGGCTCCCGCTGAGCCTGATGCTGATCGATCTGGACCACTTCAAGCAGATCAACGACACCTACGGTCACCAGGCCGGCGATGAAGTACTGAAACAGCTCGCCGACACGCTCAACACCCAGGCCCGCAGTGCTGACATCGTCTGCCGTTTCGGCGGCGAGGAGTTTCTGCTGCTCTTGCCCAACATGCCGCTGGCTGTGGCGCGGGAACGGGCTGAGCAGTGGCGATCGGGGTTTGCCGCCACGACGATTGCCTTTGGCGAATTCCGCATCCACGGCACCCTCTCGATCGGCCTCTCCAGCTACCCTGGCCATGGCACCTCGCCGCAGGCGCTGATCCGCAGCGCCGACCGCGCGCTCTACCGTGCCAAGAGCGAAGGCCGCAACCGTGTCGTGGTGGCAGACGTCTCCACCCCCGTGCCCGACCCCGAAACCTGAGCGCGTCGGACTGCGCCAACCGCACAAGTTCATCCATGCCACTGACCGAATACATCGGCTACCTTGCCGCCAGCCTGACCACCCTGAGCTTCGTGCCGCAAGCGTGGCACACCTTCACCACGCGCGATGTGCGCGGCATTTCGCTCGGCATGTACAGCGCCTTCACCGCCGGCGTGGCCCTGTGGTTGGTCTACGGCCTGCTGATCGGCGCCTGGCCGGTCGTGGTGGCCAACGCCATCACCCTGGCGCTGGCGTCGGCCATCCTGGTGATGAAGCTGTATTTCAGTCGCCAATAACTCTACTGACGCGGCAAAACAAAAGGCCGGTAAAACCGGCCTTTTGTTTCAATGGCGAGAACTCCAGGTCAGAATTTCACGATCAACCCAAGGCTAAGCAGGTTGACGTCTCGACGCTCCCAGTTTGCTGCTGCCCGCAAGCCGGCATAGACGTCGTATTCAACGCGCATGGAATAGTTTTTGCCGAAGTCATATTGGACACCCAAGCCATAGGCGAGGTTGCCCTCCGATACGGTAGCGGTCCGCGCACCAGAAACCGTCACCGAACCGGTCGGTGCGATCTCCGAATTGGAACTGGAAGCCATAACACCGATTTTGCCCATGAACGACAGGCGCTCCGACACAGGTGCAATGCCGACCGCCATGGCCGTGACACCAGCGTGTTTGCTGGTCGAAGTGGCCGTGCCCGTCCCCCCATTGACGGTATTCTTGACATCGAACTTACCCAGATCTACGTAGCCCACCTCTAGCGCGAAGTTCTGATTGAACTGTTTGCCCACGGAGACCTTGTAGCCGGTGCTGGTGTTGTTATTCGTGTACGAATTTGTCGTTGCCCCGATCACCGTCGCGTCACTATCAGGCACATTGGATTTGGATGCACCCGCCGAGATACCGAAATACCACTGGGACTGAGTCGCAGTTTGCGATTGGGCCAACGCCACTGTTGAGGCGCACGCCAATGCGACGGCAAAAATCGTCTTTATTTTCATAGTCTCTCCCTAATCGAAAAGTTAAAAGCAGCCGGTTGTCACCGCCGTGAAGGATATCGTGATCTCGACACGCCGGATCCTCATGCCCGCTGCTTTCTCATGGTTCACACGCATCTTGTGTGCTCGATACAACACATCTCATGTCACCAGCATGGTGAGCACGGTGCCGCCCATGGCCAGCGTGGCTAGCCAGCCGAGCCAGCGCAGGCCCCGGCCGATCACGTGCCCGCCCATGATGTCGGCCCGTGTCGCCAACAGCATCATCACCACCATGATGGGCACCGAGATCACGCCGTTGAGCACCGCGGCCCAGAACAGCGCACGCACGGGATCGATCGGTGTGAAACACAGCGCCACGCCACCCAACGTGGCCAGCGCCACCACGCCGTAGAAACCGCGCCCCTCGCCCTTGTCCAGCCGCAGGCTCAGACTGCCTTGCCAGCCGGCGGCCTCCGCCACCGCGTAGGCGGCCGAGCCGGCCAGCACCGGCACCGCCAGCAGGCCGGTGCCGATGATGCCCAGGCTGAACAGCAGAAAAGTCAGCTCGCCCGCCAGCGGGCGCAAGGCCTCGGCGGCCTGGGCCGAGGTCTGGATGTCGCGCACGCCGGCCGCGTGCAGCGTGGCGGCGGTACTCAAAATGATGAAAAAGGCGATCAGGTTGGAGAAGCTCATGCCCACCAGCGTGTCCCACTGGATGCGGCGCAGGTGGCGACGCACCTGCGCCAGCGTGTGCGCGTGTTTCGGCCCCACGTTCACGTCCTCCATCTCCTGCCCGGCCTGCCAAAAGAACAGATAGGGACTGATGGTGGTGCCGAAGACGGCGACGATGGTCAGCAAGACGTCACGGCCGAGCGGCAGCTGCGGCCACACCAGTCGCTGGACCACCTGCCACCAGTCGATACGCAATGTGAAGACCACCGCCACGTAGGCCAGCAGCGCCAGCGTCAGCCACTTGAGCCAGCGCACATAGACCTGGTAGCTCAGGAAGACCTGCAGCACCAGGCACAGCAAGCCGAAGGTGACCGCATAGACCTGCGACGGCCCCCCCAGCAGCAGGCGCAGCGCCTCGGCCATGGCTGCGATGTCGGCCGCCAGGTTGAGCGTGTTGGCCAGCAACAGCAGGCCGACGATGGCCAGCAGCACCGGGCGCGGGAAGGCTTGCTTGATGTTGGCCGCCAGCCCGTGGCCGGTCACATGGCCGATGCGCGCACTGATCATCTGGATCGCCGCCATCAGCGGCAAGGTGAAGACCACGGTCCACAGCAGCGCGAAGCCAAACTGCGCGCCCGCCTGTGAGTAGGTGGCAATGCCGCTCGGATCGTCATCCGCCGCGCCGGTGATGAGGCCGGGACCGAGGCGGCGCACATTGAGGCGAAAACGCAGGGAACGGATGGGTTTCAGCATGGCGGCGCGCGACTCAATGCTTCCCTTGTTTTCTCAGCCACCAGGCCAAGGCACCGGCCGCTGCCAGCCCCAGCAACAGCCAGCCTTCGACATGGCGGACTTCTGAAAAAACGGCTTCAGCGGCCTGGCCGAACACCCAACCGACCGCACCAACCAGACTGGCCCAGAGCACCGCACCCAAGGCATTGAACACGGCAAAGCGCCAGGCCGGCAGCGTCGAAGTGCCAATCAGCACCGGCCCGGCAATACGCAGTCCATAAGCGAATCGCATGGCAACGATCATCGCCCCATGGTGGCGATCGATCAAGCGGTGCACGCGGTCCGCCCGTTGCTGCAGCGCCGGCCAGCGTGCCAGGACGGCGGCACCATGGCGGCGGCCGAGCCAGAAATAGAACTGGTCGCCCATAAAACCGGCAGCCGAAGCGACCGCGAGCACGGCCAGCGGATCCAGGTAGCCGCGATGCGCGGCGAAGCCGGCCAGCAGCAGCACGGTTTCCCCTTCGAGCAGACAGCCCAAGGCGAGCAGCCAGTAACCGTGGGTTTCGATCAGCGTGCCGAGTGCCGTCATGGTGCTGAATGGTGCCGCAGCTTCACCATTCAGGCTAGGGCCTGTTCACACGCATGTCTCAAGCAGCGGCCCGTGTCAGACGGTCGCGCACGCCTTCCCACGCCGGCGTGTCGGGCGGCGGCTCGATCCAGATCAGTTTGACGCCCTGGGCGTCGAAGTCGCGCAACACGGCAAACAGCTGCTGCGCGGCGGCGGCGGCATCGTCCGGCATGCGCCGGTACAGCACCTGGCTTGACGGCAGCCGCAGCACGGCGCGTGCATAGACCGCGATCGTGGCCGGACCCCTGAGATCCGGGCCCAGCATGTCGAGTGCCGTCTGCAAGGCCCGGGTGTCCATCAGGCGCACCTGGGCATTCGGCGCGTAATGGGACTCCAGCGTCCCGGAAGCCCGTGGTGACGGCGCAGCCAGCTCTTCTTTTGATAGCAGTTTCAGGCCGCAGGCCGCCTGTACCTGGTCGCGCGAGATCTGGCCCGGACGCAGCAGCACCGGCGCGCCGCGCGTACAGTCGATGATGGTGGACTCGATGCCGACTGCGCAGGCGCCGCCGTCGAGCACCAGCAGATCGCCGCCGAATTCGCTCTGCACATGGGCAGCCGTGGTCGGGCTGACGCGGCCGAACTTGTTGGCGCTGGGTGCGGCTACGCCGTGCACGCCCAGCGCCCGGGCCGCCAGCAGCAGCGCATGTGCCACCGGGTGCGCCGGGCAGCGCAGGCCGATCGAGTCCTGGCCGCCGGCCGCCGCCGCACCCACCTCGGGGCGGCGCGGCAGGATGAGGGTGAGCGGACCGGGCCAGAAAGCCTGCATCAACTGCTGGGCAAAAGCAGGCACATCGGATGCGAAATGGGCCACGCCGGTCGCGTCGGCCACGTGCACGATCAGCGGGTGGTCGCTGGGCCGACCCTTGGCGGCGAAGATCTTGGCCACCGCGGCCTCGTTGGCGGCATCGGCGCCCAGGCCGTAGACGGTTTCAGTCGGCAGGCCGACCAGTTCGCCACGCTGCAGCGCCTGTGCGGCGGCGGCGATGGCGGCCGGGTCGCGTCCATCCAGGATCATGCGAACCCCGGCACTCAAAAAGGCTCAATATCGAGCAGCTTGGCCGCCGCCAGCGCCGTGGTCCGCACCTCGTCGACCGTGCTGCCGGTGATGTTGAGGTGGCCCATCTTGCGGCCGGGTTTGGCATCGAGCTTGCCATACAGGTGCAGGTGCGTGCCGGGCAGGGCCAGCACCTGGTCCCAGGGCGGCGCATTGTTGAAGGCCAGCCAGACATCGCCCAGCAGGTTGAGCATGATGGACGGGCCGTAGGCGCGCGGCTGCACCAGCGGCAGGCCGGCGAGCGTGCGCACCTGCAGGTCGAACTGCGACTGGTCGCAGGCATCGAGCGTGTAGTGACCGCTGTTGTGCGGGCGCGGTGCCATCTCGTTGACGATCAGCGTGTCGTCCTGCAGCACGAAGAACTCGACGCACAGCACGCCGACGTACTGCAGGCCATTTGCTATTGATTTCGTAGCTGCTACCGCTTGTTCGGCAAGGGCAGGTGGCAGATTTCCTTCATAAACCTCGGTCACGGCCAGGATGCCGTCGCGGTGCAGATTGCGCTGCACCGGAAAGTTGACGCAAGCGCCGTCCCAGCCGCGCGCCACGATGACCGAGCACTCCAGTTTCAGCGGCAGCATCTTCTCCAGCACGCAGGGCACATGCTTGAGCTCGTCCCAGGCCGCCGCCAGCTCGGCACGCGTCTTGACGCGGATCTGGCCCTTGCCGTCGTAACCGAGGCGCGTGGTCTTGACGATGCCGGGCAGCAACTCATCCTTCACCGCAGCCAGTTGCTCCGGCGTTTCAATCACGGCATAAGGCGCCACTGGCACGCCGCAGCGGGTGAAGTGGGCTTTCTCCTGCGCGCGGTCCTGCGCGATGGCCACGGCATCGGCCGCCGGCGCCACCGGGCGCTGCGCGCCCAGTGTGCGCAGTGCGGGCGCCGGCACGTTTTCGAATTCGGTGGTGATGGCGGCGCTGCGCTGCATCAGCTGCGCCAGGCCTTGCTCGTCGAGGTAACCGGTCTGGATGTGGTGATGGCTCACCAGGCCGGCCGGGCTGGCCGGATCGGGGTCGAGCACCGCCGTGAAATAACCCATGCGTTGCGCGGCCTGAACGAACATGCGGCCGAGCTGGCCGCCGCCCATGACGCCGAGCGTGGCGGGCTGGCCGTTGACCAGCGAACCGGGAAGGATAGGGCCGCCCTTCATAGCGCGGGCGGCAAGGTCATGGCACGCGCAGCTTCGGTCTGCTCGGCGCGGAAGGCTGCCAGCTTGGCACGCAGGGCCGGGTCGTCGTTCGCCAACATGGCCACGGCGAACAGGGCGGCATTGGCAGCACCCGCCGGGCCGATGGCGAAGGTGGCCACCGGAATGCCCTTGGGCATCTGCACGATGCTGTGCAGCGAATCGACGCCCGACAGCGCCTTGCTCTGCACCGGCACACCCAGCACCGGCACCGTGGTTTTGGCTGCCAGCATGCCCGGTAGGTGGGCAGCACCGCCGGCACCGGCAATGATGGCTTTCAGGCCGCGCCCGGCGGCGGCTTCGGCGTAGGCGAACATGTCGTCGGGCATGCGGTGCGCCGACACCACGCGGGCTTCGTGCCCGATGCCAAAGTGGTGGAGAATCTGGACTGCCTGTTGCATGGTGTCCCAGTCGGAACTGGAACCCATGACCACACCAATGAGAGTTTTCATAATGTTGAGGACAGAGCTGGCCGCTGTGTGCAGCCGTCCGTCCCGCAAATGATCAGAACTGAATTTTACTTTTTTGCCCCGAGCTGCCCCAAATGATCGACATCACCACCGAAAATTTCGAAACCGAGGTCATCCAGGCCTCCATGTCTGTGCCTGTGCTGGTCGACTTCTGGGCGCCCTGGTGCGGCCCGTGCAAGGCACTCGGCCCGATCCTGGAAAAGCTGGAAACCGAGTACGACGGCCGTTTTGTGCTGGCCAAGATCAACTCCGACGAGCAGCAGGAACTGGCCGGTGCTTTCGGTATCCGCAGCATCCCGACCTGCGTGCTGATGATCGGCGGCAAGCCGGCGGATGGCTTCATGGGCGCGTTGCCGGAAGGCAAGCTGCGCGAATTCCTGGACAAGCACATCCCGGCCGACGGCCAGGCGCACGCGGTCATGGATGAACCGGAAACGCCGGATCCGCTGGAAACGGGCGACGTTGCCGGCGCGCTGGCGCGCATGGCCGCAGCGGTAGCCGCCGAGCCGGCCAATGACGAGATGCGCTACGACTACGTCAAACTGCTGATCGGCACCGGCCATCTGGCCGAAGCCGCCGGTGCGCTGGCCCCGGCGTTGGCGCAGATTCCGGTGCCCTTGCGCTTCGAGGCGCTGCAGCAGTGGCTGAATGCGCTGGAGTTCGTCAGCAGCGACCCGCGCGGGCAGTGGACGCTGGCACAGTTCGACCAGAAGATCGAAGCCAACAAGCGCGACTTCGAAAGCCGCTTCGCCAAGGCGCGTGTGCTGATGGCAGCCAACGAGTGGCTGGCCGCGCTGGACGAGCTGCTGGAAATCATCATGCGTGACAAGAAATGGGACGAGGAAGCCCCGCGCAAGACCTTCATCGCCATCCTGGACTTGCTGACACCGCCGAAGCCGAAGGCCGGCCCCGAGGTGAGCGGCAAGAGCGCCGGCGGCATCGAGCTGGCCGGCCACGCCACGGTGCAGGAAGACGAACAGGCGGCGCTGGTATCAAGCTACCGACGCAAGCTCAGCATGGCGCTGAACTGACCGTTCGCTTGATTCCTTTCGGCACTAGTGCAATTCATGCACCGATGCACGCCCCTCGGCGGCCAGCACCTGCCCGGCATTAAGGCTGCTGATCGGAATCGAGACATCCTGCGGAATGCCACCTGACAACTGCAGCGCGAGGTACCGGCCACAGCAGACGCGCAGGAACGAGGCGAAGTTGTCCACGCTGCCGCATTCCTCGATCAATTCGTCGTGCAGCTTGGCACACAGCTGCGGCACGCTCATGCCGTCACGCCGTGCAATCTCCTCCAGCACCTGCCAGAACAGGTTCTCCAGCTTGATGCTGGTGGCCACGCCGTGCAGACGCACGGAGCGGGCGCGGCTCTGGTAAAGCACCGGATCGGCGCTGATAAAAACCTGGCACATGGTTTGTCTCCGTCGCGTTGGCCGCACATCATGCGACCAACGCGGCCTCGGCGTCAATGCGGCATCAGTGCGTGATGCGGGTGCCCAGCACCGCCAGGAACTGGGCGATCCAGGCCGGGTGGGCCGGCCAGGCCGGTGCCGACACCAGGTTGCGGTCGGTGTGCGCCTGGTCCACGGGAATGTCGACATAGGTGCCGCCGGCCAGCTCCACCTCGGCACGGCAGGCCGGATAGGCCGAGCAGCTGCGCCCGCTCAGCACCCCGGCCCCGGCCAGCAACTGGGCCGCATGGCAGATCGCCGCCACCGGTTTGCCGGCCTCGAAGAAATGCTTGACCATGGCCACCACGGCAGCGTTGTTGCGCAGGTATTCCGGCCCACGGCCACCGGGCAGCACCAGCGCGTCGTACTGGGCCGGTTTCACGTCGGCAAAAGTCGTGTTCAGCGTGAAGTTGTGCCCGGGTTTCTCACTGTAGGTCTGGGCGCCTTCGAAGTCGTGGATCGCCGTCTTGATATGGTCGCCCGCCACCTTGTCGGGACAGACGGCGTGCACCGTGTGCCCCACCGCCAGCAGCGCCTGGAACGGCACCATGGTTTCGTAGTCTTCGCAGTAGTCACCGCAGATCATCAGAATCTTCTTGCCCGCCATGTTGGTCTCCTTGAAATAGGTTTTGGCGGACCATTGTTTCTGCAGTTCTGCCCCCGCGGGTGTTACTCCGCTACTACATGCCCGCACGGCGGGCGGGCACTGTTCAGGCGGTCAGACGCGTCAGCGCTTCGCGGTACTTGGCGGCGGTCTTCTCGATCACCTCGGCCGGCAGCTTCGGCGCCGGCGCCGTCTTGCCCCAGGGCTTGCCGTCCACGGTGGCGGTCTCCAGCCAGTCGCGCAGGAACTGCTTGTCGTAGCTCGGCGGGTTGGCGCCAACCTTGTAGCCTTCCACCGGCCAGTAGCGCGACGAATCGGGCGTCAGCACCTCGTCCATCAGCACCAGCGCGCCATCCTTGTCGAGGCCGAACTCGAACTTGGTGTCGGCAATGATGATGCCCTTGGCCAGCGCGATCTCGCTAGCCGCCTTGTAGATGGCAATGGAAATGTCGCGGATGCGGGTCGCCAGATCCAGCCCGATCATCTCCACCGTCTTCTCGAACGTGATGTTCTCGTCGTGCTCGCCCACCTCGGCCTTGGCCGCCGGCGTGTAGATCGGCTCGGGCAGTTTGCTGGCGTTCTGCAGGCCGGCCGGCAGCTTGACGCCGCAGACCGACTGGCCAGCCTGGTACTCAGCCCAACCACTACCGGCCAGGTAACCGCGCACCACCGCTTCCACCGGAATCGGCTTCAGGCGTTTGACCAGCATGGAGCGACCCTTGACCTGCGCCACCTCGGCCGGCGTCACCACGCTCTCGGGCGCCTCGCCGGTCAGGTGATTCGGGCAGATGTGGCCCAGCTGGCCGAACCAGAACAGCGCCATCTGCGTCAGCAACTCGCCCTTGCCCGGAATCGGCTCGCCCATGATGACGTCAAAGGCACTGATGCGGTCGGACGCCACCATCAGGATGCGGTCGTCACCCACGGCGTAGTTGTCGCGCACCTTGCCGCGTGCGAGCAGGGGCAGGGAAGTCAGGCTGGAAGTATGCAGGGCAGAGGTCATGATGGGACTTGAAAAAGAAAAGCCCGGCGCACCAGCGCCGGGCCTGTGATTATCGCAAGAATGGGTTGGAGCGGCTTATTTCACCAGCTGGGCCAGTTCACCCTTGGCGTACTTGGTTGCCATCACCTGCAGGGTCTCGCCCTTGATCTTGCCGCCCTGGCCTTCGCAGCCGAATTCCAGGTAGCGCGCCTTGCAGACCTGCTTGGCCGCCTCGCGCGCCGGCTTGAGCCACTCGCGGGCATCGAACTTGTCCGGGTTCTCGGCCAGGAACTTGCGCACGGCGCCGGTCATGGCCAGGCGGATGTCGGTGTCGATGTTGATCTTGCGCACACCGTACTTGATGGCTTCCTGGATTTCCTTCACCGGCACGCCGTAGGTTTCCTTCATCTTGCCGCCGTACTGGTTGATGATGGCCAGCAGCTCCTGCGGCACGGAAGAAGAACCGTGCATTACCAGGTGGGTGTTGGGGATGCGGGCGTGGATTTCCTTCACGCGGCTGATGGCCAGGATGTCGCCCGTGGGTGGACGGCTGAACTTGTAGGCCCCGTGGCTGGTGCCGATGGCAATCGCCAGCGCGTCGAGCTGGGTGGCCTTGACGAACTGGGCGGCTTCTTCCGGGTCGGTCAGCATCTGGCTGTGGTCCAGCTTGCCCGCGGCGCCGATGCCGTCTTCCTCGCCGGCATCACCGGTCTCCAGGTTACCCAGGCAGCCCAGCTCGCCTTCCACGGTGACGCCAACCTTGTGCGCCATCTCGACCACCTTGCGCGTCACGTCGACGTTGTAGTCGAAGGAGGCCGGGGTCTTGCCGTCTTCCATCAGCGAGCCGTCCATCATCACCGAGCCGAAGTTCAGCTCGATGGCGCCCTGGCAGACCTTGGGGCTGGTGCCGTGGTCCTGGTGCATCACCAGCGGGATGTGCGGGTAGGCTTCGCAAGCGGCCTGGATCAGGTGCTTGATGAAAGACTCACCGGCGTATTTGCGGGCACCGGCGCTGGCCTGCAGGATGACCGGGGCACCGACTTCGTCGGCCGCGGCCATCACGGCCTGGACCTGCTCCAGATTGTTGACGTTGAAAGCCGGAATGCCGTAGCCGTTGGCCGCCGCATGGTCCAGCAGCTCGCGCATCGAAACGAGTGCCATGTGATATCCCCAGGGAAGTTGGTAACTGGTTGGTAACTGCCACCGATTTTACCTGCTGGAAATATGGCCCCCACGCTCACGCACTGCGTGTCGTTCGCTGCCCCCCGAGGGGGCCGCGTTTCGCCTTGGGACGGCCCGGCGGCGAAACAGCTCCCCTTCGTTGCCCTCGCAGGCACCGCTGCGGGGCGCCCGCGGGACTCAGGAAACGCGGCAGATTTTCAGCATGTTGGTGCCACCCGGTGAGCCCATGGGTTCGCCGCAAGTGATGACGTAGATGTCGCCCGGCTGCATGATGCCGCGCGCCTTGAGGTGCTGTTCGGCATCGCGCAGGGCGGTGTCGCGGTCGGCACTGGTGTCCATCAGCAGCGGCGTCACGTTGCGGTACAGCGCCATCTTGCGCTGCGTCGCCACCTTGGAGGTCAGCGCATAGATCGGAATGTGCACACGATGGCGGCTCATCCACAAGGCGGTGGAACCGCTCTCGGTCAAGGCCACGATGGCCTTGGCGCCCAGGTGGTGGGCCGTGAACAGCGCCCCCATGGCGATGGACTGGTCGATGCGGGTGAAAGTCTTGCCACTGAAGTCGGCATCCAGCGCCACGTCTTCCGCCGCCTCGGCGGCCACGCAGACACTGGCCATCTCGACCACCGTTTCCAGCGGGAACTTGCCGGCCGCCGTTTCGGCCGAGGTCATCACGGCATCGGAGCCGTCGAGCACCGCGTTGGCCACGTCGCTCACCTCGGCGCGCGTGGGCATCGGGTTGTTGATCATCGACTCCATCATGTGGGTCGCGGTGATCACCGTCTTGTCCATCTCGTGCGCCATGCGGATCATGCGCTTTTGCAGCGCCGGCACGGCGGCGTTGCCCACTTCGATCGCCAGGTCACCGCGCGCCACCATGATGCTGTCGCTGGCACGCAGGATTTCCTCCAGCTTCGGAATCGCCTCGGCGCGCTCGATCTTGGCGATCAGGTGCGGCTTGTGGTTGTACTCGGCGGCCGCCACATTGCACAGCTGGCGCGCCATTTCCATGTCGGTGGCGTTCTGCGGGAAGCTCACCGCCACGTAGTCGGCCTGGAAGCTCATCGCGGTCTTGATGTCTTCCATGTCCTTGGCGGTCAGGGCCGGCGCGGTCAGGCCGCCACCCTTCTTGTTGATGCCCTTGTTGTTGGACAGCTCACCGCCCATGGTCACCACGGCATGCACCGCCTCGCCCTTGACGGCCTCCACCTTCATGGTGATCAGGCCGTCGTTGAGCAGCAGCACGTCGCCGGCCTTCACATCGCGCGGCAGTTCCTTGTAGTCCAGGCCCACGGCCGTCGCATCACCCGGTTCGGTGCGCGTGGCATCAAGAATGAATTTCTGGCCGGTTTCCAGCATGACCTTGCCATCGGCAAACTTGCCGACGCGGATCTTCGGGCCCTGCAGGTCGGCCATGATGGCCACTTCGCGGCCGGCGCGGGCCGCCGCTTCCCGCACCAGGCGGGCGCGGTCAATGTGGTCCTGTGCCTTGCCGTGGCTGAAGTTCAGGCGCACCACATTGACCCCGGCACGGATCATCTGTTCGAGCAGGGCCGGATCACTGGAAGCGGGGCCGAGGGTGGCAACAATCTTGGTCGCACGACGCGTCATATGTTCATCTCCTTTGTAATTTAGTTTCCATTTTTACACGAAATTAGTTACACAGGAACAACAAGGAACCGGCCAAGCAGGAATGTCGTTTGCATTTCAACTTGAGCCTTTTGCACAATAACTTGAGCCCGGATGAATGCTACCTACCCAGTTTTTCCACCGTTTACGCGTAGCTATGCTCGTAATCGGTGGAAAAGCTGGCCGCGCAAGCGCCGACGTAGGTAGCTATCGCTCCTACGGGCTGGCCCGCTGTAAGAGCCCTCTCTTCACTAATAGGAAAGCAGCGTCACCTTGTACCCGCTCTCCTGGCAAAGAGTCTGCTCATAGACAGATTCGGGGAAACCTTCTCCCTTGCGCTCTTTCAACCACCAATATGAGTCCATCTCATCCCACTCACCGGGGTCTGATGTACTGTTTCTGCTTGGGCTTGCGCTAGGTAGTCGCTCACTGGGCTT
>NZ_BCWP01000048.1 GCF_001592265.1 Curvibacter delicatus NBRC 14919 | reverse complement strand
TGGTTTTGTAGGGGTATAGCTCAATTGGCAGAGCGTCGGTCTCCAAAACCGAAGGTTGTAGGTTCGATTCCTACTGCCCCTGCCACCTGATTCATCCGTCAGGGGTGAGTTGAAAGCCCGCCATCACCATGGCGGGCTTCAGCGTCTAAGGGTGCTGGTGTTATTGAGATGCGAACGCGCAGAATTGGGTAAACATGGCAACGTCACAAGTTGAAACGGTCGGCGGTGGGGCTGATAAGGCCAAGCTGGCTGCAGCGGTCGTCCTGCTGATTGCGGGTCTGGCGGCTTTCTACCTGCTGGGTAAGCAAGGCGCTCTGTTGCAGTGGGGGGCGCTGCTGGCGGGGGTGGTTGCTGCGGTGGTGGTGTTTTTCACTGCTGAGGCGGGCCGTCAGTTGATGGCGTTTGGGCGGGATGCCTGGCGCGAGGTCGGCAAGGTGGTCTGGCCGGCGCGCAAAGAGGCGATCCAGATGACGGCCTATGTGTTCGGTTTTGTCGTGCTGATGGCTTTGTTCCTCTGGTTTACCGACAAGACGCTTGAGTGGGTGTTCTACGATTTGATTCTGGGGTGGAAGAAATAATGACTGATGTTGTAGAAACTTCGGCATCCCAGGTGCTGGCGGCCAAGCCGTCCAACCCGGACATGCGCTGGTATGTGGTTCATGCCTATTCGGGCATGGAGAAGGCGGTTGAGCGCAACATCATCGAGCGCATCAACCGTGCCGGCATGCAGGACAAGTTTGGCCGCATTCTTGTTCCGATGGAGGAAGTGGTCGAGATCCGGAATGGCCAGAAGCGCACCACGGAACGCAAGTTCTTCCCGGGTTACGTGCTGGTCGAGATGATCATGGACGATGACAGCTGGCACTTGGTGAAGCACACCAACAAGGTCACCGGTTTTGTCGGTGGTGCAAAGAATCGCCCGGCACCGATCTCTGAAGAAGAGGTCATGAAGATCGTCAACCAGATGCAGGAAGGTTCCGACAAGCCGCGCCACAAGGTGGAGTTCGTGGTTGGGGAGCTGGTCCGCGTCAAGGAAGGTCCGTTCACCGATTTCAATGGGTCGGTGGAAGAGGTCAATTACGAGAAGAACAAGCTGCGCGTGGCGGTCACGATCTTTGGTCGTTCGACGCCGGTGGAGCTGGAGTTCTCTCAGGTCGAGAAGACCTGAGCGTCGATTTTGGATGTCGCGCTTTTCGACTCGGCGCGAATGTAAGAAGTGAGTCGTTAACCCCGGGGAGCTGCGGCAGATTGCCAAGGCGTTAGACCCGCAAGGAGAAAAGCATGGCGAAAAAAATCGTCGGTTTTATCAAGCTGCAAGTGCCGGCTGGTAAGGCCAATCCGTCGCCGCCGATTGGTCCCGCTCTGGGCCAGCGCGGTTTGAACATCATGGAGTTCTGCAAGGCGTTCAACGCCCAGACCCAAGGCGTTGAGCCGGGTCTGCCGCTGCCGGTGGTGATCACTGCTTTTGCGGACAAGAGCTTCACGTTCGTGATCAAGACACCGCCTGCAGCGGTTCTGATCAAGAAGGCCATCAAGCTCGACAAGGGCTCAAGCAAGCCGCATACCGACAAGGTCGGCAAGATCACTCGCGCCCAGCTCGAGGAAATCGCCAAGACCAAAATGAAGGACATGACGGCAGCTGACCTGGATGCTGCTGTTCGTACCATCGCTGGTTCTGCCCGTTCGATGGGCGTGAATGTGGAGGGCGTGTAAATGGCCAAGCTCACCAAGAAACAAAAAGCACTGCAGGGCAAGGTTGACAGCAACAAGCTGTACGCCCTGGCCGATGCTCTGGGCATCGTGAAGGAGTGTGCCAACGCCAAGTTCGATGAGTCCATCGACGTGGCTGTTCAGCTCGGCATTGATGCCAAAAAGTCTGACCAGGTGGTGCGTGGCGCTGTCGTGCTGCCCAACGGTACCGGCAAGACCAAGCGTGTGGCTGTGTTTGCCCAGGGCGCCAAGGCTGAAGAAGCCAAGGCTGCTGGCGCTGACGTGGTCGGCATGGACGATCTGGCTGCCCAGGTCAAGGCTGGCGACATGCCTTTCGACGTGGTGATTGCTGCGCCGGATGCCATGCGCGTTGTCGGTACGCTGGGTCAGATCCTCGGTCCGCGCGGCCTGATGCCGAACCCGAAGGTCGGTACCGTCACCCCCGACGTGGCCACGGCTGTGAAGAACGCCAAGGCAGGTCAGGTGCAGTTCCGCGTCGACAAGGCGGGTATCGTGCACAGCACCATCGGCCGTCGTTCCTTCGACACCGAGAAGCTGCAGGGCAACCTGGCTGCTCTGGTCGATGCACTGAACAAGGCCAAGCCGGCTTCGAGCAAGGGCGTGTATTTGCGCAAAGTGGCGGTGTCGTCCACGATGGGTGTTGGTGTCCGTGTGGACACCCAGACCATCGCGGCGTAATCGCAAAGATTTGGTCGGCTGGAAACGGCCGGCTGGAGTGGTGGGCCGCTTCCGTTGCAAGACGGGGCGGGTCATCCAAGACCGTTGGTGTGCAGGTTGCACTTAATCCGTGAGCTGTGGGGTTCGCCCCAGGGCTCTGCCAACGCAGATGGCGATCCCGCTGCAGATGGAATGAGTTCCGTAAACAGTTGGTCGCTGCAATGAGGCGTGCCTCAGGGATTGTCCCGAAGGCACATTTTGAAGGAGTAGACCTTGAGTCTGAATCGCAGTGAGAAAGAAGCGGTCATCACCGAAGTGACCGACCTCGCCGCTAAAGCTCAAACGCTCGTGATGGCGGAATACCGTGGTATCACGGTCGCTGACATGACCAAACTGCGCGCGACCGCTCGCAGCACTGGTGTGAGCCTGAGTGTGTTGAAGAACACCCTGGCCCGTCGTGCTGTTGCCGGTAGTTCGTTCGAGGTTGTGGCCGACCAGATGACCGGTCCGCTGATCTATGGCTTCTCTGTCGATGCCGTGGCTGCTGCGAAAGTGGTGGCTGACTTCGCGAAAACCAATGACAAGTTGGTGATCCGTGGTGGCGCATATGGCGGTAAAGCCCTGGACGTGAACGGCGTCAAGCAGCTGGCAAGCATCCCGTCCAAGGAAGTTTTGCTGGCTCAGCTGTGTGGTTTGTTGATGTCGCCGATGTCCCGTACCGCCGTGGTGCTGGGTGCCCTGGCGGCCAAAAAAGGCGAAGGCGAAGCTGTTGCCGCTTGAGCGTGCAGCACACTTGTTAACCAATTGTTAGGAAATCAAAATGGCATTCGATAAAGACGCATTTTTGACCGCGCTCGACAGCATGACGGTCATGGAACTCAACGACCTGGTGAAAGCCATCGAAGAGAAATTTGGTGTGAGCGCTGCTGCGATGGCTGCTCCTGCTGCTGCTGGCGGTGGCGGTGGCGCTGCTGCTGCCGAAGAGAAGACCGAGTTCAACGTGGTTCTGGCTGATGCTGGCGCCAACAAGGTGTCGGTCATCAAGGCAGTGCGTGAAATCACCGGCCTGGGCCTGAAGGAAGCCAAGGACCTGGTGGACGGTGCTCCCAAGGCTGTCAAGGAAGGCCTGTCCAAGGCTGATGCCGAAGCTGCCAAGAAGAAGCTGGAAGAAGCCGGCGCCAAGGTCGAACTCAAGTAATTCGACTTTGCTCGAAGGCTGGAGTGCCTGTAAAGGCCTCCAGCCTTTGGCGCTTACAGAGCGCACCCAAAAGCCGGCTTGGACCGGCTTGGCCGTAAGACCGCAAGGTTGATGGAAAAGCCCTCCAAGACGATTTTTGAGTGCCTTCTGACCCGACTGCAGAAGGTGCCTTGGTTCGGGCCGCGTGCAATGCGCGGCCGTCCGCCATTGGTTGGTAGCGGCCAACCACCAAGCCTGCCAGCGTGATGCTGGCGCGTCAGTCGCCAAAGACCTCATAGCCCGGAGATCTCATGGCTTACACCTATACCGAACGCAAGCGGATTCGCAAAAGTTTCGGCAGCCGCGACAGCGTGCTCGAAATTCCCTACCTCCTGCAGATGCAAAAGGACGCTTACACAGCCTTCTTGCAAGCTGACGTGAGCCCTAATAAACGTACACCGGAAGGTCTTCAGGCCGCTTTCGAGGCAGCTTTCCCGATCGTCTCGCACAATGGTTTTGTCGAGATGAAATTCATCGAGTACAACCTGGCCAAGCCTGCATTCGACGTGCGCGAATGCCAGACACGCGGTCTGACCTTTGCCTCGGCCGTGCGCGCCAAGGTGCAGCTCATCATTTACGATCGCGAGTCCTCCACCCCGTCCAACAAGGTCGTGAAGGAAGTCAAGGAGCAAGAGGTCTACATGGGCGAAGTGCCGCTCATGACGACCAAGGGCTCGTTCATCATCAATGGCACGGAACGTGTGATCGTGTCCCAGTTGCACCGCTCGCCGGGCGTGTTCTTCGAGCACGACAAGGGCAAGACCCACAGTTCGGGCAAGCTGCTGTTCTCGGCCCGCATCATTCCTTACCGTGGCTCCTGGCTGGACTTCGAGTTCGATCCGAAGGACCTGCTGTACTTCCGCGTTGACCGCCGTCGCAAGATGCCGGTCACCATCCTGCTCAAGGCCATCGGCCTGAACCCCGAGTCCATCCTGGCGAACTTCTTCGTCAACGACAACTTCCGCCTGATGGACAGCGGCGCGCAGATGGAGTTCGTGGCTGAGCGCCTGCGTGGCGAAGTGGCGCGATTCGACATCACCGACAAGAGCGGCAAGGTCGTGGTAGCCAAGGACAAGCGCATCACGGCACGCCATACCCGTGAATTGGAGCAATCCGGCACGACGCACATCAGCGTGCCGGAAGATTTCCTGATCGGTCGCGTGGTTGCACGTGCCGTCGTGGATGGCGATACCGGCGAGATCATTGCCAAGGCCAATGACGAGCTGACCGAAGCGCTGCTGAAGAAGCTGCGCAGCGCCGGCGTGCAAGAGCTGCAATGCATCTACACCAACGAACTCGATCAAGGCGCCTACATCTCGCAGACCCTGCGCACCGATGAGACGACCGACGAGTTTGCTGCCCGCGTGGCCATCTACCGCATGATGCGTCCCGGCGAGCCGCCAACCGAAGACGCCGTGCAGGCCTTGTTCCAGCGCCTGTTCTACAACCCCGATACCTACGATCTGTCGCGCGTCGGTCGCATGAAGTTCAACGCCAAGATGGGCCGCTCCGAGGCGACCGGTCCGATGGTGCTGACCAACGAAGACATTCTCGCCGTGGTCAAGATCCTGGTGGATCTGCGCAATGGTCGCGGCGAAGTCTATGACATCGACCACTTGGGCAACCGCCGCGTGCGTTGCGTCGGTGAACTGGCCGAAAACCAGTACCGCGCCGGTTTGGCCCGTATCGAAAAGGCCGTGAAGGAGCGTCTGGGCCAGGCAGAGCAGGAACCCCTGATGCCGCACGACCTGATCAACTCCAAGCCGATTTCGGCGGCACTCAAGGAGTTCTTCGGTGCGTCCCAGCTGTCGCAGTTCATGGACCAGACCAACCCGCTGGCGGAAATCACGCACAAGCGTCGCGTCTCGGCCCTGGGCCCGGGCGGTCTGACGCGCGAGCGCGCCGGCTTCGAGGTGCGCGACGTGCACGTCACGCATTACGGCCGCGTCTGCCCGATCGAAACGCCGGAAGGCCCGAACATCGGCCTGATCAATTCGCTGGCCCTGTACGCCCGTCTGAACGAGTATGGCTTTATCGAGACACCCTACCGTCGCGTGGTGGACGGCAAGGTGACCAACCAGATTGACTACCTGTCGGCCATCGAGGAAGGCAAGTACGTCATCGCCCAGGCCAATGCCACGCTGGACAAGGAAGGCCGCCTGACCGGCGAGCTGGTGTCCGCGCGTGAAAAGGGTGAATCCATCCTGTGCGGTGCCGAGCGCATCCAGTACATGGACGTGTCGCCGGCACAGATCGTCTCGGTGGCGGCCTCGTTGGTTCCGTTCCTGGAGCACGATGACGCCAACCGCGCGCTGATGGGCGCCAACATGTCGCGTCAGGCTGTGCCTGTGCTGCGTCCGGAAAAGCCGCTGGTCGGCACCGGTATCGAGCGTGTGGCTGCGGTGGACTCGGGTACCGTGGTGACCGCCAACCGTGGTGGTGTGGTTGACTATGTCGATGCCACCCGTATCGTGGTGCGCGTCAATGACGCCGAAGCCGTGGCGGGTGAAGTGGGTGTGGACATCTACAACCTGATCAAGTACCAGCGTTCCAACCAGAACACCAACATTCACCAGCGCCCCATCGTCAAGAAGGGCGACAAGCTGGCCAAGGGTGACGTGATTGCTGACGGTGCATCGACTGACCTGGGCGAAATCGCCATCGGCCAGAACATGCTGATCGCCTTCATGCCGTGGAACGGCTACAACTTCGAGGACTCGATCCTGATTTCTGAGCGCGTGGTGGCCGATGACCGCTACACCTCGATTCATATCGAAGAGCTCGTGGTGATGGCGCGCGACACCAAGCTGGGCGCCGAGGAAATCACGCGCGACATTCCGAACCTGAGCGAACAGCAACTCAACCGTCTGGACGAGTCCGGCATCATCTACGTTGGCGCCGAAGTGCAGCCGGGAGATGTGCTGGTGGGCAAGGTGACGCCCAAGGGCGAGACCACGCTGACGCCGGAAGAGAAGCTGCTACGCGCCATCTTCGGCGAGAAGGCTTCCGATGTGAAGGACACCTCGCTGCGCGTGGACCAGGGTTCCCAAGGAACCGTGATCGACGTGCAGGTGTTCACCCGCGAAGGCATCCAACGCGACAAGCGCGCCCAGCAGATCATCGACGACGAGCTGAAGCGTTTCCGCCTGGACCTGAACGACCAGCTGCGCATCGTCGAAGCCGACGCGTTCGACCGTATCGAGAAGTTGCTCAACGGCAAGGTCGCCAATGGCGGCCCGAACAAGCTGGCCAAGGGCACGAAGATCGACAAGGCCTATCTGGCCAGCGTCGAGAAGTTCCACTGGTTCGACATTCGTCCGGCCGATGACGAGGTGGCCAGCCAGCTCGAGAGCATCAAGAACTCGATCGAGCAGCAGCGTCACAGCTTCGACCTGGCTTTCGAGGAAAAGCGCAAGAAATTGACGCAAGGTGACGAGTTGCCTGCTGGCGTGCTCAAGATGGTCAAGGTCTACCTGGCCGTCAAGCGCCGTCTGCAGCCGGGCGACAAGATGGCCGGCCGTCACGGCAACAAGGGTGTGGTGTCGAAGATCGTGCCGGTCGAAGACATGCCGCACATGGCGGACGGTACGCCGGCCGACATCGTCCTCAACCCGCTGGGCGTGCCTTCGCGCATGAACGTGGGCCAGGTGCTGGAAGTCCATTTGGGCTGGGCCGCCAAGGGCATCGGCCAGCGCATCGGTGACATGCTGCAAGCCGAAGCCAAGGTGGCCGAGTTGCGCGCCTACATGGACAAGGTCTACAACAGCTCCGGCCACAAGGAAGACCTCTCCACTCTGAGCGACGAGCAGGTGCTGGCAATGGCTGCCAACCTGACGACCGGCATGACCTTTGCCACGCCGGTGTTTGATGGCGCTTCCGAACAGGAAATCCGCGACATGCTCAAGCTGGCCTATCCGGATGACGTTGCCAAGGCCAAGGGCCTGACCGCCACCCGTACCCAGGCGCAGCTGTATGACGGCCGTACGGGCGACGCCTTCGAGCGCACCACGACGGTGGGCTACATGCACTTCTTGAAGCTGCACCACCTGGTGGACGACAAGATGCACGCCCGTTCGACCGGCCCGTACTCGCTCGTGACCCAGCAACCGCTGGGCGGCAAGGCGCAGTTCGGTGGTCAGCGTTTCGGCGAGATGGAGGTCTGGGCACTGGAGGCTTATGGTGCCGCCTACACGCTGCAGGAAATGCTCACCGTCAAGTCCGACGACGTGCAAGGCCGTACCAAGGTCTACGAAAACATTGTCAAGGGCGAGCACGCCATCGAAGCGGGCATGCCGGAATCGTTCAATGTGCTGGTCAAGGAAATCCGTTCCCTGGGCCTCGACATTGAACTGGAACGCTCTTAATTTGAAGGGATAGAGTCACATGAAATCACTACTCGACCTGTTCAAGCAGTTCACGCCGGATGAGCATTTCGATGCCATCAAGATCGGCATGGCTTCGCCCGAGAAGATCCGTTCCTGGTCTTTCGGCGAGGTGAAGAAACCCGAGACCATCAACTACCGTACCTTCAAGCCTGAGCGCGACGGTCTGTTCTGCGCCAAGATCTTCGGGCCCATCAAGGACTACGAGTGCCTGTGCGGCAAGTACAAGCGCCTCAAGCATCGCGGCGTCATCTGCGAGAAGTGCGGTGTTGAAGTCACGCAGACCAAAGTGCGTCGCGAGCGCATGGGTCACATCGACCTCGCTGCGCCCTGCGCCCACATCTGGTTCCTGAAGTCGTTGCCGTCGCGTCTGGGCCTGGTCCTGGACATGACGCTGCGCGACATCGAGCGCGTGCTGTATTTCGAAGCCTATGTGGTGACCGACCCCGGCATGACCCCGCTGAAGAAGTTCAGCATCATGTCCGAGGATGACTACGACGCCAAGGTCAAGGAATATGGTGACGAGTTCACCGCCAAGATGGGCGCCGAGGGCATCAAGGATCTGCTGCAGGGCATCGACATCGACATGGAGATCGAGCGTCTGCGTGGCGACCTGACCGGTTCCGAGATGAAGGTCAAGAAGAATGCCAAGCGCCTGAAGGTGCTGGAAGCCTTCAAGAAATCCGGCATCAAGCCGGAATGGATGGTGCTCGAAGTGCTGCCCGTGCTGCCGCCGGACCTGCGTCCGCTGGTGCCGCTGGACGGCGGCCGCTTCGCGACCTCCGATCTGAACGACCTGTACCGCCGCGTCATCAACCGCAACAGCCGTCTGCGTCGCCTGCTGGAGCTCAAGGCCCCGGAAATCATCGCGCGCAACGAGAAGCGCATGTTGCAGGAAGCCGTGGATTCGTTGCTGGACAACGGCCGTCGCGGCAAGGCCATGACGGGCGCCAACAAGCGTGCCCTCAAGTCCCTGGCCGACATGATCAAGGGCAAGAGCGGTCGCTTCCGTCAGAACTTGCTGGGCAAGCGCGTCGACTACTCCGGTCGTTCCGTGATCACCGTGGGCCCGACCCTCAAGCTGCACCAGTGCGGCTTGCCGAAGCTGATGGCGCTGGAACTGTTCAAGCCCTTCATCTTCTCGCGCCTGGAAGCCATGGGCATCGCCACCACCATCAAGGCGGCGAAGAAGGAAGTCGAATCCGGCACGCCGGTGGTGTGGGACATCCTGGAAGAGGTGATCAAAGAGCACCCCGTGATGCTCAACCGTGCGCCGACGCTGCACCGCCTGGGCATTCAGGCGTTCGAGCCGATCCTGATCGAAGGCAAGGCCATTCAGCTGCACCCGCTGGTCTGCGCCGCGTTCAACGCCGACTTTGACGGTGACCAGATGGCTGTGCACGTCCCGCTGTCGGTGGAAGCCCAGATGGAAGCCCGCACGCTGATGCTGGCCTCCAACAATGTGCTGTTCCCGGCCAACGGCGAGCCGTCGATCGTGCCGTCGCAAGACGTGGTGCTAGGTCTGTACTACACGACCCGTGAGCGCATCAACGGCAAGGGTGAAGGCCTGATCTTTGCAGACACCACGGAAGTCCAGCGTGCGCTGGATGCGGGTGAAGTCGAACTGACGTCCCGCATCAGCGTGCGTCTGATCGAGTACATCAAGGACAAGGAAACCGGTGCCTTCACGCCCGTGACCCAGCTGGTGGAAACCACGGCTGGCCGTGCGCTGCTGTCCGAGATCCTGCCCAAGGGCCTGCCGTTCTCCAACCTGAACAAGGCGCTGAAGAAGAAGGAAATCTCCAAGCTGATCAACGTGTCCTTCCGCAAGTGCGGTCTGAAGGAGACGGTGGTGTTTGCCGACAAGCTGCTGCAAAACGGCTTCCGTCTGGCCACCAAGTCGGGCATTTCCATCTGCATCGACGACATGCTGGTGCCGAAGGAAAAGCACGAGATCATCGAGGCCGCCGAGAAAGAGGTCAAGGACATCGAGCAGCAGTACGTCTCCGGTCTGGTGACCGTGGGTGAACGCTACAACAAGGTGGTGGACATCTGGGGCAAGGCCGGCGACAAGGTTTCCAAGGTGATGATGGACCAGCTGCGTCTGCAGAAGACCATTGACCGCCATGGCAAGGAAGTCGATCAGGAGTCCTTCAACTCCATCTACATGATGGCCGACTCCGGTGCCCGCGGTTCTGCGGCCCAGATTCGCCAGCTGGCCGGTATGCGGGGTCTGATGGCCAAGCCGGACGGCTCGATCATCGAAACGCCGATCACCGCGAACTTCCGCGAAGGCCTGAACGTGTTGCAGTACTTCATCTCCACCCACGGTGCCCGTAAGGGTCTCGCGGACACGGCGCTGAAGACGGCCAACTCCGGTTATCTGACCCGTCGTCTGGTGGACGTGACGCAGGATCTGGTGGTGACGCAAGACGATTGCGGCACGCACGAGGGTTCCCTGATGCGTGCCATCGTCGAAGGCGGTGAAGTGATCGAGTCGCTGCGTGACCGTATCCTGGGACGCACCGCTGCGGAAGATGTCCTGCACCCGGAGAACCGCTCGGTACTGGCCAAGGCCGGCGAGATGCTGGACGAAGACGTCATCGAAGAACTCGAGGCGGCGGGCGTGGACGAGGTCAAGGTTCGCACCGCATTGACCTGCGAAACCCGCTTCGGCCTGTGCGCCAAGTGCTATGGCCGCGATCTGGGTCGAGGTGGTCTGGTCAACATGGGTGAAGCGGTTGGTGTGATCGCTGCCCAGTCGATCGGTGAGCCGGGTACCCAGCTGACCATGCGCACCTTCCACATCGGTGGTGCCGCTTCGCGTGCGGCGATTGCCTCCAGCGTGGAAGCCAAGTCCAACGGCATCATCGGCTTCAATGCCACGATGCGCTATGTGACCAACAGCAAGGGCGAGCTGGTGGTGATTGCCCGCTCCGGCGAAATCGTCATCCATGACGAGCATGGTCGCGAGCGTGAGCGTCACAAGGTGCCGTACGGCGCCGTGCTGACTGTCAAGGCTGACCAGGCCATCAAGGCTGGTGCGATTCTGGCCAACTGGGACCCGCTGACCCGCCCGATCATCACGGAATTCGCCGGTCAGGTGAAGTTCGAGAACATCGAGGAAGGTCTGACCGTGGCCAAGCAGGTGGACGAGGTCACGGGCCTGTCAACCCTGGTGGTGATCGATCCGAAGCGCCGTGGCTCGACCAAGATCGTGCGTCCGCAGGTCAAGCTGGTCGACGCCTCTGGTGCTGAGGTGAAGATCCCCGGCACCGACCACGCGGTGACCATCGGCTTCCAGGTCGGCGCCCTGATCCAGGTGCGCGACGGCCAGGACGTGGGTCCCGGCGAGGTGCTGGCCCGTATCCCGGTGGAAGGTCAGAAGACCCGAGACATTACCGGCGGTCTGCCGCGTGTGGCCGAGCTGTTCGAAGCCCGTTCACCCAAGGACAAGGGCATGCTGGCCGAGATGACCGGTACCGTGTCCTTCGGCAAGGAGACCAAAGGCAAGATCCGCCTGCAGATCACCGATCCGGAAGGCAAGGTCTGGGACGAGCTGGTGCCCAAGGAGAAGAACGTCCTGGTGCACGAAGGTCAGGTGGTCAACAAGGGCGAGAGCGTGGTTGACGGTCCGGCCGATCCGCAGGACATCCTGCGTCTGCTGGGCATGGAAGAACTGGCGCGCTACATCGTGGACGAGGTGCAGGACGTGTACCGACTCCAGGGCGTGAAGATCAACGACAAGCACATTGAAGTGATCGTGCGTCAGATGCTGCGCCGCGTGGTGGTCGAGAATGCGGGTGATTCGAGCTATATCGCCGGCGAACAGGTTGAGCGTTCCGAGATGCTCAACACCAACGACGCTTTGCGCGCCGAAGGCAAGATCCCCGCGACGTACTCCAACCTGCTGCTGGGTATCACCAAGGCATCGCTGTCCACCGACAGCTTCATCAGCGCGGCTTCCTTCCAGGAAACCACCCGCGTGCTGACCGAAGCGGCCATCATGGGCAAGCGCGACGAACTGCGCGGTCTGAAAGAGAACGTCATCGTCGGCCGCCTGATCCCGGCGGGTACCGGCATGGCCTATCACCAGGCCCGCAAGGTGCGCGAGAGCATGGACGATGCCGAGCGTCGCGCCATTGCCGATGCCGAGGCGGCCGAACTGGCCGGCGAGACGTCGGCGGATGCGGGAGCTGCCACCGAGTAAAGCCGACGGCTGTCGCACAATCAAGCCCCAAGCCCTTTGCAGGCGCTTGGGGCTTTTTTCTGGGCAAGTTCTGTTGGCTGGCTTGATGTTGTCTTGGAGGAATCGCAGGCATGAATATTCCGCTCGCCATCTGGGTCGTCTGGGCGGTGGTGTTGTTCTGGGCCGTGGGGGCCTACAACCGCCTGGTACGCTTGCGCTCGCAGGCGATAGCCGCTTTTGCGCCGCTGGAGATGCAGTTCATCCAGTATGTGACCCTGGTACAGGGCAGTTTTGCCTTGCCATCGGATGACGAAGAGGCCGGCCTGCGCGCCGGCGTGCTGGCTGCGGCCCGGCAATTCGAATCCTCCCTCAAGGCGGCGCGGGCCCATCCGCTCGATGCCCTGGCCATGCGAGCGCTGCAGACGGCGCACGAGACGCTTTGCGAGTCATGGTCGCGCTTGCGTGACGAGCCGCCCGATCTGGCGGGCGAGCCGCTGCCGGCCGTGTTGCTGCAGCAGTGGGAACACATCACGTTGCAGGCAGGCAATGCCAAGCACGAATTCAACCGTCTGGTGCAGGACTACAACGACGCCATTGTGCAATTCCCGGCGCATCTGCTGGCCTGGCTGTTCAGCTTCAAACCGGCACACACGATCACATGAACGAGGGCGATTCAAAAATACCGTTGTGGCGCCAGTTGCAGGCCGTGGCGGGTGTCCTGGCAGCTGTCCGCCAAGGTGCTTCGGGGACGGCGGCGCTGGAGGCCGTTCCGTCCAGTTTGCGGCCAGGCGTGCAGGCGCTGGTGTACCAGGTCCTGCGCTCGCTGGGGCGTGCCGAGGCTTTGCGCCGGTTGCTGGCGTCGCGCAAACCGCCGGCTGCCGTGGATGCCCTGCTGTGCACGGCACTGGCACTGGTCTGGGACGAAGCGGTGGCCCCGTATGAAGGCTTCACCTTGGTCAACCAGGCGGTGGAAGCAGCCAAGCACACGGCCGCGATTCGGGCTCAAGCCGGTTTTGTGAACGGCTGTCTGCGGCGGTTCCTGCGTGAGCGCGCTGCCTTGGTGGCGCATACGCAGACGGACCCCGTGGCATGCTGGAATCACCCGGCATGGTGGATCGAACGTTTGCGGCAGGACCACCCGGAACAATGGCAGGCCATTTTGCAGGCCAATAACCGGCAGGCACCCATGACGCTGCGCGTCAATGTCCGCAAGACGACGGTCGATTCCTGTCTGACGCGCTTGCGCGGCGCGGGTATTGAGGCATGGCGGAATGGTGAGTTTGGCGTGACGTTGGCCAGCCCGTTGCCGGTGCAGGCGATCCCCGGTTTTGCCGAGGGCCTCGTCTCGGTGCAGGATGCAGCGGCACAGCAGGCAGCCCCGCTGTTGCTGCAGGGCCTGAGCGGGCGTGCCGGTTTGCGTGTGCTCGATGCCTGTGCGGCACCCGGCGGCAAAACCGCCCATTTGCTGGAGCTGGCGGATGGCGAAGTCAGTGCGCTGGAAATCGACCCGGTGCGTGCCGAACGCATCGGGCAGACCTTGCAGCGTCTGGGCTTGCAGGCCCGGGTGCAGGTGGCCGATGCCGGCCAGCCCGCCGCCTGGTGGGACGGACAGCCGTTTGATGCCATCTTGCTGGATGCGCCCTGCACCGCTTCGGGTATTGTGCGGCGCCACCCGGACGTGCGCTGGCTGCGCCGCGAGAGTGACATTGGGCAGCTGGCGGCCACCCAGGCCCGTTTGCTGACCACCCTGTGGCCGCTGCTGAAACCGGGTGGGCGGCTGCTGTACTGCACCTGTTCGGTCTTCAAGGCGGAGGGTGACCAGCAGATTCAAACGTTTCTTGCACACAACACCCAGGCCCGTTTACTGCCCTCGCCAGGCCATTTATTGCCGCATTTCACCGTCGGGCATGGCGACGTCCTAGACAATCAAGACAGTGACCATGACGGCTTTTATTACGCACTGCTGGAAAAGCGCGCGGCTTGATGTGGCCGTGCTGCTGGCCTGCGCCCTGCTGGCCAGTTGGATGCCTCGCCAGGCATGGGCGCAGCCCGTGGCCGAAGTAACGCAGTTGCGCCTGGAAGGGGATAACGAGGGCATTCTGCTGAGCGCCTCGCTCAACTTTGATTTGCCGACGGCGGTGGAGTCGGCACTGGTCAAGGGGGTTGCCGTGTTTTTCGTGGCCGAAGCCGAGGTCTATCGCGAACGCTGGTACTGGGCGGACAAGAAGGTGGCGGGCGCGGAACGGCACATGCGGCTGGTGTTTCACCCGCTGACGCGGCGTTGGCGCCTGGCGGTTTCTCCCAGCACCATTGCCAACAACGGCCTGGGCGTGATCCTGAACCAGAGCTTCGATACCTTGGAGGATGCGATGGCCGCCGTGCGTCGCATCTCCGGCTGGCGCATCGCCGAATTGCGCGACCTGGACCCGGGCGGGCGTCACCGCGTTGAATTCCGTTTCCGGCTGGACGTCTCGCAGTTGCCGCGCCCCCTGCAGATCGGCGCCTTGGGGCAGAACGACTGGGCGCTCTCTGCGGCGGCATCGCAGCGGCTGGCCTTGGACAACCTGAAGTGAAGAAGCCGACGATCGAGGCCAGCGTACGGCAGAGCTTGCAAAGCTCTCTCGCCTTGCGCTGGACGCTGGGCATCGGGCTGGCGGCCATGGTGGCGATCGGCTTGGTGCTGCTGTTCCTGCTGACCCAGGCGACCAATAACCGCGAGCTGTACGAGCGCAACTACGCGCGCCTCTTTGCGGTCAATGTGACGGTGGCAGCCTTGCTGCTGCTGGTGATCGGCTGGATTGCCTTTCGGCTGGCCAAGCGTCTGCGCCAGGGGCGATTCGGCAGCCGGTTGCTGGTCAAGCTGGCGGCGGTCTTCGCCCTGGCCGGTTTTGCCCCCGGCATGCTGATCTACGTGGTGTCCTATCAGTTCGTATCGCGCTCGATCGAAAGCTGGTTCGATGTCAAGGTGGAGGGGGCGCTCGAAGCGGGCCTGAATCTGGGGCGAACCACCTTGGACATCTTGTCTGCCGACTTGTCGAGCAAGACCCGCAGTGCCGCCCAGCAACTGCAGGAGACGCCCGATGTGACAGCGGGGCTGGTGCTGGAGCGGGTGCGCGAGCAACTGGGCGGGCGCGATGTCATGCTCTGGGGGGCAACCGGGCAGTTGATTACCAGTGTGGGGGCCTCCCAACTGCAGCTGACACCGGAGCGGCCGGGGGCTCAACAATTTCGTGCCGCGCGCAGTCAACGTGTCGTGACCTGGGTCGAAGGACTCGATGATGTGCCCGCGCCGGGTGCGGGTGAAATGGCGCGCCAGGTGCGTCTCAAGGCTCTGGCCCTGGTGCCATCATCCAGTTTGGGCATGCTGGGGGAAAACCGTTTTCTGCTGGTGACGCAGGAATTGCCGGAGGCGCTGGTGGCCAATGCCCTGGCGGTGACCGAAGCCTACCGTGAATACCAGGAACGCGCGCTAGCCCGCGAGGGGCTGCGGCGCATGTACATCGGCACCCTGACCTTGAGTCTGTTCCTGGCCGTCTTTGGCGCCGTGTTGCTGGCCGTGCTGCTGGGCAACCAGATCACGCGCCCGTTGCTGCTGCTGGCCGACGGTGTGCGCCAGGTGGCGGCGGGTGACCTGACGCCGAAAACCGTTTTGCAGGGCAAGGATGAGCTCGGGGGGCTGACCCGTTCCTTTGCCGACATGACGCAACAGCTGTCCGATGCCCGCCAGGCCGTCGAGCACAGCATGGAACAGGTCAATGCGGCACGTGCCAACCTGCAGACCATTCTGGACAACCTGACCGCTGGTGTGATGGTGCTGGATGAACGGGGAGCCATCCAGTCAGCCAATCCAGGCGCCACGCGCATTCTGAGGGTGCCGCTGGCCGCCTGTGAAGGGCGACGCCTGGTCGACATCGAGGGGTTGGAGGAGTTCGGCAGCCGCGTTCAGACCCAGTTCGATACGTTCCTGGGAGATCGCCGCGAACACGGCCTTGACCACTGGCAGCAGTCCTTCGAACTGGGGGGCGGACCAACGGGGGTGGCGGGGCAGGCGGCTGACGGGACTGTGACGCTGGTGGCGCGTGGTGCCGAGTTGCCGGGCCATGCCCGGTTGCTGGTGTTTGACGATATTTCGGAAATCGTCTCGGCCCAGCGCGCGCAGGCCTGGGGCGAGGTGGCCCGCCGCTTGGCGCACGAGATCAAGAACCCGCTCACGCCTATCCAGCTGTCGGCCGAACGGCTGGAGATGAAGCTTTCCGGCAAGGTGGAGGCCCCCGAGCAGGCGATCCTGTCCAAATCGGTCAAGACCATCGTCGACCAAGTCGATGCCATGAAACGGCTGGTCAATGAGTTCCGCGACTATGCGCGCCTGCCAGCTGCCGAACTCAAACCGCTTGACCTCAACGCACTGGTCGGTGAGGTGCTGCATCTGTATGGCGGAGAGAACGTTCATGTGCCGGTGCACGCCGAGCTGGACCCGCGTTGCCCGCGCATCCTGGGCGATGCCCAGCAGTTGCGCCAGGTGTTGCACAACCTGTTGCAGAACGCCCAGGACGCCACCGAAACGGCGGCACGCAGCGGCGCCGACAACAGCGTGACACTGCGTACCCAATGGGTGGAGTCCAGCGGGCGGGTGCGTCTGAGCGTGCTCGACCACGGCACCGGTTTCCCGGAGAACATCCTCAAGCGCGCGTTCGAGCCTTACGTCACGACCAAGGCCAAAGGCACGGGGCTTGGTTTGGCCGTGGTCAAGAAGATTGCCGATGAACATGGCTCGCGCATCGATCTGGCCAACCGGGTCGTGGACGACCAGGTGGTGGGGGCGCAAGTATCGTTATCATTCGCAGTGGAGCCCGTGACCTCAGCCTGAGCACGGCAGTTATTTTCCGAGGCACAGCGCTTACAAATCATGGCAAACATTCTGGTGGTGGATGACGAACTCGGCATTCGTGATCTGCTGTGGGAAATCCTGAACGACGAAGGGCACACCGTCGAGGTGGCCGAAAACGCGGCCCAGGCGCGTGCCGCCCGCCAGCGTGAGCGGCCCGATCTGGTGCTGCTTGACATCTGGATGCCTGATACCGATGGCGTGACCCTGCTCAAGGAATGGTCCACCACCGGCCTGCTGACCATGCCGGTCATCATGATGAGCGGCCATGCCACCATCGACACGGCAGTCGAGGCGACCAAGATCGGCGCCCTGGCTTTCCTGGAAAAACCGATCACCCTGCAAAAGTTGCTCAAGGCGGTGGAGCAAGGCTTGGTCAAGGGCAGCTTGCGCAAGCCCGCGGCTGCACTCAGCCAGCCGGCAGAGATCGTGACGGAGATGACCGAACTGACCGGGCAACTGACGGTGTCCGGCATGGTGGAGCTGGGCCCGCAGGCGCAACAGAATTTCATGCTGGACAAGCCACTGCGTGAAGCGCGCGACGAATTCGAGAAGGCCTATTTCGAGTACCACCTGGCGCGTGAAAGCGGCTCCATGACCCGCGTGGCCGAGAAGACCGGTCTGGAGCGCACCCACCTCTATCGCAAACTCAAGCAACTCGGGGTGGACCTGTCCCGTGGCAAGCGTGGCGCTTCTTGAGGCGGCTCGCTGGAATGACCGCAAAGTCCTGCTATAATTCCATCTCTTGGCCCGGTAGCTCAGTTGGTAGAGCAGCGGATTGAAAATCCGCGTGTCGGTGGTTCGATTCCGCCCCAGGCCACCAAACTCAAAAAGCCCATCTTCCACGGTGGGCTTTTTCTTGAGGTCACCCACCGATGGTGGCAATGCGGGATTAGCTCAGTTGGTAGAGCGATACCTTGCCAAGGTATAGGTCGAGAGTTCGAGCCTCTTATCCCGCTCCAGACATTCGTGCCCATGTGGCTCAGTGGTAGAGCACTCCCTTGGTAAGGGAGAGGTCGCAGGTCCGATTCCTGCCATGGGCACCACACTGCACTGATCTCCCGCTGGGTTCTGAGACCGGCATCGTTCCTGATGCCGGACCTGCCTGCATTTCTGTACTGAGGGCAAGTCCGCTTGTGCATTCCACGCCGGCCGATATGATGCGCAGACAGATTCACGCCCCCATCAACCTTTCATGAGCGGCAGCGCACTCTTCATTGGTGATCACCTGGCCCGCAGCTGCCGCGGTCGTCCGGGTGCGCCTCCGGTCTGGCAATGACGCCTTTGTTTCAGTCATTCACGCCATTCCGGAGAAAATTCATGTCAGATCTGTTCGAGAACCCCATGGGCCTCATGGGGTTCGAATTCGTCGAGTTCGCCTCGCCCATCCCTAAGG
>NZ_BCWP01000047.1 GCF_001592265.1 Curvibacter delicatus NBRC 14919 | reverse complement strand
AAGTAATATCCCTATCTCAGATCATTCCCGACTGAAGAGACAGGAAAAATCTGTCAAAAGACTTTTGCCCGCCGGCAGGCAATGACGTCGGCCAAGAGCCGACACGGATCAACCCACACACCGCCCCATCTATGTATACCGCCATCAAGTTCCTGCATCTGGTTTCTGCCATTGTCTGGCTCGGTGGCATGACCTTCATGCTGATCGCCCTGCGTCCGGCCCTGGGCGAGCTGTTGCCGCCACCGCAGCGCCTGCCACTGCTGGCCGGCGTGCTGCGCCGTTTCTTCACGCTGGTGTGGGGCGCCGTCCTGCTGCTGCTGCTCAGCGGCGGTTTCATGATGAGCCAGGCCGGCTCACTGGCGATGCCGATCGGCTGGCACCTGATGGCCGGCATCGGCGTGCTGATGTGCCTGATCTTCGGCCACCTCTATTTCGCCCCCTATCGGCGCCTGCAGGCGGCGCTGGCCGCCGCCGACTGGCCCGAAGGCGGCCGGCGCGCCAACCAGATCGCCCTGCTGGTGACCGTGAATTTCTGGTTGGGCTGGCTGGCGCTGGCCGCCGTCACCTTCCTGGCCTGAACGCGCTCCGCGCCACATCCCCGTCATGCTGCCGCCCCTGCCCTGCTACCTCAACGGCGACTACACGCTGCTGCCGGACGCCAAGATCAGCGTCATGGACCGCGGCTTCATCTTTGGCGACGGCGTCTATGAAGTGCTGCCGGTCTATGGCGGCTGCCTGTTCTGCTTCGAGCAGCACATGGCACGCCTGGAGCGCAGCCTGGCCGAGCTGCGCATTCCGAACCCGAACACACGGGCGCAGTGGCACGAGATTGCTACGAAACTGATAGCTGGTTACGCCGCATCCACGGGCGCCAAGGTCGAAAACATTGATCAAATGGTGTACATCCAGGTGACGCGCGGCGTGGCGCTGCGCGACCACGCCATGATCGAGGGCCTGACACCCACGGTATTCGTCCTCAGCAATGCCCTGAAGGCGCCGACGGCGGAACAGCGCCGCGACGGCGTGGCCTGCGTCACCGCCGACGACTTCCGCTGGCAGAAGGCCCATATCAAGAGCGTGAGCCTGCTGGGCGCCGTGCTGGCGCGCCAGATCAGTGTCGACGCCGGTGCGGCCGAGACCATCATGTTCCGCGACGGTTTCCTGAGCGAAGCCGCCGCCAGCAACGTCTGGGTGGTGAAGGACGGCATCCTCATGGGCCCGCCCAAAGACAACCTGGTGCTTGAAGGCATCCGCTACGCCCTGCTGGAGGAGATCTGCCGCACGCAGGGCATCCCGCTGGCGTTGCGCCGCATCAGCCGCGCCGAAGTACTGGCGGCCGACGAGGTGCTGCTGAGTTCAGCCACCAAGGAGGTGCTGCCTGTTTGCCGCATCGACGGCCAGCCCGTGGGCAGCGGCCAGCCCGGCCCCCTTTATGCACGGCTGTATGCCGGCTACCAGGCGATCAAGACCCGATCGCGCAACGAACAGTGCCATCCCCGCACGGAGAACCCATCGTCATGAGCCAGCCCCCCTCGTCCGCCGCCCCTGGCGGCAACCCGCGTGCCGACACGCTGATCGAATACCCCTGCCGCTTCCCGATCAAGGTCATGGGCGACAAGGTGGACGGCTTCGTCCATGCCGTGACCACGATCGCGCATGCCTTCGACCCGGTGTTCGACGCCAGCACCATCGAGTTGCGCGAGAGCAAGGGCGGCAACTACCTCGGCATCACCATCACCATCACAGCCACCAGCCGTGAGCAGCTCGACGAGCTGTACCGCACGCTGTCGACCCACCCGATGGTTAAAGTGGTGCTTTGAAGATGCCTCCCCCAGGCTACGCGCCCTTCGTTCGCTGCACCACCCCCTCCTGCTGCGCGGAGGGGGCGCACTCGGCGGCCTGGCAGAGCCAGTTCCGCGCGTGCCCCCGTACCAACGCCGGGCATTGACAGGACTTTGAATGGATACGCACTTCTTGGGCCGAGTGGAATACCTGCCCACCTATGCCGCCATGCAGGCCTTCACCGCCGCGCGCACGGCCGACACAGAGGACGAACTCTGGATCTGCGAGCACCCGCCGGTGTTCACGCAAGGCTTGGCCGGCCAGGCCGACCATGTGCTGGTGCCGGGCGACATCCCCGTGGTGGCCACCAACCGCGGCGGCCAGGTGACCTACCACGGCCCGGGCCAGGTGGTGGCCTACCCGCTGATCGACCTCAAGCGTGCCGGCTACTTCGTCAAGGAATACGTCTACCGCGTTGAGGAAGCCGTCATCAGGACGCTGGCGCACTTCGGCGTCACCGGCCACCGTGTGGCCGGCGCCCCCGGTATCTATGTACGGCTGGCCGATCCGGCCTCGCACGCCGCGCTGCCGCAGCGGCCGCAGAAATCCACACTCGTCCAGGCGCCCGATTTCACCGGCCTGGGCAAGATCGCCGCCTTGGGCATCAAGGTCAGCCGCAACTGCACCTACCACGGCGTGGCGCTCAACGTGGCCATGGACCTGGAACCCTACTCGCGCATCAACCCTTGCGGTTATGCCGGGCTGCAAACCGTGGACCTTTCTACAATCGGGGTATCCGTCGACTGGACGGATGCCGCCCACGTCTTGAGCCAGAAACTCGTTACTTATCTGGCGCCTTGAGCGCCGCCCCACACCATGAGCACCCCCGAATCCAGCACGGTCCGCGAAGCACAAACTGTCGACAACTACGACCCGTCGGCCAAACAGAAGGCCGCCGCCAAGCTCTCGCGCATCCCGGTCAAGGTGGAGGCAGGCGAGGTGTTGAAGAAGCCGGAATGGATCCGTGTCAAGGCCGGTTCGCCCACCACACGCTTCTATGAAATCAAGGACATCCTGCGCACCAACAAGCTGGTGACGGTGTGCGAGGAAGCCAGCTGCCCCAACATCGGCGAATGCTTCGGCAAGGGCACGGCCACCTTCATGATCATGGGCGACAAGTGCACACGCCGCTGCCCGTTCTGCGACGTCGGCCACGGCCGCCCGGACCCGCTCGACGTGAACGAGCCGGAGAACCTGGCCAAGACCATCGCCGCGCTGAAACTGAAGTACGTGGTGATCACCAGCGTGGACCGCGACGACCTGCGCGACGGCGGCGCCGGCCACTTTGTGGAGTGCATCTGCAAGACGCGCGAGCTCTCGCCCGGCACGCAGATCGAGGTACTGGTGCCCGACTTCCGTGGCCGTGATGACCGCGCGCTGGAAATCCTGAAGGCCGCGCCGCCGGACGTGATGAACCACAACCTGGAAACCGTGCCGCGCCTGTACAAACAGGCCCGCCCGGGCAGCGACTACCAGTTCTCGCTCAACCTGCTGAAGAAGTTCAAGGCCCTGTTCCCCAACGTGCCGACCAAGAGCGGCCTGATGGTGGGCTTGGGCGAGACCGATGAAGAAATTCTCGAGACGATGCGCGACATGCGGGCGCACAACATCGAGATGCTGACCATCGGCCAGTACCTCGCGCCGTCCAATTCGCACCTGCCGGTCAAGCGCTATGTGCACCCGGACACCTTCAAGATGTTCGAGGAAGAGGCCTACAAGATGGGCTTCACCCATGCCGCGGTGGGCGCCATGGTGCGCAGTTCGTACCACGCCGACCAGCAGGCACACGCCGCGAGCCTGGCGCGATGAGCACACGCCTGGTCACCGACGAACTCGAACTGTTGCAGTCGCTGGCCGACCTGCCACAGCACCCGCGCATCATCGAACTGGGCTGCGGTGCGGCCCACCTGTCGCGCCAACTGCTGCAGCGCTACCCAGCCAGTACCGTCACCGGCCTGGAGGTCGATGAACGCCAGATGGCGAAGAACCGGCTGAAGCCGCAAGAGCGCCTGCATTTCGTACAAGCCGGCGCCCAGGCGATTCCGTTTGCCGACGGCAGTTTCGACCTGGCACTGATGCTGAAGTCGCTGCACCACGTGCCGCTGGACCTGCTGGACCAGGCGCTGGCCGAAGTGCACCGTGTACTGCGGCCACAAGGCCTGCTCTATGTGTCGGAACCGGTGTTTGCCGGCGCGCTCAACGAGGTGATGCGCCTGTTCCACGACGAGGAGGTGGTGCGCGCCGCCGCGCTGGCCGCAGTGCAACGGGCCGTGGCCTCCGGCGCCTGGGAGCAGGTGGACGAGGTCTTCTTCGAGACCCCGGTGCATTACCGCGACTTTGCCGAGTTCGAGCAGCGCATGATCGGCGTGACCTTCGTCACGCACCGGCTCGATGCCGCCACACTGGCCGCGGTGCGCGCACGCTTCGAGCCGCACATGACAGCCGATGGTGCCCACTTTGTGCGGCCGATGCGCATCAACCTGCTGCGCAGGTGTTAAGCGGCGCAACGCCTGTTTGCTACAAAATAGATAGCTTGACGCGCATATTCAGCAAGGGCTTGAGCCCGATTTCATGCTGAATCAAGCGGGCGTCATGGCGTCCCAGGCCTTGATCGCCTCGGCGGCGTACATCAGCGCCGGGCCGCCACCCATGTAGACGCAGACCGCCAGCATCTCTTCGAGTTCGGCGCGCGTGCAGTCAAGCTTGCGTAGCGCCTTGACATGAAAACCAATGCAGCCGGAACAACGCTGCGTTACACCGATGGCCAAGGCCATCAGTTCCTTGTGTTTGGTGCTCAGTGCGCCCTCCGCCATGGACGCGCGCGCCAACTGGCCAAAACCGGCCATGGCGTCGGGTTGCGCCTTGCGAAAGGGCGCCAGGCATTCATTGATGTCCTGGATCAGGCCGGCGTGATCAAACGTGCTCATGAAAAAACTACGGTAGTTGATACCCCACGGAGTTTGCAACCCTACCGGAGCAGCGGGCTTGATGCAGCGCAATCGACTAGATCAGCCGGCCAGCAGCGAGGCGGGCTCGTCATGCACCAGCACCGCCTGCGCCCAAGGCGCGAGCTTGCTGGTGTCGGCACGCAGCACCTCCTGCTTGACCGCCAGGATCTGCGCCGGGTGCATGGAGAAGCTGCGCAGGCCGAGGCCCAGCAGCAGGCGTGTCATGGCAATGTCGCCTGCCATCTCACCACACACGCTGACCTCTTTGCCTTGGGCGCGGCATTCGGCAATGGTGTCGGCCACCAGACGCAGCACCGCCGGGTGCAGCGGGTCATAGAGGTGGGCGACCGATTCGTCGGCACGGTCAATGGCCAGGGTGTACTGGATCAGGTCGTTGGTGCCGATGGACAGGTAATCGAAATGGCGCAAAAAGGTCTTGAGCATCAGCGCCGCCGCGGGAATCTCGATCATGGCGCCCAACTGCACGGCGCCAAACGTGTGTCCGTCGCGCGTCAGTTCAGCGCGTGCCTGCTCGATCAGCGCCAGGGTCTGGCGAATCTCGCTCAGGTGCGCCAGCATCGGGATCAGCATCTTGACCGGACCATGCGCCGCTGCACGCAGGATGGCACGCAATTGGGTCAGGAACATGGCTGGATCGGCCAGGCTCCAGCGGATGGCGCGCAGCCCCAGCGCCGGGTTGAGGTAAGCCGTCTCAGGCAGGTTGCCGTCCATCGGCTTGTCCGCCCCGACGTCCACCGTACGGATGGTGACCGGCAGGCCGTTCATGCCTTCCACCGCACGCCGGTAGGCCTGGTACTGCTCTTCTTCATCAGGCAGCTGGCTCTGGCGCCCCATGAAAAGGAATTCGCTGCGGAACAGGCCGACGCCCACCGCACCCGCCCGCATGGCGGCCGGTGCGTCTTCCGGCATCTCGATGTTGGCCAACAGCTCCACCCGCTCGCCATCCAGCGTGATGGCCGGTGTATTGAGCAGGCGCCCCAGGCGGCTGCGTTCGAGCTCCACCTGGCGTTGCTTGTAACCGTACTCGGCCAGGATGATGGGCGAGGGATCGACGATGACGACACCGGCGTCGCCATCGATGATGACCCAGTCGTCCTGCCGCACCAGCTGGCTGGCCGTCCGCGCGCCCACCACGGCCGGAATGTCCATGCTGCGCGCCACGATGGCGGTGTGCGAGGTCTTGCCGCCCACATCGGTCACGAAGCCGGCGAACACGCCCTGCTTGAACTGCAGCATGTCGGAAGGTGACAGCTCATGCGCGATCAGCACCAGCGGCACGTCGGTGTCATCGAGCTGCAGATCCTGCTGTGCCGGCTTGCGCCCACTGCGCACCACCGTGGGAAGGGTCGGCGAGGCAACACCCTGCATGGCGCGCAGCACCTTCTCGGTGATCTGCTCCAGGTCGGCTTTGCGCTCACGCAGGTACTCGTCCTCCATCTCGTCGAACTGGCGCGCCACCATCTCCAGCTGGGTGGTCAGCGCCCATTCGGCGTTGTAGAGGCGGTCTTGAATCCAGTGCTTGACGCCGCCGATCAGCTCCTCGTCCTGCAGCATCATCAGGTGCACGTCCAGCAGCGCCCGCAACTCGTTGGGCGCGTCCTTCGGCCCCAGCTGCGAGATGGTCTGCTGCAGGCGATGGATTTCCTCCACCACGGCATTGCGTCCGCTGCGGACGCGGTCGATTTCGCTTTCGATCTGGGCCGGATCGATGAAGTAATGCGCCACATCCACGCGGCTGGAGGCCACCAGCACGGCACGCCCGATGGCAATGCCGCGCGCAACCGCCAGCCCGTGGATGGAAAACGTCATGGCTTCACCACTGACTGTTCCGTCGCCGGGCCGCCCGCGTGGCAAGACCCGCGCTTCGCGTGTGCGGGCGAAACGCGGCCCCCGTCCCGCCCAGTGGGGGCAGGGAGCCACACGCAGTGGGGGACCGTGGGGGTCAACATGTCACTCCCCTTCCCCGAACTTGTCGTTGATCAGGGCCACCATGGCATCGACCGCCTCCTGCGCGCGGTCACCCTCGGCATCGAGCTCCACCGTGGTGCCGATGCCGGCGGCCAGCATCATCACCCCCATGATGCTTTTGGCATTCACGCGGCGCTCGCCACGTGCAATCCAGATCTCGCAGGGAAAGCTGCCCGCCAGCTTGGTGAGTTTGGCTGAAGCGCGAGCATGCAGCCCGAGCTTGTTGCTGATGGTCGCACTGGCCTTGATCATTCTTTCTGTCCTCGTTGTTCTTTTCTTCGTCCTGCTCGCTTACACACTGGCAGCCACCTGCATCACGCCCTGGCTGCCACCGCTGACGGCACGTGCCGTCAACTCATCAATCGGTTCGTGCTGGTACGTCACCGCGCGCAGCAACATGGGCAGATTCACGCCAGCCACCAGCCGGGCCTGTACGTTCCCCAGCAATTGCCGCGCCACATTGCAGGGCGTTGCCCCCATGACATCCGTCAGCAGCAAGACGGGGGCTCCAGCAAACTTGGCTGTGACCGCCTGCCGCGCCGCAGTCAGGCTCTCCTGTGCGGAGGCATCAGCGGGCACATCGAACGCCAGCACATCGTCGACCCGCTCCGGAAAGACGTGCGCAACGCACTGGCGCAGTGCACTGGCCAGCGGGGCATGGGCGATGATGAAAATGCCGTTGTTCATGAGACAGTGGATGCCCCATTATGGCTTTTTGCCACCAGGAAATACATGTAAGAAGCCATACACAATGTGAGAAAAACAGCCAGCGCCCCCTGAAACGCCCGAGCCGGCGACCAGCCCAGCGCCTGCAAGCCATCGACCAGCAAGCCGATGCCCCACTGCATCATGAAGATGCCGGCAAAAATGACCAGGTTGTAGGCTGACAGCGCCCGGCCTGCCAACTCGGGCGGAAACGCCATGCCCACCGCCGGTTGCGCCAGTGAAATGAATGTGCTGCTGACGCAGAACAGCGCCAGCACCAGACCGGTTGACGACGACAGCGCATCGCCCGCGAGGCAGATGACGGCCAGCAACAGCAAACTGAAAGGTGCGCCCCAGGTGATCAGGCGGTCGACATGGAGGCCGCGTCGCGCCAGCCGGGGGTTGATCAGCCCCCACGCCCAGAAAGCAACCAGCATGGCCACATTGATCCAGAACAGGCCGGTGGCCGCCTGCACCGGCGTGTAGCCGGCCACCCGGATCATCCACGGCACAGCCCACAAGGTCTGGATCGCCACCATGCCGCCGTAATTGAAGAACCCGATCGGCGTCATCTTGCGGAAATAAGGATGGCGCCAGACTTCCGCGTAACTGCGTTTGGCTGGGGCTTGACCCACTGCGGGCGATTGTGCCTGCCAGGCGGGCACCTGCCAGGCGATCACCACCATGGCCAGCACGGTCAGGCCGGCCAGGCCCCAGAAGAGCGGCCGCCAGCCCAGCAGCGGCATGAGCCACTGCACCGGCAAGGTGGCTGCCACCATGCCCATGGAGCCGGTCATCAGCATCCATGAATTGGCACGCAGCTGCGTGGTTGCACTGAACCAGCGGCGATAACCTGTCAGCGGGGCCATCAGACAAGCCCCCAAACCGGCGCCACACAGGATGCGGGCCAGCAACAGCCCCCCGAAACTGGTGGCCCATGAGAACGCCAGACAGCCCGCCACCGCCATCGCCAGGAAACTCAGGATCACTTTTTTCGGACCGTGACGGTCCAACCAGTTCCCGAGCGGCAATTGCATGGCAGAAAACCCCAGGAAATAGCCGCCGGCCAGCAACCCCAGATCGCGCGCACTGAGCGCGAACTCCTGTGTCAGTGTCGGCGACAGCGTCGCCGTGATGGCCCGGATCAAGGCCGAAAAGAAATAGGCAAAGGCGAAAGTCAGAAAGACCACCACCGCGGTGCGCCGCGACAACATGCTCATTGAAACTCGAATCCTGAAAAGTAAGGCTCGGCCACATCCGCCCCCACCTTATCGGCATAAATGACCGCGTGATAAAGGTGTTTTCCTTGCGAGAACCACGCGCCCTGCGCCACCACGGCCTTACCGTCGGCGCGGCGCCCCTGGGCCGTCAACCGCACAGGCTTCGGCGCTGTCGCCGCACCTTTAGGTTTGTAGGTCTCCAACTGCGAACCGGCCGCCTGCATGTTCGCCAGCATGGCGGCCTGCCAGGCCGTCTGCGCCGCGTCCACCTCGCTCGCATCGTCGAGCTCGACATGGGCCACGGCAAACATGGCACCAGCTGCTTCACAGCCCACCATCTGCATCTCGACCATCTTGCCAGCCAGCGGCATCTGGCGGCTGCCGTGGTCGGGCTTGCAGGGCAACAAGGCCTTGAGTCCGCCATCGAAGCGGACTTCGCGCCAATTCAGCGCCGGGCTGCAGGCCGCCAGCAGGACACTGCTGAGCATGAAAGCGCTAAGGGTACGTCGCATTCACCGATTATCGCGGCAGCCTTCATCGCATTTGCATGCCGGGCACTGGTCGCCCGTTATGGGGTTGCCTCTTTATTTCAGCGCACCAAATACCTTGCTCAGCACGGCACTGCCGCTGCCCACCGGATCGCGCCGGATCTTGCGCTCCTCTTCACCGATCACGAAATACAGCCCATCCAGCGCTTTGCCGGTGACGTACTGCTGGATGCTGGCCGCATCCCGCCCCACCAGCCCCAATTCCGCCGCCCGGCCCGCAATCTGGTTGTATTTGTTCGCCAAGCCCAGCTTTTCAGTGCTGCGCGTGACCACCGGCAGGAATTTCTGGCCCAGCGGTGTGCGTGTTTTTTCGGCAAAAAAGGTGGTGACGGACGTGTCGCCACCACTGAGAATCTTCTTGGCATCCTCGATCCCCATGCTGCGCACCGCCCCCAGCAGCAAATCACGCGCCTGCGGCACAGCGGCTTCTGCCGCACGGTTCATGGCAGTCACCAACTCGTCCAGCTGCTGGCCTTGCCCCAGGGTCCGCAACAGTGTTGCCGCCTCATTGAGGTAGCCGGGCAAAGGAATGCGAACTTTTTCGTTGCCGAGGAATCCATTGGGTTGGCCCAACTGCAGAACCGCAGCCTTGGCCCCCTGCTCCAACGCTGTTTTCAACCCTTGAGAAGCTTCGCCCTGACTGAGATCCGCCAAGGACATGGCCTGCGCCGCTCCGCCTGACAGACCAAGGCACGCGCCCAGCACCGGCATCCAAACGGAATTAAACTCGCGACGATCCATGAAAGTTCCCCAGCTATGAAACGTGCACTCTATCTTGCCGCATTCTTGGTGGTCGTGGCCTCGGCCTGGATGATGTTCCAGAGCACGAGCATCAGTACCGCACCCGACTCCACCTTCGTGCTGCTCGACGGTTCCAAGAAAAGCACGGCCGACCTCAAGGGGCGGGTCACACTGGTGAACTTCTGGGCGACCAGCTGCACCACCTGTGTGGCCGAGATGCCCAAGATCATCGCTACGCATGACAAGTACCACGCCCGCGGCTTCGACACCCTGGCGGTCGCCATGAGCTATGACCCACCCAGCTACGTGGTGAACTTTGCGGAAACACGCAAGCTGCCGTTCCAGGTGGCCATTGACAACACGGGCACCGTGGCCAAGGCCTGGGGTGATGTGCGTCTGACGCCAACCACCTACATCGTCAACAAGCGTGGCGAGATCGTGAAGCGCTACATTGGCGAGCCGGACTTCGCCGAGCTGCATCGCCTGATCGAGGAATTGCTGGCACAGGCTTGAAGACTTTCCCCAACAAAAAGGGCGGCTCTGTGAGCCGCCCTTTTTGTTGTTGGCGTGACTGCTTACTTGGCGCGGAAGTCGTCATGGCACGCCTTGCAGGTGCCCGACGTCGCGTTGACAGCCGTCTTGATGCTGTCAAGGTTGCCGGTCTTGGCGGCTGCAGCCAACTTGCCCATTTCCAGCTGCAGCTTGTCGGCATCGGCCTTGAATTTGGCCTGCTCTTTCCAGATCTCCGGCTTGGCTTTGGTGTCACCCTTGTCGGTGCCTTCGCCGAAAGCTGCCCATGGCAGTTTGGACATGCTCTCTGCAATGGCTGCGTTGTCAGCTGCCGCCTTGGCATCAAACGGAACTTTGCCGGCGGCCATCGCACCAATGCGGGCGAAATGCTGTTGCATCACGAACAAGGCGCTCTTGCGGTACTTGATCGCGTCGTCCGGTTTGGCGAATTGCGCCGAGGCCGAACCGGCGAATCCGAATGCGGCGCCCGCGAGAATGAGGAGGCTGAGTGCTTTCATGTTGTTCCTTGTTGGGTTGAGGGTGGACACTGACCCGCTAAGGAGTCTAGCGCCGTATCAAAAGTTCTGCCTTTTTCGCCATCTCAGGGAAAATACCAATCAGCACCCCTGCCCCGCTGTTTTCAACAACAAGGCTTTCACATGACACACAAAGTCAGAGTATGGGACCTCCCCACCCGCGTTTTTCACTGGACACTCGCCGCCTGTGTCATTGCCCTGGTTGCTACCGGCCAGATTGGCGGCCCTGCCATGGACTGGCACTTCCGCCTTGGTTATGTGGTGCTGACCTTGCTCCTGTTCCGTCTGGCTTGGGGCCTGGTCGGCGGCCACTGGTCGCGCTTCGCCACCTTCCTCTACGCGCCATCGACCCTGCTGCGCTATCTGCGCGGCCAGGGCGGACCCGAACTCAGCACCGGGCACAACCCACTGGGTGCCGGTTCGGTATTCGCCTTGCTGTTTTTTCTGTTGCTTCAAGTTGCGACCGGCCTCATCAGCGATGATGAAATCGCCTCCAGCGGTCCGTTGACCAGCCTGGTCCCGGGCAGTTGGGTGAGCCAGGCCACTTGGTATCACCATAGCGTCGGCAAGCTGGTGCTCATTGTGCTGGTTGCCCTGCACGTGGCGGCCATTCTTTTCTATGTCTTGCGCAAGCGCCAGAATCTGATCCGCCCCATGCTGCTGGGCGACAAGGAGGTCGAGCAAGCGCAGCCATCTTCGCGCGACGATGCGCGTGCACGATTGCTTGCCATCGTATTGCTCGCCGTCTGCGCCGGCCTGGTCACCTTGCTCCTGAAGCTGGCACCGGTCGCTTATTGAGCCGACGGCTGGCGCAGCAGGCTTTGCCGGTAAAGCGGCATGACCAGCTCCGCGATACGCGCCAGGTCCTGCACCCGGGCCTCAGGATTGGGGTGCGTGCTGAGGAATTCTGGTGGCCGACCACCGCCTGAGCGCATCATTTTCTGCCACAGCGTCGTTGCGGCACGCGGGTCGTAACCCGCGCGTGCGGCCAACTCCACCCCCATCTGGTCCGCCTCCACTTCAGCCTCCCGGCTGTGTGGCAAGCTCAATGTCACGTCGCTCACGATATCGCCCAGTTGCCCCAGGGCACGGCTGCCTGTCGTGATCGCCAACAGAAGACCCGGCAACTGGGCCGCATATTGCAGTGACACCTGCTCACGCACGTGCTCGCGCAAGGCATGGGCAATTTCATGCCCCATCACCGCCGCCAGCTCGTTGTCCGTCAACTGCAGTTGGTTGATGAGACCGGCATAAACGCCGATCTTGCCGCCGGCCATGCAAAAGGCATTGACCTCCTCGCTTTGAAACACGTTGATTTCCCACCGCCAGCTTCGTGCGTCTTGACGAAACACCGGTGTTTGCGCGATCAGCTTGCGCGCAATGCCCTGCACCCGCGCCACCATCGCCGGATCGCGATTCAGCTGTTGCTTGCGCGCAGCCTCCTGCACCTGCTTGGTGTAGGCCTGGGCCGATGCCGCATCGATTTCCTGCGCACTGACCGCCATGCTCTGCTGACGCGTGATGCCGACGGTCCCCGGTTGCGTGGTTTGTACTGTCTGGCAGGCGCTGACCAAGATACCCAATGCAAACGCCAGCGCCAGACGGTATTGACGATGCCGTCCTTGCCTGGGTTGCTGCCCGTAATTGACGCTAAACTTTGAACTCATGCCCTGTGCTTTGCTGTGAATACCAAATCCATTGACATCGTCACCCCGCGAACTGCGGATGAACTCGACACCGTGCGAGACATTTTCCGCGAGTATGCCGCGAGCCTCAAAGTCGACCTGTGCTTTCAGGGTTTTGACCAGGAGCTTGCCACGCTGCCTGGTGAGTACGCCGAGCCACGCGGTGCGTTGCTGATGGCCACTGTTGATGGCGTCGTTGCCGGTTGTTGCGCCCTGCGCCCCATGGACACCGTGGACTACTCCAATGCCTGTGAGATGAAGCGGCTCTATGTCCGCTCCGCCTTTCGCGGACTGGGCGTCGGCCGCCAGCTGGCTGACGCCATCATGGATGCCGCCCGCATCGCCGGCTACGACTATGTTCTGCTCGACACACTGGACGACATGGAGGCCGCGCGCACCCTCTACGAAGACCTTGGGTTTGAGGAGATCCCACCCTACTACCACAACCCAATAGCTGGCGCGCACTACCTCAAGGCCACGCTGTAATTGCACGTCTCAAATGAAAAGACCGCTGAAGCCAATCAGCGGTCTTTTCATTGAGCCTGCGTTGTTCAAGCCTTTGCTTGTGCCAGCAACGTATCAGCGCCACTCACTTCAAACTTGCCAGGCCCCTCGATATTGAGGGTCGCCACTTTTCCATTCTTCACCAGCATGGAATAACGGTTGCTGCGCAACCCCATGCCGCGCGCCGTCAGATCCAGGGTCAGCCCCGTCGCCTTGGCGAAATCAGCGCTGCCATCGGCCAGCATGCGCACCTTGCCTTCGGTTTTCTGGTCGCGGGCCCAGGCGCCCATGACAAAGGCGTCATTGACGCTGACACACCAGATTTCATCCACACCGGCAGCCTTGAGTTCGTTGAACTTCTCGACATAACCTGGCACATGCTTGGCTGAGCAGGTCGGCGTATAGGCCCCCGGCAGGCCGAAGATGGCAATCGTCTTGCCCGCAACGGCCTTGCTCACGTCAACCGGATTGGGACCGATGCTGCAGCCATTGCCCTCGACCTCCGAGTACTCCATCAGGGTGGCGGCGGGAAGGGTGTCACCGACTTTGATCATCTTGCGCTCCTCGTGTTGAAAAGTTGTCTGAAAAAACAAAAACGGCTCACATTGTGAGCCGTTTTTTTCAGTCCTGCAGCGAGTGCTGCAAAGGGCTTAGACCGCAGCAGCCTTTTCAACCAAACGGGTGGCAACCCAGTTCTTGGTCTTGGAAATCGGCTTGCTTTCGGTGATCTCGATGACATCACCCAGTTTGTACTCACCCTTTTCATCATGGGCGTGGTACTTGCTCGATTTGGCCACGATCTTGCCGTAGAGCTCGTGCTTGACACGACGCTCGACCAGCACGGTCACAGTCTTTGCGCGCTTGTCGCTGACCACCTTGCCAATCAAGGTGCGCTTGAGGGATTTTTTAGCTTCCGTCATTCAGTGCTCCTTATTTGGCGGCTTGCTTTTCAGCAAGAATGGTCTTGGCACGAGCGATGGCACGACGGGTCGTGCGCAGCGTGGACGTGTTGTTCAGCTGTTGCGTGGCTTTTTGCATGCGCAGGCCAAAGTGGGCTTTTTGCAGCTCTTTGACTTCCGCTTCCAGGCCGGCAACGTCTTTCTGGCGCAGTTCAGCAGCTTTCATTTCTTCATTCTCCTGATTACTGGCCGATCATGCGGCTGACAAAGGTGGTACGCAGCGGCAGCTTGGCAGCGGCCAGACGGAAAGCCTCGCGAGCGAGTTCTTCGGGCACGCCGACGATCTCGAACACGATCTTGCCGGGCTGAATTTCAGCCACGTAATACTCCGGGTTACCTTTACCGTTACCCATACGCACTTCAGCAGGCTTCTGGGAAATCGGCTTGTCGGGGAACACACGGATCCAGATGCGGCCGCCGCGCTTGACGTGACGCGAAATCGCACGACGAGCCGATTCGATCTGGCGCGCCGTCAGACGGCCGCGATCGGTACATTTCAGGCCGAAGTCGCCAAAAGCCACGGTGCTGCCACGGGTAGCGATACCCGTGTTGCGGCCTTTTTGCTCCTTGCGGTATTTTCTACGTGCAGGTTGCAGCATGTTTATTCTCCTTTGGCGCCGTCAGCTGCTGCAGCTGGCGCGGCGACTTTGCGGACGCGCTTAACGGCGGTTTTCGGGGCATCGGCACCAGTGGCCTCTGCGGGTTTGTCGCTGCCATCAGCAGGCGCAACGTTGCCACCGGCCGGACGGCGTGCACCGCGCGGAGCGGGACGGTCAGAACCAGGACGGGCATCGCGACGCGGGCCACGGGGGCGACGCTCTTCATCAGGACGCGGGGTCTCGACGGCCGGCAGGTCATTACGACCCAGCGTATCGCCCTTGTAGACCCACACCTTGACGCCGATTACACCGTAGGTGGTCTTGGCTTCGGAGGTGCCGTAGTCGATGTCGGCGCGCAGGGTGTGCAGCGGCACACGACCTTCGCGGTACCACTCGGTACGGGCGATCTCGATGCCGTTCAGACGGCCAGACGACATGATCTTGATGCCCAGGGCACCCAGACGCATGGCGTTCTGCATGGCGCGCTTCATGGCGCGGCGGAACATGATGCGCTTCTCGAGCTGCTGCGTAATGCTGTCGGCGATCAGCTTGGCATCGATTTCGGGCTTGCGCACTTCTTCGATGTTGACGGCGACCGGCACACCCAGCTGCTTGCCGAGTTCGCGCTTCAGGTTCTCGATGTCCTCGCCTTTCTTGCCGATCACGACGCCCGGACGAGCCGAGAAAATCGTGATGCGGGCGTTCTTGGCCGGACGCTCGATCAGAACGCGCGACACCGAAGCGTTCTTCAGCTTGGTCTTCAGGTACTCGCGCACCTTGATGTCTTCTGCCAGCATGCCGGCAAAGTCACGGTTGTTGGCGTACCAGCGAGAAGCCCAGTTGCGGCTGACCGCGAGGCGAAAGCCGGTGGGGTTGATTTTTTGTCCCATATCTTCCAGACCTCTTTCAGTTGCCCACCGTCACGTACACATGGCACGTGGGCTTGCTGATACGGTTGCCGCGGCCTTTGGCGCGCGCGGTAAAGCGCTTGAGCGTAGTGCCCTGCTCGACGTAGATGGTCTTGACCTTCAGTTCGTCGATATCGGCACCGTCGTTGTGCTCGGCATTGGCAATCGCGGACTCCAGAACCTTCTTGATGATCACGGCAGCTTTTTTCTGCGTGAATTGCAGGATGTTCAGGGCTTGGTCCACTTTCTTGCCGCGGATCAGATCGGCGACCAGACGGCCTTTGTCGACCGACAGGCGAACGCCACGAAGGGTTGCACGTGTTTCCATGGTCAACCTCCTTATTTCTTCTGGACTTTTTTGTCCGCAGGGTGACCCTTGAAAGTACGAGTGAGTGCGAACTCACCCAACTTGTGGCCCACCATTTGGTCGGTGATATAGACCGGCACGTGCTGCTTGCCGTTGTGCACCGCGATGGTCAAGCCGATGAACTCGGGCAGGATCATGGAGCGACGCGACCAGGTCTTGATCGGCTTTTTATCCTTGGAGGTCACGGCCTTGTCAGCCTTGGCCACCAGGTGATGGTCCACAAATGGACCCTTTTTAAGAGAGCGAGTCATTTGCGTTCCCCTTACTTCTTACGACGCGACACAATCATCACTTGTGTGCGCTTGTTGTTGCGGGTACGGTAACCCTTGGTCAGATTACCCCAAGGATCGACAGGATGACGGCCCTCGCCGGTCTTACCTTCACCACCACCATGGGGGTGATCCACCGGGTTCATCACCACACCGCGAACGGTCGGGCGAATACCCATCCAGCGCTTCACACCGGCCTTGCCGAGTTGACGCAGGCTGTGCTCTTCATTGGCAACCTGGCCAATGGTGGCACGGCATTCAATGTGAATCTTGCGCACTTCACCCGAGCGCATACGCACCTGAGCGTAAGTACCTTCGCGAGCCAGCAAGGTCGCGGATGCACCGGCGGAACGAACCACCTGAGCACCTTTGCCCACTTGCAGCTCGATGCAGTGAATGATCGAGCCCACGGGAATGTTGCGGATCGGCAGGGTGTTACCAACACGGATCGGTGCTTCAGAACCGCTCATGATGGTCGCGCCTACTTCCAGGCCACGCGGCGCAATGATGTAGCGACGCTCGCCGTCGGCATAGCACACCAGGGCGATGTGGGCCGAACGGTTCGGGTCGTACTCGATGCGCTCGACCTTGGCCGGAATCGCATCCTTGTTGCGCTTGAAGTCAACCACACGGTAGTGGTGCTTGTGACCACCGCCCTTGTGACGGGTGGTGATGTGACCGTTGTTGTTACGGCCTGCCTGCTGGAACTGCGGCTCGAGCAGGGGAGCGTAAGCCTCACCCTTGTGCAGGTGATCACGCGAGATCTTCACCACGCCACGACGGCCCGGCGAAGTCGGTTTCATCTTGATAACAGCCATGATTACGCGGCCTCCCCGGAGAGGTTCAGCTCTTGACCCGGCTTCAGCATCACATAGGCTTTGCGAACATTGTCGCGACGGCCGACGGATTTGCCAAAACGCTTGGTCTTGCCTTTGGTGTTGACCACAGAAACAGCCTTGACCTCGACCTTGAACATCAATTCCACAGCGGCCTTGATTTCGGGCTTGGTAGCATCCTGCAGCACCTTGAACGTCACAGCATTGCTCTTCTCAGCCACCATCGTTGCCTTTTCAGACACGATCGGGGCGACGAGCACCTGCATCAGACGACCTTCTTCAAATTTGACGGCGCTCATGCGAACATCTCCTTGAGTTTGTCCACAGCAGCCTTGGTGACCAGCACCTTGCGGTAGTGAACCAGCGACACCGGATCGGCGTAACGCGGCTCAACCACCAGCACATTCACCAGATTGCGGGAAGCCAGGTACAGGTTTTCGTCGACTTCGTCGGCAATCACCATCACGGAGTCCAGATTCATCGCCTTGAACTTGGCAGCCAGTGCCTTGGTCTTGGGAGACTCGACCCTGAGGGAGTCAACCACGGCCAGACGGCCTTCGCGAGCCAGTTGCGAGAAGATCGACGCCATGCCGGCGCGGTACATCTTCTTGTTGATTTTCTGGGTGAAGTTCTCTTCCGGGCTGTTCGGGAAGATACGACCGCCCCCGCGCCACAGCGGCGAGGATGTCATACCTGCACGAGCACGGCCGGTTCCCTTCTGCTTGAAGGGCTTCTTGGTGGAGTGCTTGACCTGTTCGCGGTCTTTTTGGGCACGGGTGCCTTGACGCGCGTTGGCCTGGAAAGCCACCACGATCTGGTGAACCAGATCTTCGTTGTATTCACGACCAAACACGGTATCAGGGGCTTCCAGCTTGGAAGCAGCCTGGCCTTGGTCATTCAGGAGTTCGAGCTGCATCAGTTCGCTCCTTTCGCGCTCTTGGCTTTGACCTTGATGGCCGGACGCACAGTCACGAAACCGCCAGCGGAACCAGGGATCGCGCCCTTGATCAGCAGCAGTTGACGTGCTTCGTCAATACGGATCACATCCAGGTTCTGGGTGGTCACGGTTTCGTCGCCCATGTGGCCGGTCATCTTCTTGCCCGGGAACACACGACCCGGATCCTGCGCCATCGAGATGGAGCCCGGGACATTGTGCGAACGGCTGTTACCGTGGGAAGCGCGCTGCGAACTGAAGTTGTGGCGCTTGATGGTACCGGCGTAACCCTTACCGATGGAGGTGCCTTGCACGTCCACTTTCTGGCCAACGGCGAACACCGCCGTCACAGGCACGGTCGCACCAGCCTTGTACTGCGCAGCAGCATCCGGCGTGACACGGAATTCTTGAATGATTTCACCGGCTTCAACACCTGCCTTGGCAAGGTGGCCAGCTTCCGGCTTGGTGACGCGCGAAGCTTTGCGCGAACCAAACGTCACCTGCAGGGCAACGTAGCCGTCGTTCTCTTGGGTTTTCACCTGGGTCACACGGTTGTTGGACACATCCACCACCGTGACGGGCACTGCGTCCCCGTCATCGGTGAACAGACGCATCATGCCCACCTTGCGGCCCAGCAACCCGAGGGAGTTGCTCAGACTCATGTTTTTCTCCTTGGCTTTCACCGCTGCAACTTCAATTGGCTACAGCGTTTTGGCGTGAAAGAGGGTTAATAAAACTCCGCCAGATCCAATACAGAATCCGGCAGAGCCAAGAAGTATAACGCGAACCGCCTTTTCAGGCAAGTCCGCGCCATACCCAGCTTTTCGGGATCCCGACAACCGTCGGAATCCCGTTTTGACTTACTGCAGCTTGATTTCCACGTCCACGCCAGCAGGCAGATCGAGCTTCATCAACGCGTCGACCGTCTTGTCGGTCGGGTCAACGATGTCCATCAGACGCTGGTGGGTGCGGATTTCGAGCTGGTCGCGGCTCGTCTTGTTGACGTGCGGCGAACGCAGAATGTCGAAACGCTTCATGCGCGTCGGCAGGGGCACCGGGCCCTTGACGATGGCGCCGGTGCGCTTGGCGGTATCCACAATCTCAGCGGCCGACTGGTCGATGAGTTTGTAGTCAAACGCCTTGAGGCGAATGCGGATTTTTTGCTTGGTGGCCATGGTAATTCCTTGTTGCTTGCGAA
>NZ_BCWP01000046.1 GCF_001592265.1 Curvibacter delicatus NBRC 14919 | reverse complement strand
TGCAGAAGGGACGTAGTCAGGCTGACAGATTTTGTCTCTTGGGATGAGCTTGCAGTAGGGGCTATTGAGCCGGTTCATCACGCTGCGCTTGGGAGTCACAGCATCTGGTTTGCACGCAGGTAGGTCTTTCCAGCGTTTGCAGGTTTCTTTGTCCCCACTGTAAGAAAAACCTGCATTTTGCATACATTTTTCTATCAGAATGATTTCGTTTAGCCTCTGTTGTGGCATGAGAAATCCTTTCCCGTCAGGTCTGTAGAACTCACGTGAGTCACCCGGAACATTGGAGCCGCATTCCAGTAGGGCCATCCTGATTTCAGCTTCACTTGCGTTATCGCCTGAGTAGTATGTCCACTCCATTGGGGCTACCCTGTCAATGTTCGAAATACAACCACTCAAGCCCAGCAGCGTAAAAAAAGTAAAAAAGCGATTCATGGTGTTTTACCTCCGATGTTAGAGGGCAAAACGGGTAGCAAGGGCGGTGCAACATAGTCATCACCAAAGCGTTTATTGCAGCTTGGATTCCCCTGTCCATAGCAGTTATGCACTGTTGCTTTGCCCCCCATCGTTCTAAGTCCCTCCTCAAGAACGCTGCTGCCCGGTGGAATCACACCTCCCGTACCCTCACTGCGCCCCAAAATTCGGCCAATAAAGTCATAGTTGTTGGTCGATTGCTTGACTTGCCCGCGCCTGGGGTCAATGTGGGCATGGTGCGGACAGTCTAACGCCGGCCACCGATAATCAGGCCATGCATTTCCTCAAGCGCTGGTCCCCACGCACGGTCGGCTTGGTGGCGGCCGTGATCACTGTCACCATCTGGACCGCTTTCATCGTCATCGCCCGTGCTTCGGCCAAGGGCTCGCTCACGCCGTTTGACATCGCGCTGGCGCGCATCGTCGGTGCCAGCCTGGTGCTGGCGCCGCTGGGTGCCTGGCTGGTGCGGCGCGACCGCGCCATTCCGGGCCAGCCCGGCGGCGGGGCCGCTTCGTTCTTCGGCCTGTCGCCGCTGGCACTGCGTGTGACGGTGGCCTGTGGCCTGTTCGGCGGCCTTGGTTACGCGACGCTGGCCTACAGCGGTTTCTTTTATGCGCCGGCGGTGCATGCCTCGGTGTTGTTGCCCGGCAGCCTGCCGTTGTGGACCACCCTGCTGGCGGCACTCGTGCTGCGCGACCGCATCACGCCGGCACGCGCCATCGGGCTGACCTGCATCGTCGCCGGCGATCTGCTGGTGGGCGGTGCCAGCCTGCTCAAGGCCTTTGAGGGCGGCGAGGTCTGGAAGGGCGACCTGCTGTTCATGGCCGCGGCCATGTGTTGGGCGGCCTACAGCGTGCTGGCACGCCGCCATGCGCTGGACGCGGTGCGCGCCACCGCCGCCATCACCGTGTTCGCGTTGTTCAGCTACGTGCCGTCTTATGCCCTGCTGCTGGCGCTGGGCGTGCTCCAGAGCCATCTGCTGACGGCGCCACTGGGCGAGGTGCTGTTCCAGGTGCTGTTCCAGGGCGTCGGCTCCGTGGTGATCTCGGGTGTGACCTTCACCAAGATGATCCAGCACTTCGGCCCGGTGCGCTCGACCATGATCACGGCGCTGGTGCCGGGCCTGTCGGCGCTGGGCGCGGTGATCTTCCTGGGCGAACCGCTGTACTGGAACCTGATGGCCGGCCTGGTGCTGGTGACGGTGGGCATCCTGTTCGGCGTGCGCAAGACGGTTGCTATCAAAACAGAAGCGCCTGGCGCAAATTCCACGGGCGCCAAGGCCTGATTTTTTATGAAACTGCTTGCCTTCGATACCAGCACCGAACTGATCTCCATCGCGGTCACGCGCACCGTGGACGGCGTGGCACGTACCTGGCAGCACACCGGCGCGGGCGGGGCACAAGCCTCCAGCGCCTTGATTCCGACCATCGAAGGGCTGATGGCCGACGCCGAGCTGCACTATGAGGAACTCGACGCCATCGCCTTCGGCCAGGGGCCGGGCTCCTTCACCGGCCTGCGAACCGCTTGCGCGGTGGCGCAGGGGCTGGGCTTCGGTGCCGGCGTGCCGCTGCTGCCGGTAGACACGCTGCTGGCCGTGGCCGAAGAGGCGCGCCAGCAGTACGCACCGCAGCAAACCGCCTTGCGCGTGCTGGCCCTGCTTGACGCGCGCATGGACGAACTGTACGCAGCGCACTACGCCTACGCGGGCGGCGTGTGGCAGCAGCGTGAGGACTACGCGCTGTTCAAGCCGGAACAGCTGATGCTGCAGGACAGCACGGCGCTGGCCGGCAATGTGTTTGCCGAATACGGCGAACGCCTGCCGGTGTCCCTTGATCTGCCGCGCTGGCAGGCCCTGCCCACGGCAGCGGCCATGCTGCGCCTGGCCCCGGCCTTGTTGGCGGCCGGCCACGCCGTGCCGGCCGAACAGGCCCTGCCGCGCTACATCCGCGATAAAGTGGCGAAAACCACCGAGGAGCGTGCGGCAGAAAAGGCGGCCGCCCACTGAACTTCGCCATGAGTGCCGTCCTCCAGCCTGCTGAAGCCCGCTTCGAGCCGCTCACCGCCGAGCGGCTGGACGCGGTGCTGCACATCGAGCAGCAGGCCTACCCGCACCCGTGGACGCGCGGCAACTTCAGCGATGCCATCGCGTCGGGCTACCAAGGCCAGCTGCTCATGGCCGGCGACGCGCTGCTGGGTTACTTCGTGGCCATGAAGGGCGTGGACGAGGTGCACCTGCTCAACATCACGGTGGCGCCGGCGTACCAGCGCCAGGGCTGGGCGCGTGTCATGCTTGATGCGCTGGCGATCTGGGCACGCGGCCAGGGCGCCGACTGGCTGTGGCTGGAAGTGCGTGTCAGCAACGCCCGTGCGATTGGTGTCTACGAAAACCATGGTTACCGCCGCGTCGGCCTGCGCAAACGTTATTACCCTGCCGAGCACGGCCAGCGCGAAGACGCGGTGGTCATGAGCCTGCACCTGTGAACGATCAGGGACAATGGCGCCATGAGCTTGGAATTGGATGCGCGGCAGCGCGCGATGCTGGAAGAAATGGGTGTGCGGGTCTGGAGCCCGCTGCACCCGTCCAGCATGGACGATGCCCCTGCCGGTCCAACGCATGAGGCCGCCGCGCCAACGCGCCAACATGCTCCTGAAACTGTAGCGCCTCGCGCAACAACGACGAGGCCAGAGACTCGATTCGATTCACAAACTGCAGCGCCCGTGCCGACTGTCGCCTCGGCCCTGCCGGCCGACATCGCCGCCATGGACTGGCCGGCGCTGCAGCAGGCGGTGGCCGGCTGCCAGGCCTGTGGCTTGTGCAAGAGCCGCAAGAACACCGTGTTCGGCGTCGGCGACACCCAGGCGCGCTGGCTGGTGGTGGGCGAGGCGCCGGGCGAGAACGAAGACCTGCAGGGCGAGCCTTTTGTCGGCCAGGCCGGCCAGCTGCTCGACAACATGCTCAAGGCCGTCGGCCTGAACCGCGGCGCCAGCGGCGCGCAGGGTGTCTACATTGCCAATGTGCTCAAGTGCCGCCCGCCGGCCAACCGCAACCCGCAACCGGAGGAAGTGGCGAAGTGCGAGCCCTACCTGCGCCGCCAGGTCGAACTGCTGCAGCCGCAGATCATCCTGGCGCTGGGCCGCTTTGCCGCGCAGTCGCTGCTGCAGGCCACGGTGCCGGACATCGCCACCATCCCGTTGGGCAAGCTGCGCGGCCAGGTGCACCAGTACAACGGCGTGCCGGTGATCGTGAGCTACCACCCGGCCTACCTGCTGCGCACGCCGCAGGACAAGGCCCGTGCCTGGGCCGACCTGTGCCTGGCACTTGATGTCGCGAAACGTGTGCCAGCGCCGTAAATACCGTTGCGTGAGAAGATGACCGCCATGCCCCAATTCCTGCGTTCCCTTGTCATCGGTCTGATCATCCTGCTTGGCCTGGCCGCTGCCTGGACCTGGCTGACGCTGAACTGGAGCTATGCCGAGGGCGAGCGCGCCGGCTACGTGCAGAAGCTGTCCCGCAAGGGCTGGCTGTGCAAGACCTGGGAGGGTGAGATTGCCATGGTGACGATGCCGGGCGCCATTCCCGAGAAGTTCGAGTTCAGTGTGCGCGAGGAGAGCGTGGCGCAGAAGATCAACGCACTGGCCGGCAAGCGTGTGGTGCTGCATTACGACCAGCACAAGTTCGTGCCGACCTCGTGTTTTGCGGAAACCGAGTATTTCATCGGTGACGTGCGTGAGGTGCTGGAGACGCCGGCGCCTCTGGCGCCCTTGGCACCCAACACGTCGCAAGGCGAGTTGCAGACGCCGCGCTGAGCCGGTGTGCAGGAGAAGACCTGCACGGTTCGACGCATGCCATTCAAAGGAGAGACTGTGAAAGCAGCGCGTTTTTTCCTGGTTGCGTTCTGGCTGCTGGCGGCACTGGCAGGCTTGCCGGCCCGGGCGGCCGATGATGTAAGCGAATCCGTCATCACTGCCAGCCTGCCGGGACGCAGCATCTCGGCCCTGGTGACGCACTGGCGCGAACACGATGCCTTTCGGCGCGCCATTCTGTTGATGCCGGGTTACCCCGGCATCATGAAGCTGCGTTCGGTGGATGACTATGGACTCAAGGGCAACTTCCTGCTGCGCAGCCGCCAGTACTGGCTGGACCGCGAGACGGTGGTGTTCTCGGTCGATGCGCCGTCCGATGAGTGGAATGGTTTTTCCGGGGTATTCCGCGCCAGCGAACGTTATGCCGAGGACATCCGCGAGCTGGTCGGTGTCATCCGGCAGCAGTATGGGCTCATGCCGCTGGCGGTGGTGGGCACCAGCGAAGGCAGCGTGTCGGCCTATTACGCGGCGCGTGCCGTGCCGCGCCCGGACACCAAGGTCATCTTCACCAATTCGGTGTTCCTCTCCAGTTCAAATGTCCAGGGTCTGAGCGAGCTGGACTTCGATCGTTACGGCCTCCCCATGCTGTGGGTCCACCACGTCGACGACCCCTGCCGCCTGACGCCCTATGCCGAGGCGCAGCGGCTGGCGCAGAAGACCGGTGCGCCACTGATCACGGTGAAATCCGGCAACGCCGGCCGCGGTCCGGCCTGCCAGCCGTACACCCAGCATGGTTTCATCGGTGTTGAGGAAGCCACCGTGCGTGCGATGAAAGCCTGGATCGAACACGGTGTGGCGAACGATGTCGTCCAGCCCTGACGCGCCACGTGATTCCGCCCGCCTGTTCCTGGCCCTCTGCCCGGGCCGGGCCGTGCAGGCCGCGCTGGCTGAACACGCCAAGGCCTGGCATTGGAACGAGGATGCCGCCCGCTATGCCCCCGCCGACTGGCACGTGACGCTGCACTTCATTGGCGCCGTGCCGCATGCGCGCCTCGATGAACTGCGCGCCGGGCTGGCGGTGCCCTTGACGCCGTTTGAGCTGCGCTTCGGCCAGCCGGCGCTGTGGCCGCACGGCCTGGCGGTGTTGTTGCCGATGGCCGTGCCGGCGGCATTGCAACAACTGCACGACCAGCTGGCGCGTCGTCTGCATCAACTGGATCTGCGCACCGACGAGCGGCCCTACCGGCCCCACCTGACGCTGGCGCGGCGGGCGCAAACGGCGCGGCCACCAGCGCTGTGGCCGGCCTGGGGTTGGTGGGTGCAGGGTTATGCGCTGATGGCGTCGACCGGTGGCACGGAGCCGGACGGCCAGCGTTACCGCATGCTGCAGCAGTACGGGGCGCCGGATACGGCCGATGCGCTGCGGCCTTGAAGCACAATGTGCGTCTCTGCCCCTTATTTCCGACCATGAGCACGACTGCCGACAACCCGCTTTCCATCGAGCTGTATGACGAGCCAGGACACCTGATCCGCCGTGCGCAGCAGATCGCGGTGTCCAAGTTCCATGAGGTGCATGGCCGGCATGTGACGCCGATCCAGTACGCCATCCTGCGCACGCTGCACGAGACACCCGGCATCGACCAGGTGACGCTGGCGCAACTGATTGCGCTCGACACTTCAACCACCGCCGACATTGCGGCCCGGCTGGAGAGCAAGGGCTGGATCCTGCGCGAGGTGCTGCCGCGCCGTCAGCGCCGGCTGTCGCTCACCCCGGCGGGCGAGGAAGTGCTGCTGGAGTTGCGCCCGGGCGTGGACGTCATGTACCGCGGCATGATGAGCAGCCTGGAGCCGGTCGAGCAGAAGGAATTCATGCGACTGCTGCGCAAGTTTGTGCACCTGCACGACAGCCAGAACCGGCCGGAAGACCACGAGGCCCGCACCGCCCGGGTCCGGGGCAAGACCCGGGCCTGACGCACACCCCATCCGCCGCCGGTCGGAAAGCCAAGGATTTAAGGGTTTTCACCTAGTTTCAGGGCTGTTGCTGCAAATCTTCATTCAGTACAATGAATCACATTCAGTATACGGAATCAATGGTTTCCGCCCTGGATTGAGTTTCCAGACTGGTATCCCGATTCCATCCGACTATCTTTAACCCAACGAGGCCGTCTTATGTTCCCGAAAAATACCTGGTACGTTGCCGCCACCCCCAGCGAGATCGACGAGAAGCCGCTGGGCCGCACCATCTGCAATGAGCGCATCGTGTTCTACCGCGGCGAGGAGAACAAGGTGGCTGCCGTGGAAGACTTCTGCCCGCATCGCGGTGCACCGCTGTCGCTCGGCTACGTCTGCGAAGGCAAGCTGGTCTGCGGCTACCATGGCCTGGAGATGGGCTGCGACGGCAAGACCGTGGCCATGCCGGGCCAGCGCGTGCGCGGTTTCCCGGCCATCAAGAGCTACCCGGTGGTCGAGCGCTACGGCTTCATCTGGGTCTGGCCGGGCGATGCCGCCCAGGCCGACGACAGCAAGATCCCGCACATGGAGTGGTACGACAACCCCGAGTGGGCGTATGGCGGCGGCCTGTACCACATCAACTGCGATTACCGCCTGATGATCGACAACCTGATGGACCTGACGCACGAGACCTATGTGCACAGCACGTCCATCGGCCAGAAGGAGATCGACGAAACGCCGTGCAAGACCACGGTGAATGGCGACGAGGTGGTTACGGCACGCTACATGACTGGCATCACGCCGCCGCCCTTCTGGAAGGCCGCCCTGCGCAGCAACAACCTGCCGGACGATGTCACCGTGGACCGCTGGCAGATCTGCCGCTTCACGCCGCCGAGCCACGTCATTATCGAGGTCGGTGTCGCACTGGAAGGCCATGGTGGCTACGATGCGCCGAACGACAAGAAGGTCTACAGCAGGGTGATCGACTTCATCACGCCCGAGACCGAGACCTCGATCCACTACTTCTGGGGCATGGCGCGCAAGTTCAACCCGAAGGACAAGGCGCTCACCGCCACCATCCGTGAAGGCCAGGGCAAGATCTTCGGTGAAGACCTGGAGATGCTGGAGAAACAGCAGCGCAACCTGCTCGACTACCCGGACCGCGCCCTGCTGATGCTCAACATCGACGCCGGTGGCGTGCAGTCGCGCAAGATCATCGACCGCCTGGTGGCCGAGGAACAAGCCCAGGCCAAGGCCTAAGGAATCAACATGAGCAGTGCCTCAACACTCTCGGTGCGTGTCGCCCGCAAGGCGGTGGAAGCGCAGGACATTGTGACGCTGGAGCTGGTGGCGACCGACGGCAGCGCGCTGCCGGCGTTCGGCGCCGGCGCGCACGTCGATGTGCAGCTGCCCGGCGGGATCACACGCCAGTACTCGCTGTGCAACGACCCGCAGGAAACCCACCGCTACCTGATCGGCGTGCTGCGCGACCCGGCTTCGCGCGGCGGTTCAAAAGCGGTGCACGACCTGGTGAAGGAGGGCGACGTGCTGCAGATCAGCACGCCGAAGAACCACTTCCCGCTGGCGCACGACGCGAAGAAGAGCCTGTTGCTGGGCGGCGGCATCGGCATCACGCCCATCCTGTGCATGGCCGAGCGCCTGGCCAACACCGGCGCCGATTTCGAGTTGCATTACGCGACGCGTTCACCGGAGCGCACCGCGTTCCGCGAGCGCATTGCCAAGTCGGGTTTCGCCGACAAGGTGGCGTTCCATTTCGACGACGGCGCCGCCGCGCAGAAGCTTGATCTGGCCCAGTTGCTGGTCAAGCCCGAAGCGGGCACCCATCTCTATGTCTGCGGCCCCAAGGGCTTCATGGACGCGGTGCTGAACACGGCGCGCGAGAAAGGCTGGCCGGAAGAGCAGCTCCACTATGAGTTCTTCGGCGCGACGGTGGAAAAGTCCGACAGCGATGCCAGCTTCGAGATCAAGTTGGCCAGCTCCGGCCGCATCGTCATGGTGCCGAAGGACAAGACCGTGACGCAGGCGCTGGCGGAAGCCGGTGTCGAGATCATGATGTCCTGCGAGCAGGGTGTGTGCGGCACCTGCCTGACGCGCGTGCTCGAAGGCGTGCCCGACCACAAGGACAGCTACCTCACGCCCGAGGAGCAGGCGGCGAACGACCAGTTCCTGCCCTGCTGTTCGCGCTCGAAGACGCCGCAGCTGGTGCTGGACCTCTGAGCGTCAGGACGACCGACACAACCCGGCGAACCTTGTCATAGGGTGCCGGGTTTTTTCATTCAGCGGGCGCGAGCCGGCAGCAGTACGGAAGCAATTGCCAGCATCATCAGCCCGACAGCGGCGTAGTCCTGCCAGTGCAGCACCTCGCCCAGCCAGAGCGCGCCGCTGAAGACGCCGATCACCGGGATCAGCATCACGCTCAAGGTGGACGCCACCGGCGTCAGGTGCCGCGCCAGCGACAGCCACAGGGCCTGCACCAGGCCGAAGATCAGCACCGCGTTGTAGGCGATGGCGCCCCAGGTGGCAGCCGACGGCGTTTTCCATTGCGGTCCTTCAAACCAGAACGCCAGCACCGTCATGGCCAGCGTGGTCATCAGCGTCATCCAGAAGGTGATGGTCACGGTCGGCACCGTCAGCGTGGTGCGGCGCATCAGTTGGGTGCCCAGGGCCCAGGCCAGGGCGGAGACCAATGCAAGCAGCACACCGACCGGTTTGCCCGCGAGATTGGAGATCTCATGCCACAACAGAAGGCACACGCCCAGCGCTGCGGCCGCCACGCCACCCCAGCCGCGCAGCGTGAGGCGGTGGCCGAACAGCAGGGCGCCCAGCAGGGCTGAAAAGATCGGCATGCTGTAGCCGAGGATGGCGGCCCGCCCACTGGTCAGGGACTTGACGGCGATGATCATGAGCGTATGCCAGATGAGCATGTTGAACAGGGTCAGCCAGGCCAGCTCGCGCCAATGCGCCCGCGCAATGCGAAACGGTGCCTTCATGGCCATGAGCCCGAGCGCCAGCACCGGCAGACCGAGCCACATGGAGATGACACGAAAGGTCAGTGGCGGGTGGTCGGTGACGCCGATTTTCATGATGGGCCAGTTCAGGCCCCAGACACAGGTGATGCAGACGAGGGCAAGAAGTTGCTGGCGTGAAAGAGAGTGCATGGCTGGATTGTGCGGGTTTCTTACAATCAGGGCATGACCTTCCTCGACATGCTGCGCGCCGCCGAGCGCCAAAACGGCTCCCTGCTGTGCGTGGGGCTGGACCCCGAGCCGGCCAAGTTCCCCGCCGGCCTCAAGGGCGACAGCCGCAAGATCTACGACTTCTGCGCTGCCATTGTCGACGCCACGGCCGACCTGGTGATCGCCTTCAAGCCGCAGATCGCCTACTTCGCCGCGCACCGCGCCGAAGACCAGCTGGAAAAGCTGATCGCCCACATGCGCCGCGCCGCGCCGCAGGTGCCCATCATCCTGGACGCCAAGCGCGGCGACATCGGCAGCACGGCCGAGCAGTATGCGCGCGAGGCCTTCGAGCGCTATGGCGCCGATGCGGTGACGCTCTCGCCCTTCATGGGCTTCGACTCGGTGATGCCTTACCTGAAATACGAAGGCAAGGGCGCTTTCCTGCTGTGCCGCACCTCCAACCCGGGCGGTGACGATTTCCAGAACCAGCACCTGGCGGACCTGCCGGGCCAGCCGCGCCTGTACGAACACATTGCCGCGCTGGCGCAGGGGCCGTGGAACCTCAACGGCCAGCTCGGTCTGGTGGTCGGCGCCACCTACCCGGCCGAGATCGAGCGCGTGCGTGCCGTGGCACCCGCGGTGCCGCTGCTGATCCCCGGCGTTGGTGCGCAGGGCGGCGATGCCGTGGCCACGGTGAAGGCCGGCTGGCGCGCCGCAGCAGGTGAGACGACGGCCCCGATCGTTGTGAACTCGTCGCGTGCCGTGCTCTACGCATCGGCCGGCGAGGACTTCGCCGCGGCGGCGCGGCGTGAAGCGCTCAAGACGCGCGATCTGCTGGAAGCCGCCAAAGCCTGAGGGCGCCCCGGCTGATGTAACAGCTTGCAAAGGGGCCATGCAAACGGCGCTCCGGTGGCTACAGTTGCTCCCTGGACCAGCAAGTGGATGCTGGCAGGAGCGATACATGCAAAAGCAAAAACAGCGTTGGGTGCATTTGGGCGTGGTGGCTGCCACGCTGATGTCTCTGGGGGGCACGGTGCTGGCCGAGAAGCCGGACTGGGCCGGCCCGCCGGGCAAGAACAAACACCGGGACGAGCCGCGCGAAGAACGCCGCGACGGCTACCCGGTCCGCCAGGGTGGTTCGGTGGAGATCCGCATCGGCGGCTACTTCGGTGATGCCCAGCGCACAGCGGCGCACGACTACTACCGCCAGCAATACCGCACTGGCAACTGCCCGCCCGGCCTGGCGAAAAAGAACAACGGCTGCCTGCCGCCGGGGCAGGCTAGGCAATGGGCCTTCGGCCGCCCCTTGCCGGGTGACGTGGTCTATTACCCGATCGAGCCCGGCATCCAGATCCGCCTGGGCATGCCTCCGGCTGGCTACAAGTACGTGCGCGTGGCGTCCGACATCCTGCTGATCGCGGTGGGCACCAGCATGGTGGTCGATGCCATCCAGGATCTGGGGCGCTGAATCAGATTTGCTATCAATTAAATAGCTGTTGGCGCAATATCAATAAGGCCTAGCGTCCGATTTTTGCCAGAATCCGGTCGCCAAACATGACGCAGGCCAGTGCCAACGCCACCAGCGCGATGCCGGCCCACTGCCAGGGGGCGATGGTTTCGCCCAGTGCCAGCATGCCGGCGCTCAGGCCCACCACCGGCACTCCCAGGCTGAACGGCGCCACGCGGTTGGCCGGGTGGCGCTTGAGCAGGCCGGTCCACATCGCATAGGCCCAGATGGTGGCGATCCAGCCCAGGTAAGCCACCGCCAGCCAGGAGGTCCAGGGCACGCTGAGCCATTTGGCGCTGCTGGTCCAGCGCAGCGCGGGCTCGGCAGCGCTGGGGTCGAACAGGACGCTCAGCAGCAGGAAGGGCAGCACCGGCACCAGGCTGCTCCACACCAGGAACTGCAGCGGCTCATAGTGCGGGCTGGCCTGCTGCGCCTTGCGCGCCACGATGTTGGAGGCGGCCCACATGGCGGCGGCGCACAGGTTGAGCAGCAGACCGCTCACCGTGGTGAGGCCGGCGGTGCCAACGACAAAATTCATGCCGAAGCAGGCCAGGCCCAGGGCGGCAAACGTCAGGCCCCCCACCAGCGGGCGGCTCAGGCGCTCGTGCAACAGGAAAAAGCTGAACAGCGCGGTGAAGAACACATGCGTCTGCATCAGCACCGAGGCCAGTGCGGCCGTCATGCCGACCTGCAGCGCCAGGAACAGAAAACCGAACTGGCCGACACCCTGGCACAGGCCGTACAGCAGCACCCACTTCCAGTGCAGCTGCGGCGCCCGGATGAAAAACACCAGCGGCAGCACGGCCACCACGTAACGTGCGGCGCCGAGCTGGAACGGGGTGAAGTCGTGCAGCGCGAACTTCATGGCGACGAAGTTCAGGCCCCAGATGACGATCACGCCCAGCGCCGCCGCGTAGTCGCGCGCCAAGAAGTGCCGGGCCGTCATGCGGCGAGCAGGGGTTTGAGGTAGCGCCCGGTGTGGCTGGCCGGGTTGGCCGCGATGGCCTCCGGCGTGCCGGTGCCCACCACGGTGCCGCCGCCGGCGCCGCCTTCCGGACCCATGTCGATCAGCCAGTCGGCGGTCTTGATCACGTCCAGGTTGTGCTCGATCACCACGATGGTGTTGCCGGCGTCACGCAGCTGGTGCAGTACCTTGAGCAGCAGGTCGATGTCGGCGAAGTGCAGGCCGGTGGTCGGTTCGTCCAGGATGTAGAGCGTGCGCCCCGTGTCGCGCTTGGACAGTTCCAGCGCCAGCTTGACACGCTGCGCCTCGCCACCGGAGAGCGTGGTGGCCGACTGGCCCAGCTTGACGTAGGAGAGGCCGACGTCCAGCAGCGTCTGCAGCTTGCGTGCAATCGTCGGCACGGCGTTGAAGAAGGCGTAGGCGGCTTCCACCGTGAGGTCCAGCACCTGGGCGATGTTCTTGCCCTTGTAGAGCACCTCCAGCGTCTCGCGGTTGTAACGCGCGCCGTGGCAGACGTCACACGGCACATAAACGTCGGGCAGGAAGTGCATCTCCACCTTCACCATGCCATCGCCCTGGCAGGCTTCGCAGCGGCCGCCAGCGACGTTGAAGGAAAAGCGCCCCGGGCCGTAGCCGCGTTCGCGTGCCATCGGTACCTCGGCCATCAGCTCGCGGATGGCGGTGAACAGGCCGGTGTAGGTCGCCGGGTTCGAGCGCGGCGTGCGGCCGATCGGCGACTGGTCGACGTTGATGACCTTGTCGAAATGCTCGATGCCTTCGATCTCCTGCACCGGTGCCGGCTCGTCGTGCGCGCGGTAGAGCTGGCGCGCCACCGCGGCGTACAGCGTGTCGTTCACCAGCGTCGACTTGCCGGAACCGGAGACGCCGGTGACGCAGGTGAACAGGCCGACCGGGATGTCGACGCTCACGTGCTTCAGGTTGTGGCCGCTGGCGCCGATGATCTGCAGCTTGTCTTCACCCGGGGCATGGCGTTCTGTCGGCACCGCGATCTTCAGGGTGTGGGCGAGATAGCGGCCGGTGAGCGAGTCCGGGTTGGCCTTGACCTCGTCGTAAGTGCCCTGCGCCACCACGCGCCCGCCATGCACGCCGGCGCCGGGGCCCATGTCGATCAGGTGGTCGGCCGCGCGCATCATGTCCTCGTCGTGCTCGACCACCAGCACGCTGTTGCCGATGTCGCGCAGGTGCTGCAGGGTGCCGATCAGGCGGTCGTTGTCGCGCTGGTGCAGGCCGATGCTGGGCTCGTCAAGCACGTACATCACGCCGGTCAGGCCCGAGCCGATCTGGCTGGCCAGCCGGATGCGTTGCGCCTCGCCGCCCGACAGCGTTTCGGCACTGCGGTCCAGGCTCAGGTAGTTCAGGCCGACGTCGTTCAGGAATTTCAGCCGCAGGCGGATCTCGCGCACCACCTTGTCGGCAATCTCGGCCTTGGCGCCTTGCAGCTGCAGCGTGTCGAAATAGGCGAAGCACTCGCGCAGCGTCAGGTGGCTCACTTCAAAAATGGCGCGCGACTGTTCGCCCTCACCCACCTTCACATGGCGCGCTTCGGTGCGCAGCCGCGTGCCGGCGCAGGCCGGGCAGGGCTGGGTGCCGCGCAGGCGTGCCAGGTCCTCGCGCACCAGGGCCGAATCGGTCTCGCGGTAGCGCCGCTGGATGTTCGGGATGATGCCCTCGAAGACATGCTTCTTGCTGACCTTCTTGCCCTGCGAGGCACCGGAGTCCATCACGTAGCTGAACTTGATCTCTTCTTCACCCGAGCCGTACAGCACTACCTGTTGCACTTGGGCCGGCAGCGACTCGAACGGGTCGTCGAGGTCGAACTTGTAGTGTTTGGCCAGGCTTTCCAGCATGGCGAAGTAATAGGCGTTGCGCCGATCCCACCCCTTGATGGCGCCGCTGGCCAGGCTCAGGGAGGGAAAGGCCACCACACGCGCCGGGTCGAACACCTCCTGCTGGCCGATGCCGTCGCAGCTTGGGCAGGCACCCTGCGGCGAGTTGAAGGAGAACAGGCGCGGCTCCAGCTCGCTGATCGAGTAGTGGCACAGCGGGCAGGCGAACTTGGCGTTGAACAGGTGTTCGGTGTTCGTGTCCATCTCCAGCGCAATGGCGCGGCCGTTGGCCAGGCGCAGTGCGGCCTCGAAGCTTTCGGCCAGCCGTTGGCGCAGTGCGGCGGCCTCTGCATCGTCGCCACCGCGCACCTTGAGGCGGTCGATCACGACGTCGATGTCGTGCTTCTCGGTCTTTTTCAGCGTCGGCAGTTCGTCGAAGTTGCAGGCCACGCCGTCGACGCGAAAGCGCACATAGCCTTGCGCCTGCATGTCCTCGAACACCTCGCTGAACTCGCCCTTTTTCTCGCGCGCCAGCGGTGCCAGGATCATGAGCCGGGTGTCGACCGGCAGGGCCAGGGTGGCGTCCACCATCTGGCTCACGGTCTGCGCCTGCAGCGGTAAGTTGTGCTCGGGGCAGTAGGGGGTGCCGGCACGGGCGAACAGCAGACGCAGGTAATCGTGGATCTCGGTCACGGTGCCGACCGTGGAGCGCGGGTTGTGGCTGGTGGCCTTCTGCTCGATGCTGATGGCCGGCGAGAGGCCCTCGATCAGGTCCACGTCCGGCTTGTCCATCAGCTGCAGGAACTGGCGCGCGTAGGTCGAGAGGCTTTCCACGTAACGGCGCTGCCCTTCGGCGTACAGGGTGTCGAAGGCCAGGCTCGACTTGCCCGAGCCCGACAGGCCGGTGATCACCACTAGGCTGTTGCGCGGGATGTCGAGGTCGATGCCCTTGAGGTTGTGCGTGCGCGCGCCGCGGATGTGGATGGCCTGCTGCTGCAGGGCATGGGCCAGATAGCGGCCCTGGCCTTCATCGACAGGTGCGGACAGGGGGCGGAGGCCGTCAGGGGTGGAGTTCAAAGCGTTGCGTCTTCAACAAAACCCTCCATGATAGAGATAGACGGGGTTTCCCGCACCTTGCCGGCTGCTTTTGTGCGGATCGGAGACAATCGACGCTTTTGTGCCCGCCGTCCGCGACGGCTGCCTGTGTGCCGAATTGCCTTCAGTGTCTTCTTCCATGTCTTCCCACCAGACTGCCCGTGAACCGGGCACCATGACCCCGTTGGAGCGGCGCGCCAGCCTGTCGCTGGCGTCCATTTTTGCCCTGCGCATGCTGGGCCTGTTCCTGGTGCTGCCGGTGTTCGCGCTGGAAGCGGCGCGTTATCCCGGCGGGGACGATCCGGCCCGGGTCGGGCTGGCCATGGGCATCTACGGCCTGACCCAGGGGATTCTGCAGCTGCCCTTCGGCATGGCGTCGGACCGGCTCGGGCGCAAGCGCGTCATCGTTGCCGGCCTGCTGCTGTTTGCCGTCGGCAGTCTGGTGGCCGCCCTGGCCGATACGCTGACCGGCCTGACCCTCGGCCGTTCGCTGCAGGGCGCCGGTGCCATCTCGGCCGCCGTGACGGCGCTGCTGGCCGACCAGACCCGTGACGAAGTACGCACCAAGGCGATGGCGTTGGTGGGCGCCAGCATCGGCCTGATGTTCGCCCTGTCACTGCTGTTGGCGCCGCTGCTGGTGAGCTGGATCGGCCTGTCTGGCCTGTTTTTCCTCACCGCCGCGCTGGCGCTCGCCGGCGCGGCGGTGGTGATCTGGCTGGTGCCGCCGGAGCCGCACCAGCACAAGGACATGCCGCGTGGCCGCCTGTCCGAGGTGTTGACGCACGCCGGCCTGCTGCGGCTGGATGTCGGTGTTTTCATCCTGCATGCGGTGCAACTGGCCATGTGGGTCGCCATTCCGGCCCTGCTGGTGCAGGCCGGCCTGCCCAAGGCCGACCACTGGGAGGTTTACCTGCCGGCGGTGCTGGCCTCTTTTGTTGTCATGGGCGCCACCCTGTTCCCGCTGGAAAAGCGTGGTTACCTGCGCGCCGTCTTCCTGGCCGCCATCGGCCTGGTCGTCCTGGTGCAGCTGGGCCTGCTGTGGAGCGCCGAAGCGCCGAGCATCAGCGTGCTGGCGGTGCTGCTGTTCATCTTCTTCTGCGGCTTCAACGTGCTGGAGGCCAGTCAGCCCAGCCTGGCCTCGCGCATTGCGCCGCCGCATGCCCGTGGCGCCGCGCTGGGGGTTTACAACACCTTGCAGTCGCTCGGCTTCTTTGCCGGTGGCGCCGTGGGCGGCTGGCTGGTCAAGGCTACCGGCGTGCACGGCCTGTTCGTCGCCTGCACCATCGGCATGGTGCTGTGGCTGCTGGTGGCCTGGCCGATGAAAGCGCCGTCCCGAACGGCTGGCTAGGCGCCATAATCTGCCCCATAGTTTGGAGAAAACCCCATGGCATCCGTCAACAAAGTCATTCTGGTCGGCAATTGCGGCCGCGACCCCGAAATCCGTTACCTGCCCTCGGGCGGCGCCGTGGCCAATGTGAGCATCGCCACCACCAGCCGTCGCAAGGACCGCAACTCCGGCGAGTTCGTCGAAGAAACGCAGTGGCACCGTGTCACCTTCTTTGAGCGCCTGGCTGAGATCGTGGGCGAGTACGTCAAGAAGGGCACCCCCATTTACATCGAAGGCCGTCTGACCTACCGCAAGTACACCGACAAGGACGGCATCGAGAAGAACGCCACCGACATCATCGCCACCGAAATGCAGTTGCTGGGCAAGCGTGAAGGCATGGGCAGCCCGTCTGACGACGAGGGCGGCGCACCGCGCCGCGCCGCGCCGGCGCCGCGCTCGGCACCCAGTGCCCCGGCACCGCGCCAGGCGCCGGCCCGTGCTTCCAGCGGCTTCGACGACATGGACGACGACATCCCGTTCTGACCGCTTCGTTGCCTGGACGTCCAAGCCCCGCAGCCGCACGGCTGATGGGGCTTTTTTGTGGCCTGCGCTTGTACTATGGGGGGTATTTATGTATACTCCGGCCAGTATATGGAGATTGCCATGGATTCATCTTGCTTTTCCGTTGGACTGACGCGCCGCCTGTTGCCGTGGCTGGCCATCTTTGCCGTGTCCGCCGCCGGGGCGCAAGGCGCGGTGCAGGTGCCCACGGTGCAGATCCAGGCGCGCGCCGTGTCGACCGGGTTCGAGATCGACGGCGTGATCCAGCCCGTCAAGCAGAGCGTGGTGTCGGCCCAGACCTCCGGCCGGCTGGTGACGCGGCTGGTGACGATGGGTGACCGCGTCAAGGCCGGCCAACTGCTGGCCACCATCGACGACCGCGAGACCGCCGTCGGTGTGCAGCGCAGCCAGGCCCAAGTGGCGCAGTCCGAAGCCGAATTGCGCAACGCCCAGGCCAACTATGAGCGCACCAAGGAGCTGCAGGCCAAGGGCTTCGTCAGCAAGGCGGCGCTCGACATGGCAGAAACCCAGTTCAAGGGCGCCCAGGCCGGGCGCGAGCAGGCCAGCGCCGGCGCGCGCCAGTCGGCGCTGTCGCAGGGTTACACCCGCGTCACCGCGCCGTACGACGGCTGGGTGCTGCAGATCCACGTCGAAGCCGGCGACCTGGCGGTGCCGGGCAAACCGATCGTCACGGTGTATGCGCCCCAGCCCTTGCGGGCCGTGGTGCAGGTGCCGGCCTCCCGCGCCGATGCCACCAGTCAGGCCAGCCAGATTGAAGTGCAGTTGGGCAGCGAGTGGGTGACCCCGGTGGCGCGCAGCGCCATGCCCTCGGCGGACCCGGTGTCGCAGACGGTGGAGTGGCGCCTGGAGCTCTCGCCCAAGGTCACGCAGAACCTGTTGCCGGGCCAGCAGGTGCGGGTGCGTTTTGTCGGCGGTCAGGCTAATCGCATGGTGGTGCCGGCGGCAGCCGTGCTGCGTCGCGGTGAACTGACCGCTGTTTATGTGGCGGCCGACAAGGGCTTCGTGTTGCGCGCCGTGCGCCTGGGGGCCGACCACGGTGCCGACGGCATCGAAATCGTGGCCGGCCTGAAAGCCGGTGACCGCGTGGCCGTTGATTCGATCAAGGCCGGTCTGGCGGGCGCGGTTGCCGCCCAACGTTGAGGTTGCGATGAAAGACACCGAACACACCACGGGGCTGGCCGAACGGCTGGGCGTTTCCGGCCGCATCGCGGCGGCCTTCCAGGCCAACGCCATCACGCCGCTGCTGGCCCTGGTCGCTTTGCTGCTGGGCCTGTTCGCCGTGCTGGTGACGCCGCGCGAGGAAGAGCCGCAGATCAATGTCACCATGGCCAATGTGCTGATCCCCTTCCCTGGGGCCAGTAGCACCGACGTGCAGAACATGGTGGCGCGCCCGGCCGAAGCGGCGCTCAGCCAGATCGCCGGCATCGAGCACACCTATTCGGTGGCCCGGCCCGGTTTGGCCGTGCTGACGGTGCAGTTCAAGGTCGGCGTGCCACGCACCGAGGCGCTGGTGCGCCTGTACGACGTGCTCAATGCCAACCAGGACTGGCTGCCGCGCGACCTCGGCACGCTGACGCCGATCGTGAAACCGAAGGGCATTGACGACGTGCCGGTGCTGGCCGTGACCTTGTGGAGCCGCGAGGCGCTGCCGGCCAACGAACTGGAACGCGTGGCACACGAGGTGGAAACCGAACTCAAGCGCGTGCCCGGCACGCGCGAGGTGCAGACCATCGGTGGCCCGGGCCAGGCGGTCCACGTCTGGCTGGACCCGACGCGCCTGCGGGAGCGAGGCATCGATGTGCTGAGCCTGAAGCAGACGCTGGCGGCGGCCAACTTCGGCATGCCCGCGGGTGGTGTGCTTGATACCCAGTCGCAGGCACCGCAGATGCTGACGGTGGAAGCGGGCGAGTTCCTGCGCTCGGCGCAGGATGTGGGCGATGTGGTGGTCGGTGTGAACCGCGGTGCGCCGGTCTACCTGCGTGAAGTGGCGCGCATCGAAGCTGGTGCGCGGCAGCCGCAGCGTTACGTCTGGTTCACGCCGGGCGCCGCCATGGCGGCGGACAAGGCGGCGCAGCAGAGCGAGGCCGCAGCCGGCCAGGTGTACCCCGCCATCACGCTGACCGTGACCAAGAAACCGGGTGAGAACGCGGTCGACGTGGCACGCGCCGCCAACGCGGCCGTGGCCGCGTTGAAGAACACGGTGATCCCGGCCAACATCGAAAGCAGCATCACGCGCAACTACGGTGAAACGGCCGCAGAAAAAGCCAACAAGCTGATCCAGAAACTGGCCTTTGCCACCGGCTCGGTGATTTTGCTGGTGGGCTTCGCGCTCGGCCGGCGCGAGGCGGTGATCGTCGGTGCCGCCGTGATCCTGACGCTGACAGCCACGCTGTTTGCTTCCTGGGCCTGGGGCTTCACGCTCAACCGCGTCTCACTGTTTGCGCTGATCTTCTCCATCGGCATCCTGGTGGACGACGCCATCGTGGTGGTGGAGAACATCCACCGCCACCAGCAGCTCACACCCGGCGATTCGCTGCGCGACATCATCCCGCGTGCGGTGGACGAGGTGGGTGGCCCCACCATCCTGGCCACGCTGACGGTGATTGCTGCGCTGCTGCCCATGGCTTTCGTGAGCGGCCTGATGGGCCCCTACATGAGCCCGATCCCGATCAACTCCAGCCTCGGCATGGCGATCTCGCTGGCGATTGCCTTCACCGTCACACCCTGGCTGGCACTGAAACTGATGAAGCCGCACGACGCATCGCACGGCCACGAAGCGGCGGCGGGTGGTCTGGGCCCCAAGCTGCAACACCTCTTCACCCGCCTGCTGACGCCGTTCCTGGCCAGCGCGCGCAAGCGCTGGCAGTTACTGGCCGGCATCATGGCGGCACTGCTGCTGTCGGTCGGCCTGACCGTGGTGCAGTGGGTGGTGCTCAAGATGCTGCCCTTTGACAACAAGAGCGAGTTCCAGGTGGTGGTGGAAATGCCGGCCGGCACGCCGCTGGAGGACACCGCCGCCACCCTGCACGAGCTGGGCGCTTTCCTGGCGCAGCAACCTGAAGTGCTGGACCTGCAGGGTTATGCCGGCACGGCCTCGCCCATCACCTTCAACGGCCTGGTGCGCCAGTACTACCTGCGCGCCGAGGCCGAGCAGGGCGACTTGCAAGTGAACCTGGTCGACAAGCACCACCGCGATGACAAGAGCCACGTGATCGCCCAGCGCCTGCGCCCGGCGCTGGAAGAGATCGGCAAACAACACGGTGCGCGCATCAAGGTGGTCGAAGTGCCGCCCGGCCCGCCGGTGATGAGCCCGCTGGTGGCCGAGGTCTACGGCCCCGATGAAGCCGGCCGCCAGCAACTGGCCCTGCGCATTGCCAAGGCCTTCGGCGAAACTGCTGACATCGTCGGCATCGACACCTCGCTGAAAATTGATGCGCCGCGGGCCTACCTGCGTGTGCGCCGCCAGCGCGCCGAGTCGCTCGGCATTCCAGTGGCTGCCGTGGCGCAGACGGTCTCGGCCGCCCTGTCGGGTGCCGACGCGGCCTACCTGCACGACGCCCAGTCCAAGTACCCGGTGCCGGTACGCCTGCAGTTGCCGCGCGAATTGCAGGTGGGGCTGGACGCCGTGCTGGCATTGCCCATGCGCGCGGCCAATGGTCAACTGGTGCCGCTGTCGGAACTGGTGCGGGTGGAGCGCGGCGTCATCGACAAGCCGCTCTTCACCAAGGACCTGGCGAACGTGAGTTATGTCTTCGGCGACATGGCCGGCAAACTCGATTCGCCGCTGTACGGCCTGTTTGCCATCCGTCCCAAGCTGGATGCCGCCGCGCTGCCGGGCACCGGTGAACTGGGCGAGTACTGGATCCGCCAGCCGGCCGACACCTTCCGCCAGTACGCCATCAAGTGGGACGGCGAATGGCAGATCACCTACGAGACCTTCCGCGACATGGGCGCCGCCTATGGCGTCGGCCTGATCCTGATTTACCTGCTGGTGGTGGCGCAGTTCCGCTCCTACACCACGCCGCTGGTCATCATGGCGCCGATTCCGCTCACCATCATCGGCGTCATGCCGGGCCATGCGCTGCTGGGCGCGCAGTTCACCGCCACCTCGATGATCGGCATGATCGCGCTGGCCGGCATCATCGTGCGCAACTCCATCCTGCTGGTGGACTTCATCGAGCTGCAGGTCAAGCAGGGCATGGCCTTCAAGGACGCCGTGATGCAGTCGGCCGCCGTGCGCGCGCAGCCGATTGCGCTGACCGGCCTGGCCGCCATGATCGGTGCCTTCTTCATCCTGGACGACCCGATCTTCAACGGCCTGGCCATCTCGCTGATCTTCGGCATCCTGGTGTCCACCATGCTGACGCTGGTGGTAATCCCGGTGCTGTATTACTCGTTCTATCGCAAGCGCTACGAGCCGCAAGACGGCTTGTCCCTGCCCTCTGTTTCCCCCACCGCAACCTAAGGAGTTTTGAAATGACTGTTGAACGCTACATCCGCATCATGGCCGGTTTTGTTGTCATGCTGACGCTGGCCCTCGGCGTCGAAGGCAGCCCGATCTTCGTTAGCAAGTGGTTCCTGGCCGTCACCGCCTTCGCCGGCTTCAACCTGTTCCAGTCCGGCTTCACCGGCTTCTGCCCGCCGGCCTTCCTGTTCAAGAAACTAGGTGTGCCGGAAGGCGGCGACGTCTGCAAGACCAAGTAAGGACGCAGCCATGAGCGAGAGCAAGCCGCGCGTGCTGCTGCGCCAGCAGCAGGACTTCCAGTTCGAGATCGACTTCGGCGCCGACGTGTCGAAGCTGCTGGGTGACGAACATCCGCCGCTGGGCCAGGGCAAGGGCCCGACCCCGGTACAACTGTTGGCCGCCGCGGTGGGCAACTGCCTGTCGGATTCGCTGCTGTTTGCGCTGCGCAAGTTCAAGCAGGCACCGGAGCCTATTCAATGCGAGGTGACGGCCGAGATCGGCCGCAATGCGCAGAACCGGCTGCGTGTGCTGGGGCTGGACGTGGTGCTGACGCTGGGGGTTTCTGCCGCCAAGCTGGAACACCTGGACCGTGTGCTGACCCAGTTCGAAGACTTCTGCACCGTCGCCAGCAGCGTCAGCCAGGGTGTGCCCGTGCGCGTCACGGTGCGCGACGCTGAAGGCCAGCAACTCAAGTGAAGGAAACGGCCATGTCTGCTGAAGCCAAAGTGAAAGCCCCCACCAAGGCCGCCGCGCCAGCCGCGGGTGACGAGGCCTGCAAGCCCACGGTGCTGACCGACAGCGATTCGCGCACTGAAATCCTCAACCGCCTGCGCCGCGCCGAAGGCCAGTTGCGCGGCATCCAGCGCATGATCGAAGATGGCGAGCCCTGCCTGAAGATCGGCCAGCAGTTCAGCGCCGTGCGCAAGGCGCTGGACAGCACCTACCTGCGCATGACGGTGTGCTTCATGGAGCAGGAACTGGAGCAGCGCCTGGCCCCGGGCGAGGAGCAAAAGGCCGACCTGTCGGCCATGATGAAGGACATGGAAACGTTGCTGGCGCGGATGGGGTGAGCAGGGTTTAGCTTTTTGCTATCCATCGCGCTGGATGCGGTCATTTGCTAAAGGTCCTAATCGGCAAGGATTGTTTCAACTCGTTTATTGATGGGGATAAACGCGGCGGTGCATTGCTGTGCGATAGCAACGGTGAACATTTGCAAGCACTGGGGCTGTTCAAGACCGAGATGCTTCGCTACCTCATGAAACTCATTATGTTTGCCGGCCTGCAATCCGTACTCAATAAACTCAGCTAGGTCATTAGGTTCTGTGCCGAGCAGATCAGCAAGCGAGTTAGTTGCTTCCGTTGCCTTCTGAAGTAGCCATGCTTCCGGCCAAGTATCGCCCGGAAGATATACGGCATGAGCTTTGAACCATTCATCAAAGTCAGGTTTGACTTTTTCAGCCATCCTTCGCGCATGGTCGAGATTGTCATTTTCTTTGACGGATTGGTCACCGTCGAACACCGCTAGTACCGGTTTCTTCTCGCCGCGGATGTACAGTGCGGCTAACTGCCTTGCCAAAGCAGTGGCAGAGCCAATAACCGTGAAAGTAGCTCGCGCGCGAACGGACGCAGGAAGTGCTGCCAAGAGGATCGCTTTTGCAACATCGTCCTCAACATAGATGTCAATTTCAAGGCCAGTAATGGCGCTTAGGG
>NZ_BCWP01000045.1 GCF_001592265.1 Curvibacter delicatus NBRC 14919 | reverse complement strand
TCAGCAAATCCTTAGGGGCGGTGGCGCCGGCAAAACGCGGCTCATGCAGACCCCAGGCCAGCGGGGCGATCAGCAGTGCAGCCGCACCCAGCGCCACCAGCGCCTGCTGCCAGCCCAGGCTGCTGATGAGAAAACCCTCGGTCGGCACCATCAGGAACTGGCCGAAGGAGCCGGCCGCAGCCGCCACGCCCATGGCCCAGGAGCGTTTTTCCAGACTGACGTTGCGGCCGATCACACCGTAGATCACGGCATAGGTGGTACCGGCCTGAGCCATGCCGATCAGCACGCCCGCCGTCAGGGCGAACAGCAGTGGTGTGGGCGCATGGGCCATGCCGAACAGCCCCAGTGCATACAGAATGGCGCCGCCGATGATGACGCGGAAGGCGCCGAACTTGTCGGCCAGCATGCCGGCAAAGATGCCGGCAAAACCCCAGGTCAGATTCTGGATGGCGATGGCCATGGAAAAGGTTTCACGCGTCCAGCCCTGGGCTTGGGTGACCGGCTGCAGCCAGAGGCCGAAACCGTGGCGGATGCCCATGGAGAGGGTGACGATGGCGGCACCACAGACCAGGACCTGGGTGAGCGAGAGTTTCTTGGTATGGCTTGTCATGCTTGAAATGTAGCCAATCTGTCAGGCGCTTGCTGCGAAAGGTCTGCCGGACTGTGCGCCAGGTCCGAATCGGCGTCTGTATGTTTATCCAGTTGTTTTCTCGGCAAGCGACTACAATTCTTCGCCATGGCTCTCAAACCTACCACCGACTATTCCGAAGGTTCCATCCGCGTCCTCAAGGGGCTGGAGCCGGTCAAGCAGCGTCCGGGCATGTACACCCGAACCGACAACCCGCTGCACATCATCCAGGAAGTGCTGGACAACGCCGCCGACGAGGCGCTGGCCGGCCACGGCAAGAAGATCAAGGTCACGCTGCACAGTGACGGTTCGGTCAGCGTCGAGGACGACGGCCGCGGCATTCCCTTCGGCCTGCATCCGGAAGAAAAAGCACCGGTGATCGAGCTGGTGTTCACCCGCCTGCATGCCGGCGGCAAGTTCGACAAGGGCAAGGGCGGCGCCTACAGCTTCTCCGGCGGCCTGCACGGCGTGGGTGTTTCTGTGACCAACGCGCTGGGCAAACGGCTGGAAGCCACCAGCTACCGCGAGGGGCAGGTGGCGCATCTGGTGTTCGAGGGTGGCGATGTGACCCAGCCGCTGGTCACGCGCCCGGCCGGCGAGGGTGACCGCAAGCAGGGCACCACGGTGCGTGTCTGGCCTGACGCCAAATACTTCGAATCGGCCGCACTGCCCATGGGCGAGCTGACCCACCTGCTGCGCAGCAAGGCGGTGCTGATGCCGGGCGTGAGCGTGTCGCTCATCAACGAGAAGACGCGCGACACCCAGACCTGGCAGTACAAGGGCGGCCTGCGCGACTACCTGATGCAGACCCTGAGCGCCGACCCGGTGATCCCGCTGTTCGAAGGCGAGGGGTTTGCCGATGGCGCCAACGACAGCTTTGCCGAAGGCGAGGGCGCATCCTGGGCCGTGGCCTTCACTGAAGAGGGCCAGCCGGTGCGCGAGAGCTACGTCAACCTGATTCCCACCAGCGCCGGCGGCACCCACGACAGCGGCCTGCGCGACGGCCTGTTCAACGCCGTCAAAAGCTTCATCGAACTGCACAGCCTGCTGCCCAAAGGCGTCAAGCTGCTGCCGGAAGACGTTTTTGCCCGTGCCAGCTACGTGCTCTCCGCCAAGGTGCTGGACCCGCAGTTCCAGGGCCAGATCAAGGAGCGTCTCAATTCGCGTGACGCTGTGCGCCTGGTCTCCAGCTTCGTGCGTCCGACGCTGGAGTTGTGGCTCAACCAGCACGTCGAGTACGGCAAGAAACTGGCTGAGCTGGCCATCAAGGCGGCGCAGACGCGCCAGCGCGCCGGCCAGAAGGTCGAGAAGCGCAAGGGCTCGGGCGTGGCCGTGCTGCCCGGCAAGCTGACCGACTGCGAAAGCCGCGACACCAGCCACAACGAGGTGTTCCTGGTCGAGGGCGACTCGGCCGGCGGCAGCGCCAAGATGGGGCGCGACAAGGAGTGCCAAGCCGTCCTGCCGCTGCGTGGCAAGGTGCTCAACACCTGGGAGGTCGAGCGCGACCGTCTGTTCGCCAACACCGAGATCCACGACATTGCAGTGGCCATCGGTGTCGACCCGCACGGACCGAATGACACGCCGGACCTCTCCGGCCTGCGCTACGGCAAGGTCTGCATCCTGAGTGATGCCGACGTCGACGGCTCGCACATCCAGGTGCTGCTGCTCACGCTGTTCTTCCGCCACTTCCCTAAGCTGATCGAGGCCGGTCATGTCTATGTGGCCAAGCCGCCGCTGTTTCGCGTTGATGTGCCGGCACGCGGCAAGAAGCCGGCCACCAAGGCCTATGCACTGGATGAGGGCGAACTCACCGCCATCCTTGACAAATGCGCCAAGGACGGCGTGGCCAAGGAACGCTGCCAGATCAGCCGCTTCAAGGGTCTGGGTGAGATGAACGCCGAGCAGTTGTGGGAGACCACATTGAATCCCGACACGCGTCGCCTGATGCGGGTGCAGCTGGGCCAGCTCGATTTCCTGCAGACCGAGAACCTGATCACCCAGCTCATGGGCAAGGGCGAAGCGGCGGCGCGGCGCGAGCTCATGGAGCTGCATGGCGATTCGGTCGAGGTGGACATCTGATGCTGTTCCGTCCTGTCCTGCTTCAGCTGTTGAATGAGGGTTTTCGACCTCTGGCCTCGTCAATACTGTGCGGGTTGCTATTGTTTTCGCAGCAGTTGGCGCACGCCGACATCTGGGGTTACATCGACGACAAGGGGGTGGCGCATTTCGCCGCTGAGCGTCTCGACACCCGCTATGAACTGTTCTCGCGCTCCGGCCAGAACCTGCAGGTGGGGCGGACCGACGCCGGCCAGGCGGAAGCCTTGCGCCCGGTCTCCGTGCCCACCGTGCCCCCGAAGCTGATTGCCTTTTTTGAGGTATCGCCCAGCTACAAACAGGTCAAGCACCTGCTGCGCGAGGCCGCCAGCCAGTACCGCGTCGACTATGAGCTATTGCAGGCCGTGATTGCCACCGAGTCCGGTTTTGACGCTGCCGCAGTGTCGCCCAAGGGCGCCGTCGGTCTGATGCAGATCATGCCGGCCACCGCGCAACGCTACGGCGTGGCGGGTGACCGCAAGATGCCGGTGGAACAGAAGCTGGCCGATCCGCGCACCAATATCCGTGTCGGGGCGCGTTACCTGCGCGATCTCCTTGCCATGTTCCCGGGTCAGCTGGAGCTGGCGCTGGCGGCTTACAACGCGGGCGAGGGCGCGGTACTGCGTGCCGGCAGTCGTGTGCCCAATTACCGCGAGACCCAAAGCTACGTGCGCACGGTGCTGCAGCTGTATACCGTGCTCAAGCCGCCAACCCCTCTGCGCGTGCGCATGGAACTGGCGGGCGGTGCCGCTGGCCGCAGCAACATGCTGGCTTCCGTGCGCTCTTCTACCACTCAGATTCCCTCATCGACCGAAACCGACTAGTTTCCATGACCGATCAGCCGACCCTTGATTTCGCGCCGGATGCCCCCGGTGGCGACGCCCTCTCCCTGGCCGCCTATGCACAGCAGGCCTACCTCGAATACGCCCTGAGCGTGGTCAAGGGCCGGGCCCTGCCCGATGTGTCCGATGGCCAGAAACCGGTGCAGCGCCGCATCCTGTACGCCATGTCGCGCATGGGGCTGGGTTTTGGCGGGCCCAATGGCGCCACCGGCGCCAAGCCGGTCAAGTCGGCTCGCGTGGTCGGCGACGTGCTGGGCCGTTTCCACCCGCACGGTGACCAGGCCGCCTACGACGCACTGGTGCGCATGGCACAGGACTTTTCCCAGCGTTATCCGCTGATCGACGGTCAAGGCAACTTCGGCTCGCGCGACGGCGACGGTGCGGCCGCCATGCGCTACACCGAAGCGCGGCTGGCGCGCATCACCAGCTTGCTGCTGGACGAGATCGACGAGGGCACGGTGGACTTCCAGCCCAACTACGACGGTTCCACCGAGGAGCCGAAGCAGTTGCCGGCACGCCTGCCTTTTAACCTGCTCAACGGCGCCAGCGGCATTGCCGTCGGTCTGGCCACCGAGATCCCGAGCCACAACCTGGGCGAGGTGGCGCAGGCCTGTGTGGCCCTGATCAAGAGCCCGAAGCTGAGTGACGACGAGCTGTTCACCCTGCTGCCTGGCCCCGATTACCCGGGTGGCGGCCAGATCATCAGCAGCCCGAACGACATTGCCGAGGCCTACCGCACCGGCCGCGGTTCGCTCAAGGTACGGGCGCGCTGGAAGATCGAGGAACTGGCGCGCGGCCAGTGGCAGCTGGTGGTGACCGAGCTGCCGCCGGGCGTCAGCACGCAGAAGGTGCTGGAAGAGATCGAGGAGCTGACCAACCCCAAGGTCAAGGCCGGCAAGAAGGCGCTGACGCAGGAGCAGAACCAGCTCAAGGCCACGGTGCTGGCGGTGCTCGACGTTGTGCGCGACGAATCATCGAAGGACGCGCCGGTGCGCCTGGTGTGCGAGCCCAAGACCAGCCGCATCGAACAGCAGGAACTCATCACCACGCTGCTGGCGCACACCAGCCTGGAGACCTCGGCACCGATCAACCTCACCATGGTGGGCCTGGACGGCCGGCCGACGCAGAAGTCACTGCGCCAGATGCTGGAGGAATGGATCACCTTCCGCCAGACCACGATCGAGCGGCGCTCGCGCCACCGCCTCGACAAGGTGCTGGACCGCATCCACATCCTCGAAGGCCGGCAGCTGGTGCTGCTCAACATCGATGAGGTGATCCACATCATCCGCAACAGCGACGAGCCCAAGGCCGCGCTGATCGAACGCTTCCGCCTCTCCGAGCGGCAGGCCGAAGACATTCTCGAAATCAGGCTACGCCAGCTGGCGCGCCTGGAAGCGATCAAGATCGAGCAGGAGCTCAAGGCCCTGCGCGAAGAGCAGCAGAAGCTGGAGGAAATTCTCGGCAGCCCGGCGGCGCTGCGCCGCCTGATGATCAAGGAGATCGAGGCCGATGCCAAGGTGTTTGCCGATGCGCGCCGGACCCTGATCCAGGCCGAGAAAAAGGCCGTGGCCGAGGTCAAGGTGGTGGACGAGCCGGTGACGGTGGTGGTGTCGCAAAAGGGCTGGGTACGGGCCCGCAGTGGCCATGGCCACGAGGCGGCCAGCTTCGCCTTCAAGGCTGGTGACGGGCTCTATGGCACCTTTGAGTGCCGCACCGTGGACACGCTGCTGGTGTTCGGTTCCAACGGTCGGGTCTATTCGGTGCCGGTGGCCAGCCTGCCGGGTGCACGCGGCGACGGCCAGCCTGTGACCACGCTGATCGAACTGGAAGCCGGCACCCAGTTGGCGCACTATTTCGCCGGGCCGGCCAACGCCTGGCTGCTGCTGTCCACCTCCGCAGGTTATGGTTTCCTGGCCACGGTGGAAAACATGATGTCGCGCCAGAAGGGCGGCAAGGCCTTTATCAATTGCAGCGAGGGCGACACGGTGTGCCGTCCTTCGCCGGCCAACGTGCCGGCGCCAGCGGGTGCCGCGGCGTCCGCGTTGTACACGCCAGCGACCCACGTGGCCTGCGCCTCCACCGGCGGCCGCATCCTGACATTTGAGATCACCGAACTCAAACCCATGGCCAACGGCGGCCGCGGCCTGATGCTGATTGACCTCGAGGCCAAGGACGCGCTGGCTGGTGCCGCCGCCTACACGCGCAGCGTGAAGATCGAAGGCATCGGACGTGGTGGCAAAGAGCGCGAGGAAACGCTGGAGATCCGCAGCCTCAACAATGCGCGTGCCGCCCGTGGCCGCAAGGGCAAGGCCGCGGACCTCGGCTTCAAACCGACGTCCATCGCACGCGTCGAATAAATCCTGACCTGAATCAAGGCCGTGGTCAGGCAAAATGACCGCTCATGACCTCACTGGCAAGCAAACAGGTATTGATCGCGGGCGGCGGCATCGGCGGCCTGGCCGCCGCACTGGCGAGCTCACGCGCCGGCTGGCAGGTTCGGCTGTATGAACGGGTGCAGGCCTTCAGTGAGGTGGGGGCCGGCATCCAGATGGGGCCCAATGTCGTGCGCGTGCTGCACGGCTGGGATCTGGCCAGTGCCTTGTCCGAGGTGGCGGCTTTCCCGGAGCGCCTGCAGGTGCGCCATGCGCTCTCGGGCAGGGAGCTTGGCGTCCTGCGCCTGGGGCAGGCTGCACTGCAGCGCTACGGCGCACCCTATGCCACCATCCACCGTGCCGATCTGCTCCAGCTGCTGCTGAGTGCCGCGCAGGCGCGTGAGGGGATTCGGCTCAATCTTGATCAGACCTTGACCGGCTATCTGGAAACGCCCGAGGGCGTCACGCTGCAGACGCAGACGGGTCTGGAAATCGAAGGCGATGCCCTGATCGGTGCCGACGGTCTGTGGAGCCGGGTACGAACCCAGTTGCTGGGCAACAGCCCGCCGCGTGTCACCGGCCATCTGGCCTACCGTGCCATGCTGCCGCAGGCCAGCCTGCCGCAGGCCTTGCGCAGCCAGCAGATCACGGCCTGGCTTGGCCCCAAGCTGCACGTGGTGCAGTACCCGGTGCGCCGTGGTGAATGGCTCAATGTGGTGGCCATCGTGCAGGGCCGTATTGCAGGCGATCTGCAGGACTGGGACCACAGCACCAATGCCGCCGATGTGCGCATGGTGCTGGCAGACACCTGCAGCCCTTTGCGGTCACTGATCGATGCTGTTCCTGAATGGCGCTTGTGGGCCTTGTGTGACCGGGAGCCCATGCGCAGTGCTGATGAACAGGCGGGCGGCCGCATCGCCCTGCTGGGGGATGCCGCGCATCCGATGCGCCCCTACCTTGCACAGGGGGCGGGCATGGCGATCGAAGATGCCGCCGAACTGGGGCGCAATCTGGCGCAGGTTGATGCCGTTCTGGACGTGCCGACCATGCTGCGCCGCTATGCCCTCAACCGCTGGCAACGCAATGCCCGTGTCCAGGCACGCTCAATCCGCAACGGTGAAATCTTTCACCTGGATGGACCGATCGGCTGGTGCCGTGATGCTTCGTTGAAACTGCTTGGCGAGCGTTTGCTCGACGTGCCGTGGCTGTACCGCGGCGTTTGAAAACCGGCGTGAACAGGCCCTAGAAGACGCTGCCGTCCAGCGTCGGCAAACCATGGCGCGCACGGGCCTTGTTGCAGGCGTAGTCACCTTCCTGGAATTCCCGGCAGGGCGATGAGCGCCATTCGTAGATGCCGCAAGCCACTTGTTGGCCTACCGTGCCGGTCAGGGCGGCGCAGCGGATCGGCACATGGTCGGTGCCCCGCATGCGGCAGGTGCTGCCATTGACTTCCACCGTCAATCCGTCCGGCACTGTGCCGCCCAGGCTCTGGAGCTCGTAGACGGCAAAGTCCACACGGAAACTGGCGCAGCAGGCGCCGCAGCTGGTACAGGCGGACATCGGGCTTTCCTGGGACAGGTCTCAGAGGCGGCCGAGAAGCAGGTACTCCATGAGTGCCTTTTGCACATGCAGGCGATTTTCGGCTTCGTCCCACACCACGGACTGCGGGCCGTCGATGACCTCGGCCTCGACTTCCTCGCCCCGGTGTGCCGGCAGGCAGTGCATGAAGAGGGCGTCGGGTTTGGCGGCGCGCATCATGTCGGCGTCGACACACCAGTCGGCAAAGGCCTTTTTGCGGGCCTCGTTCTCGGCCTCGTAACCCATGCTGGTCCAGACGTCGGTGGTCACCAGATCGGCGCCGGCACAGGCCTGCATCGGGTCCTTGAACACCTTGTAGCAAGAGTCGCTGACGCCGGCCACCGCCTGGTCGATCTCATAGCCGTTGGGGGTGCTGACATGCACAGTGAAGCCCAGCAGTTCGGCCGCCTGTAGCCAGGTATTGGCCATGTTGTTGCCGTCGCCGACCCAGGCCACCGTCTTGCCGCGGATGCTGCCGCGGTGCTCGATGAAGGTGAAGATGTCGGCCAGGATCTGGCAGGGGTGGTACTCGTTGGTCAGGCCGTTGATGACCGGCACGCGCGAGTACTCGGCGAAGCGCTCGATCTTGGTCTGCTCGTAGGTACGGATCATCACCAGGTCGACCATGCGGCTGATCACGCGTGCACTGTCTTCGATCGGCTCGGCGCGTCCCAGCTGGCTGTCGCCGGTGGTCAGGTGCACCACGCTGCCGCCGAGCTGGTACATGCCGGCCTCGAAGCTCACGCGTGTGCGGGTGGAGGCCTTCTCGAAAATCATGGCCAGCGTGCGGTCGGTCAGCGTCTGATGCTTTTCGTAGGTCTTGAATTTTTTCTTGATCAGCGCGGCGCGCTCGAACAGGTAGGCGTATTCATCCGCGGTGAGATCGGTGAATTGCAGGTAATGCTTGAGGCTCATGAGTCAATCTCTCGGGTCTTCAGGCTTCGGCCAGGAACTGGCGCACCAGTGGCAGCAACAGGCCCAGCATCTCGTCGGCTTCGGCCTGCGTCATGATCAGGGGCGGCAACAGGCGGATCACGCTGTCGGCGGTCACGCTGATGAGCAGGCCGGCTTCTGCCGCCCGGTTGATCAGTGCACCGCAAGGCTTGCTGAGTTCGATGCCGATCATCAGACCTTGGCCGCGGATGTCCTTCACGCCGGGGTGGCTGCCGAGTTCGCGGTCGAGCACGGCGCGCACATGCGCGCCCAGCTTCGCGGCGTGGTCAAGCAGGCCATCCTCTTCCATGATGCGCAGCGTTTCGACGCCGGCACGCATGGCCAGCGGGTTGCCGCCGAAGGTGGTGCCGTGGTTGCCGGGCTGGAAGATGTTCGCGGCCTTGGGGCCGGCCACCACCGCACCGATCGGCACGCCCGAACCCAGGCCCTTGGCCAGGGCCATCACATCGGGTTTGATGCCGGCCCACTGATGGGCGAACCATTTGCCGGTGCGACCCATGCCGCTTTGCACCTCATCGATGCAGAGCAGCCAGTCGCGTTCGGTGCAAAGCTCGCGCACGGCGCGCAGGTACTCGGCACGCATCGGGTTGATGCCGCCTTCGCCCTGGATGGTCTCGAAGAACACGGCCACCACGTTCGGGTTGCCGGCGGTGGCCTTCTTCAGCGCCTCGATGTCGTTCAGCGGCACGCGGATGAAGCCCGGCACCATGGGGCCGAAGCCCTTTTGCAGTTTCTCGTTGCCGGTGGCGCTGAGCGTGGCGATGGAGCGGCCGTGGAAAGCGCGTTCGTAGACCACGATCTGCGGGTTCTCGATGCCCTTGTCATGGCCGAACTTGCGTGCCAGCTTGAGCACTGCCTCGTTGGCCTCCAGGCCGGTGGAACAGAAGAAGACGTTGCTCATGCCGGAGAGTTCGACCAGCTTGGTCGCCAGCTGCTCCTGGCCGGGCACATGGTAGTAGTTGCAGCTGTGGATGATCTTGGTCAGCTGGTCCTGCAGCGCCGGCACCAGCCTGGGGTGGTTGTGGCCCAGGGTGTTGACGGCAATGCCGGCCAGTGCATCGAGATAAGACTTTCCGTTGATGTCCCAGACGCGGCAGCCCTGGCCGTGCGACAGTGCAATCGGAACGCGACCGTAGGTGTTCATCACGTGCGGCGACGAGGCTTCGATGAGTTGCGGGGCGGCGGCGTTCATGTCTTCACACTCCGGAGTGGCACAAAAAAGAGTCGGCCCAACGCAGGTTGGGCCGTTGAGCCGTGATTTTAGACTCAGAGTCCCGGCTTGTGGCGTCCGGCGGATGTGCCCGGCACCTTCGTATGATGTGGTCCATCCGGTGTCCGTTCACAGGTCTTATATAAGATACAATACCCGCAACCCCTGTCGATACTAGGTCAGTTGCCGTATCCGGCCCGCACCTGGTGAATGAGTGTCTATCCGATGGTCTCCAATACCGCCAAAGAAGTCTTCATCCTGGGGCTGACCCGCTCCGGAAAGACTTTCCGCCCCAGCGACTGGGCGGAGCGTCTGGCGGGTGTGATGAGCCAGTTCCGCCCCGGTGGTCCGCAGCCAGGCAGCCATCTCGGCTATTCCCCTTGGTGTATTCCGACGACCACCGTCGATGGCGTGAAATGCGTGGTGGTGCACCGTGACCTGCGCGATGCCGAACCCATGGCCTGGGACTTCTGCATCAACTTTGCCCGAGACAACGAACTCCAGGTCCGTGATGGCGATGGCGCCAGTCAGCAGACGGCCTGAACGAGATTCCCGATGCGAGAAACAAAAAAGCCGTCTTTCGACGGCTTTTTGCTTTGCTGACAGCGCACCCGTTACAAACGGCAGACCCTCTTCAGGAGAATATGGGTCCGTGCGATTTGCCTGAAGATCAGGCGGCGGCCAGGGCCTTGACCTTGGCGGACAGACGGCTCTTGTCGCGAGCAGCCTTGTTCTTGTGGAAGATGCCCTTGTCGGCCACGGTGTCCACCACGGCTTGCATCTTGGCAAACAGCTCGGTGGCTTTTGCCTTGTCGCCGCCCAGAACAGCCTTTTCGACGTTCTTCACAGCGGTACGGTATTTCGAGCGCAGGGACGTGTTGGCTGCGTTGAGCTTGACGTCCTGACGTGCGCGTTTACGGCCCGACGCCAGGCGCGGGTTCTTTTTCTTTGGCTTTCCAGATGCCATATCAGTAGTTCCTTGTGTCTGTGGATGTTGTCAGCAAAGCCTGCGATTGTACCAGTTTGTTGCAATCGAGGCGAGTGGGGGCCGGGTCCCCGATGAGCCGGGCTACACTAGGGCTCGTTTTTAGTGAGAACAGGACCCTGTCGCCGTGAGCCTCTTCAAAGCCGCTTCGACGGTTTCCCTCCTGACCCTGGTTTCGCGTATCACGGGTCTGGCGCGCGAACTGCTGATTGCCTCCACCTTCGGTGCCAGCGCCCTGACGGACGCATTCAACGTCGCCTTTCGCATTCCCAATCTGTTTCGCCGGCTGTTTGCCGAAGGGGCCTTCAGCCAGGCTTTCGTGCCGGTGCTGGCGGCCGCCAAGACGCAGGAAGGGGAGGCCGCTACCCAGGTGCTGATCGGCCGTGTGGCGACGGTACTGGTCTGGGTGCTGCTGCTGACCTGTGTTGTGGGCGTGTTGGGCGCACCGCTGCTGGTCTGGGCCATGGCCAGCGGCCTGCGGCAGGTCGAGGCTGGCGGAGCTTTCGAGGTCGCCGTCGTCATGACGCGCTGGATGTTCCCCTACATCGCCTTCATGTCACTGGTGGCGCTGGCCTCCGGCGTGCTCAACACCTGGAAGCGCTTTGCCGTACCGGCCGCGACACCGGTGCTGCTGAATCTGGCCATGATTGGGGCGGCCTGGCTCGGCGCACCCTGGTTCAAGCGGATGGGTATCGAGCCGATCTACGCACTGGCCCTGGGCGTCTTGGTGGGGGGCGCCTTGCAGCTGGGCGTACAGATTCCGGCACTCAGGAGGCTCGGGCTGCTGCCCTCCATTGGCCTGAGCTGGCGCGCCTTGCGTGCGGCCTGGGCCGATCCGCACACCCAGCGCGTGGCCAAGCTGATGGCGCCAGCCCTGCTGGGGGTGAGCGTGGCCCAGATTTCCCTGCTGATCAATACCCAGATTGCCTCGCACCTGGCGCCTGGCAGTGTGAGTTGGCTCAGTTATGCCGATCGTCTGATGGAGTTCCCGACGGCGTTGCTGGGGGTGGCCTTGGGCGTGGTGCTGATGCCGCAATTGGCCGCAGCCAAAGCCTCCAACGACGTGGCGCGTTATTCATCCATGCTGGACTGGGGACTGCGTCTGGTGGTCCTGTTGGCCGTACCCTGCGCGCTGGCCTTGCTGACCTTTGCCAAACCCCTGGTGGCCGTGCTCTACCACTACGGTGCTTTCAGCGAACGCGATGTGCAGCAGACGACGGTGGCACTGATGGGCTGGGGTATCGGACTGGTCGGCGTGATCGCCATCAAGGTGCTGGCCCCCGGCTATTACGCCAGCCAGGACATCCGCACGCCGGTGCGCATTGCCGTTGTGGTGCTGCTGATCACGCAATTGCTCAATCTGGGCCTGGTACCGCTGTTCCAGCATGCCGGACTGTCGCTGTCGATCGGCATCGGGGCGCTGGTCAACGCGCTGTGGCTGCTGCTGGGCCTGCTCAAGCGCGGCAGCTATCGGCCGGCGCCAGGTTGGGGCCTCTTTGTGCTGCAGGTACTGGCCGCCAGTGCCCTGCTCACGGTCTTTTTGATGTGGGCGGCGGCAGCGGTCGACTGGACCCAGTTGCAGGCACAGGCGTGGACGCGCATCGGGCTGCTTGTGCTGACGTTGGCCGGCGCGGGGCTTATTTATTTCGGTGCCGTCTGGGCCGCAGGTCTGAGGCTGATGCAGTTCATCCGGCGTTGATGCCCTGTGGCCTCGCGTCAATAACCTTGTGTTGGCTGCAGGCCTGAATCAAGGGCACAATGTGTTGACTGTGACGGCAAGACTGAGCCCATGAATCTTTCCCTGATTGCTCCCACTCCGCTTCAGTACTTCAGTGCACTGGTGCAAAGTGATGCTGAGTTTCCGTTGCTGGAGGCGGCCGTCAGCCTGGCACAGGACGAATACCCCCATCTGGATGTGCAGCAGGTACTCGATGAGGTGGATCAGTTGCTGGAGCGCATTCAACGGCGCATCCCGGCCGATGCGTCCGCCGCCCACAAGCTGCGCATGCTCAACCAGTTTTTCTTCCGCGAGCTGCACTTTCGCGGCAACGTCAACGACTACTACGACCCGGACAACAGCTTTGTGAGCGTGGTGTTGCACAGCCGGCGCGGCATTCCCATCTCGCTGGCGGTGCTCTGGCTTGAACTGGCGCAAGGGCTGGGCCTGGCGGCTCGGGGCGTTGGCTTCCCCGGTCACTTCATGGTCAAGGTCAACCTGCCGAACGGCCAGGTGGTGATCGATCCTTTCACCGGGCAGTCCCTCAGCCGCGAAGAGCTGTCCGATCGGCTTGAACCCTACCGCCGGCGCCATGGCCTGCTGGATGAGATGGACGTGCCGCTGGGGCTCTATCTGCAGGTGGCGCCCTCGCGCGACATCATTGCGCGCATGTTGCGCAACCTCAAGGAAATCCACACGACGCGCGAAGACTGGCAACGTGTGGTGACGGTTCAGAATCGTTTGCTGGTGCTGCTGCCTCAGGCTTGGGAGGAGTACCGCGACCGCGGCCTGGCCTATGCCGAATTGGGGCATGTGCCCTTGGCGGTGCAGGATCTGGAAATCTACTTGTCCCGGTCCGAGGACATGCAGGATATGGACACCATCGCGGAGCGGGTGGCCGCGTTGCGGCGCTCGCTGATGTGAACAAGTGTAAGGTGCGTTGAGGTCATGTAAGGCGCGTTGACGCAGGCCTCATGGCATCGCTAAAGTGTCTGCATGACAAACTTCAAACGCTTCATTGCAACGCTTCTTGTCGTCACGACAGCACTGACCGGTTTGCCTCTGACGGCACAGGCGGGCATCGTGCCGACGGACGCAGTTCTTCCCCAAAATACGGCCGCCGCCCATCGTGAGCACGTCAACAGTTTTCTGGCGCGCGATGATGTGCGCCAGGCGCTGCAGGCCCAGGGCGTCAGCCCGCAGGCTGCGGTCGAGCGCGTGCAGGCGATGTCGGATAGCGAGGTCGAACAATTGGCCGGCCGCATTGACCAGGCACCGGCCGGTGGTGATGTGCTCGGCGTGCTGTTCACGGTGTTCATCGTGCTGCTGGTGACCGACATCATGGGCCTGACCAAGGTCTTTCCATTCACCCGATCCGTTCGATGACATCAGGTTTTCCTGCTTTCGTCCGAGCCCCCGCCCTGGCGGGGGTTCTGCTTTGTGTGGCATTCCTGCTCAGTGCCTGTGCCACGCCGCCGCAACTCGGCCAGCTGGAACAGGGGTGGCCGGCGGATGTCCCAGTGCGGGCCGAGCTCAGGCAGGTGCCGTTCTATCCGCAGGAAGACTATGAATGCGGCCCGGCCGCGCTGGCCATGGCGGCTACGGCGGCGGGCCTCAGCGTGCGCCCTGAACAACTGGTCGAGCAGGTCTATCTGCCTGGGCGCAAAGGCTCGCTGCAGCAGGAAATGCTGGCCACCGGTCGACGCCAGGGCCTGCTGAGTTATGTGCTGGCGCCCCGATTGGAGGCCGTGCTGCGTGAGGTGGCGGCCGGGCACCCGGTGATCGTGTTCCAGAACCTGTCCTTGTCGTTCTATCCGGTCTGGCATTACGCAGTCGTCATCGGCTATGACCGCGAGGCGGGGCTGCTGTGGCTGCATTCCGGCCGCAGTGAGCGCATGGACATGTCGCTGGCCACGTTCGAGCGGACCTGGGCGCGCGGTGCGTACTGGGCCATGGTGGCGCTGTTGCCGCAGCAACTGCCCGCCACAGCGGAACCGGACGCGCATGCCGCTGCGGCTGCCGCACTGGAACGCACGCAACCGCAAGCTGCGCTGGCCGCCTACACCCGCGGCCTGCAAGCCTGGCCGGCGCACCGCGCCAGCCTGCTGGGAGCGGGCAACGCCGCTTATGCGCTGGGCCAGCGTGAGCGTGCTGCGATGGCTTACCGCCAGGCCGTTCAGATCCACCCGGATTTCGCAGATGCCTGGAACAACCTGGCGCAGGTGTTGCTGGAGCAGGGGCGCAAGCGTGATGCGCGCCAGGCGGTTGCCAAGGCGGTGGCCCTCGGCGGGCCACGCCTGTCGCGTTACCAGGAACTCCAGGCCAGCATCCAGTCGAAAAAATAGGGAGGCTGTTCAGCCAGTCTGACGCAGGAAGGCGGGGATTTGCTGGCGTTGTTGCAGGCTGCTTTGCTGTGCCGTGGCGAGAACCTTGCTGGCAAGCGCACTGGCCTGTGCCTGTCTATGGGCTTGTACGCCACCGATACGGCCACCCGGAACCAGGGACTCCTGGGCCGGCATCAGGCTGTCGGGACGTGAGGCACCGACCCGGTTCAGGGGCGAATCGGGGGATGTAGTCTGTACCTGCTGCTGGGCCGTCGCTGCCGGTGCGGGGTTCAGTATGGGGGCAAGCCAGTCCAGGATCGGCTGCCATTGCTGTGTGTCAGTGGCGGTCTTCTGGCCCGACAGATCGAAGATCGTCATGCCGCGCTCCAGGCACTGCACATAAAGCTGGGTTTCCCGCAAGACGCTGAGAAATGGCAATTTCAGTTCCGTGGCCCAGTCGCCCAGAACCTGGGCTGCACGGGTGCGGGCATCGATGCGCATGCCAATGGCGGCGAGTTTGCAGCGGCCGCTGGCGACACGCGGCAGTGCCATCAGTTCAGCATGGCAGGCGGCAGCGGCTTCGCGGTCAAAGGCCGAGTTGCAGACCGGCATGAGGATCGCATCCGCAAACATCACCATGCGTGCGAGGTCGAAGCCATGCAGGCCGCCGGGTGTGTCCAACACCACATGCGTGATGCCGGAAGGCACACGCAGCACGTTTTTCTGATCAATGGTCCAGGGCGCAATGGCGGGCAGCGCCGCATTGCGCCGGCGCAACCAAGCGCGGGTCGACTGCTGGCGGTCCACGTCACCCAGCATGACGGCGCAGCCCTGGTGGGCCAACCAGGCTGCCAGATGGGCCGCGACGGTGCTTTTACCGCTGCCTCCCTTGCGATTGACAACTGCAATCACCGGCATGAAAACTCCAGAAACAGAGCGAAAGATACAGTCTGATACAAAAAACGGGAGCCGTCCATAGCCAACGGATCAACGGGGCTATTGTTTTTGTAGCAAAACAACGCGGCTGGCACTCCCTGGCCGGGTGTGAGGAGGGGGGAAAGGGTTGCGGCAGGGCCGGTTGGTGCCCCGTGTCGGCGCATGCACGTCGGCCAACAGCGATCCGACGGAGCTGTTTAGCGGCAGGCCGGCGGTACCCGGCACCCGGAAGCCTGCAGGCAGGCACCGGGGCGGGTGGTTTCAGGCGCAGAAGCGCCTGGCAGGAGAGGGGGCGTCTCAGGCCACAACGACCGGGGCGCCATTGCCACGGGCCGCGATGACACCGATCTCGAACACCTGTTCGCCCGCATCGCGCAGCGTTTGTGCGGTGGCGGCAGCATGAGCGGCGTCAACCACGACCACCATGCCGATGCCGTTGTTGAAGGTGCGGTTCATCTCGAAGTCGTCGATGCCGGCCGTCTTCTGCAGCCAGGCAAACAGTTCAGTCTGCGGCCAGCTGCCCTTTTTGAGATGGGCGGCCGTGCCTTCGGGCAGCACGCGCGGAATGTTCTCCAGCAGGCCGCCGCCGGTGATGTGGGCCAGCGCCTTGATCGGGTGCTTGGCCAGAGCGGCCAGCACGTTCTTCACATACAGGCGGGTCGGTTCCATGACGGCCTGCTTGAATGGTTTGCCGTCCAGCGTGGCGGGCAGGTTGGCGCCCGCACGTTCGATGCACTTGCGCACCAGGGAGAAACCGTTGGAATGGACGCCACTGGAGGCCAGGCCCAGCACCACGTCGCCGGGCTTGACGTTCTGGCCGGTCAGGATCTTGGACTTCTCAACCGCCCCGACGGCAAAGCCGGCCAGATCGTATTCGCCATCAGGGTACATGCCGGGCATCTCGGCGGTTTCGCCGCCGATCAGGGCGCAGCCGGAGAGCTCGCAACCCTTGGCAATGCCGCCCACCACGGCTGCCGCGGTGTCCACATGCAGTTTGCCGCAGGCGAAGTAGTCAAGGAAAAACAGCGGCTCGGCACCTTGCACCAGCACGTCGTTCACGCTCATGGCCACCAGGTCGATGCCCACGGTGTCGTGCATGTCCCACTCAAAAGCGAGTTTGAGTTTGGTGCCGACACCGTCGGTGCCGGAGACCAGCACCGGCTCCTGGTAGCGCTTCGGTACCTCGAACAGGGCGCCAAAGCCGCCGATGCCGGCCAGCACGCCTTCACGCATGGTTTTCTTGGCCAGCGGCTTGATGCGTTCGACCAGCGCATCACCAGCGTCGATGTCGACGCCAGCGTCTTTGTAGGAAAGGGGAGTGGAGCTGTTGGATGTGGTCATGGAAGGTGGCGGGATGCGGCAAGGGGTGCAGACCCCGATAGAATTTGCCCTGATTTTAAGGGTTTCGCCCCCTCCATCCCCGTATGTCCTTGACCCCCACCCAAAAAAGTACCGCTGCCTGGACCGCCATGGCGGTTTTGCTGGCGCTGGCACTGTGGTTGCTGGCGCCCGTGCTGACGCCTTTTGTGGTGGCGGCGGTGCTGGCCTACGCACTCACGCCCTTGGTGGACCGGCTTGATTCCCTGGCTGGCGGGCGTTTTCCGCGTTTCGTGGCGGTGTTGCTGGTGGAGTTGCTGCTTCTGCTGGTCTTGCTGGGCGTGGTCCTGCTGATGGTGCCGATCCTGGCCAAGGAGTTGCCGCAGCTGCGCGAGCAGGTGCCCGTCTTGCTGGAGCGGCTCGATGGCTGGCTCCAGCCCTTGCTGGCGCCTTTCGGGATCGAGTTTTCCCTCGATCTGGCGTCGATCAAGCCGGCCGTCATGAAGTACCTCAATGCCAATCTCGAAGAGACCATGGGTTCGCTGTTGGCCTCGCTCAAGATTGGTGGCAGCGTGGCGCTGACCGTGTTTGGCAATCTGATCCTGATCCCGGTGGCCCTGTTTTACCTGCTGCTGGACTGGAAGCACTTTGTTGCCCGCGTGACCGAACTGGTACCGCCGCACCTGCGCGGCAGCTACGACAGCTTCATGGATGAGTCGGACGACGTGCTGGGCCAGTACCTGCGCGGCCAGCTGCTGGTCATGCTGATCCTGGCGGTGTATTACAGCGTGGGCCTGAGCCTGTTCGGGCTGGATGTGGCGCTGCCTGTCGGTATCTTCACCGGCCTGGCCATTTTTGTGCCCTATGTGGGCTTCGGGCTCGGCCTGGCCTTGGCCGCGCTGGCAGGGCTGCTGGAGTTCGCTGTCAGCGACGGGCCCTCGAAGGTCCTGTTGATGCTGGCGGTCGTCTACGGGCTCGGCCAGCTGATCGAAAGCTTCTTTCTGACACCCAGGCTGGTGGGTGAACGCATCGGCCTGCACCCGCTGGTGGTCATCTTTGCGCTGCTGGCCTTTGGCCAGCTGTTCGGTTTTGTCGGCGTGCTGATTGCCCTGCCGGCCAGTGCCGTGCTGCTGGTTGCGGTGCGGCGCATGCGCAGCCGTTATCTGGACAGCAGTTTGTACCGGGGCTGAGATGTCAATGAAACAGATCGCACTTGACATCGGACTGGCCACCGGCCCGACCCTGGCCAACTTCTTTGCCGGCCCCAATGAGGCGGCCCTGCGCCATCTGCAATTGTGGACCGGCGAGAAGTCCAGCAGGGTGCAGCGCTCGCCGGTACCGACCTATTTGTGGGGTGCCAGCGGCAGCGGCAAAACGCATCTGCTGAAGGCCGTGCGCGAAGCCTTGCGTGAGCAGGGCGCGACGGTCGGCTGGCTCGACGCTTCGGTGCACGAGCCGCCGGCGTTCGACGAGAACTGGGCCGCCGTGCTGATGGACGAGGTGCATCTCTATACCGCCGTGCAGCAGCATGCGGCCTTCAACTGGTTCGTTAATGCCCAGACTGGGCACCAGGGGGTGCTGGCCGCGGGCGAACTGCCGCCGGCCGATCTCAAGCTGCGCGAGGACCTGCGCACCCGCCTGGGCTGGGGCCATGTGTTTGCACTGCAGGTGCTGAGCGAGCCGGAGCGCCGCGCCGTGCTGCGCCAGGCGGCCGATGAGCGCGGCGTGTTCCTGGGTGACGAGGTGATGGACTTCATGCTGACGCGTTTCAGCCGCGACCTGGGCAGCCTGATGCAGCTGCTGGAACACCTTGACGGCTATGCCCTGCAGACCCAGCGCGCCATCACCATTCCGCTCATCAAGGCGATGCTGGAAGAGACATGAAATCCCCCCTGAGCGGCTGGCGCCGCTTCCCCCCGGTGGGGGGACAACGCCAGTGGCCCGGCGGAGCCGGTTCCACGGCGTTCCCCGAATCAAACCCTTCGTACCGTCGATTCTGCGGACGAGGGCTGTGACTGCTATGACGAAAAAAACCAAACTGGCCCTGTTCGATCTGGACCATACCCTGCTGCCGATGGACTCCGACTACTCCTGGGGCACCTTCACCATCACCATCGGTTGGACCGATCCGGTGGACTTTGCGCGCCGCAATGACGAGTTTTATGCCCATTACCAGGCCGGCACGCTCGATGTACATGATTACGTACGCTTTGCCACCGAGGCTGCCCGCCAGAGGGGGCAGGCCGAGGCGTTGGCGGCACGCGAGCGTTTCATGCGCGAGATCATCGAGCCGGCGATCAAACCGCAGGCGCGGGCGCTGGTGCAGCAGCACCGGCAGGCCGGGGATGAGGTGGTGATCATCACCGCCACCAACGAGTTCGTGACGCGCCCGATTGCCGACGCGTTCGGCGTGCAAAACTTGATTGCCGTGGAACTCATGCGCGATGCCGCTGGCTGGATCACCGGCGAGATCCAGGGGGTTCCCTCCTTCCGCGAAGGCAAGGTCAAGCGCTTCGAGGACTGGCTGGCGGCACGCCGGCTGGCCTGGGATGACACCGATGTCACTTTTTACACCGATTCCATCAACGATCTGCCGCTGATGGAAAATGTGGATCATCCGGTGGCGACCAATCCGGACGACCGCCTGCGCCTGTTGGCCACCCAGCGTGGCTGGCGCATACTCGACCTGTTTGAGGGTCTGAACCCTGGGAATTCATGATCAAGAAAATTATCAACAAGCTGCTGGGCAAATCGCCGGCGGCCGGCGGCCGTGGCCAGAAGCCCTCGTTCGGCAAGCGCGAAGAAATCAGCGTGGCCGTGCATGGCATTGATCCGCAACTGGTGGACGAGCGTGCCCTCAATGTCGTGCGCACCCTGCAGGACGCCGGCTACGAGGCCTATATCGTGGGCGGTGCCGTGCGTGACCTGCTGGTCGGCCTGCGCCCCAAGGATTTTGACGTTGCCACCGACGCCACGCCCGAACAGGTCAAGGGCCTGTTCCGCCGCGCCTTCATCATCGGGCGGCGCTTTCGCATCGTGCACGTGGTCTATGGCCGCGGTCGTGAACATGAGGTGATCGAGGTCTCGACCTTCCGTGCCTACATGGACAACGCGGCGGCCGAGCAGGTGGCCGGCAACGAGCGCACCAGCAAGAGCGAACTCGCGGGCATGAAGCACGCCGTGGACGCCAGCGGCCGCGTGTTGCGCGACAACGTGTGGGGGCCGCAGAACGAAGACGCCACGCGGCGCGACTTCACCATCAATGCCATGTACTACGACCCGGAAACGCAAACCGTGGTCGATTACCACGGTGGTTTCAAGGATGTGAAAAAGCGCGTGCTGCGCATGATCGGTGACCCGGCCACGCGCTACCGTGAAGACCCGGTGCGCATCATCCGCGCCGTGCGTTTTGCCGCCAAGCTCAGTGCCCTGGGCTTCAAGCTCGAGGCCAAAACTGCTGGTCCGCTGGTCAAGTCGCACGAACTGCTGGCTGATGTGCCGCAAAGCCGCCTGTTCGACGAGATGCTCAAGCTGCTGCAGACCGGCCATGCGCTGGCCTCCATCGCCCAGCTCAAGGCCCTCGGCCTGGCACGCGGCATCTACCCGCTGCTTGATGTCATCGTCGAGCGCGCCGAGCAGCCCTTCGTCAACGCCGCCTTGCAGGACACCGACCGCCGTGTCGGCGAAGGCAAGCCGGTGGCGCCGAGCTTCCTGCTGGCCTGCGCCCTGTGGGCCGATGTGCGTGACGGCTGGGCCCGCCGCATGGCGCAACGCCAGCCTTCGCACCCGGCCTTGCAGGATGCGATTGACGAGGTGTTTGATGCCCGCATTGGCGATGTGTCTGGTCGCGGCAAGCTGGCCGCCGACATGCGCGAGATCTGGATGATGCAGCCGCGTTTCGACAAGCGCGTCGGCAGCGCCCCTTTCGGCCTGGTGGAGCAGCCGCGTTTCCGCGCCGGTTTCGACTTCATGCGCCTGCGCGCCGATGTCGGCGAGATCGACGAACTGCTGGCCGACTGGTGGCAGGAGTTCAGCACCGCCGATGACAACCTGCGCCAGGACCTGGTGGACCAGGTGCGTGAAGAACAGCAGTCCCGCCAGCGCACGCGTGCGCCGCGCGTGCACACCAGCCCGGCTGACAACAAATCGGTTGCCGACAGGCCTGAGCCGTCGGTGCAAGCCGACGGCGCTGAGGCCGCGCCGAAAAAACGGCGTCGGCGTCGGCGTTCCGGCGGTGCCAAAAGCGGAGGCGAATCCGCGCCGACGCCGGATACGGGCGAGTGATTCTGGTGGATGCCCGACCGGTCCCGGCCTACGTCGCGCTGGGGGCCAATCTGGGCGATGCCCGCCGCACGGTGCGGCAGGCCGTTCAAGACCTGGGCCGTTTGCCACAGACCCGGCTGGTGCGGGTGTCGTCGCTGTACCGCACTGCACCCGTCGATTCCAGCGGGCCGGACTACATCAATGCCGTGGCCGAAGTGGCCACCTCCCTGACGCCGCATGCCTTGCTGGCCGAATTGCAGCGCCTGGAACTGGCCGCCGGCCGGGAGCGGCCGTACCTCAATGCACCGCGCACGCTGGATCTGGACATCCTGCTGTACGACGACCTCACGCTGGACAGCCCGACCCTGACGATTCCGCACCCGCGCATGGCGACGCGTGCTTTTGTGCTGGTGCCGCTGGCTGAAATCGCGCCGCAGCTGCTGGGGGCAGAGCAACTCGAAGCCGTGCGTGGGCAGGTTATTGAACGCTTGCCGGAGGATTGAGCGGTCTGCGCTCATTCAGAAGTCGCATGGGCTGTCGATAGAATGTTTTGTCGTTTCCAGGGGAGTAGTCAAAGACATCATGAATTTGAACAATATGAGTGTGGCCACGAAATTGTGGCTGGCGGTGAGTGCCATCGTTCTTTCGTTGGCGGTGTTGATCGGTTTTGCCGCGGTTCGCTCGGCCCGGCTGCAGGCCGAAACAACAGTGACCCTGCAAGCGCTGAGCGACCGGGTGAAGGCGGCCAATGTCTGGACCGGCCTGGCGGAAACCAACGCGGTGCGCACCCGCGCCGTGATCACTACCTTTGACCCCGGCATTGAAGAGGCGTTCACCGACGCGATGGCAGCCACGGCCAAGAAAATGGCCGAGGTGCAAAAGAGCATCGAGACAATGGCCCTGAGCCCGGAAGAGCTGGCGCAGATGAAAAAGATCGATGCCAGCCAGAAGCGCATGCTTGAGATCCAGGGCAAGGCCAGCCAGCTCAAATCCGAAGGCAATAGCGAAGAGGCGCAGAAAGTCATCAAGGAGCAGTACAACCCGGCGGTGACCACCTACCTGGCCAACCTGCGTGAGCTGGTGCAGCAGGAAGAGGCCGCCACCCTGAAATACTCGGAGGAAATGGGGCAGGCCCGCAACATGACGGTGCGCATTGCCGGCATCGCCGTCCTCATCATCCTGATCGGGATCCTGGTCGGTGCCGGCGTGCTGATCCGCTCGATCCGCCGCCCGCTGGACCAGGCGAACGAACTGGCAGCCCGCATTGCGCAGGGCGATCTGAGTGCCCACATCGACACCTCGCGCGGCGACGAGTTCGGCACGCTCATGAAGTCGCTCGCCCGCATGAACGAGTCGCTGGCCCGCATGGTGCAGCAGGTGCGCCAGAGCACCGACAGCATTGCCACCGCCAGCGCCGAGATCGCCACCGGCAACCACGACCTGTCGGTGCGCACCGAGCAGACCTCCAGCAACCTGCAGACCACGGCGGCTGCCATGGAAGAGCTCACCAGCACCGTGCAGCACAGCGCCGACAACGCGCGTCAGGCGTCCCAGCTGGCCGCCAGTGCCTCGAGCGTGGCGCAAAAGGGCGGCACCGTGGTGCAGCAGGTGGTCTCCACCATGGAGGAGATCAACACCAGCAGCAAGAAGATTTCCGACATCATTGGCGTGATCGACGGCATCGCCTTCCAGACCAACATCCTGGCCCTGAACGCCGCGGTGGAGGCAGCGCGTGCCGGGGAGCAAGGCCGCGGCTTTGCCGTGGTGGCGGGCGAGGTCCGTTCACTGGCCGGGCGCAGTGCCGAGGCGGCGAAGGAAATCAAGGGCCTGATCAATACCTCGGTCGAGAAGGTCGAGTCCGGCACCCAGCTCGTGACCGATGCCGGCAGCACCATGAATGACATCGTCCAGTCGGTGCGCCGGGTGGCTGATGTGATCGGCGAGATCACGGCCGCCTCCAGCGAGCAGAGTGCTGGCATTTCCCAGGTGAACAATTCGATCGCCAACCTCGACCAGATGACGCAGCAGAATGCCGCGCTGGTGGAGCAAAGTGCAGCGGCTGCGCAAAGCATGCGCGAGCAGGCCGATCAGCTGGCGCAGGCGGTGGCGGTGTTCAAGGTCAGCGGCATGGCCGCCATGACGCAGCGTCCGGTGATGGACGTCACGCCGCGCCCCGAGCCGGCCAAGCCGCTGGCCGCCAAACCGGCTGTGGCCTTGCCGGCGACCCCGGTCGCCGAAAAGCCGGTCAGCAAACCAGCTGCGAAACCCGCTGAAAAACCGGCTTCTCCGGCCAAGGCCGTAGCGGCCGAGTCGGACGAATGGGAAACCTTCTGAGCCGGTGAAATCAACAAGGGCCTGCAGTGCAGGCTTTTTTTTGG
>NZ_BCWP01000044.1 GCF_001592265.1 Curvibacter delicatus NBRC 14919 | reverse complement strand
AAGCCCAGATGTTGGCCTTGCCGTGAAAACCAACGTGGCGGTCATCACAACTCTTTGCGCGCAGATCGAGCTGCTTGAAAAGCGGCTAATGTCAGACATGAAGGTTCGCCCAGACTACGCATTGCTAACCAGCGCTCCGGGCATAGGCAAAGTGCTGGCAACGACCATTTTGCTGGAGACTGGGCCAATTGAACGATTCGCCGGCGCCGGCAACTTTGCCTCCTACGCGCGCTGCGTCGATAGCGTACATACCAGCAATGGCAAGAAGAAAGGCGAAGGCAATAAGAAGAACGGCAACAAGTACCTCGCCTGGGCGTTTGTGGAGGCTGCGGTCTATGCGATGCGCTTCAATGCTGAGGCAAAGCGGTTCTACGAGAGAAAGAAGGCCAAGACCAACAACGTGGTGGCCATAAAGGCATTGGCGCACAAATTGGCCAGAGCTTGCTTTCACATGCTTAAAGAAGGAAAGCCATTTGATGCGGCGCGTTGCTTTGCATGATTAACGACGGTGGCCGCCAAGCCAGGTATTGCGACTGGAGCAACAGCCTACGGTTCTGAATTGGATGGCGAGCCACCGTCACCAGATTTGCAGTATTGCGGATCGCCTGCAACGTGAGCCAGTAAGGGAATGGAGCCGATGTTTCGGCAGCCACGGATCTGTGATCAACCATTGGACACGTTTCGGTACCAACGTTCTTCTGGGGCAGCGAAGCTGCCAGGGCGACAGGCAGTGACAGGGCCGCTTGCTTGATCCTGATGGGTGTCTGGCGCGATTCGTCGCAGCCATGAATTGAAGAAACGGATGCGGTTGGCGACTGTGAACGGATTGGAAGGATAGATATTGAAAACAGGCGGCTTGCGCCGCATGAATTTCTGTGCTCGCTTGACACCGGCCGGCTAATGGGTGTCGCAATAACGGACTCTGGCCGAAAAGAGCTGCGTCGCTGACCTGGTGATCAAACAGCGAGGCTGTAGAACTGCTGCGCTGCGGACATGGTTGAACCGGCGGGGCAGTCCATCTGCCCCTTGCGGATCATGTGCATGGTCTCGATGCCGGCAATGATAATGCGGGCACTCCAAAATGACTTGAAACCCAGCATTGGACGAGTAATCCGTTTGATGGCACGGTGGTCTTGTTCAACGATGTTGTTGAGGTACTTGTTTTGACGCATCAGGATATCAACGCATGCGTCGGCCTTGACACTTTCAATAGCGGCCGTGTTGGCGCCGCTTTTGTCGATGGTGATCTTTTCAGGCAAGTCATGCAGGTTAATGGCGCGCTCCAAGAAGCGCCGCGCTGCAGCCATGTCTCGCTTGGCAGTGAGAAGAAAATCAACTGTATCGCCTGCCCGATCAACGGCCCGGTAAAGGTACTTCCACTGACCGGATACTTTGATGTAGGTCTCGTCCATGCGCCAGCTCAGACCCACGGGGGGTGCTTGCGTCGCCGGAAAACTGAGGCCAACACCGGCAACATTTTCATTGCCCAGCGATGTACCGTGGTGTGGTCGACAAATACGCCGCGCTCCTGCATCATTTCCTCGACGTGGCGCAGACTCAGCGGGTAGGCCACGTACCAGCGCACGCACGTCAGCATCACTTCCAGCGGATAGTGGAACCGAATGAGCACCTTGCGCAAGGCGCTGTTGATCGAACTTATACGAAAATCAAGCATGGGCCTTTGGGTTATGAGGCTACAAACCAAACAGGTAGCTTGTTTGGTTTAGTTCGGTTCAAAGGCCCCTCCCAGAGTGAAAAGTCAGTGTGACCAACAATCGATCGACCCCGATTAGACATCAATCTATGGTCACGCACAAGCGATGCGGCAGATTCGTCAAATAGTTCATTGAGACCATTGGGTCTTTTTCAAACAGTTGGGATAAACTCGCGGACAGGCAGCTGAACAGGCCGGTCTCGCAAGAGCAAAGTTCAGCCTATATTCATGACCAGCTACAGTCACCACTGAGCGACTCCAATACAGGAGCGCCCGGCTGGGCGGGCAAGTGCGCCCGGATTCGCCGCCTCGCGCGGCACACATCCGAAACCTTTTTTAGGCACATGCGTCAAGCATGTGATGCACTTTGCTCACCCAAAACTCTTCACTCGACCCGAAACTTGCGCGCCCCCTGCATTTGCTTGCGGGGGCAATGCACATCCCTCAAGACCTCTGCGCAATTGGAGCAGCACTCGAAGTGGCCTGCAATTGCCTGGGCCACGCTGCCGGGCGACACAAGGACAAGAACCTTGACCAGTGGAAATCAGTCGCCGACACCCTGAACAATTATTTCAAAGGTCAGGCCGCCAATGGGTCTCCTGCCGCGGCACGATGGTTCCGGCCTCCAACTTCGCATGGCACTCCGCAAGACCGTCTTAGTACCTGGCGCATCTCCATGCTGCCAACGGAATCAGAAAAGCAACTGGCCGTACTGATTGGTCTTGCTATTGCCAATGCAGCCTCAATCAATGGCAGCGTCAGTCCAGCATTGATCAACGGCGCGCACATTCTGAAGAACGCCCTTGCCGGCAAAGGCAGACGCTCCCCTGGCTGGAACACATTGACTGACATTGACTTGCTTGATAGCTCCAGCCTCTCGCGGATTTTCGAGGGGGCTGACCCACGTGCCGTGCACTTCCCATTCATTGCCTCGACCCTGTTGGTACTGCGCAGTTCGATTGGCAGCCCTTTCCACAGTCTTCTGGATCCCTCACAGGAGAAACTGTCCGAGAAGAATGATCCCGATAACGCCCCTCAAACGGTAGCGATCGAGCCCAATCTGACTGAGGGCAATGAATCGTCAGACCTTGAACAAGAGGAGGGGCCTCGAAGCAGAGAAGACCTACATCCCGACATTGGTGCCCGACTCTCGAGCAGCGACTACACTACCTTCGCGGAAAAATTGGGCTTTGTCACCCGCAACTATCTTGATCCCGATGGCTTAGCACTGGTGACCAGGAAACTGGTTCAGCATCTGCAAAGCGACAATCAAGAGCACTCAACCTATGCCCTTTTTTCTCTGGTCAGCCTTCTTACGGGTTGCAGTGACTTCATCGCATCAAAGCTGCGCTTCGAGCCCGGCCACAGCATCTGGCTAGACGCTGACGCCGGCACCTGGTGCTGGGCTTTCAGCGCTTACCGGAACCAGCGTGATCCGACAGATGCGCCAGCCGTAGCGGAACCGATTTCAGTCCCGCTGCCCGTAGAACTGACCCGTCGTTTGCGTCATCTGCGCGTCACGCATCCGGCCGCATCGACTCTGAGCGATCTGATGAGCGCAGCCCTTGGCTCGCCACTTGATCTGAAAAAATTTCGCGAGTTTCTTCGTGGCTGCGGTGACCCGGTGCATCCGGCCTACGCCAGCCGCTTCGCCAAGTCCATGCCGCTCGTCTTTCTGCGCACCTGCGCGAGCGACATGTCGGCGGCGATGCTGAGCGGTCACTTTGCCGTTGCGGCGCCCGCAGCCTTGTTCTATTACGGGCCAACCTACGGCGTACTGCGACAACGCCTGTGCCAGACCTATGCCTTCCTTGGCCTGGACGAGCCAATTGAAATCGGCAACCAGGAGCGACGCGCTGGGTGCCAAAAAGTACTTGAAGTCGCCCCACTCCACGCAGGGTGGGGGCGTTTCATCGCGGAAATCGATCGAATACGCACAAGCCTCACATCAGCTTTGTCTGATTCTGCGCGCCAGGAAGACCTCAACCAGCTCATGACGCTGTTGTGCGCCGGCTTCGTCATCCAGACCGCCCACCGGGGGACACGGCTGGAACGCCTGACATTCGGCGCGATGTTCCTGCATGAAGAAGCCGTGTTGATCTCCGACAAGGACGAGTTCGACCGTGAACAGCCACGCCTGATTCCTAAGACACCAATCGTCAAGCAATTACTTCTCGCAGCAGCTGATTTGCACTACTTGATCAAGCCTGATCGGTCCACCGGGTTTGAGCACGACACCTGTTTGTTCGTTCAGTGGGGCGACAGCTTTTTTCAGCAACCTGCGCCTGTCACCACAAGCGCCATCGCCAGGGTGATCGGCGAATTCTTTGCCGACACTGACGTCAACTTTGGCCGCAGCGCGTGGGTCACCCATCTGGACGAGGACGGTTGCGACCGCTGGCTGATCCGCACCCTGACCGGACACACCCGCGACGTCACCCGGACCAATGGCGCGTACTTTGACATCCCGCCCATCAAGGCGGCCAGAAAGCTGGCCGATGCCATGATCTACACGGGCCATCGACTGTTTGGCACCACGGCCTTGTCGCATGGTAAGTCGGAGTCTGAAATCAGCTTCCGGGTCAGCGGTCGCGTACGCCCCATGAAAGACGCCCCATTCAAAGTACCTGACCCCCGCACCGTGCTCAAGCCCCTAACGGTGGCAACCCTTGCCGGCTGGCGAACGACACAACGCGTGCGTCATGGACTTGTGCAAGGCAACATTCAGGCGCCGGTTGCGGTCCTTGCGATGCTGCACCTGATCTTCATGGACTTTGTGCCGGAGCCAGATCTGTGCAGTGCGGCGCTCAGGGAGCCCGGGCAATCTCTGCGCTGCCACGGCAATGCAGCCGGCCTACTGTGGCAGCGCCCGCACTTTGTTCATCCGACTTGGCTGCCACTGCTGCCCACAACGACGCGCTTGATCATCCGAGCGCTCAGCGAACCATTCCCGGAGAAGAGACTCTGGCAACAGGTCAGTGAAGCGCTGCGAGGTATAGACCCAAGCTACTGGCCGGCCAGCGCGGAAGGATGCAAGGCCGCGTTGTTCGATACATCCCGCGCCTTCCTGCGTCTTGAACTTCCTCCGTCACTCTTGGCGCTCGCCGATCCGGATGTACCGGCGCCGACCTTGAGCGAGATGTCCTTGTTACGCCTGGGTGAGGCTGCGGACAATTCACTCGCATCTCCGGCTGCTCCTGCCTTGTCCCGCGCTCGTAATCATTCCAACCGATCTTCTGATCAGGATCTCAATCAACTGCGCAAGATCATCACAGCGCACACCTCGCAAACCATTCGACTGGGTGAGTTGCGCAAACGGGCGCTGGACTGCCTGCGTCAGATTCGCGCCGACGTGCGCATTCAGTCTGAGTTCTCGGCGTGGCTCATGGATTGGGTTATCGACGAACTGCAACAGTCCGCGGAGGGTCGGAAAGGGCGTCTGGACATCAGCTCGATCAGCACCTACCTGGCTGTGCTGACGCGCCGTCCGCGCGCATTGCTGGAGATGGACATGGACGATCCCTATGAATGGAGCGACGACCAGTGGGAGCATTGGATCTACGCTTTGAACACAGAGCTCACGGATGGAACCAGTGCACTTTCACTTGGCGAGAGCCTAGTTCCTGTGCCTGATACCGTCGCGCCCGTGCTGCACAAACGCACCAAGGATGCCGTCGGTCGCTTGGTGCGCAATCTCCTCCACCGACAGCATTGGGTTCCGCCATCTGTCCGCAGTGCCGTGGCCGATGGTGACGAACGACTCCCCTGCGGTTCCGCCTCGTCTTGCCTGATCACCGATGCCGATCTTGAACGCTCAATCTCGATTGCTAGCACATGGCTGGCAGATCAACCTCTCGACGCGTTGATGCTGACGACACGTGCCCGAATTCAATTTCAACTCCCGACACGCTCCAGCGAAATCTCCAATTTGAAGGCCAACTGCCTCACAAGCACAGGCGTGCTGTCCATCAAACGCGTCGGCTACAAAAACATCAAGAACGCAAATTCGGTGCGCACGCTGAACACACCCGAGATCGTGAAAGAACTGATCAACGACTCTCGCCAGGAACTTATTCTCTACCAACCTGATGCTGAATTCCTGTTTCGCGGGGATGGCTCCCCTGATGCTGGACGGCGTGACTTGGAGCTGATCAACCTCCTGTCGGCCGCCATCAAGCACGCCACCGGCGACCCGACTTCACGGCCTCACTCCTTGCGAGCGAGCGCGCTGCAGAACATGGCGTGGCCGGACTGGGGGGCATTGGCTTCGCAGATTCTCAGCGCAAATGCTTCGCCTCGCTCCTGTTCTGCCTGGCACGAGGCATCGAACGATTGGACGCGCCTGGCTTACGCCGCTAGCGCGGCCGGGCATGGCGATCTGCGCGCAGCGATGGGCAACTATCTGGCTGGCTGGAACCTGGTTTTTGCGATTCGCGTGACGGGCTTGCTTGACAACACTCCCCCTCGACCTGCCCTTCTGAATCAACTCAATATCGATCCGGCCGGGCTGCGCAAGTTTCGCCAGCGTGCATCTACAGGGTCTTGTGAATGGGGCTGGGTCTTCTCCCGCATCACGGACGACTCGATTCAGGAACTCAAGACTCAATTGCAACTAGCGAGTGATCGCGATGGGATCTCGCTTGCTCAAGGCGACTTTTCCTCGCCATTTAATCCTGCCCATAGCAATCCGTCACCTCCTCCGTCATCCTCAGAACAGGGCACGGACAATGCGTCGCCAGTGCTCGACCCAGTCACCGTCACTCCACCACTGCCTAAAGACGACCTCATCTATCTGTCGGCCCGTATCCTTGGCATGCCCAAACCACAGGCGATAGAAAAGACCGGCATCGGATTGGCGCGCGCCACTTCTCTCGATTCCCGCATTCCGCCTGATGAGCTGATCGTAATGGTGTCTGTTCGGGCCCGCGCTGCTGCGCAGGAGCGAGGTCGCAAGGGCAACCAGAAAGCCCTGTTCTCTGGGCAAGGCCGGGAGATTCTGGATTGGGTTTCCAGTCTCGATGGTCAGCATCTTTTGACGACTGTTCAATTTATCTACAAACTTCGCGCAAAAGATCTATCGGATCAACACATGAATGATTTCTGGCGAAAACTGTTCATCGGTCTTCCTGGCTCCTGCGCGCTGCACATTCATCGCGGCCGGCGCTACCTCGGGGACGCCGAGCGTTCACTGTTGACTATCAACAGTGAACTGGTTTTCTTAACTGCAGACGATGAGGTCGGAGAGATTCCGGTAATCAAGCTCATCAGCCGCGACGTCGACAACCGCGTCATAGGGACGCGCCTGAACTCTGTCTTTCGCGCATGTTTACTGGCTCGCGCGAGCCTTTTCGGGATGCTACGCCATGATGTTTGAGCACTGCCCCGTCCTCGGCCCGATGATCATCACGTCCAGTTCCCGCGCCAGCGCCACCGAACTCAATCGCGCACAGCATCACCAACTTCTTTCCACTGCATCAGCCATGACCGTTGATTCCCGCCTTGTGACCTCGCTTCCCGACGCCGTCCGATTGCTCGAACAGACCGCCAAAGCTTTGCGGCAGCTGAACCCCCACGGCTCACAGACTGTGATGACGGGCATTCCGACCGAGCAACTTGGCAAGCTGGACGTTGTTATGGCACTGGTGGAGCAGAAGCAGCACCGCATCGTCGATGACGACCTTGAAAGCCGTGCGGAGCTGGACAAGCAGAGTACACTCGCTCGCGTAGCCAAGCTTCAGCCTGTGGCACGCAAAGCCGCCCTCGGCAAAGCGGATGCCGAACTGGTAATGAAGTCTGTTCGAACCGAGCCGGACCAACTGCTCGCAATCAACACGCTGCGCCACCTTCTAAGTCGTGCACACGACGTGTCTGTCTGTGACGTGGATGTTGTCGTTGCAGATCAATCATTGGCGAGCAGTCCAGACTTTGCCGCTAGCAGGGCTTATGTTGTCGAGCTTTCTGTCAACTCCATCAACGCGGACACCGGCATCGTGAACTGCGTGCTGCAGGGCGGACAGGATCTTGAGCCTGTTTTCCAGGTCTGCGACCTGGGACACCGCAACCTGCAGTTTCAACTGTCGCGCGACAGGCTGGTGCTGCTTGGCTATTGCATGCTGCTCGGCTTGCAATTGAAGGCGCAGATCTCAATTCGGATCACGTTGACTGCCAAGGGCCCTTCATACAGGTGTTCATTGATTACCTTGCACGACGAGGAGGCACTATTTACATCCATTCGTAGGGCGATATCGGCGCAGACGCCGGACCTGTTTGCATGATTCAGTCGTCACATCACCGAATCATTCAGTCGCCTGGGCTACAGGAATCTGGCCGCTGGGATTGATGCGCGAGGCGCTCGGTATCTCCAGAAGTGGCTACTACACTTGGCTGGGCCTCTCTCGCAGAGAGCGCAGCAAGACCGATGCGGCGCTGGGAGCGCACTAGGCGCAGCTTCTTCGCGTGAGCGATGACCCCCGCAGGCAGCTTCACCTTGTTGGTCACGACGATGTCGGCATCGGCAACGCGCTGCGCGACCTCGTCGGCGGATGTGCTCTCGTGCAGCAGCATCTCGTGGGAGAACTGCGGCTGGCGCAAGGTGGTCTGCGGCGAGAACGTGCCGCGATCCAGAAAGACGATCTTCATGGATCAGCTCTGCCGTTCAGCGAAGTACAGCTGGTCGTGGCTAACGAACTGGGTGTGCAGGTAGGCAGGCTCCTGCGGCGCCACCGAGCGAGCACCAGCATGCCGAGCGAAGCCAGGGTGATGAAGGCACCCGCGGCGAGCACGAAGGTACCGTGATGGCGCACGCCGTCACGACAGAGCAGCAATCCTACGAGTGCCAGGGAAAATCCCGTCCTGCTCCAAGCGAGGCTAGTACGCTCCGGCTGCAGCCCTGGATCGCGCACGTGCATCACGCGAAGAAAGCGACCGCCGCCGAGGTGGTTCCCAGCAATCCCGCGGCAACCGCCAGCACAGGGAGCAGCCACGAGCGCGGTAGCGGACGCGCGTGACGCATCGCGATTTCGTTGTCCCGCCACCGTACGTAGGCTCCGAGGCCGAGCCCCGCGCCGAAGAAGGCCAGTGCGCCGCTCAGCGCCGGGACGAACCAGGCGGGCGAGATGCTCAAACCCACCTGGTGGAGGACAATAGCGCCCGCGAGGATCGCCAGGGCGGTGCGAATCCAGGCCAGAAACGTTCTCTCGTTCGCGAGCGAGAAGCGATAGTCGGGATCGCTCCCCTGGTCCTGCCAGTTCATCGAGCGTCGCCCCTAATCCAGGATCGTGATGGTCTTGGCTTGCGGGTCCAACCGCACGAGATCACCCGTGCGCACCATCTGCAGCAGATCCTGGTCCCAGCCTTCCATGACGGGCATGCGCGCGAGGACAGCCCCCTGCACCATCACCGGATTGAGCTTTCCGAAAACCAGCGCTTTGGGCGCGATGCCCTTGTTCAACAAATCCAGGAATGCCCACCCGCCGGCCACGCCACCCTTGCTCGTCGGGATGATCAGCACCGTGTCCCGGATGTTCTCGTCCTCCGCGCTGTGGCCGATGCGGGAAATCACGCCTGTCCAGCGATCGAGGTCGTAGCGCGGGCTGAAGCCCTCGCGCATCACCAGGGCGCGCGCCTCGACCGGCTGGCCCCACGCGCGCTTCACGTTGACGATCTTCTTCATGCCAGCCTCCCCGTGCAAGCGATTTCCACGCAGTCGCGCGTGCGACGCAGGACCGTGTTGAATCGATGGGCAGTGATCGTGTTCACGAGCTTGCCCGAGTTGGAGATCAGGTTAGTCCATCCGTTCTCCTCGCGGATCTTCGACAGCCGCTGCAGGATGTAGAAGCACACGCCCTGCATGATGGTGACGCCGGCCTTCTCCAGCGTGTCGACGTAGCCAAGCCGCTTGGCGTCGCTGTAAACCATGTGGTTCGTCGTCACCACCGCGGCCATCCCTGTCGCCACCTTGCGACCTTCGAAGAGCTCGGCTAGGCTTTGCATCTCGAACAACGAGAGCTGCGGACCCGAGAAGACCACGATGTTCGCGGCCGCGTCTTTGTACCGGTAGCCGTCGTAGATCGCCTGGATGTCCGCGTCGGTGACGATCATTGACTCCTGCGGCTTGTGTCCTTGGAAAGCCGTATCCCGCGTCTGCGCTTCAGGCGTGACGCCGACCATGTGAAACATAGCCATGGACCCGTAACTGGCGAGCGAGGCGCCCAGGTGCTTCAGTTCGTCCGAGGACGGCATGCGATGGAAGCCATCGAAGACGGGAACCGCGAAATAATCCTGGTGCGGGTGGCCGACGATCTTGCCCAGCGCCCCCCAGTCGGCGAAATCCTCCATGCGCGCCTGCAGGTCGACCAGCAACGAGCCGGCGCGCTTCTCGTCGAGATGGAAGCCGTATTCCGGCGTGCGGCCGGTGATGGCCGCGGCAAAGCTCGCCTTGCCAGCTTCGAAGTTGGTGCGAGCGCCGAGAACGGAGTTCGCATAGATCACGGTGCCCGTGTCGCCCCACGCGACGTGCTCGCCGAGCTTCGGCTGGTACACCTGCTGGTAGGGAATGCACGAGTCGGTCGACGCGATGCGCATCGTCTTGTAGCGCGAGAGGATCTCCCGCTCCTTGGTCTGCTCCTGTTCGTCCTGGTGAAAGCGCGCGTCCTCGTGGAAATGCATGCACTGCGCGTTGCTGGACGTCGGCACCGAGCACTTCGCGTGCTTCTCGTCCATGCTGCGCAGGTGCTCGAGGCCGCCGTCGCCCATCACTTCGATGTCGCCCATGACGTGGGCGTGCGTGATCGGCACGAAGCGCTTCGCCTCGAAAAAGCTGCCGACTTCGATCTGGAACTGGATCGCCTCCTGCACCGCGGCGCCCTTGTCGCCTCGTAGCATGGCCTGCTCTTCAGGAGTGAGCTGCATGGTGCCCACCCGTTGCGTGATGTTGTCGATCATGTTTTCCATTGCTGTTACCTTCCGCAGATCAGTCCGCCTTGGCGCCGGAGTCCTTGACGAGCCTGGCGTATTTCGTTCGCTCCTTTGCCACGAACTCTGCAAACGCCTTGGTGTTCAGGAATGCCGGCGATGCACCTTGCGCCTGAAGTTGCTCGGCGAAGCCCTTGTCCGCTGCGATCTCGCCAAGGCTTCGCGCCAGCAGTTCGATCACGCCTGCCGGCGTTCCCGCAGGAACGAAGACGCCCTGCCAGTTCTCGATGTCGAAGCCCGCGAAGCCCTGCTCCGCAACCGTGGGCACCTGCGGCAACAGGGGGAATCGCTGCGCCGTGCTGACGCCCAGCACGCGCAGCTTGCCGCCCTGGATGTGCGCAAGCGCGGGCGGGAGGCCCGAGAAGAACAGGTCGACCTGATTGCCCAGGAGGTCGGTCATGGCCGGAGCGCCGCCCTTGTAGGGTACGTGCGTCAGCTTCGCCCCGGAGGTGATCCGGAACAGCTCGCCTGCCAGGTGTTGCGGCCCGCCGGTGCCCGAGGAGGCGAAGTTCAGCCCGTTCGGCTTCGATTTGGCGTGGCGCACCAGGTCCTGCGCAGAGCGTGCCGGAGACTTCTCGCTCACGACCAGCACCAGCGGTGCAGAAGCCAGCTTGGCGACCGGCGCGAGGTCCTTCGCCGGGTCGTAACTCATCTTCGCGTAGAGAAACTCGTTGATGGCGACTTCCGCCGGCGATGCGACCAGGACGGTGTAGCCGTCGGCAGGGGACTTGGACACGAAGTCGGCCCCGATGTTGCCGCCGGCGCCCGTCTTGTTCTCGACGATTACTGGCTGCTTGAGCAGTTGGCCCAGCCGCACGCCGACTACCCGAGCCACGACGTCCGTTGCCCCACCGGCGGGGAAGGGAACGATCAGCCGGATCGGCTTGTCCGGATACGCGGCCCACGCCTGGGGCGCGATTGCAATCAGGGCCGCCGCGACTGCGCCAAGAACTGTTTGTCTCGTGATCATGGTGTCTCCGAATGTCTGACGCGTCTAATGTGCGCGATTTTCCGATTCTTGGATAATCACGAAACTTGCACCACTGCCACGATTTCGTTATCAACAACCATGGAGACGAAGCATGGCCCACCCCCCCCGCAGCGAGACCGTGCAGGCGGTTATCCGATCGCGCCTGCGACTGAAGCATCTGGAGGTCTTCCGCAACGTTTGCGAGCTGCACACGATGCGCAAAGCGGCGACCGCGTCGAACATGACCCAGCCAGCGGCGACGAAGCTGATCCAGGAACTCGAGGACATGTTCCACGTCGTCCTTTTCCAGCGAAACCGGCGTGGCATGCAGGTCACGCCGCACGGAGAGATCCTGTTGCGGCACATCGGCGTCGTGATGACAGACATCGGCAATATCACCGCCGAGCTTGACCTCTTCACTCGCGGGGGCGGCGGGACGATCCGGCTCGGAATCCTCCCTTCGCTCTCACCGGAGTTGCTCGCCCGCTCGGTCAACGCGCTGCTCGCGGCGCATCCCCGCGCCCACTTCTCGGTCCACGAGGGAACGACTGACGAGCTCCTCGGCGAGCTCACCCGCAACAACCTGGACATCACCTTCGGACGGATGCTGCACGCCGGACAACCGGCCAACTTGCGCGTGACGAAGGTGTACACCGAAGCCTTCGACATCGTCTGCGGCCGGCACAGCCCCCTGGCCGGGCAGGAAGACGTGAATTGGCGCGAGCTCGCGAGCGCTCAATGGGTGCTGCCGGAGACTGGCAGCCCGCTGCGGGAGATCGCGGACAGCATGTTCACGGCACGCGGCAACCTGCGCCCGGTGGTTGCAGTCGCCTCGAGCAGCTTCCACCAGATGCGCTACGTCATCGCTTACGGGGACCTGCTGGGCGTGCTCCCGCATTCGATCGCGGAGAGCGGTCTCCTGGCCGGGGATCTCGTGGTGCTCCGGCCGAAACAGGCTGCCAGGGTGGCGCCCATCAGCCTGTTCGCCCGCAGCGATTTCGAGCAGGCTCCGGTCGTGGCGGCTTTCGAGCGGATCGCGATCGACACTGCCCGCGCGATGCACCTCGACTGAGAAGGCGGGCGCAGTGCACGCCCTCGTTCAGTGGATGTCGACTGTCTTCATGATGGCAGCCTTCAGGTGCTGCCAGGTGAACCCATCCTTCTTCGACGCCTCGATCAACAGCGTCTCGCGCGCCGCGATCAGAGCCACGGCGTCGGCGATCCGGACAGCCAGGGCTTGGGGGATCACCACTGCGCCGTGCTGGTCTGCGTGAATTAGGTCGTTCGGCTGGACCGCCATGCCGGCAACCGTCACCGGAACATCCATGTCGACGATGTGCACATGGGCGTGGCTGGGCATCACGGAACCGGCAAGCATCTGGAAGTTGCCGGCGTTCATGGGGATGTCGCGAATGGAGCCGTTGGTGATCACACCCAGGGCACCCAGGCCGCGATGGACGTGCGAGTTCACCTCTCCCCAGAAGGAACCGAAGCCTGCGCGGACGCCGTCGAGATCCTGCAGCACGACGATGCTGGGCTTGGTTCCGCCCTCGTCCACGTAGCGATACCACTCCACGCGGACTTCCTTTTGCTTCTGCTCGCCCCAGCGGGACGGCTGCAGGGAGCGGATGGTGCCCGTGCGCGCATACCCGACAATGGGCTGCAGGTCCGGATAGATGCAGCGCAGGGGTTCGGCAGTGAAGCCGGCGGTGCGGTAGGCGGGATCCAGCAGTTCGAGCGCATGCAGATCGTCGGCGTGTCGAATTTCGCCAGCGAGTGCAGCAGGTCGGTGGGGTGCGGCGTGTTCATTCTTGTCCTCTCCGGGCGTCCGGCCCATTTGGAAGGTCCAGGAGCAGCGCTCCCGGGTTGAGCAGATTGCGGGGATCCAGGGCGGACTTGACGGCCTTCATGAGCGCCACTTCCACGGCGGATTTCTGGCCATGCAGGCGCGGCAGGTTCTCCACGCCGACACCATGCTCCGCGCAGATGGAGCCGGAGTAGCTCCAGACCAGTTTGTCCACGGTCCCGATGATGCGGTCGGACACTTGGTCCAGCACTTCCGGGGGGACGTCGGTGCGCGGCCAGGCGGACATGTGCAGGTTGCCGTCGCCCACATGGCCGAAGGCAAAGACCTGCGCGTCGGCATCAATGCCTGCGACGGCATCGAAGGTCTTGAGGAGGAAGTCCGGAATGACGTCCAGGGGTACGGAAGCATCCCACTTCAGCATGCGACCAGTGACATACTTGAACGGGATCATCTCGTGGCGGAGGGCCCAGAGCGCGCGTTCCTGCTGCAGGGTTTGCGCGATCACCGCGTCCCCCAGCAGGTCTTCGCCAACCGCCGCCTCGTAGAAATTCTCGAACATGCCCAGTTCTGGCTGCAGGTGGTGACCGAGCTGCGCAACCGTGGTGTGCAGGACATCTTCATCGCCTGCGTCGATGGGCTCAAGGGCTTCCCTGAGGCCATCGAGGCGGTATTCCCCAAGACTGTGGTGCAGCTGTGCATCGTGCACATGGTGCGCCACAGCCTGAACTACGTCTCATGGAAACGGCGCAAGGAGGTGGCTGCTGATCTGCGCCACATCTACCAGGCTGCCACGGCACAGGAGGCCGAACAGCGCCTGGGTGAGTTCGAGGCCCGCTGGGACGAGGAATACCTGCCCATTGGCCAGAGCTGGCGGCGCAACTGGAGCCGGTTGATCCCGTTCTTCGACTACCCGCCGGAGATCCGCAAGGTGATCTACACGACCAACGCCATCGAATCGGTCAACATGAGCCTGCGCAAGCTGACCAAGAACCGGGGCTCGTTTCCCAGCGATGAGGCGCTGCTCAAACTGTTCTTCCTGGCGCTGCGCAACATCAGATTGAAGTGGTCAATGCCAATCCGCGATTGGAAGGCATCGCTGACCCGGTTTACCATCGAGTTCGGAGATCGCCTCTCCGATATTTGATGTCCGCCCCGTTTACACAAAATTCAGGACACGCCCCAAGAAGAACTCCATCAGTATTGATGACATAGCACAGGCCTTGAAGGCGCCCCGACCAACCAAGCCCAGTACGTCTAAAGCTTCACGCAAGAAGCCTAGCGCTACTGGCACTAAAGTACCGCCCAAGTACAGAAATCCCGCCAACCCAGATCAGACATGGACTGGTCGTGGTAAGGCACCACATTGGGCACAATCGCTTCAGCAAGCAGGCAATCTCGACGCATCTCTCATACAGATTTCGCCTTAATTTGCCGCGAATTGAAGCCTCCTCGGAAACCTGATCCAAGCGGAAGTAGAAAATTCCAAGAAACGGAGTCTCTACGTGAAGAAATCAAAGTTCAGTGAAAGCCAGATCGTCGGCATCTTGAAAGAGGTCGAGCTCGGCGCCAAGGTCGGCGAGACGTGCAGGAAGCATGGCATCAGCGAAGCGACCTACTACAAGTGGAAAACCCAGTTCAGCGGCATGACCGTCTCGCACCTGTCGCAGCTGCGTGAATTGCAGGCCGAGAACGCCAAGCTCAAGCGCATGTACGCGGACTTGGCCCTCATGCACCACGCGCTCAAGGACGTCGTTGACCGAAAGCTCTGACCCCGGAGCGTCGAGCCGACGTCGTGCAAGCGCTCATGGCGGACCACGGCATGAGCCAGCGCCGGGCGTGTGTTGCCAGCGGCATTGCCCGCTCCACGCTGCGCTATTGCCCGAAGCGGCTCGATGATTCCGGGGTGATCCAGTTCATCCAGACCTACATGGCCACCAACCCGGGACATGGCTTTGGCCTGCTGTACGCCAGCGCACGGCACCAGGGTCGGCCTTGGGGCAAGACGGTGCTGTGGCGGGTGTACTGCCAGCTCAGTCTGAACTTGCCGCGGCGGGGCAAGAAACGGCTGCCGAGGCGCATCAAACAGCCGCTGGTGGCTGGCAATCAGCCCAACCAGGGTTGGAGTTGCGACTTCATGTCCGATGCGCTGTGGTCGGGACGCAAGTTCCGCACCTTCAACGTGATCGACGAGTTCAACCGGGAAGGCCTGCGCATCGAGATCGATACCAGCCTGCCGGCGGCACGAGTCATCCGCGCCTTGAACGAACTGGTCGAGGTGCGCGGCGCCCCGCTATCGATCCGGCTGGACAACGGGCCGGAGTTCATTGCCCATGCGCTGGCCGAATGGGCCAAGTCCAAGGGGATCGCCCTGAACCACATCCAGCCAGGAAAGCCAACCCAGAATGCCTATGTGGAACGATTCCCTGCGCCAGGATTCAACGACCACCCGGGCATGTTGCAGGCTGGTGAACCAGTGCTCGTTCAAGCATTCATCGCGGAACCGTCCATTGAATGATTCGATGTAGGCGTTCTGGTTGGGCTTGCCGGGCTCGATCAGGAACAACTGAACACCCTTGGCATGAGCCCATGTGAGCATGGCCCGGCTGCAGAACTCCTTGCCGTTATCCGTTCTGATAGCTCTTGGCAGGCCGCGGGTAGCAGCCAGTTGTTCGAGGATGTTCACCAACTGGTTGCCACCCATCGCACGCTCCGGCACGATGGCCACGGCTTCGTGGGTCGCGTCATCAACCACCGTCAGGCTCTTGATGCTGCGCCCCTCGGCCGTGCGGTCGAACACGAAGTCCATGGACCACACCTCGTTGGCTGCCATCGGCCGCTCCAGGGGGTGGCGCTCAGCCAGAGCAACCTTCTTGCGCTTGCGCTTCTTCACCTGCAGGCCTGCTTCGGCATACAGGCGATCCACCCGCTTGTGGTTCACGATTTCACCGGCTTGACGCAGCTTCAGATAGATCATGCCCGCCCCGTAGCGGCGATGGCGCTGCGCCAGGGCAATGATCTTCTCCTTGAGCGCGCAGTTGCCATCCGTCACCGGCTGGTAGCGGTAGGCGCTGGGGCTCATGCTGACCACGCGCAGCGCGCGTCGCTCGCTCAGTCCCTTGTCGATCATGTAGCGCACCAGATCACGCCGTGCCGGTGCGCTCACCACTTTTTTCGCAAGGCTTCTTTCGTCACCTCGTTCTCAAGCATCGATTCGGCCAGCAAGCGCTTGAGCCGGCTGTTCTCCGCCTCCAGCTCCTTGAGCCGCTTGGCGTCCGACACGCTCATGCCGCCGAACTTGCTGCGCCACAGGTAGTAGCTGGCCTCCGAGAAGCCGTGCCGGCGGCACAGCTCGGCCACCGGCAGGCCTGACTCCGCTTCCCGCAGGAAGCCAATGATCTGTTCTTCGCTAAATCGCTTTTTCACGTCCAATCTCCTGTTAAACGGGATTGGACTCCAAGCTCAGGCGCTACTCAAATCCGGGGGGACGTCGGGTGCATGTACGGAAAGGCTATCTCGCGGCAGCGGACCGCAGCATGCATGTCGCCGTCGGCCGATGCCGGATTGGGCTTGCCCTTGGAATGGTCGACCACGCAATCGTCGGCGATGGAGGTCCGGTTCTTGTATTTCTCGATGAAGGTGTTCTTCAGCGTCAGGCTGATCTCGGCATTCGCGCTTCCGAAGACAAGCGCCGCCAGCGCGACCAGGAGCGTTGGCAGCTTATGTCGAACCGTAGAAAGAGTGGGCAATGATTCGAGGCGCATGGTGAGACCCTCCCTTTGCGGTCAGAGGGCAGACATCACATCATGATCAGCGCGCAATGACCATCCCCTAATTCGGGGAGATGATTTCCTGACGTCTACCTTGAGGACAAGGACCGATGAGCAGCCAATTCATCCGATCCTCCGTCACATGTTCCTGGCTGTTTTCACCGGCCGGTCGGCTGCATCAATGCCGCAACTTTGGTCCACGCCCCAGTCGCATCAGCATTCGATGCCAAGCCCGCTCGAACCGCACCCGCTCTGCCCCCTGCATCTTCTTGAATATTGGATGCACGGCACTGGCCGCCTGCTTGGGCTTGAGCACCAGCTTGCCCTCGCAGGCTATGACCTTGCAGCGCAAACCCGGCCGCAGCCCCAGCAGCGCCCTCACCTGCGCCGGGAACTGTATCCAGGCGCGCAGCGGCTCACGGCCACGGACGTTGTGGTAGCCCTTGATCTGCGTATGCCAGCCCGTCTGGCTGCCTTCTCCTGAACTGATCTTTCTCATAGTCGTATCAGCGCGATGAACGCGCTCTCCAGTTTGATCGCGCCTTCCCGCCGGAGTAGGTCAATGACTTCCATCAGACTGACACATACTTCGTCGATCGATTCCCCCTGCGTCTGGGCGGCCGGGAAGCCGATCACCTGACCCACCAGCATGCCTGTGCGCAGATCCCGCTCGATTACGGCCATGAGCCCGGGCGATGCTCGCTTGTGCAATTCGTCCGGTGCGCTGGCAGCATTTCTGTCGCTCGTCATGTGCCCACCTCCCTATCGGCTCAGAATTTCGTGGCAACGCTGGGTGCCGACCACGCACAGCCGGTCGTCAATCACGCTGACCCGCCGCTCCACCGGCACGCCCCGACCGATCTCGACCGGGCCAGGCAGGAGCAGCACGCTGGTACCCACCTCCACCTGGGTACGCGTGCCAAAGCCGCCCACGAAGCTGACCCGCTCAACCGGCCCCAGGATCTGGACCTGGGTCGGATCGGCCAGCCCGGGGATGTACTGCTTGGTGTACGGCCAGAAGGCCAACAGGCCCAGCATCACGAAGATCAGCAGGAAGACGATCAGCAGCCCGAACACGTCGGTGTCCATTTCAGGCTCGTCGTTGTCTTGCTGCGGATTGGTTTCGTTCTCGTTCATGGGATTTCCTTTTCTGTAACGTTTTGGGGTTGTGGTTTGGGTCTGTGACCGCCCCTTCACGGCCAAGGCCGCAGGAGCCGTGTGCAGCGTTGCTGCGTATCGCAGTGAGGGCGGGAGCGGTTGGCTCCTTGCTGGACGGTGAGGGTTCCGTTCTTGTTCAGGCCGGTCACCTCGTCCAGCGCATGGAAGCCTGTGATGGCTTGCAATTGCCGCAGGTAGTCGAAACGTGCGTTGGCCAGTGGGATCCCATCAGAGTGATGGATCAGCCAGGCGACGCCTGCAATCAGAACCGCCAGCGCCAGGGCATGCACCAGCACGGCCAGAGCCATGACAGGCATCCACTGCGCCAGCCACTGCCGCAGCCTGTTCAGGCGACACGGTCGAGCGTTTTCCGGAGCAGGGTTCATGCCGAGGGCTCCTTTTTCTGCTTGGCGCCTTTGCCTGATTTCCTTGCCGTCTTGTTGGCCGGCTCTGGCGGCCAGATCATCAAGGTCGTGGGCAGACACAGGCGCACCAGCCGCCGGCCCAGGTTCAGATCGATCCGCAAGACCTGCGACTCCATTTCCCTTCTGATCTGTTCCAGCCGGCTCTTGCTCACCAAGGTGTGCAACTCTGCCGGCAACATGAAATACGCCCGGCCCCGCAGTTCATGCAACGCCACGTTCCTGCCGGATGGGCGAGCGGTCTCTTTGCGCCGGCGCGTGGCCGGCCCCTGCTTGCGTTTGCTTGTTGTCATGTCATGGACTCCGCATCGTGGGTGACTGCAGATCACATCGACTGCGGCAGCAGATTGGCCATGTACAGGCCTTCCAGCATCAAGCGGCGCAGCTCGTCGTCGGCCAGGTCCTGCTGGTCGCTCCAGCCCATCAGGCTGGTCAGCAGCCGGGCATGCTCCGGCGCGTCCTGAGCCAGCACCTGCAGGGCCGGGCCGGCGATGTCGCGCAGCTGCTCGGCGGCGCAGCAATGCCGCTTGCCCTGGTGCATGACCAGGCCCATGTGCAGGCCCCACAACACGGTGCCCAGGTACAGCACGTCCCTTTGCCCGGGATCGGCCATCACCATGGCTTCCTCGCCGGCCCGGCGCAGCTGGCGCACCAGCGGCTTTCGGATCAGGCCGTCGATTGCCTCGTCACACACCACCCACTCCAGCAGCGCTGCCAGCGGCGTTCTGCTCTCGTTCCGAGGCACGGACGTGGTCGCTGCAGCCGCAGGCTGGTGGCCCAGCCGGTGGATGGCTTTGTGCTCGGCCTGTCGCCGGGCGCAGGTGCTGTTCTGGCCGTCCTCGCACGCCTGGCTGGCGCGGAAGATGCGCGTCAGGTCTCGCACGATTTCTTGCTCGTCGGCGTCGCGAGGTTGACCGTGTTGGTCATTGTTCGGATGTTTCATCCTGGTTCCTTCCATGGATTGATTGGTAAAGCTCCACCCTCCCTGCCGCTGCAGGGTTTGCTCGGGTCTTAATTGCCGTGATGTCTTGGAGCGCGACAATGACGGCATGCCGTCGCGCCCAGTGGGCTGGCCTTACGGCGGGTGCAGGAGCTGGCTGTGGGCCACGGCGGTTCTACTGGTCATGGCGGATGCCTTCAGCGCCGGTCCGGCGGCAGATTGACCTGGTGGCGCTGCCGTCGAAGCCGCATCAGGGCCTGGGTCATGTCGCGCACCTGGCCTGGCTCCTGGTAGCTGAGCCAAACCCTGAAGACATATGAGGCATCTCGATCACGCCCGGGTTCGCCCACCAGCCGGTATTTGCGCCCGCTGCGGGTGATGGCGGTCATGGCCTCGAGGTCGAATTGGTGGATGTCCGAGCAGACCCGGCCTTCCCCATTCGCATGGCCGACCAGGTGGCGGGTGCGTTCGCCAGATTTCCAGTTCACCTGCACCAGTCTCCACACGCTCATGACGGTGACGGGCTCCCTGCTCACTGGCGCCACCGGGTGGACGTTGTCGAACTCGACGAGTTGGTTTTGCTTTTCCACTTGGTTTCCTTTATTTCCAATTGCTGGGGACTGCTGCGTGAGGGCGGACCAAGCATTCCTGATTACCAAGCTCTCACACAATCGCTGTCTGTCAAGGGCACCTCGGCTGCGGTGCATCTGTGCCGGTTCAGTTGGGCCAGCCCAGGTCGGCTTCGCCCACCCGGCCGTCCAGGCCGTGGTCGAGCGCGCGGGCGATGGCCCGGCGCAGGCCGGGGACGAGCTGTTCGTCGATCTCGTCGCCGTTGCCCCAGCCCAGGCACTGGCGCAGCAGCGCCGCCTCAGACGGCGTTTCTTCATCCAGCCGGTGCAAGGCCGATCGCACCAGGGTGAACAGCACGTCGTCGCCCCGGCAAGCGCCCACCACGGTCGGCGCCAGCAGGCGGCCGATGCCGGCGACCACGGTGGCCGCGTACAGCACCTCGCATTGGGCGCGACCCAGCACGCACCAGAAGCTGACCCGGGCGGCCGCGCGCTGCACCAGGTCGCCCGCCGTGCACGGCACTTCGTTCTGGCTCATGCCGGGCTGGGCCAGCAGGGTCTGGATCTCCCGCTCGGCCAGCACGCTGGTCAGGAAGAGGCGCAGCGCCGGGCTGCGCAGGGTGTCGGCACGCACCGGGGCCAGCGGTCCGCGACCGGGAATGAACAACGGCATGCCCGGGTGATTGGCCTTTGCCTGGATCTGCCCGTACTCCATTGCGAGGGCCTGGGTGCGGGTGCGGACTTGCTGGCGCGCGGTCGCCGGCGCGGTCAGGCACTCGGGCGACGCAAAGTGCATAGAGGCGTTCTCGCGGCGGGGGGCGGGGAGCGGGAGCGGTGTGGAGGTGAGGGGTTTTTTCATGAGAGGTCCTTGGTTCGGGTTTCTGTGTGCGTGGCGATGCGTGGGCGGTTTTTTGGGCAAAGCCTTCCCCTGGCCGGCATTCCCAAGGGATTTGCCGGTCTGGTTCAGTGCTCGATGAAAGGGGCTGGCGCTGCTAGTGCAGTTGCTGCGCCCGTGGCGCAACAGGCTGGCGCAGTTCCGTCATGCGCCAAGGCGGGGGCTGGGCATCGTGGTTCTCGGCATCGGGTTTTGCGTTGCGCACGGCATGAATGCCGCGGCGACGCGGGACGGGCTGAGGCTGCGGCAGGAGTTGCGGCTTGTGCTGCGCCTGTTCCTGTGCGGCCAGGTACATCGGTACGTAGACTGCCTGGCCCGGGTTTGCCGGCGCAGCGGGATTGGCTTCGGCCTGCTCGATCAGCGGCCCCTGCGACAGGCGGCTGGCCAGCAGGCGCTCCATGGCCGAACCGTCCTGGCGCGTCAGGTTCGGTACGTAGCGGCTGTAGACACGGAAGAGCATCTCGGTGCTCGTGTGGCCGAGCTGGCGCGCGATCCACTCAGGGGCCTCGCCGGCGGCCAGCCACAGGGTGGCGGCGGTGTGGCGCATCTGGTAGGGACGCCGTTCCTTCAGATCCAGGTAGCGCAGCAGCGGGTACCAGACTCGGTCAGAGAAGTTCTTGTTGTCCAGCGGCTGGCCCATGAGGTTGCAGAACACATAGGGCGAGGCCTTGCCAGTGACCTGGTGCTGGGCCATCAGGGCCTCCCACACCGGCTGGCTCATCTGGATGTCGCGCTGGCTGCCGTCGGTCTTGGTGTATTCGTCTTCGCCCAGGACGAAGGTCTCGCGCACCCGGATCAGCCGGCGCTCGAAGTCCACGTACTGCCATTTGAGTCCGTGGACTTCGCCGGTGCGCATGCCGGTAAAGAAGCGCACCATGAAGTAGTTGCGATAGTCGGCGCGCACGTTGGCCAGGATGCGCTGCACGTCGTCCAGGCTGAAGGGATCGACATCTGTCTTGCGCAGGCGCAAGGTCTTGATGTTGGTCGCCGGCGAAGTGAACGCGAAACGCTCGGCCGCTTCGTTGAGGATCTGGCGCAGCAGGCCAATGATCTCGTTGATGCGCTTGGGTGACAAGCCGTCCTTGCCACCGCGGCCCTTGACCTTGGCCAGCTCAGCACGGAAGGCCAGGATGTCGGCCTTGCTGATGCTGGCCACCGTCCGGCAGCCGAAGTGCGGGATAAGGCGTCCGTTCAAGGTGGAGACCAGCGACTTGGTGTGGCTGCGCCGCCATTCGATGCTGTGCTCGTTGACCCATTGGTTAGCGAAGTCGGTGAACAGGGGTGAGCCGTCTTGCACAGGCTGACTGGCAGGCTGCACCATCGGTGCACTATCAGCTACCGGTGCAGGCTCGACCCGTTCCAACCGCTTGATGGCCTTGCTGTTGGGGAAGTAGGCTTGGTAGTCGAAGGTGCCGGCCGCGATTTCTGATTCGATAAGGTCGAGGATCTTTTGCAGTCTCTTGCGGTTGCCCGGCGTGTCATCGAGGGCCGTGTACTCACGACACCTGCTTCCCCGATATCGGAAATCGAGAAACAACGCCTTCGTCGCTTCGGACAAACGAATGCTACCCATGCATCACCCCTCCGTTTGCCATCGGGATGCCCGACATGCCAAGTGGCCTTTCGCATGAAACCTTGACCATGTCGCGCTGTATTGCGTCCCACATGTAAAGAATTTTTCGCCCGCCGAACGGTCTGAAGTAATGAACGCCCTCCAAGAGGACGCTGTCCTTCAGCCTCTCCCGTATGGTTCGGACGTCGTATTTGATTCGCGCCGATAGCTCATCTGTAGTTAGCAGCTCCGTTCCCATTTGCACTCCTTGTCTGTCTGCTTTATTGCTAGACAGTCACATTGTATGTCATATATTTAGACTGTCAAGTTGTCTAGCAATAAGGCGGGTAGGCAGCTAAAATTGGCGCAGGACGACCTACTGCATGAGCCGCAACCAGTTAAACATTCGGGTGAGCGATGAGTTAGAGGCACTCATCGACAAGAAAAGGATCGAGCTCGCCTCGACCATGAAGACCATCCCGAGCAGGTCAGACGTCGTCCGCTACGCCCTAGAGAGCTATTTGGGTGTGTCCTTGGCCGAGTCGGAAGCAGATGGCCGCACTGCTCGAACTGCGCGTTCGGCTGCGACCAAGAAGACTAAGAGTTAATGCCGTAGAAGGCTGGCGCACATCACGCCATGGCCGTTGGTAAGACTGCTTCAGGCTGATCTGAGTCATTCGTATCTCCGCGCCTGACCGACCGCTGCCGCTGACACCGGCCACTGATCGCTACTTTGAATCGTCCATTCGGCAGCGGCCTACCGCCCAGCAGCTGCAATCCAGCTCAGTACTTTTCCACATTCATCAAAGTCCGGAGATGGCGCGCCTCGCTGGCATAAGACCTAGCTCGCTGCACATCTGATTCCATCGCCTCAATGGCCAGCTGCGCATCAGTGTCCTCCAGCGACTTCTCGACATGGAGCATGAGGCTGAACAACGTCCATGCCGCGATCAGGACCAAGTCCTGAAACGGCTCGTCAATGTATGCGTCACCGACTGGCTTGTTCCGCTTTGTGTGGTGCCACCCGGGGTTCTTCATGAACGATGGCGTTGATCCCTCCCCGAACGAGATCAAGTAGCCGTGCACCAGACTATTGCGGTAATCGTTCAGGTCCTCGGCAGCGTCGGCGGCGACCTTCAGCACGGCATTGCACTTAGCAGACAGCTTAGGG
>NZ_BCWP01000043.1 GCF_001592265.1 Curvibacter delicatus NBRC 14919 | reverse complement strand
CCCTAGATCGCGATCATGCAACCAGTTGCGATACCTGCCACAAGAACAACGACTATAACCAGTACACCTGTTACGGCTGCCATGAGCATTCGCAGGAAAATATTCGAGCCGAGCATGTCGAGGAAGGTATACAGAACTTCGAGAACTGCGTGGAATGTCATCGCGATCCGCGCGTAGAGCCCGACGAGCGAGCAGGGCGAATTGGGCGAGGTGTCGGCCGAGAAGAACGGGACTAAAGTGAACGGACGCCTACCGACAATGGCTTAAATGAGGCGGTTTGCAGTCGCTGGTTTATTGGATTTCAACGACAGCTCCCAGCCTTAAGCCGGCGTCGATGCCCCGCTGGCCGGTCGGCAGCGGTTGCTGCCGTCGGTGACCGCGTCGTTGCCCAACGGTTTTAGACCAAGAGCAGTCATCTCGCAACAAGCGGAATCGCCAACGCAACGACCGGTTTCCGCGGTCCAGCCGACATTGGGGGCCTACCGCGGCAAGAAGAATTATTGATAGCTGCTGACCTTGCTGCAAGAAAATTCCCTCCCCCTGTAATGACGCGTGAGGAGGTAGGTCCGCAAGCTGGGGGGCACGTCGGCCACTACTCGGTTGTACTCGCGCTCCAGAATGCTTGGCGTATGCCTGGTAAGGCGGCAAGGCGGTCTACGAGTGCATCCAGCTCTTCTCCATTTACGGACGTAGCCGCAAGAGTCGCCTCGATTTCGACTTCGTTCTGGCCGAAACTATGCAGATCAAGGTCTCTAACCGGGTGATTGCTAAGCTCCAACTCTCCCTCAAGCTGCGACATCACAATCTTCTGATGGCTGCGCTCCGCGATCACGTAGACCGTATTCGTGACCTCCACGGACGCGTCATCGAGCGGCTTGCGATTAATTGCATTAACGATAGGGCGCAGCAGGGTGTTTGCCGCTAACACGAACAAAGTCGCCACCACGGCCTCTGGAATCAGATCAGCTCCCGCCGCCCCACCGACCGCAGCTGAGGCCCAAAGCGTTGCTGCGGTGTTCAGGCCACGCACATTGCCTTCTTCGCGCATGATCACTCCGGCTCCCAGGAAGCCGATCCCGGAAACCACATACGCCAGCACGTGAACCCCACCGGCGTGGCCATCTAGCCGATTGGCAAGATCTACAAAGACCGCAGAGCCCACCGCGACCAGCACATTGGTTCTTAAACCAGCCGTACGCTGGCGGTATTGACGCTCCAGACCGATTAATCCGCCCAAGAAGAACGCAGTAGTCAAGCTAACCAGCGTGTCAAGCAGTGAACTCAGGTTGATGTTGTGAATTGCTTCCATTTCGATCTCCTTATTGCCACCCGTAGCGGCGGGCGTACATCCCTTTCATGGCTTGCGTCAAGCCCATATAGGCCAGCAAGATCAGGGGCAACAGCGCAAAGTACAGCGGCGGCAGCGCCTGCAGTTTGAAATAGTTTGCAAATGGCCCCATGGGCAAGAAGATCCCTACGGCAATGATGATGCCCGTCGTCAGCAAAAGCGGCGTGGCGGCCCGACTTTGAATGAACGGCAATTTGGGTGTACGGATCATGTGCACGATCAGCGTCTGAGTCAGCAAACCCACTACAAACCAGCCCGACTGAAACAGGGTCTGGCTTCCGGGACTATTCGCGCCAAATACAAACCACATCATGGCGTAGGTCGTGATGTCGAAGATCGAGCTGATAGGGCCAAAGAACACCATGAAGCGCCCAATGTCGTCGGGCTGCCAACGCTGCGGCTTTTGCACCAGCTCTTCGTCTACGTGGTCAAACGGGATGGCAATTTGGGAGATGTCATAGAGCAGGTTCTGCACCAGCAGATGCATGGGAAGCATGGGAAGGAATGGAATGAATGCGCTGGCTACCAAGACGGAGAAGACATTCCCGAAGTTTGAGCTGGCTGTCATCTTGATGTACTTCAACATATTGGCGAAGGTTCGGCGCCCCTCGACCACCCCTTCTTCCAGAACCATCAGGCTCTTCTCCAGCAGGATGATGTCCGCAGCCTCTTTGGCGATATCGACGGCGGTGTCGACTGAAATTCCAATATCAGCCGTTCGCAAGGCAGGGGCGTCGTTAATTCCATCCCCCATAAAGCCGACGACATGGCCGTTGGTCTTCAGCATGCGAACAATGCGCTCCTTCTGCGAAGGCGTCAGCTTTGCAAAGACATTATTCTTCTCGACAGCGACGGCCAGTTCCTGGTCGCTCATGCGCTCGACATCACTGCCACGCAATACCCCATGCTGCTGCAAACCGACTTCGCGGCAGATCTTCGCTGTCACCAGTTCGTTGTCACCCGTCAGAATCTTGACAGCGACACCATGCTCTTCCAGCGCCTTGATCGCGGGCGCGGTGGATTCCTTGGGTGGATCAAGGAAGGCAACGTAGCCGACCAACGTCAAGTCGCGCTCATCAGCAACACCGTAGACCTCTTGCGTTGGCGGAATTTCTTTGGTGGCAACCGCCACCACCCGTAGCCCTTCTTCGTTGAGGTCCTCCGTGACGGCCCGGATCTTGCGCAACAGCTGCTCGCTGAGCGGCTCCAGGACTTCGCCATGCCGGACTCGGCTACAGACCGCCAGGATCTCTTCCACGGCTCCCTTACAAATCAACTCGTGGTGATCCTCGCGTTCGCTCACAACCACCGACATGCGCCGGCGTGTAAAGTCAAAAGGAATCTCGTCTACCTTGCGGTAGTTACTGGCTGGATTGAGCTCCTGGTGCACTTCCACATGCTCCAGGACCGCAACGTCCAGGAGATTTTTCAATCCAGTCTGGTAGTAGCTGTTCAGATACGCCATCTCCAACACTTCGTCGGATTCCTCACCCCAGACGTCGACATGCCTGGTCAGGAAGATCTTGTCCTGCGTCAGCGTCCCTGTTTTGTCGGTGCACAGGACATCCATGGCTCCAAAGTTCTGGATGGCGTCCAGGCGCTTGACTATGACTTTTCGGCGCGACATCAGTACCGCCCCTTTTGCCAACGTCGACGTGACAATCATCGGCAGCATTTCCGGAGTGAGGCCAACGGCTATCGAAAGCGCAAACAGCAACGCCTCCATCCAGTCATGCTTGGTGACGCCATTGATCAGCAGAACCAGCGGCGCCATGACGAACATAAACCGAATCAGAAGCCAGCTAACCTTGTTGACACCGGCCTGAAAGGACGTTGGCGCACGATCTGTGGTGGTCAAACGACCCGCTAGCGCACCGAAATACGTGCTCCCGCCCGTACTCAGCACAATCGCGGTGGCAGAGCCGGAAACGACGTTAGTCCCCATAAACAGGATGTTGTCCAGCTCAAGGACGCCGATGACGTTTCCATCGCTCAAGTGACCGAACTTCTCAACCGGCATAGACTCACCCGTCATGGCCGCCTGGGAAACAAAGAGGTCTTTCGCCGACAGGACACGGCAGTCGGCAGGAATCATGTCACCGGCCGATAGAACGATGATGTCGCCCGGCACCAGCAGCTTGATCGGTAGCTCGGCCCGGTGCGCCGGTTTGACGTGGAGCTGGACACCAAAATATCTCCCCGCATCAGACGCGGCATCGGCAGAGATGTCCCGTCGAATCACGGTCGCCGTTGTGCTGACCATGGCCTTCAAGGCGTCCGCAGCCTTGTTCGATTTCGCCTCCTGCCAAAAGCGCAGCAGGGTGGACAGGACCACCATTGCGCTGATCACCACCGTCGCTTTCAGATCCTCCGTAACGTAGGACACCCCGGCCAGCAGGGTCAGAAGGAGATTGAAGGGGTTCTTGTAGCAATGCCAAAAGTGCACCCACCAGGGCAGCGGCTTCTCATGGTCTACCTCGTTGAAGCCGACTTCTTCTCGAATGACATCGGCTTGCGCATCTGTCAACCCTTCCGGGTTACTTGAGAACTTTCTGTAGAGGGCGCTGGAGTCGGCAAGAGACGAGTCAATCAGTAGCCTGGTGACCGCGGGCGGAACATCTCGACTGATTTCTGTCTGCGTAAGCCCTTCGAACAAGGCGAGCCTGCGGAAGTGCCTGCCCATATGCCTGGCCCGAACAAAGCCGGCGAAAAATTCTTTCAAGAAACTGAAGTTCATTCTTTTGCCCTCACGTATGGGGTGATTCGCCATTTCAGCGAGTCAATTCAACCATTCAAGATCCAGTCGCAAAGCGAGTATGCCTAGCGAATTTGACGAAATCGCAGTCTGTCGGCGGCTTCCTTAAAATTCCATGTGCAGGCGCAGTCCCCAGACATCCACCGGACCTCGGTCCGGGTTGTAGGCCGGGTTGGTGATACGCTGCCAATCCAGCGTCAGGTGGGTCTGCTGGCTCAGACCAATCAGGTAATACGCCTCGATGATCTGCTCATTACCGTAGCGAACTGGTCCGTAGGGATTGGGGCCATCGCCAATAAACAAGGCATACAGACCCCGCCCCAGATACGCTTGCCGGTCCGCGCTCGCATACTGATTGGAAAACCCCAGTCCAGCCGCATCGAACGGGCGCCCCCAAACCTGCCCCTGGGCCACGACGCCAGCGCTTAGACTCGAATCCGCTTCTGTGAAGGCCATGGTCTCGCCGTCGCTGTGCGTCGTCATGCCACGCGCGAAGATGCTTAGCGCAGGTGCCAAGACCTGCTCGATGTTGAAACCCACTCCGGTTTTCGTGCGGTCGATCCGGGGATTGGCGCCGTTCTCATCAAAGCCACTGTCGATGCTGGCGATATTGGCCGTGCTGGCATAGGTGCTCAGGCGCATGCGGTTGGAGAACCAGACCAGTCGGACGGCGCCAGTCGCCCAGCGCTTTTCCAATTCCAGGTTGTAGCCCACACGGTTCTTCCACCAGCCCTCGAAATCCAGATCCAGTTGATTGGGCAAGACGGGCATGAGGTAGCGGCCGAATCGAATGCTGTAGTCGTCCCATGCCAGTTCGCCCGTGATACCGAAGGTGTAGCCCCGGGCATCGGCCGCGAAGTCAAACGCGCTGCTGGTCATCAGGGACCAGTTCAGGAAACCGTTGGGTCCCTTATGGGCGTAGCTGTTGTAGTCATAGATGCCCAGCAGGTCTTGTTTGCCGACCGTCAAGGTAAAGCGCCGGGACTTCGCTGCCTGGGCAAAGTGCATGTTGTCCTCCTCCAGGTCGGCAGAGCTACCGCCCAGGTCGAACCGGTGCCGCACGTATGCCAAGGCCGTGTAGTACATGAAATCAGGCTGGATCACACGCTGCAGGTCGCTGTTGGTCAGGCCAGCCAAGCCTCCTGCATCGCTCAGCGCTACGCCGCGAATCGCCTCGGCCCGGTACCAGAACTCGGTATTGCTGGAGTTGCGATAGCCAATGTTCAGCCCCAGCATGGTGGTCTGCGAACGCTCGGGCGCCGATTGCAAGCTGTTGCCGCCCTGGTCGGGCGTGCTTTCGTACAGACTGGGAAAGCTATCGTGAAACTGACCGATCAGGTTTACGTCGCCATGAAGGCGCCACGGCGAATCGCCCCCAGGCAGGCGCAGCCAGTTATCGGGCCCGGCATCAGCCGCCCATGCGTAGGGCAGGCAAGCCCAGAGCAGTACGAATTTGCAGACGAACCGCATGTTCCTTCTCCTGTGGTGAACAGGGAGAGACCGCGGGGATGTGATTCATCCAGGCGAAGGCCAAGCCACCCAGCAGCTTGGCAATGCTTAGAAGAACAGCTTGGAAGAGAGAAATCCCGACGACTCGGGATCAGGAGCAAGCGGCCTGAAAGGCCACTGCGCAGAAGATTTCTGTGCGGGGTCCGATCAGGCAGCCGAGCGCAAACTCAACCGACTACTGTCACTGGAACCATTACCCACAAGAAACCCCGAAAGTTGATGACGGCGGGATTGTAATTGTGCGACGCAGCACGGTCAACCAGGCAAGTTCTTATGACCGACAAAGCGCGAACGGGCGACGGCTACCTGGCTAAATTGGGCTGGCTTCGGGACTTATTCCTTGGAGATTTCAGGGACTCTGGCTACCATAGGAAATGTAAAGATATGTATACCAACGTCTCCGCCACCGCTAGGCCCAAGGCTGGGCGCCTGCTCAAATGGTTTCCTGTACTCGTTGTCGGGGGAGCAGGCGTGTTGGGCGTCATCGGCCTGCTTTGGCTCTGGCGGGGCAAGCCGCCATCGATGGCGGCCGCGTACTGGAGTCTGATCAGTTTCGCCGCCATGGTGCTCTATCTCGTTGCGGAGTCTTTCCGCCCCAGCAATCCATGGTTCGCCGCCTGGCTGAAGCTGCCGCTGCTCGTCAGAGCCGCGCTGCCAATCGGCGTCGGCGCCGTGACGCTGTACTTCGGCCTTCAGACCTGCGCGAAGCAATAAGCCGAATCAAACCGCTTCCTATTTTGGGGGCGTCGTCCGGCGCTGCCTTTGGATCCCACTTCGCGCAATTGGCTGCGCTTGGGCAATTGGCCGCGCACCAATCACTGAGGCTTGGCACAGAGACCAGCATCCGGCCGTCACGGCAGACGACGGGCTAGGGGTAATTGCCGAGCCGGCCGGCTCTTTCCCGGCATAGGCATGGTCGCCTCGAATCGTCGCGCCCGCGAGCGGCAACCGCGCCAAGGCCAAGCTCAGCAAAACTACAAAAAGAACTGTCCGTTTCTTCATGGTCATCCTCCATTTATGGAGAGATAGCAATTTGACGCTCCCCAAACAAGAGCTTTTGCAGGCTGTCTTGAAGCAAGAATAGGCAGCGTCTCCTCCGATTTCAAACGCTGCGGCCGTCTGTGGGTTCTCTACGCCCCTTCGCAGAGCCCATAAAGCCAATGTAAAGGCGACTTACTAGAAGCCGGACGCGGTCCAGCGGCGTTTGATTCGAGTCGGACATACGGATTCAAGAATAACTGAGTGCCATTAGCATTTTCTCCGATTCGGCGGATGTTATCTGAGCGGGCGGCTGCGCTTGAATCCAGCTTGACATACAACAGATGAAGTCGCTAAGGGTGAGCCAACTACCGGCTCAGGACGCTTGCTTCCCGGCAAGCGAAAAAGTTAGTTGCGACTCTTGTCAGGAATCGAGCCTAGGCGGCAAGGGTTCTCGGTCCGGGATAGCGGTCAATCGCTGGCATGACATGGGTACCGCAGCCGTCGTCCGTGATCTTGAGCGTCTTGCGCTCAGGGTCGAAGTCGAATGCGATGACAGTGGCGCCGGCACGCCGGGCGTTTTGCATCAGCTCAGCCAGGACGGTAAAGCTGGTGGCGAACAGGTGCTTCATCGAAGCGAAGAACTTCTTCTCGTTCGTGCTCGCGCGAACTTCCTGTTCGGCGACGTTGATTTCTTGGGTTGCTTCCATTTGACTCTCCAGAAAAGAAAGAGCCGGGAAGCACGACCCCGGTCCGGGATGAGCTTTCCCGGCGGGGTGATTGAATGATCAGCTAGTGATCGAGTGAAAGGGCTGGCATGGAGCCAGCGGTTTGGACAGGGCCAAAACGGGCGAAGTATAGCTCTTGGGGGCAATTCCAAGTGAATTTGTGTCAGCGCGGCCGAAATTGGGAGCAAAGAAGCGGCTGCAGTGCGCTGCCCGTGCCGGATGGTCGGCGGTACGGGCCTTGACAGGAGGCCATCACGTGAGATTCTTGAATGGAACAGAACACGCGCAGCCACTCCACCTGTAATCAATCCACGCTCCACGCCCAATGACCCGATATCACGACGTGCTCACATTAGCCGCCGCCGCTCTCGACGGAGACGTCCAGCGGGCGCTGACCACCTGCAAGGTCATCGCCGCGAACGAAGGGCAGACCTCCAATCTGCGCCGCCTGCTGCTCAAGAAGATCGACCAGAAAGAAAAGAGCCTACGGGGTATAAGCGCGCTGAACGAGGTTCAATTGCCGCCCCAGCTCGCCGGGCTTTTGCTCCAACTTGAGCCGAAGCTTCGGACAGATCAGGTTGACCTGCCGGACCAGGTGCGTGAGGAACTGGATGAATTCCTGGAAGACTGCGCCGCCAAGGAATACTTCAGTGCCCATGGAGTGGCGCTCGGCAATCGTGCGCTGCTGATCGGCCCGCCGGGCAACGGGAAGACTACGCTGGCCGGCGCGATGGCACTGGCCCTGGACCTTCCCATCTTCCAGGTGGATTTCAGCAACATCATCAGTCGGCACCTGGGAGAAACCGGCAGCAAGCTGGCAAGTGTGTTCCGGGGCCTGGAAGGCCGGCCTTGCGTTCTTTTCATGGACGAGATGGAAACGGTGCTGGCAGCACGGGGCGGTACCGCCGGCACCCAGGACATCGGCGAAATGCGCCGGATCGTTTCGACACTGCTCCTCGAAATGGACCGTCTCCCTGACTCCGTGGTGTTGATCGGCGCGACAAACCACCCGGAGCTTCTTGATCGTGCTGTACAGCGTCGATTTCACTACCACTGGACCCTGCCGGCGCCCGATGATGCACGAGTGCGCCGCTGGATGACGGAATTCGCTGAGAGGTACCCAGGGGTTCCTATCGCCCAGGAAATGCCTTTACCGGTAGCAGATGGCCGCTCGATATCCCAGTTGGAAACCGAGGCACTCAAGTGGTGCCGTGGCTGGATCCGGCGTCAGGCGAGGGCGGATCATGGGAAATGAGTTGCTCAGCACTGACGAAGCGCAGGAGCTGATCAGGCTGGTTGAAGCAGAACCTGCAGCCAGGCCTCGGATCGACCCGCAACATGCCCTGGTTCTCTTCGGGCTCAAGCTGATCGCGCCCATCGACGGAGACAAGGCCAAGGGATACGCCCCGACCAGAGCGGGAAGCCTGCTGGCCAGGAAGCTGACAGCTGCCACCCCGGTGGTTCCGCCCGCAGCTCCAGGCGCCCACCCACACCAGAATACCGATCCTCATTGGCCATTCCCGATCCGGATCCGGTAATGACGTCACCACACAGTCAAAGGCGCGACTAAAGATTTAGTTGCGCCTTTAGTTTGATTTGCATAGAATAAAGGCGCGACTAAATATTAAGTCGCGCCTTTATAGAGGCGTCCGCCATGAACGAATTGATTTCTGGGTCACACAGCACGGACGAGGAAGACGCTCGCCCTATTCGCCGTGAAATCGGCTTCGAGCCCGATGGCAAGTGGCGTGATTGGTGGGTCAAGGTGGTCACCGGTCACACATTGCGGGACCTGCGCGGCAACATCATGGGCCTGGCGTATGTCCTGGCCAGATCGAAACATCCTCAGGAGAGGGCGGTCTGCGTCCTTTCCGACACGAGAATCACGCCCGAACGACTCTCCGCGGAAATCAGGCTCGTCAACGACGTGATGCGTCCGGACATCGCATCGCGAATTGCCGTTGTGCAGAGGTTTTCTGACGGCCGGATCAGTGACGGCTTCGGGATCGACCTGCAGTTCAAGCAGTGGCTCGATGACCTGGTGCGCCACGAAGGTTCCCGTCCCGGCATCCCGGGGGCAACCCAGCAGTCCGTTTTCTCGCTCCTGATCCTGAACTGGCTCAAGCACGAGGGTGCGCTGACAAGGTCCGCGATTCAGGAGTCCGCTGGCGCGAGCTACCCCACTGTCGCCAATGTCCTGGCCAAACTGCAAGGCATGGGCATCCTGGAGCCGCGCTCCGACAAGAGGGTGGAGCTCAAGCGCTTTCCCTGGGAGGAATGGAGTCGATGGGTGGTCGGCCGGCAGGAAGATCGAAAGACCGTGGTGTTCTCAAGTCCGGGAGGGCACGGCCGCACACCGGAAGAAATGGCGCGGCGCCTGACGAAACTGGGGCGTGACGACATCGCTGTCGGTGGGGTCCTGGGGGCCAAGCGCTACTACCCCAAGCTCGACATCAGCGGCAGCGTCCGCCTGGATCTGACGGTCAAGGGCACGGAAAAGAGCGCCGATCTGGGATTCATCCGGCAACTGGACGCCGGCTTGGTACGCGCCACCGAGCCGGGGGCGACGGGCGCCATCGCCGTGCACTTCCTGGGCACACGGGCCGACAGCCGGTTCGAGATGGGCGAGGACGGCACACTATGGGCGGACCCGGTAGAGTGCCTGGCCGATCTGTACGAGCTGCGTCTGGACGCTCAAGCGAAGGAGATGCTCAATGCGATGATCGAGGACAGGAAGAGAAAACAGAGCATGGAGCACCACCGATGAACGACCTGATTTCGCCCGTGCAGATCCTGTCCGAAGTTGCCAAGGCGATTCCGGCCGATTGTCATCAGCACGTCATCATCATCGGCAGCCTGGCGGCCGGATACCACTTTTTCCGCACCGATGAAGGGCGAACCCTGCGCACGAAGGATGTGGACTGCATGTTCGCGCCCAGTGCCAAGGCCGTTGTGATGGCAAGAGGTGTCGCCGAGCAGCTCTTCGACGCAAAATGGACATACCGGGAATCGACAGACTGGCCAGCCCCCGGCAAGCCGGAGCAGCCGCTCGAACAGTTGCCTCTCGTACGGCTCAATCCCCCCGGAAACGATGAATGGTTCATCGAGCTGCTCGGTGCGCCGGAAGAGAGGCCTGATGCAACGCGCGGCCGTAACCTTGTCCGTCTGGAAACCCGCTACGGGCACTTTACGTTATGCAGCTTCGGTTACCTGGGGCTGGTCGAGCACAAGCCGTTGATCACCGAGTTCGGGATCTACATCGCCAGCCCGGAAATGATGGCGCTGGCCAACCTCCTGCACCATCCCCGAATCGGGGCAGAAGTCATGAGCGGCGATCAGTTCGGAGGCGGGATCAAACGGTCGAACAAGGATCTCGGCAGGGTTCTGGCACTGGCCTACCTGACCACCACCCAGGAACTGGAAACCTGGCCGGAGAAATGGGCCGAGGCCTTGGAAGTCAGATACCCAATGGAAGCCCCGGAACTGGCTGTACGCGCCGGCACCGGCCTGCGCGAGCTCCTCGCCAGCCCCGATGACTTGCACCAGGCGCACATCACCTGCTCACGCGGATTGCTGGCATCAATGGACGTACGTCTTGAAGCGCTGCAGGCCACGGGTGAACGCCTCATGGCCGATGTGATAGAGCCCTTGGAAGAAAAAGCAAGGCAGAGTGCTGAACGGCCGCGGCCTAAGACGGCAGGATAGCCGGGACCTTGGATTACAGCCCCATCGCTTCCAGCTTGGCACGAGCCTCGCGCCGGCCCAACTTGCGGTAAGCCGCGATCGCCAGTAGTGACTTGCCACGCGGGACTACCCCGGAACCTTCTTTCTCCCACCTGCTGACCGTCAAGGCCGACGCACCCATAAGGGCGCCGGCCTCCTTGAGGGTCAGCCCAAGACGGACACGGTGCTTGGCCAGGCCTGCCGGGCTGAGCCGAATGGAACCGGTGCGCGCAGATGATTCTTCGACCGCAGGTGGGGACATCGCCTTGGCCGACTTGCCCACGCGCCGCAGCTGCTGCTCAAGCCCGGAAATCCGGCGCTTCAAGGCGGCAATTTCCGATCTGTAGTGTGCAGACGCTTTTCGCAGGCTGGAGACCTCGGATTTGATGACTTTGCGCGACAAACGGGTAATTTCGTCTCTCAACAGCGATCCAAGATTGGGCATTTCGAACTTTCTGATTTGGGATGTCGAATGGAAAACCCATCCTACCCCGTACCGGAGCCGAGCGCAAAGCAAGGACTTGACTCAGCGCGGTTCCATGAGATGGTGGGAGCATGTCAAAAGAAAAAACCACCTACACCTGCACGGAGTGCGGCGGCAGCAATTCGAAGTGGCTGGGCAAGTGTCCGCACTGCGGAGCATGGAACACCCTCATCGAAACCGCGACCGACACCGGGACGCCCGCCAAGAACCGTTTCTCGGCCTTGGCCGGCACAAGTGAAGTCATGCCGCTGGCGGACATCGAAGCAACGGATATCAGCCGGACACCCACGGGGATCGAGGAGCTCGACCGTGTGTTCGGTGGAGGGATTGTCGAAGGGGGCGTGGTGCTGATCGGCGGCGACCCCGGGATCGGCAAATCGACCCTGCTGCTGCAGGCCATGGACGCTCTCCAACGCTCGGGCATGAGCACGCTGTACGTGACCGGCGAGGAGAGCGGCGCCCAGGTAGCTCTACGGTCCAAGCGCCTGGGACTGGACAAGTCGCAGGTCCGGGTTCTGGCGGAAATCCAGCTGGAGAAGATCCTCGGCGTGATTTCCATCGACAAGCCCGAAGTGGTGGTGATCGACTCCATCCAGACCGTGTACTCGGAACACCTCACGTCGGCGCCGGGATCCGTGGCCCAGGTGCGCGAATGTGCGGCCCACCTGACGCGCTGCGCGAAAGCCACCGGAGCCACGATCATTCTCGTCGGCCACGTGACCAAGGAAGGTGCCCTGGCCGGTCCGCGCGTGCTGGAGCACATGGTGGACACGGTGCTCTACTTCGAGGGCGACACCCATAGCAGCTACCGGCTCATCCGGGCGATCAAAAACCGCTTTGGTTCGGTCAACGAGATCGGCATCTTCGGGATGACGGAGCGGGGCCTCAAGGGCGTCAGCAACCCCAGCGCCATCTTCCTGAGCCAGCACCCCCAGCCGGTCCCCGGCAGTTGTGTCATGGTGACCATGGAGGGCACGCGACCCATGCTGGTGGAGCTGCAGGCGCTGGTCGACGCCGGCGGCCCCAGCCCGCGCAGACTTTCGGTGGGGCTGGAGCGCGATCGCCTGGCCATGCTGCTGGCGGTCCTGCACCGGCATGCCGGCGTGGCCTGCGGCGACCAGGACGTGTTCGTCAATGCGGTGGGCGGCGTCAAGATCAGCGAGCCGGCAGCGGACCTGGGCGTGCTGCTGGCCATCACCTCCTCCTTGCGGGGCAAGGCCATGCCGGAGGGTTTCGTCGCCTTCGGGGAAGTGGGGCTGGCAGGGGAGGTGCGGCCGGCGCCGCGGGGCCAGGAACGCCTGCGGGAGGCCGCCAAGCTCGGCTTCGCGCATGCGGTGGTGCCCAAGGCCAATGCGCCGAAAAAGCCGATCGAGGGCATGCAGGTCATTGCCGTGGAGCGGATTGAAGAGGCCCTGGAAGCTGTCCGCGCCTTGCAGTAGTCCTGCACATGGAATCCAGCAAAATAGGACCCGCCAACTTGGCACCTGTACAAAAATGACACAAAACACCAGCATGAAATACCTGGCCGACGCCCTGCGCCTGGCCATGGAAGAGCGCGGTCTGAGCGAAACGGACCTCGCGCGGGAGACGAACTTACGCGCCCTGTCCATCTACAGCGCCCTCAGCGGGCGCGAGGATTGCAACGTTTCGACACTGCTGATGCTCGCAGAGCGGCTGGGCATGGAGCTCATCCTGGTGCCCCGGGGCGCGGGCGTTTCGATCAAACCGGAAGGCGCCGGTGGCGCCGGAACGGAAAAAAACACCGCCGGCTAAAGCTTTCGTAGAATGCGACCAATCGTTGTGCCTCTGGCACGCGACGCCAGCTGAGGCACTCAGCCTTTTCATCAACCCTTCCGGGACTACGTCCCGAAGGGCTGTGGTTCCCGTATTTTCGGAGAACCACCATGCAAACCAATCACAGTGCCAGTTTCAATGATGAGACCCCGCTCTTGCGGGTTCTGTCCGAAAAACTCGCTGGGATGATCCCACCCCCCGTTGCAAGCCGTCAGAGTGGCCCCGGGACGCATCGCAAGGAAGACCTCCAGGTCGTCCACGCCGATGAGTTCGACCCGGCAAGCCTGCTCAACGAACTGACCAACGAAACGCCTGCGCTCGGTGCCACCGACGAGAGCCGTCAGATCCTCGGGCAACTGGGGCTCGATAGCGGCATCCCGTCCGACGGCAACCTCATGCGCATGCTGACCGTGCGTGAGGTGATTCACAAGACGCGCAACGACCCGGCATACACCCGCAAGGGCATGTGCCAGGACCTGACCGCCGCCGGCATCGAATGCCATTGAGGCCGGCACCAACGTCCACAAGACAAGCCCGGGGCTCACAAGCCCTGGGTCTTCCATCAAACAAAAAACCACGAATTCATCATGAAAAAACTCATTTCTGCAATCACCGCCCTTGCCGCCACCGTGCTGCTGTCGGGCTGCTTCCTGCCGGAGAATTTCCAGGCTTCCATCAAGATCAACGAAGACGCGAGCTACAGCTTTTCCTATCAGGGGAAAACCGCATTCGTTCCTGCCGCCATGGAAATGAAGCGCACCGGGCAGTCGCCCAGCGCGAAAACGAACCAGGATCTCCAAGCGCAAGCTGAGCGCCTTTCGCAGCGGCCGGATGTGAAAAAGGCCAAGTACCTCGGTGACGGCCGCTTCGACTTCGACATCCAGGGCCAGCGCAAGGCAGGCCAGCAGGCCGACGTGCTCGACGTGCTCAAGGTCTATACCGACAAGGACGGCGTGATCAACATCTCCTCGATCGGCCTCAACGGCAAGGACAAGGATGAGCTCGCCAAGCTGGGGCTCAAGATCGAGGGCAAGCTCGATGTGTCGTTGCCCAAGAACGCCGAGGTCATTTCGACCAACGCGACGTCCAAGCCGTCTCTCTTCGGTCTGTTCGGGACCTATTCCTGGAAGATCGGATCCGTCGAAGACCGCCCCGTCATGCGGGTGCGGGTTCGCCAGTAAGCCATCCGCCCATTAAACCGGGCATGAAAACGCCGCCAAGCATCTGCTGGCGGCGTTTTTCATTGGCAGGTAAGGAATGGGCTACAGCAGAGGGGCCATCTTGACGTGAAGGGTTCCCCTGGTAGTCTTGAAACGGAAGAAACAACTAAACAGCATGGAGGAAATATGCCGGCAACCATCTCCCAATGGGCCACAACACCCGATGAAAAAGCGGCTTGGGAGGAACTCGACGCCGCAGAATCGAGACTGGAGCAACACCTGCTCAAGTCCGATGGTCAGATCGCCAAGGTTGGCGGCTGGGGCTACTACATCGGCCGCGACGGGCGCATGCTGTGCGCGCCCCTCATGGTCGATGAATCGCTGGACCTCGAGACGAGCTTCCATCGTAGCGAACACGAGGGTTTGAGTGCACAGGATATGCGCGACATCGCCGGCAACGTTCGCGCTTGGCTGCAAAATAGCCAGGTGACGGCGGCGACAGCGGCCTGAAGCGAAGAAACGTTGAAGGGTAATTTAGGCAAACGGGACATCATGTGGAACTGAATCGCCAGACAGCTCTCCCGAAACCAAAATTCGGCGAGACGTGCAATGGATGCGGCTACTGCTGCAGCGTGGAGCCTTGCAAACTGGCCCAAGAGTATCTGCACAGCACGAAGGGCCCCTGCATGGCACTGGAAATGCATGAAGGCACAGCCCGCTGTGGATTCGTTCGCAACCCGCTGGCGTATCTATTCAAGGCGGTCCATCCCGATGCTGATGTCCCCGTACTGGATGCTCCGCCGGCTATCGAGCATGGCTACCAACTTTCAGTCAGATTTGCGACTGTCCTTGGCTTCGGCAAGGGGTGCGACGCAGATGACGACGAGGATACTGCTGCATGGTCGGCAGGATCCTCTGCAACACAATCCTGATAGCTGAAACATCGAAAGTAGATGATGACAAACAATGAACTGTTGGCCGCCTTACCGGCCTTGCTGCCCAAGGCGATCGGATGGGCCGAAGCCATGGAAAAGGACATTCTTGCCCGCGGCCAGCCATTGACCGCCCGGATGGTCACCGTGGCGCGAATTGTCGGCGTCGGCCGGCCGGAAGATGTACGCATTCTGGAGGTCGATCGGATTCCCATGCCGGAGAATGAGGAACTGCGGCAAGCAGCCATGGTCACCGGCCTGTTCAACCCGGACATCACGGGCATGACCTTCGGGCATGGCATTGTGATCTGCAAGGGCCATTGGACGACGCGCCTGGTGTCGCACGAGCTGAGACACGTCCACCAATACGAAGCAGCCGGCTCGGTTGCAGCATTCCTGCCCGTCTATCTGCACCAGGTCGCCGTTCATGGATACCATGACGCCCCTCTGGAACGCGATGCGCGGGGTCACGAAACGACGGTCTCCTGAATGGCAACTCCTGCGCCGGGATCCATGGATCTCCTGTCCGCATACCAGCTGGCATCCGAACTGCACGCGGGGCAGGTGGACAAAGCCGGCCGCCCCTACATCGAGCATTTGACACGTGTGTGCCTGCGCGTAATGACCGCTGGCGGCGACCTCATTCAGCAGATCGCCTCGCTACTGCATGATGCACTAGAAGACAAGAAAACGACGGTTGGCGGACTTCGCCTCGCCGGAGTTCCGGAGCCGGCCATTGCCCTGATCGTGGTGCTGAGCCGGGGAGACGGCCAGTCCTATGCCGATTACATCCAGGGCATCAAGGTTGAACCGCGTGCCGTCCTCATCAAGAAAGAGGATCTGGCGGACAACTCAGATCCGTTGCGACTGGCTCTGCTGCCAGCCGACGTCGCCAAGAGCCTGGTGCTTAGGTACAGCCGAGCCATCCAGAACCTGGGAAGCTGACATAAAAACACCATTTCACCGGGGCATTGGCTAGAATTTCACGAAATTGGCTCATGCCGATTGCTGACCGGCGCACTAGCGCCAGTGCCAGCCTCATCAAACAGGCCGCCAGCCGGCCAATTCTTCAACCCTCGCGGGAAAGCTACACAGCTCCCGCAAGGGGCAAGTTGTAGCTCCGCAAAATCAGGAGCAGCAGCATGCTGAACCATACGAATCACCAGGGTGCCGCCACCACGCAAATGGTCGAGTACCAACAGTTCGCCAATCTGCCCGGTCTTTCCAAGCTGGTCGATGCCTACAAGGGTTCGGCGCCAGGGGAGTGGAGTGCTGCCTACACGGGCGGCAAGGAAAGCCTCTCCATCAAGGCGGCCGACTCGAAGGAGTTTGGCATCGTCGCCGAGATGAACCTGTTCCGCAACCGCGGCTACGACGTCAAGGCGAACTCCGAATTCATCGTGCTCGCCCACAAGATGATGCCCATCCTCCTGGAGGCCTTCGCCATCGTGCGTTCCAACTACATCGGCAATCCGCGTGCGGAAAAGCTCATGGAGTTGGCCGCGGCACCGGTTGGGCTTGATCTGGACGGCAACGCCGACGACGAAAAGAAGGCGGGATCCGTGCCGTTGCCCTCCTACTACGAAGTGGTGTGGGAAGACAACACCATTCGCCTCGTCGACGGCAAGATCCTGTGCAACACGTGCTCGGTTCCGTTCGACATTGCCGAAGGGGTCAAGTACATGGCCGCCAACCGCCTGCGCGAGCACACCGTCAACCGGGATCGCATCGTCTCCGTCATGTGAATGGCACTGGGCGAAAAGTCAATTTGGACCACTCGGTGGTCCTCCAGAAAGGAAACAAGTCATGACTGAACAAGTCACTCCCAAAGAATGGGTTGCCAAGATGCTCAGCAGCATGGAGCCAAGGCTGGTGGCCAGCGAAGCCCTGAAAGAGGGCATCCTGACGCAATTCATCAGCGTGCGCCAGCGGCGGGCGATGCAGCAGATCCTCCAGGGCGAAGAGTCCGACTGGATGGTCCAGCTCATCCTTGAGCTCAAAGCCCACATCGAAGCGATGCCGGTGACGTACGCCACACAGGACCAGGGCGACGATGCCGTGGTGCAGCTGCACTACTTCCTCGGCTCGGCCGATGCCTGGGTAACGGAGAAGGATGCCGGCGACCCCGAGAACAATGACTTTCGCCAGGCGCAGGCCTTTGGGAAGGTCTGCCTCAGCGGGGAAATGTCCGAAGCGGAAGCCGGCTACATCAGTATCGAAGAGTTGCTCGCCAACGATTTCGAGCTGGATCTGTACTGGACGCCGAAGTGCCTGAAGGCCATCTTCGGAGCGAGTGACACATCTGCATTCGATCAGCCGGAAATGGACAGCCAGGACAAACCGCCTGTGCTGTAACCACTGCCAATGTGAAACCGCCAGCGTTCCTTCGGGAACCTGGCGGTTTTTTCATGGGGACACGAAATCATGCTCCACGGTCTTTTAATGCTGAAAGCATCCGGGTCTTGAATCCGTTTGTAGCGCAAAAAGACACAACTTCCGCTCATGCAGATAGAATCAAGTCACTTTGGCTATGCCAAATGCTGGTCGGCAAATTCGCCTATGCCAGCCTATCAACACTGACCGCATGCCGGTCAAATCAAACAACTGCCCAGGGCGAACAATCGCCCGGTCGGGCATGTTCATTTTCCTTGGGCTTCAAGCAGGAGTTAAAGGAAATGTTAGAAACCACACAGCACACCCTCAAGGCAATTGAGGGGTACCTTGCCAACAAGGCAGATAAGGGCGATGAAGTTGCCACTGGCTTGCACAAACTGTTGAAGCCTTTGCTGAATCCTCGCCAGCTCATTTCAGAGCTTCGAAGTGAAGGCTATGCAGTAGTCCTGTTTTCGCCTGACGAACTCGGGACCGCAACGGCAAAGAGTCTTGAAAATCGGTTGGTCGAACTCGGTAACGAGGCGATCACTGATTTGCAGGAATCCATTTCCAGTGAGTCTCGGAAAGGCTAGGAAAATGGGTAAAACCACAAACGTGCTCATTGAGCCGCTGCAAAACTTGCTGCGCCACATCGAGCGGGATCTGGCGAACAACGCGCCGGAATGGAAGCCAACGGATGTCCCGGAGTATGTTCAAGCAGTTCTTGCTCTCCGAGAGCTTGGAATTGAGCATATTTACGAGAATCCCGATGTGGACGATGTCGTCAATGACGTTCTTCAGCGCTCGGAAGAGTATGGCTTCACCCCTGATGAAGACATGGTGGGTGAAGCCGTGGCCGAATCGGCTGGCCTGCTCAACATTACTCTGACGGACCAAGAAACGGCCGCAGCTTGCGAGCGCATCATGGCGAAGCGAGGCGAATCCGCTGAACTCCAGCGCGGTTACCCAAAATGGCAAGCGATCTGCGCATCCTCATCGTTCCCGGCTGGCGTGACTCCGGCCCGGGCCACTGGCAAAGCCTGTGGGCCGAGCGCTATGCGCACACCGTGCGGGTCCAGCAGGACAACTGGCTGACACCGGAACGGGCGGCCTGGGTCAACACCATCAGCCGTACCATCGAAGCCCAGCCGGGGCCGGTGGTGGTGGTGGCGCACAGCCTGGGTTGCATCGCTGTCACGCATCTGCCGCCCGAAGTCACCTCACGCATCCAGGGCGCGCTGCTGGTGGCGCCGGCCGACCCGGAGCGCCGCGCGGTGCTTGCCGATTTCGCGCCCGCGCCATGCCAGAAGCTGCCGTACCGCAGCATTCTGGTGGCCAGCAGCAACGACCCGTTCTGCCCGATCCGCCTGTCGGGGGCCTACGCGCGCAACTGGGGCAGCGAATTCGTGCGCGTGCCGGATGCCGGCCACATCAACGTCGACTCCGGCCACGGCGAATGGCCGCTGGGCGTGGCGCTGCTGCAGTCGCTGGTGGGCGAGGGCGGGTTGACCCCCGTGTCCAGTGCGGCGGCCAAGACCGCAGCCCAGCCGGAGCCCAGCGCCTCTCTGCACGCCGCCTAGGGCCTGTTCACACTTGAGAAACGAGTGTGAACAGGCTCTGCTTCTGTGCTTAGTCACATTGGTTATTAACTAAGCACAAAACAATCGTTTGGGTTCGGAGCTTCCCTCCGGACAATAACTACCTACGCCGCAACAACCGGTTTCACGCACCATGAAATTCAAGCAAATTGCCACTCTTTCCCTTGCCGCTGTTGCGCTGACAGCTAGCAATTTTGTAGCATCCCAGACGCTGCTCAATGCGTCCTACGACGTGGCGCGGGAGTTCTACAAGGACTACAACACCGCCTTCACGGCCCATTACAAGAAGACCACCGGCAAGGACGTCAAGATCGATCAGGCCCACGGCGGCTCCAGCGCCCAGGCGCGCGCCGTGGCCGACGGCCTGGACGCCGATGTGGTGACCATGAACACCACCACCGACATCGAGTTCCTGGCCTCCAAGGGCCTGGTGGCGGCTGACTGGGCCAAGCACTTCCCGAACAATGCCTCGCCCACCACCTCCACCATGCTGTTCCTGGTGCGCCAGGGCAATCCGAAAGCCATCAAGGACTGGGACGACCTCATCAAGCCCGGCGTGCAGGTGATCGTGGTCAACCCCAAGACCGGCGGCAACGGCCGCATGGCCTACCTGGCGGCCTGGGGTTCGGTGCGCAAGAAGGGCGGTACCGACGCACAGGCCGCCGAGTTCGTGGGCAAGCTGTTCAGGAACGTGCCGGTGCTGGCCAAGGGGGGGCGCGATGCCACCACCATCTTCCTGCAGCGCAACATCGGCGATGTGCTGATCACCTTCGAATCCGAAGTGGTGTCGGTGGACCGCGAGTTCGGTGCCGGCAAGGTTGATGCGATTCACCCGTCCAGCAGCCTCGTGACCGAGAACCCTGTGGCGGTGGTCGAGCGCACGGTGGCCAAGAAGGGCACAGGCGAACTCGCCAAGGCTTATCTGAACTACCTGTACTCCGATGAAGCGCAGGAAATTGCCGCCAAGCATGCACTGCGTCCGCGCAACCCGGCCATCCTGAAGAAATACGCTGCCACCTTCAAGCCGATCCAGTTCTTCACAGTGCAGGACTACTTCGGCAGCCTGGGTGAAGCGCAAAAGGTGCACTTCAACGACGGCGGCCAGTTCGACAAGCTCTACACGGTGAAATGACCCACCCCCGAAACGCCTTCGGCGTCTCCCCCTCAAGGGGGCGCCACCAGCGGCCCGGCAAAGCCGGTTCCGCGGTGGCCCACGAAAAGAAACCATGAATACTGCAATTTCTTCGCTGCCGCTGCCGCTGCCGGCGGCTGCCTTGCCACGACGTGCGCCACGCCGCGTGCTGCCCGGCTTCAACCTGACGTTGGGGTTCACCGTGCTCTACCTGAGCCTGATCGTGCTCATTCCCTTGTCAGCGCTGTTCTTCAAGACCTTCACGCTGTCCTTCGAGCAGTTCTGGGCTGCGGTCAGCTCGCCGCGTGTGCTGGCGTCCTACCGCCTGACGTTCGGCGCCTCTTTCCTGGCGGCGCTGGTCAATGTCGTAGCCGGCCTGCTGGTGGCCTGGGTGCTGGTGCGCTATTCCTTTCCCGGCAAGAAGATCGTCGATGCATTGGTGGACCTGCCGTTTGCGCTGCCCACCGCCGTGGCCGGCATTTCCTTGACGGCCTTGCTCGCTGGCAATGGCTGGGTCGGCCAGTACTTGGAGCCGCACGGCATCCAGCTGGCTTTCAAGCCGGCGGGTGTGGTGATTGCGCTCATCTTCATTGGCCTGCCTTTTGTCGTGCGCACGGTGCAGCCGGTGCTGGAAGATGCCGAGAAGGAGCTGGAAGAGGCCGCCACCTGCCTGGGTGCCACGCGCTGGCAGACCTTCACCCGCGTGATTTTTCCGTCCATCGCGCCGGCCTTGCTGACCGGTTTTGCCATGGCCTTTGCGCGCGCCATCGGAGAGTACGGCTCGGTGATTTTCATCGCCGGCAACATGCCCATGGTGTCGGAGATCACGCCGCTCATCATCATCGGCAAGCTGGAGCAGTACGACTACGCCGGCGCCACCGCCGTGGCGCTGGTGATGCTGGTCTTTTCCTTCATCCTGCTGCTGCTCATCAACGCCCTGCAGGCCTGGCAGCGTAAAAAATCATGAATACACCCCTGAGCCAAACTCGCTCTGCGAGTTCGTCATCCCCTCAAGGGGACAACGCCAGCAGCCCGGCGAAGCCGGTTCCGCGGCGTTCCCCGGTTCGATCCTCGACGTCCGAGATTGCCTGGGTGCGCTGGACGCTCATCGGCCTTGCCTTGGGTTTCATGCTGCTGTTCCTGGTGCTGCCGCTGGCGGCCGTGTTCACCGAGGCGCTGCGCAAGGGCTGGGACGCCTACTGGGAAGCATTGAAGGAGCCCGACGCCTGGGCGGCCATCCGCCTGACACTGATCACCGCCGCCATTGCGGTGCCGCTGAACCTGGTGTTCGGCGTGGCTGCCGCCTGGGCCATCGCCAAGTACGAGTTCCGTGCCAAAGCCTTCCTGACCACGCTGGTCGATCTGCCGTTCTCGGTGTCGCCCGTGGTGTCGGGCCTGATCTACGTGCTGATCTTCGGCGCGCAGGGCTGGTTCGGCCCCTGGCTGGCCGCGCACGACATCAAGATCATCTTTGCCGTGCCCGGCATCGTGCTGGCCACGGTGTTCGTCACCTTTCCCTTCATCGCCCGCGAGCTGATTCCGCTGATGCAGGCGCAGGGCAATGAAGAAGAACAGGCCGCCATCGTGCTGGGTGCCAGTGGCTGGCAGACCTTCTGGCACGTGACGCTGCCCAACATCAAGTGGGGCCTGATTTACGGCGTCATCCTGTGCAATGCGCGTGCCATGGGCGAGTTCGGTGCGGTGTCGGTGGTCTCGGGACACATCCGCGGCCAGACCAACACCATGCCGCTGCACGTGGAAGTGCTCTACAACGAGTACCAGTCGGTGGCCGCCTTTGCGGTGGCCTCGCTGCTGGCGTTGCTGGCGCTGGTCACCCTGGTCATCAAGTCCATCGTCGAGTGGCGGCACGAGCGCGAACTCAAGGCTGCCGCTGAACTGCCGCCGGAGCGGCCCTCCCTGCTTGCGGCCGCCGTGCCGGCCCGCTGAAAGACAACCATGAGCATCGAAATCCGCAATGTCAACAAGCAGTTTGGCGACTTCCACGCCCTGCGTGATGTCAGCCTGGACATCCAGTCCGGTGAACTGGTGGCGCTGCTGGGCCCCTCGGGCTGCGGCAAGACCACGCTGCTGCGCATCATCGCCGGGCTGGAAACACCTGATCAGGGCAGCATCCTGTTCAGTGGCGAAGACACCACCGACGTGCATGTGCGCGAGCGTCAGGTCGGTTTCGTGTTCCAGCACTACGCGCTGTTTCGCCACATGACCGTGTTCGAGAACGTGGCCTTCGGCCTGCGCGTCAAGCCCAGGAGCCAGCGCCCGAGCGAAGCCCAGATCAAGGCCAAGGTGCATGAACTGCTGAGCCTGGTTCAGTTGGACTGGCTGGCCGATCGTTACCCCTCGCAGCTTTCGGGCGGGCAGCGCCAGCGCATCGCCTTGGCGCGCGCGTTGGCGGTGGAACCCAAGGTGCTGTTGCTGGACGAACCCTTTGGCGCGCTCGACGCCAAGGTGCGCAAGGAGTTGCGCCGCTGGCTGCGCCGCCTGCACGACGAGCTGCACGTGACCAGCATCTTCGTCACGCACGACCAGGAGGAGGCGCTGGAAGTGGCCGACCGCGTGGTGCTGATGAACGGCGGCCGGGTCGAGCAGATCGGTTCGCCGCAGCAGGTGTGGGACCAGCCGGCCAGCCCCTTCGTCTACGGTTTTCTGGGCGACGTCAACCTGTTCCACGGCCGGGTGGAGCAGGGCGAGGTGGTGATCGGTGCCGGCCAGCAGGGCGTGCGACTCGATTCGCCCGAGCACCGCGACGCCGAGGATGCCAAGGCCTTTGCCTATGTGCGGCCGCATGACTTTGACGTGCAGCGCTACAAGGCAGAAACGTCTGACACAGCGGGCAGGCCGCTGGGCATCGTGGCCCGGCTCAGCCGCGCCATTGTGGTGGGCCCGATCGCACGGCTGGAACTTATTCCCGAAGACGCGCCCCAACCCGGGGACCAAGCGGTGATCGAGGCGCAGATTCCTGCGTCACAATACCGTGAACTCGATTTGAAGGAAGGCGATGTGCTGGTGTTGACACCGCGCAAGGCCCGCGTCTTCGTGGAAGGAAACCAGGATTTTGCTCACGCTGCTTGACACTTACCCCCGCCGGATCTTCGCCCTGATTGCCTTGGGCTGCGCTGCGCTGCTGGCCTTTGGCCTGTATTTACAGCACGTGGTGGGGCTGGAGCCCTGTCCGATGTGCATCGTGCAGCGTTACGCTCTTGTTTTGATAGCGCTTTTCGCTGCATTGACGGCCTCAACTGGCAATAAAGGCCTGCAGATCGTGGGCGCCGTGCTGCTGGTCGTGCTGGCGGCTTTGGGGGCCTTCGTCGCCGCACGCCAGAGCTGGCTGCAGTGGTACCCACCCGAGGTGGTGAGCTGCGGCCGCGATCTCTACGGCATGATCGAAACCTTCCCGCTGCAGCGTGCCATTCCCATGATCTTCAAGGGCAGTGGCGACTGTTCGGCCGTGGACTGGACCTTCCTCGGTGGCTCCATCGCCAACTGGTCCTTCCTGTGCTTCGTGGCCATCGGTCTGCTGAGCTTGGGGCTGCTTGCCCGCCGTGTGCGCCGGGCTTGATCACCGCTGCTGATCACCCGGCAACCGATCTGTCTCCTCACGCCGAAAGCCCGCTCAGGCTTGCCACCGGCGTGGGCGTCTTCGCACGCAAACCGGTTAATTGATGCTGTTTTGTGGCGCATTAAAACAGTATGTTTACTTATTGCCATCATTTATGGCAAAACTGCTTTACTGGCTTGTCACGAGGGTGACATATTTCTATACTCCCTCACGTATGTTGGACTAGTCATAAGCTAGCCACGTACGTCTCGTACCTGTTCAAGTTTTAGTCAGACAGTCTGGATGCGCGCAGTGTCTTCCACAGAGGGGGCTGCGCGCATTGCTGTATTCAGGGAAGGAAGAAACAGGCCGATATCAGTATCAACTTATATTGTTGCCGGGCGATCCTCGGCTGTACCGGCGAAACCGTATGTTTCGACTCTCTTCCTATAGCGTCGCCAAGCGACTGGGGCTGCTGATTGCCAGTGCCATCGCCGGTCTGGCCCTCCTGCTGGTTTTCTTCATGGTCACTGAACGGACCATGCTCATGCAGGAACGACAAGCCAGTGTCCGCCAGACTGTGGAAATCGCGCATGGCCTGATCGTTCACTTTCATGACCAGGCCACCAAGGGCAAGATGAGCGAGGCCGAGGCCAAGCAGCGTGCCTTGGAGGCCATCAAACCCCTGCGTTACAGCGGCGCCGAATACTTCTTCGTCACCGACATGCATCCCAACACGGTGATGCACCCGATCAAGCCCGAGCTGGACGGCAAGGACATGACCGAGAACAAGGACCCGACCGGCAAGCGCCTGTTCGTGGAGATGGTGAATGTCGTCAAGGCCGGCGGTGCTGGCGATGTGCCCTACATGTGGCCCAAGCCGGGCAGTGACAAGCCGGTGCAGAAAGTCTCCTACGTCAAGGGCTTCGCCCCGTGGGGCTGGATTGTCGGTTCTGGCGTTTATGTGGACACCGTGGACTCGGCCATCCTGGCCCGGGCGATCCAGTCGGGCCTGGGTGCCTTGGTTCTGGCCGCCATCCTGCTGGGGGTGGGCCTGATGATCGCGCGCAGCATCGTCAAGCAACTCGGCGGCGAGCCCAATGAGGCCAATGCCATCACACACCGCATGGCCCAAGGCGATATGAGTGTCGATATTGTGCTGAAACCGGGTGATAACGCCAGCATCATGCACGGCATCAAGGCGGTGCGTGACAACGTGGCCAAGATCGTGGCCCATGTCCGCGAAGGCAGCGAATCGGTCGCTACCGCCAGTGCTGAAATTGCCCAAGGCAACCAGGATCTGAGCGCCCGCACCGAAAGCCAGGCCAGCGCG
>NZ_BCWP01000042.1 GCF_001592265.1 Curvibacter delicatus NBRC 14919 | reverse complement strand
GGCGCCCTGGGCGTCGCCCATGGAGCCATGATCCATGCCTTCCATGCCGCCATCAGCCTTTTCGGCCGTGGCGGCAGGCATGTCGTGGGCCATGCCGCTCATCGACTGCGCCCACACCGGTACCGTGCCGAACGTCGCGAGTATGAAAGCGATCCAGTTCAGTTTGAGTTTCATCATGTGTGTTTTCTCCTTTGTCTTCATGAATCAGGCCACCACCACTTCGCGGAACATGCCGGCGTCCATATGGAACATCAGGTGGCAGTGCCAGGCCCAGCGGCCCAGGGCGTCGGCCGTGACCAGAAAGCTGACGCGCTGCGCCGGCTGCACGGGAATGGTGTGGCGTCGCGCCAGGAAGCTGCCGTCGGGGTTTTCCAGTTCGCTCCACATGCCGTGCAAGTGCATCGGATGGGTCATCATGGTGTCGTTGTGCAGGATCACCCGCACCCGCTCGCCGTACTTGAAGTGCACCGGCGTGGACTGGCCGAACTCCAGGCCGTCGAGCGACCAGGTGTAACGCTCCATGTTGCCCGTCAGGTGCAGCTCGATCTCGCGCTCGGCTCCGCGCGGATCGAGCGGTCCGTCGATGGTGTGCAGATCCGCCAGCGTGAGAACCCGGCGGCCGTTGTCGCGCAGGCCCACGCCCGGGTCGTCCAGGTTGGTGCGCGCCATATCCACCCGGGCATCGGTGCTGGGGCCGTACTCGGTGCGGGCGTGCCGTGCCTGGGTACTGGGCACCGCCAGCGGATTGGCCGGCGCCATGCCAGGCATGGCATGGCCGCCATGGTCCATGGCCATACCGCCATGCATCATCCCCGGCATGCCTTGCATGCCTTGCATGCCTTGCATGCCCGCGTGACCGCCATTCCCGCCGGATGCGCCATGGTTCATGCCGGCCATGCTGCCGCCCATGGCGCCCATCATGTCGGCCATCGACAGCCAGACCGGCGCGTCCACCGCCGGCACCGGTGCGGCCAAGCCGGCACGCGTCGCCAGCGTGCCGCGGGCATAACCGGTCCGCTCCATGGTCTGGGCGAAGACGGTGTAGGCGTCATCGCGCGGCTCGACCAGCACATCATAGGTTTCGCCCGGGCCAAAGCGGAATTCGTCCACGCTGACCGGTTCGACGTTGACGCCGTCGACCTGCACCACCTGAAGCTTGAGACCGGGAATGCGCACGTCGTAGAAAGTGTTGCCGGCGCCGTTGATGAAGCGCAGTCGCACCCGTTCGCCCGGCTTGAACAGCCCGGTCCAGTTGCCGGCCGGCGTGGTGCCATTCATCAGGAAGGTGAGCGTGGCAGCGGAGAGATCCGACAGATCGGTTGGATTCATGCGCATCTGGTTCCACATGGCTCGTTTGTCGAGTGCGGCCGTCAGGCCATCGCGCGCCGCCTCACGGAAGAACTGCGGCGCGGTCGGCATGTTGTGGTTGTAGTAGCCGCTCTGGACCTTCAGCTTGGAGAAGACGCGCATCGGGTCTTCGTCGGTCCAGTCGGACAGGTGGATCACATGGTCGCGCTGCGCCTTGATGGGTTCGCCGTCTGCCGGATCAATGATGATGGCTCCGTACATGCCGGTCAGCTCCTGGAAGCCGGAATGCGAGTGGTACCAGTAGGTGCCGCTTTGCTCGACCTTGAAGCGGTAGGTGAAGGTCTCGCCCGGGGCAATGCCGGCGAAGCTGATGCCCGGCACGCCGTCCATCTGATACGGCAGGATGATGCCGTGCCAGTGGATCGAGGTGGATTCGCGCAGCTTGTTGGTGACGCGGATCGTGACCGTGTCACCTTCGCGCCAGCGCAAGGTCGGCGCCGGTAGCGAGCCGTTGATGGTTGTTGCGACGCCAGGCTTGCCCGTGAAGTTGACGGGCGACTCGGCAATGACGAGGTCGAATTCGGTGCCCTTGAGGACCGGGGCGGCTGCGCTGGCCGGCTTCATCTCCTGCGCGCGCGCCAGGCCGGACCAGGCCGACATGCCCAGCAGGACGCCGCCGGCGGCCAAGCCTTGGACAAAACGCCGGCGCGGCAGACCGGGAACCGCGAACACAGGCGGAACATGGTGCTTCATGAATCAAAATCCTCCGATAGAAAAAAGAAAAAACAGACACCGAGGGAGGCGCGGATGATCATTCCAGCGGCCTTCGGTATCGACACACGGCTAGGTTAAGGAGGTGGCGCTGTCCTTTAAGTGACGCGAACATTACATTTCCGTCATGTGCGCTACGCCACCAAGATCAAGGGCCAGGGTCCGTGCGTGGACGAGCCCTGGCCCTTGCGCGTGTGCGGACCGCTCAGTAGTCGTGCCCTTGTCGCAACAGGTTGTCGAGACGGGCAACTTCATTGCTGGTCGCTGTCACCTTGCGGCCATCGGAAGTCTCAAGGACTTCTCCTCCTTTCAGGTAGCTGGCGCGCCCATACCGGTCTTGGCGTCGTCGAAGGTGACGACGGCCTCGCGCTTCTCGAAGCCCACATCGACCTTGCTCACGCCCTCGACCTTGAAAATTGCCTTCTTAACGGTGATCGGACAAGCAGAGCAGGTCATGCCCGGCACGGATAGCGTGACGGTCTGGGTGGCGGCCCACACGGGAGCAACAACGGCGGCGAGGGCAAGGGGGGCAAACAGTTTCTTCATGATGAACTCCTGGTCAATAGAAAAAGGGAACGACATAGGGAAATCCAAGCGCGACCAAGACCAGCACGGCCACGATCCAGAAAATCAGCTTGTAGGTGACGCGCACCTGCGGAATCGCGCAGACCTCGCCCGGCTTGCAGGCTTGCACCGGTCGGTAAATACGCTTCCAGGCGAAGAACATCGCCACCAGCGCCGCACCGATGAACAACGGGCGATAGGGTTCCAGCGCTGTCAGGTTGCTGATCCAGGCACCGGAAAAACCGAGGGCGACCAGTACGAGGGTCGGCCGTGATTCCTGAAAATTTCGCAGGATCGTAGCTAACTTATTGATATTTCAGGAAAATTTGATTTTGTAGTCGATGGGCTCAACGGCCCGCCCCAGATCCAGCGTGTAGTCCCCGAGCCGGTTGATGTGGCTGGTCCGGTATGGCGACAAGGCTTTCAGCACCGGCTCGCCCACTGGATATCCCTGGCTCTGCAGCTCCTTGAGCTTGCGCGACATCCATTGCACGTTGTGCAGGATCACCATATTGGCCACCAGCTGGCTGTACTTGATGACCTTGCGCTGCTCATGGCGCAGGTTCTCGGCGATCACCCCTTCCCCGCCGAAGAACAGCCATTTGACGAAATTGTTGAATTCCTCGCTCTTGTTGGTCGCTGCATGGATCGACCGGCGTAGCTCTATGTCGCTGATGTAATCGAGCAGGAACAGGGTTCGGATCGCCCGCCCGAGCTCGCGGAACGCGAAGTAGAGCTTGTTCTTGTGGCTGAAAGTCCCGAGCCGCCTGAGGATCATCGACGGCGTGATCCTGCCGACCTTAATAGATACAGCCACACGCAGCATGTCGCGGTAGTGCAGCTTGATCAGATCCCAATCTATCGTCCCGCGAAACAGGCTCTGGATATGCTTGTACTGCGCCCCTGGTTCCGACTTGAAGAACACCAGGTCCTTGATGTTTCGAATGCGCGGCATCAGCTTGATCCCGAGCAGGTGCGACAGCCCGAAGACCGGCGCGCTCTGCGCCTGCGTGTCGCCGTGCAGCGTGTCGGGCTGGATGTCGGACTCGTTCTTGACCAGCCCATCGAGGATGTACACGGCCTCGTAGACGCCGCAAGGAATGAAGTGGCTGAACAACGCAATGTACATGTCCGAGACGTGGTAGTAGCCGATGCCGCCGTAGCCGCCATAGCGCAGGTGGTACTCGGACAGCAGGTTTTGCTCATAGACGTTCCACTTCGTGCCGTCCGCCGACGCGCTCTTGCCGGTGCCCCAGTATTGCGGCAGGGAGAACCGGTTGTAGGCGTTGACTACTTTGAAGATGGCCTTGTCCAAACGCTCTTCGGTGACATGGTGCAGGTTGAGCCATGCCACCTGCTTGCGCGACAGGCCCTTGACCGACAGCGCGGTCTGGGTCGGTCCCAGGTTGCAACCGTAGCAAAAGAGCGTCGTCAGGAAGCGTTTGCGCGGGTCGTCGACCTTGCTCTCGAAGCCCGACAAGGGACCGAACAGCTTGTGCAGGTCCAGCCATCGCTCGGTTTCGGTCAGCACGTCCAGGATGCTGGCCGTCGCCATCGAGTCCGTGATGGCCTGGTCGACCTCCGGCAGCCCTTCTGGCGGCGGCGCCCGCTCGCTGCGCCGCAGCAGCAGGCCCGACTCGGTCATCGCCACATGCTCGTTGTCCGGGAAACGGGCGTCGACCTGGCGCGCCAGGTTGGCCAGCTGCTGCTTGTGCTTCATGACAAAGTCGTCAGCGTCGGCCGGCAAGCCGACCATGTCGCTGTACTGGCCGATTTCGGTATCGAACTCTTCCCAGCTCACCAGGTGGTCGCGGTAGTCGTCGTACTGGTCACTGTTCTGCACATACAGATCGCCGGACTTCAACTCGTCCATCACGTGCGAAAGGATGCACAGCTCCAGGTACTTGCGATGGACAAGGCCTGGAGTCGCTTCCTCGCCTTGGCCCTGGATCAGGGCTTGCCACTTCCTGTCGGCCAACCAGGTCAGGTCGAGCGGGACGGCGCCACTGTCGGCGAGAACATACTCCTTGTGGCTGGAGCGGAACTGCGCGATCCAGCTCACGGCCCGCAACAGGGAGTCATCGGGCGATGAGGACTTTAGCGCCATCGCATCCAGGCACTGGAACAGCAGCGACCGCCTGGCGCGGTAGGGCTGGAGCATGAACGGGTAATAGTTGTTGCCCGCATAGGCGATGTGCTCATCGCAGCGTTCGATCCAGGCGGCCGGATCGTCGCCCAGCATCTTGCGCATCCTGCCGACCCGCTGCGCTTCCGTCCCGTCGTCTTCGAAGGCTGTCAGCACATCGCGGAACTGGGTGATCAGCGCCTCGCCCTGCGCCACATGCTCCAGCTGGTACTGCTTCAGGCGCTCGCGCGCAACGTTGTGCATGTTGCGCACGGACCGGATGAAGATGTCGGCAATGTCGTCAACAGCCTTCTGTAATTGCGCCTGGATCAGCAACACCGCCAGGGCGTAGCGCTTGATCGGCTTGAGCGCCTGCATTTCGCGCACGTTCAGGGCGCGGGCTTCGAGCACAAACTGGGTTCGCTTGGGGACCGAGACGCCATCAATCACCGGCAAGCCGTCGGCCAGCTCCCGAAGGGCCTGGATGTGCGTCAGGAAGCTGGCCACCTCGCGCACGCTGGGCTGCTTAGGCTCTCGCTTGAGCTGGTCCCATTGGCTGCGGCCCTTGCGGGTGCGAAACATCTGGTCGATCCCGGCCTGCTGGGCATCAGTCAAGGCCGTAGCAATGTGTTTGTAGAGCTCGTCATTGACCTTCACCCGTGCCCGGCTTGCGATGCGCGACAGCGTGACAAATCCGGGCAGCAGGTAACGGTGGTGAACCAGTTCTTCCAGCAGGATGTTGATGATATCGGGCAGTTCCTGTTTGGTCTGTGCCGCTTTCATCGCCTCAGCTTCCAGCCAGTCCTGTGCGCCTGTATCCAGGAGCCGCAGGCCGACGAATTCCCGCAGCATCCGTTGGTGCAGTGACTTGCTGCCGGACTGGTCGTAGCGCTGCAGTGTTGCCGCGGAGAACGGCTGGACCTGGTAACGCTTGCAGATATGTTTAATGATCGTGCTGGGCACGTCGTCCAAGGTCACGAAGTAGCCCAGCCGCTGCAGCATCTTCAGCTGAACCGCGATCAGGGCCTGGGTCGTGGCCCGGCTGTACGCATTCGCTATGAAGCGGCGTTCCGTTGCGCTCGGCGTGAACACCGAGATCAGATCCTGGTCACTGATCTCGGTCCTGAGTTGCGGATAGGCGGTGTCGTTGATACCACTCATAGCGGGCAGTCGGTCGGCCTCAATCCCAATAGGTGTCGGTGGCGGGTTCGTGAAACGAGGTTTCCAGCAGGCACTGGTTGTCCTCGGCGATGCGGTACATATCATCGAGCAGCGTGGCGATCGTCTCGTCCAGCACCTCGCGGGACAAGTAAGGAACCGCCAGCTCGTAGAGCGTGCCCTCGGTGTTCAGGCGCTGCATGGCAAAGCGCTCGAAGCAGGTCTGCTCGATCAGCCGGTGGCCACGGGCCAGGCCGCGCGACTGCTTGCTGAAGCGGGCCAGCACCATCGTTACGCGCAGGACCGCCACGAGCGTTGCCCCTTCGGCAGGCAGACCAAGAACGCCCACCGGCTCCGTCAGCAACAGCACCAACGGCGGCGGTTGCTGAGCGGTCGGCGCCAGCGCCGGCAGGCCCTGCTCGAAGCGGGCTTGCAGGCTGGAGTCCGACGCATCGAGGTAGCGCATGGCCGATTTGACATCCTTCCAGCCGACATACTCCATCAACTCCTTGATGTCCCAGCCGCTGGCGCGGGCCCAGCCGGCAAAGCCGCGGCGCATGGAGTGGCTGCTGTATTCCTCGGGCGACTCAACACCGGCCTCGGCGAACAGGCTGCGCAGCAAGGGAATCAGGCTGTTGGCATGCAGGCTTTCGTCAGCGACATGACCCCAGCGGTCAATCTTGCGGAACACCGGGCCCTCGGTCAAACCGGCCAGGCTAACCCAGGCGCTGAAGGCGTCCACCGCGCACAGGCGAGACAAGGCCGGGCATTGGAAGGTCCGGCCCTGCAGCTGCCGGTCGCCTTTGCTGCGGCCCAGGTAGCAGGCCATGCCCTGGCCGGGGGTGATTTCGGTGTTTTCAACGCGCAGGTTGACCAGTTCGTCGGAGCGGAAACCGCGCCAAAACCCCAGCAGCATCAGGCTGCGGTCGCGCGTGTGGCGCAGCAAGGCTGGCTGGTCGCCGGAGCGCTGGGCATTGCCGATGGCGGCAGCTAGCCACTGATCGACCTGCTGGAGCATCGCCAGTTCCAGGGGCCGCGCGCGCTTTTCTGGCACGGCGTGAACGGAGCGAATGCCTTTGAGGACCTGGCGCACCAGCGGCGACTTGGTAGGGTCCGCAAAACCCTGGTCGGTATGCCAGCGGGACAGCGCCGCCAGCCGCTGGCGCAGCGTGTTGATGGCCAGGGTAGCCGCGTGGTCGGCCAGGTAGCGGGCGATGGCGTCAGCCGTTGATGGCAACAAGCCTTTCCACTCAATCTCAAAATGCCGTATAGCCGAGGCGTAGCTGCGGCGCGTGTTGTCGCGCTCGGCGGCCTCGATGTACTGGGCAATATTGCTCATGTCCCTGCGCTCATCTTCCGGTGCCGGCCTCGGGCCGAATCAGGCCGACCAACAGCGGCAAACGCTTGGAGACCGCGCGCTGGGCGTCGCGCTCGATCAGGCGGTAGATTTTCAACACTTGTTCGCCGGTCGGCGTGAGCTGCGCTCCGCCGCCAGCAGCACCGCCGCGCTGCTTGAGCACCAACGGTTCCACAAAATCCGCGTTCATCGCCGCCACCAGCGACCAGACGCGCTGATAGCTCATGCCCAGGCTGCGGCCGGCCTCGGCAAGCGAGCCGGTCCCGGCGATGCGCTCAAGCACGTCGGCCTTGCCGGGGCCAATGGCCACCGCGTGTTTGATCTCCACCCGAAAGCGTGTTTTCTCGTCTGGCAAGGAGATTTTGACGGTGGATTTCATCGTGAAGCGTATTGTCTACCGAGGCGACTGGCCTCCAGTATCTGGCGATATACTTTGAGATCGATATCTTCTCTGGAAGATATCGAAACTTTATGAATCGTACCGTTAAAGGACACTTCATGGCCATCTGCAGCCGCCGCTTTTTTTCGTGGCTCGTACCCCTTGCCTGCATTGCCGCTCTCTCTTCAGCTCACGCGCAGACCGTTCCGACCCTGGCCGCCGCTTCCGACCTGAAGTTCGCCATCGAAGAGGTCGCCGCCCGTTTCAAGCGAGACACCGGCCAGGACATCAAGCTGGTGTTCGGTTCGTCGGGCAACTTCACCACACAAATCCTGCAGGATGCACCGTTCCACCTCTTCATGTCGGCCGACGAGAACTTTGTCTACAAGCTGGCCGATGCCGGCAAGACCGAAGACCGTGGTCGAGCCTACGCCATAGGCCGCATCGGCATCATGGTGCCACCCGGCTCACCGCTGAAGGCCGATGGCCAGTTCAAGGACCTGGCGGCTGCGCTCAAGGACGGCCGGCTGCAGAAATTCGCCATCGCCAACCCTGAGCATGCCCCCTATGGCGCGCGCGCCAAGGAAGCGCTGCAGCACGCCGGCCTGTGGAGTGCCATCGAGGGCAAACTGGTGCTGGGCGAGAACATTTCCCAAACCGCGCAGTTCGCCACTTCGGGATCGGCCCAGGGCGGCATCATCGCCTATTCGCTGGCCCTGTCGCCGGCCATGGCCAAGCTGGGCACGTTCGAGCTGATTCCGGAGAGCTGGCACCAGCCACTCAAGCAGCGTATGGTGCTGGTCAAGGGCGCGCCACCGGCAGCGCGCGCCTTCTACAACTATATTTCCACGCCTCCCGCCCAGGAAATCATGGTCCGCTACGGCTTCGCCATGCCCAAGGAATAGCGCTGAGCGCCCATGGACTGGCAAGCCCTGATCCTGTCGCTGGAGCTGGCCGCAGCCACTTTGCTGGTGCTGCTGCCGGTCGGGCTGTGGCTGGGCCGTTGGCTGGCCTACACCGGGTTTGCGGGCAAGTCATGGATAGAGGCCATGGTGGTATTGCCTTTGGTGCTGCCGCCTACCGTACTGGGCTACTACCTCCTGGTGTCGCTGGGTGGTGCTTCCCCAGTCGGGCGCTGGATGGCCGACACCTTTGGGGTTCGGTTGACCTTTAACTTCCTTGGCCTGCTGATCGCTTCCATCGTTTTCAACATCCCGTTTCTCGTGCAGCCGGTGCAACGTGCCTTTGAAGCCATCCCGCGTAACCTGGGCGAAGCTGCGGCCGTCAGCGGCCTGAGTGTGTGGCAAACCTTCTGGCGCATTGAGCTGCCGCTGGCCTGGCCGGGCGTGCTGTCGGCCATGGTGCTGACCTTTGTGCATACGCTGGGGGAGTTCGGGGTGGTGCTGATGATAGGCGGCAGCATTCCGGGCGAAACCAAGACCATCGCGATTTCCATCTATGACCGGGTGCAATCCTTCGACTTCACCGGCGCCCACCAGATGGCTTTGCTGCTGCTGGTGTTCTCGCTGGTTGCCGTAGGCGCGTCGTTCTTCGCCTCGGCACGTCTGGCGGTGCGGCGATGAGCAACGCTGACGCGGCGCTCACGGTCGACGTTGAGCAGACGCATCCCATGCCGCTGGCGGGAAGCCTGCGCTGCGAGCCGGGTGAATTGCTGGCGCTGGTCGGTCCTTCGGGCGCGGGCAAGACGTCGATGATGCGTGTGCTGGCGGGCCTGATGCGGCCCGAGCGGGGTCATGTCTCAGTGGGCGGAGAAGTCTGGTGCGACACCGCGCGCGGCGTGTTCCTGCCGCCCCAGCGCCGGCATGTGGGTTTGGTGTTCCAGAACTATGCGCTGATGCCGCACCTCAGTGCGCTGCACAACGTGGCGCTGTCGCTGCTGCATTTGCCGCGCCTCGGGCGCCTGGCTCAGGCACGGCACTGGCTCGATCACGTGGGCCTGACCCCAGACCAGCAGGACCGACGGCCGGCCACGCTCTCGGGTGGCCAGCAGCAGCGCGTGGCGGTGGCACGCGCGCTGGCGCGAGAGCCCAAGCTGTTGCTGCTCGACGAGCCTTTCTCCGCGGTAGATCAGATGAGCCGGCAAGGCCTGTACCGGCTGCTGGCCGATCTGCGGCGCGAACTGTCCATCCCCATCGTCCTGGTCACGCACGACCTCAACGAGGCCCGCATGCTGGCCGACCGCCTGGCGGTGATGGACGCCGGCGAGGTGTTGCAGCAAGGCCATCCGGCGCAGATCCACCGTGCCCCGCGCAACGCGCGCGTGGCTGATCTGGTGGGCATCCACAACCGCTTTCATGGTCAATGGCTGGGCCCGGCCGAGCAGCCAGGCTGGGGATTGCTGCGGTGGGTGGCCGAGGGTGGTGACGGGATCGAAGGGCCGCTGCTGCGGGTGCGCGACAAAGGCAAACTGCCCGTCGGGCAGGCGGTGAACTGGGTGATTCCGGGGGACGGCATAAGGCTGTTGACGCAAGCGCCGCAGGGTCCTGGCGAGTTCCGAGCCACTGTCACCGAGGCCCGGCACCTGGGCGAAATTACGTTGGCCACGCTGACGCTGACGGAAGTGGGCGGCGCAAAGCTGCTGCTGACGCTGTCGGGCCCACAACGCCAGGAGTTGGGGATGGGCGTGCGAGTGGGTGTGCGCCTGGACGCGAACCTGGTGCATGTGATGCCATTGCGTCCCAGCTAAACGCCATGAGCCCTCAACGCATCCTCGTGAAGGTCCCAATTAGTGGCAACATTGAGGAAAGTGATGAAGATATTCGAGCACCTGCGCGGCTGGGCCAAGACATTAAAACGTGATGGCGTTACGCTATGGTTTGCCTGCAAACATCCCGAAACGCCCTGGTATGCCAAGGCGCTGGGCGTTTTTGTCGTAGCCTATGCGCTCAGTCCGATTGATCTCATTCCTGACTTTATTCCGGTGCTGGGCTATGTGGACGATGTGTTGTTGTTGCCGGGCTTGATCTGGCTGGCGATCCGGCTCACACCCGCTTCAGTCCTGGCCGAATGCCGCTTGAAGAGTGACGAGTGGATCGCAAGGGAAGGAAGCAAGCCGCGCAGCCTGTGGGGCGTCGGCCTGATTTTCGTGGTGTGGGCGATGCTGGCCTGGTTGCTCTGGTCCTGCTGGCAGTCCAAATAAAAATCCGACAGGACTTTTTGAAAGACGCTATGAATGCCCGAATGAACAAGCGCCGGATTTACGGCATGTTTTATCTTCGCTTCCATGGGCCATGCCTGTGGAGGAGATCCGCCGAGGAACAAGCCTGGCTCGATGTGGCCCCGGTGGGCCGGGAATTTGGTAGCCCAGACTTTGAACGCCTTCAAGTCCTGGATCTCTATGCCGCAGGCGAGATGAGCCGCGAAGATGCCATGCGCATGCTTGGCCTCGACAGCCTACAAGCGCTGCAGCAACAGGTGTTGGCAGCAGGCCTTATTGTCCCGGACCGCTGAAGTCAACCAATCCGAGAGTTTTCCAAATGAGGTCCGCCGCCGTCTCGAAACTTACGCCCGACGAACGCTGGGCTGTAACCCACCTGTGGGGCACAGTGTCGAGCCAATTCCTGCTGCGCCGACTCGACCCGGGCGAGACTGACCGTCACTGGAAGAACGGCATCACGCCGGATGTTATCGACTTCATCGTCGCGAAGTGCACATGCGCGTGCTGCGGCTCACGTATTGAGGTCTCGCTAGCACCATGTGCCTGCGGTCGGGTCAGCGAGAACTGGGATGGCGTAGAGCTGGCAGCGGTCTATCCAAGGCAGGAGCTTGCGGAGGAAGTCAAGCGGCTTTATGCGCGCCAGAAAGGTCGGCTCGGACGGGCTCTGCGGTCCATTGCGATTAAAACGAACGGGGGGAAGATCACCGCCGAAGAGAAATCCGGCTTGTTTGGGGCGCAGGAAGGCCTCTGCTTCTACTGCGGTGACTCTCTGATCGACCAGGATGGAGGCAACCGGTACCACTGCGATCACTTCGTCGCTTTGGTGAACGGCGGCCGCGGAGACCTCGAGAACTCCGTTCTAGCCTGCACAAGATGCAATCTCCTCAAGAATAGCGACGACGGTCGCTACTTCATCCGGCGCGCCCGCAGACTGCAACTAATAAAAAACCCGTCGCGGCTAGCGAAGATGCGCAGAGCTTTAGGTTTGTGGCGCAGGTCTCGTGGACTACGTGCCCTGAGCGCGCTAATCGGCGACTGAAGGGTGGGGACCAAAAAAAATGAGCGAACTTCGTCGGCGGTTGCATGAGATCACAGACAATGGCGCGCCGCAGACGCATCAAGATTTGATCGAAAGCCTTCGCTGCGAGTTACCTCATTCGATCGAAGTTGTGCAGGCCACAGTACCTAATGATCGCTATACGTGTGTGATGCACGCTCTCGATATCGTCGAAGATGCCGAGTACATCGAGATCGTCGCTGCCGCACCTCGCGACATATTTGCCAGCCCGCGTTTCGTGGAGCGTTTAATTAGCCAGGGTCATCTTCATGAGTTGGCGGAACCCGCCGATGGTTCGCTTGTCGTGTATTGCGATCAAGGCTCTGTCAAGCACATTGGCCGGTTATTGACAGCCATGCGCGTGGAGTCCAAATGGGGTGTCGGCTGCTTGTATCACCATGGACTACTCGAAGTTCCGGAGAACTATGGCTCGGAACTTCGATTTTTTTCCTCCGTCGATCGCGAGTTCGCTTTAGATCGATATGTTGAGTACGCTCGTGAACATGGCGTGCAATTTGAAGGCGACGCCTAGTAGATTCGCCAACCAAGATGGCGTTGCAGAAATCAGGCGCGCTCAGGCGAACTGCAACTCGATTTTGCCGGCACGGCGCCGCACCGGGCCGACCACGATCTTCACATCGTGTCCCAGCCTCGCCACCAACTCCAGCAGCTTGGCTTCACTGACACCGCGGAACTGGCCACGGGTTATCCGCGAGACTTTGGACTGGTCGATCCCCAGCAGCGCAGCGGCATCTTCCTGCGTCAGGCGGCGCGCCTTGATCGCACGGGCAATCTCGCCGGCCAGCTGGGACTTGCGCTGCATCTCGGCCGCGTCGGTGTAGCCCAGGTCGGCGTAGACGTTGGTGCTGCCTTCTTCGATGGTGATGTTTGCGTGCTCATTCATTTCTTTGCTCCTTGCTGTGCCTGCCAAACCTCGAAATCCTGCTTCGCGGCCTTCAGGCGGGTGTTGATCAAATCCAGGTCCGGCTTCGGCGTGGCGATGCCGCTTTTGGACTTCTTCTGAAAGCAGTGCAGGACATAGACCCAGCCAGCGAACTTGACGGTGTAAACGGCCCGATAGGTGTCGCCCTGGTGGTCTTCGACCACTTCCAGTACGCCGGCCGAACCGAAACCCGTCATCACCTTGGCATCCTGGTGCTTGCCGCCGGCCTGGGCCAGGTCGATGGCGTGACCAAAAACGTCTTTGACATCTTCTGGCATCGCATCCAGATCTCGCTTGGCGGAACTGACCCACTTGATGGGTTTGCGGGCTTGTTTCGACATCACCTCAATTATGCCTATTTAGACATATTTTCGTCAACTAGTCGGAACCGGACTTTTGGCGGGTGAGGTTTTTCCGCAGGAGCCATAAGCGCGCTTATGACGCCAAATCGACATTACGTCGGCCCCGTACCACCACCATGACTCAAATCACCAAAAATCGGCTTCACATTTGATAATCCACCATTATCAAATGTCATAAAATTAGAAAATTCACCGTCATTGACACCTGAATTATTACGTAATAGCATATTACGTAATACAGTACGAAATCGGAGTTAGACATGGCCAGATCCGGTATTTACAAGTCTGAAGTCGCTCGCGCACGTGATCGACTATTGGCCATGGGGCACATGCCAACCATCGACGCCATTCGCTTGGAACTGGGAAATACGGGCTCCAAAACCACCATTCAGCGCTACGTCAAGGAAATCGAAGAGGAGTCGGGTGGGGTGACCGGCACGCAGGTTTCCGTCAGCGAGGCTATCCAGGACTTGGTAGGACGCCTGGCAGGACGATTGAATGAAGAGGCAGATGCACGATCAGCCGAAGCCTTGGCGCTCAGCGCTGCAACCTCAACCAGGCTGCAGGGCGAGATAGCCACCCTCAAGACGGAAGGACAAAACACGCGCCAGCAGTTGGAGCAATCCCAGCGCAGCCTTGCTGATGAAAAGGTCAGTCACGCCAAGACCCAGGAGGCGCTGTCCAACAAAAACCTGGAAGCCACTCAATTGAGCCAACGGGTGGTGGATCTTCAAGAGCGTCTGGCCAGCGAAGAACAGCACCGCCAATCGTTGGAGGAAAAACACCAGCATGCGCGAGAGGCGCTGGAGCACTTCCGGGTCTCGGCCAAGGAGCAGCGGGAGCAGGAGCAGCGCCAGCATGACCAGCAGGTTCAGTATCTGCAGTCCGAGTTACGTAAGGTCACCGATACCCTGACGGGCAAGCAGCAGGAGCTCATGCGGGTCCAGCAGGAAGGCGTTCGGCTGATCGGGGATTTGTCCAGGGTGCAGGCCGAACTGCACCAAGCCCAGGAAGAACTCCGAAAACTGCGACCGTTGAAGGATGCGTTGGCCTTCGAACAGCGGAAGACCGAGGAGTTGGGCCAAAAGCTGGTGGTGCAAGATTCGGCCAACCAGGTGTTGCAGGCCACCGGTGTCGAAACGCAGGCGAGGCTTGATGCCTTGTTGGAGAAGAACCAGCGCCTGGAGTTGGACTTGGCAGCGGCAAAGGCCGCTGTGACGGCTCAGGAAGCAGTGGTGGCCGGCATGCTGCAAAGGCTCAGTGCGACGACACCGCCTGGAAATAGTTCTAAAAGCTCATCAAAATCAACGTCTTAGACTGATTTCCGCTGTGTTTTACATGAATCCCGGCCGACCCTCAATCAGTCCAGACGGGAAAGGACCGAACAATGAAGCAACTCACGGCTGTACTGACGGCGCTCGGCATGGTCGCTCTGCTGACCGCCTGCAAACCCGAAATCGGCAGCAAGGCCTGGTGTGAAAACATGCAGGCCAAACCCAAGGGCGACTGGACGGTCAATGAGGCGACCGATTACGCCAAGCATTGCCTGTTGAAGTAACCCGCCCCCGGGCCAGGCCCGGTCCACATCACATGGCTTGCTGCAGCATCTCGCGGTAGTCGGCCTCGCTGGCCAGCCGCGGGTTGGTCTTGTGGCAATGGTCGGCCAGGGCGCCGGTGATGACCTTGTCGAACAGGCTCTCCGTCACGCCCATGTCGCGCAGGCCGCTGGGCAGGCCGAGGCGGGCGTTCATGTCCTTGATGGCATCGCCAATGTCGCCGGCCGAATCGAGATTCATGGCCTGCGCCATGCGCAGCAGGCGGTTGTCCTTCTGTACCGATTCGGCGCTGGCGTTGAAGGCGATGACGGCGGGCAGGAACATGGCGTTGAGCGTGCCATGGTGCAGGCGGGGATCGACGCCACCCAGGCTGTGGCTCAGGGAGTGCACGCAGCCCAGCCCCTTCTGGAACGCCATGGCGCCCTGCATGGAGGCGCTCATCAGGTTCAGGCGTGCCTCGCGGTCGCTGCCGTCTTTGGTGGCACGTTCGATATGGCCCCAGGCGCGTTGCAGGCCGTCCAGCGCAATGCCGTCGGCCGGCGGGTTGAAGGGCGCGGCCATGAAGGTTTCCATGCAATGGGCAATGGCGTCCATGCCGGTCGCGGCGGTCAGCTTCGGGGGCAGGCCGAGCGTGAGTTCGGGGTCACAGATGGCGGTCTTGGGCACCAGGTGCCAGGAGTGGAAGCCAAGCTTGCGGCCGTCGTCGACGATCAGGATGGCGCCACGCGCCACCTCGCTGCCGGTGCCAGCCGTGGTCGGCACGGCGATCAGCGGCGCCACGCGCTCACTGATCTTGGGGGAGCCGCCTTCGATGGTGGCGTAGGTCTTGAGCGGGCCCTCATGCGTGGCCGCAATGGCCACGCCCTTGGCGCAGTCGATGGAGCTGCCGCCGCCCAATGCAATCAGACCGTCGCAGTCATGGCTTTTGTAGACGGCCACAGCGGCACGCACCGCGGCCTCGGTCGGGTTGGACGGGGTCTGGTCGAACACGGCGGCGTTCATGCCGGGCAGGGCGTCGAGCGCCTTTTGCAACAGGCCGGCGGCGCGCACGCCGGCATCAGTCACGATCAGCGGGCGGCTGATGCCGACGCGCTCGCACTCTTGTTGGAGCAGCTTGATGGCGCCGAAATCAAACTGGACCTGGGTGATGTAGTAGATGAGTGCCATGGCGTGGTGTCTCCTCGGTGTACGATCAAAATTCTTTATCCGGCCACTTTAGCAAGCTATTCGCCTTTCATGAGTCACCAACGCAACCCGCGCGCGCTGCTCACGCCCGCCATGCACCACATGCTGGAACGCATGGCGCGCGCCGCCCATGTACCGATGCACGCCCTGAGTGCCCAGCAGGCGCGCGCTGCTTACGCCGCTGGCGCGGGGGTGCTGGACATCCCGCCGCACAAGCTGGCGCGGGTCGAGGAACTGGCCATTCCCGTGCGTGATGACCAGTCGATTCCTGCACGCCTGTATGCACCAAGCCGTGATGCATTGCCGTTGCTGGTCTATTTTCATGGTGGCGGTTTCACAGTGGGCAGCGTGGCCACGCACGACAGCCTGTGCCGGCACTTGAGTCATCTGGCGCAGTGTGCCGTGGTGTCGGTGGACTACCGACTGGCACCGGAGCACAAGTTCCCGACCGCCGTGCATGACGCCTGGGACGCCGTGCAGTGGTTGGCCGCTCAGGGGGGCGCGCTGGGCCTGGATACCCGCCGCTTGGCCGTGGGCGGTGACAGTGCCGGCGGCACGCTGGCCGCAGTCTGCGCCATCCTGGCACGTGATGCCGGTCTGCCTCTGTCGCTGCAGCTGCTGTTCTATCCGGGCTGTGCGGCACATCAGGACACCCCCTCGCACAAGACTTTTGAGACGGGCTTTGTGCTGGAAGAGCCTCACATCACCTATTTCTTCAACCAGTACATCGACTCGGCGGCCGACCGCGACGACTGGCGTTTTTCCCCGCTGAATGCACCGGACGTTGATGGCGTGGCACCCGCCTGGATCGGGCTGGCCGAATGCGACCCGCTGGTGGATGAGGGTGTGATGTATGCCGACAAGCTGCGGCTGGCCGGCGTGCCGGTGGATCTGGAGATCTACCGCGGCGTGGTGCACGAATTCATCAAGATGGGGCGTGCCATCCCGCAGGCCCTGCAGGCGCATGCCGATGCGGCGCGTGCCCTGAAACACGCCTTCGGGCACATGGACTGACCATGCACAAGACCCTGCCGACCCGGGCCGATTTCCGTTTCTTCCACCGTCTGCGCGTGCGCTGGGCCGAGGTGGACATGCAGAAAATCGTCTTCAATGCGCACTACCTGATGTACTTCGATACGGCGATGGCGGACTACTGGCGGGCGTTGGCGCTGCCGTATGAAGAGGCTTTGCAGCAGCTCGGGGGCGATCTGTACGTGAAGAAAGCCGGCGTGGAATACCACGCCTCGGCCCACTACGACGACCCGCTCGACATTGGCCTGAAATGCGAACGCATCGGCAACTCGTCGATCCAGTTCACGGGCGGCATTTTCCTGGGGGATCAGCTGCTGATCACGGGGGAACTGATCTATGTGTTTGCCGACCCGGCCACCCAGACCGCCAAGCCGGTCCCGCCGGCCCTGCGGGACGTGCTGCTCGGGTTCGAAGCGGGCGAGGACATGGTCGACATCCGGGTGGGGGCCTGGCATGAACTGGCGGAGGGCGCGCGCCAGGTGCGCACTGAAGTCTTTTTGCAGGAGCAGCGCATTCCGGTCGAGATGGAGTGGGATGAAGCCGACGCGAGCGCCGTGCACGCCGTGGCCTCCAACCGGCTGGGCATGCCGCTGGCCACCGGCCGCTTGATCCAGCCTGCGCCGGGCGTGGCCCGGATCGGTCGCATGGCGGTCAAGCGGGTGCAGCGCGGTAGCGGACTGGGGCGGGACATCCTGCGCGCACTGCTGCAGGTTGCTGCACAACGCGGTGACCACGAGGTGATGCTGCATGCCCAGCGCAGTGCCGAGGGCTTTTATGCCAGCGAAGGTTTTGTGCCGCGCGGAGCGCCGTTTGATGAGGCCGGCATTCCCCACATCGAGATGGTCAAAGCCCTGGCAGGACGTTCGGCATGAGCGATGACGTGGCTGAGTCCAGTGCCAGTGCAGGTTCCGGTGTCTTGGCATCCCATGGGCGTCACTGGCTGGCATCACTGTCGTTGAGCCCGGGCGACGGCGTGGTCTTGCTCTTGGCCACCATGATGCTCGTGACACCCGCCCTGGGGGTGCCACACGAGTTCATGCTGCAGGACACGCTGAAATCCATGCTGGTGGCCTTTGGCACGCTGGCGGCGGCCTGGCTGCTGCTGTGGCAGAACCGGCAACGCAGCGACGCCCTGCAGTGGCATGGCGTTCTCTGGCTGCCGCTGCTGTTGATGGCCTATGCCTTGGGCAGCATGGCTTGGTCACACACCTATCTCGCGGCGGTGGAGGCCGTGCGCTGGTTTGTTTTCTTCGTGCTGTTATGGGTAGGGCTGAACAGCCTGACGCGGGAGCGGTTGCCACTGCTGATCAATGGCCTCCATTGGGGGGCGGTGATGGCGTCGTTGTGGGCCGTTTTGCAGTTCTACTTGAACGTCAACCTGTTTCCGCAAGGCGCTGCTCCGGCCTCGACGTTCATCAATCGCAATTTCTTTGCCGAGTTTGTGGTTTGCACCCTGCCGTTTTCGGCGTGGCTGCTGGTCCAGGCGCGCGGCCCGGCCGAGATTGTCCTGCGCGCGTTTTTCATGGCGTTCAACCTGGTCGCCCTCATGATGACCGGGACCCGATCAGCCCTGATGGCGCTGTTGCTGCTGTCGTTCGTACTGCCCACCATTGTGGGGCTGTATCGGCGGCAATTCGAACTGGCCCACTGGCGGCGCAGCCAGAAATTTCTGGCCCTCGCGGTTTTGCTGGCCACTGTGGCGGGACTCGGCTCGGTGACCACCGGCAACCCGCAAATCAAGGCGGAGAGACAGGGAGAAACGGCGTTGCAACGCAGTTTCTTCAGGGTCGCCTCCTTGACAAAGTCAGACGAGTACACCAAGGGCTCGACCTCTGTCCGTCTGCGCATGTGGATGTCCACCGCACGCATGATCGAAGCGCATCCGCTGACCGGGGTCGGTGCCGGCGCCTGGGAAGTCGTGGTGCCGCTCTACCAGATCAATGATGAATTGCTGGAAGACGATTTCTACGCCCACAACGAATTTCTTCAGTTGCTGGCCGAATGCGGTCTGGTCGGCTGGGCTTTTCTGCTGGCGCTGCTGTCCTATCTCAGCCTGAGTGCCTGGACAACCTGGCACGACCGCAGCGAAGCAGGACTGAAAGAGGGACCGCTCAGGGCGCTGACGCTGGCTTGTCTGCTGGCGCTGTTGGTGGTGAGTGGTGCCGGCTTTCCTTGGCGCCTGGCCAGCACGGGGGCTTTGTTCGCCCTGGCGTTGGCGGTGCTGGCGGCCTCCGATGCGCGGTTGAGCTCCCGCGGGCATTCGTTGGCCCTTGCGTTGCCTTGGCGCCCGCAAGTCGCACGCCTGCTGATGATCTTCATGCTGGGCTGTCTTGTGGTTGCGGGCTACATCACGCAACAGGCTGCCGCCTGCGAGCGGCGGTTGGTGGCGGCCGTGAAATTGGCCGTTACCGTGGCGCAGTCGGATGACCCCAATCACCCGCGCTGGGAACCGGTCAAGGCACAGATATTGCAGCTGGCACGCGAGGGGATTGCGATCAATCCGCACTACCGCAAACTCACGCCCCTGGTCGCTGACGCGATGGTACGTTGGGGTGATTGGGAAAATGCCACTTGGATCTGGGCGTCCGTGGTGGATTCGCGGCCCTATGTGGCGGGCATGCTGGCCAATATTGCACGCGGCTATCTCCAAATGGGGCAAAACGAGAAAGGTCTGGCGTACCTTGAAAAGGCCCGGGCTTTGCGTCCCAATGCCCCCATGGTGCGCTCCCTGGATGTGGCCCTTCTCAGCCGTGGCGGCAAAGTGGAAGAGGCCGTCCTGCTGATGCGGAAATACCTGCAGGATGGCCACGACGACTTTGACCTGCTGACTTCCGCTTATCAATTGGGCATGCACGCCAAGGACTGGCCGCTGGCGTTGCAGGCGCTTCAATTACGCAACGAACGCTGGCCACAGCTGGCCTGGGATGGTTGGCTCAAGATGGGCGACATTTACGCCTTGCCTGCGGTAGCAGACGATGCCCGTGCCTTGCAGGCCTACCGTGCCGCCGTGGCGGCGGTGGATGAACCCCAGAAAGAAGTGGTGCGCCAGAAAATCCCGCCGGCCTACCGTGACCGGCTGTGAGCCGGCAGTGGCTCAGATGTCTTCCAGCAGCGGGTAGGGCAGGGGCAACAGCTCGATCGCAGGACCATCGGCCTGCCCCAAGCGCAGCCCTGGGCTGGTCGCTGCACTGATTTGCAATGAAATAAGCGCGTCGAAACCACCGCCGGGTGCGGCAGCGGCCTGTGCCACGGTGCCGCAGGGCTGGCTGGCATCCGCGGGGTCGAACACCTCATCGCCGGCTTGCAGCAAGGCGGCGCAGTGGGCCAGATAGGCCCGGCGCTTGAGCGTGCCGCGAAACTGGCTGCGTGCCACGATCTCCTGGCCCGGGTAGCAGCCCTTCTTGAAGTTGACGCCCCCGACCGATTCGTAATTGAGCATCTGTGGCACAAAGGCATCGATGATGGACGTCGTCACCGTCGCGATGCCGCTGCGGACCTCGCTCCAGAGCCAGACGTCTAGGCTCAGGGCATTGCCCGCGGGAGGCGCCTCCGTTGCCGAGGCGACCCACAGCGCGCGTGGCACACCATCGGCCGGGTACAGACGAACCAGCGTTGCAGCACCCGAATCGGTCTTGGACCAAGCCGATGGTGCGACAGGCGCTACATTTTTAATAGCATCTCCGGCCAAACCATAGAGAGAGAAATCGGCGCTGGCATCGCTGAGCTTGACCTTGGCGCGCAACACGAACATCGACAGCCGTTTCAGCGTGGGTGCCAGCAGGTCACGGCTGCAGACCAGCAGGATCTCGCTGTGGCTGCGCTTGAAGCCGATGAAGCTGGCCTGCATGCGGCCCTTGGCCGAGCAGAAGGCGGCCAACCGGGCTTCTGACAGGCCCAATAAAGAGAAGTCCTGTGTCAGCTGACCGTGCAGGAATTTGGCGGCGTCTTCGCCCTCGGCGCGGATGATGCCGAGATGGGGGAGGGGTGCAACGCCCTGCAGGGCATCGTGAAATGAATCGCTCATGGCCTGAATTATCATCGTCCATCAATCTCATGGAGGAAGTAGGGCTGTGCGTATCTGGTTTGTGGGTCTGCTTATTGCGGCTGCGGGCGTGGCCGGCGGCGCTGCCTGGTGGCTGAACCAGCCACTGGGGCTGGCTGGCGACCCGGTGGACCTGGCCATCGAGCCGGGCACCTCGGCCCGCGGCGTGGCGCAGGCGGCTGTGGATGCCGGCGTTCAGGCCGACCCGACGCTGCTGTACTGGTGGTTCCGCGTTTCCGGCCATGCACGCGAGATCCGCGCCGGCAGCTATGAAATCAGCGCCGGCACAACACCGCGCAGCCTGCTGCGCAAACTGGTGCGCGGCGAAGAGGCCTTGCGTGCCATCACGCTGGTGGAAGGCTGGAACTTCCGCCAAGTACGTGAGGCGCTCTCAAAAGCAGAGCAGCTCCGGCAGGAAACACAAGGCCTGAGTGATGATTTGATCATGCAAAGACTGGAGCGGCCGGGCTTGCACCCGGAGGGCCGCTTCTTCCCGGACACCTACACCTATGCCAAAGGCAGCAGCGATCTGGCCGTGCTGCGGCGTGCCCTGCGGGCCATGGACCGGCAGCTTGACGCCGCCTGGCGCCAGCGTGCGCCAAACCTGCCCTTGCGCACACCGGACGAGGCCCTGACCCTGGCCAGCATCGTGGAAAAGGAGACCGGCCGCCCGGGCGACCGCGCCATGATTTCATCGGTCTTCAACAACCGCCTGCGCATCGGCATGATGCTGCAGACCGACCCCACGGTGATCTACGGCCTGGGCACGCAGTTTGACGGCAACCTGCGCCGGCGCGACCTGCTTGCGGACACGCCCTGGAACACCTACACCCGCGCCGGCCTGCCGCCCACGCCGATTGCCATGCCCGGCAAGGCCTCGCTGCTGGCTGCCGTGCAGCCGGCGCCGAGCAAGGCGCTCTACTTTGTGGCGCGGGGCGATGGCTCCAGCCACTTCAGTGCCTCGCTGGACGAGCACAACCGCGCGGTCAACAAGTACCAGCGTGGACAATAGAGGCATGAACACCGGCATGAACAGCGGCAAGGGCGGAATCTTCATCAGTTTCGAGGGCATCGACGGCGCCGGCAAATCGACCCATATCGAGGGTTTGGCGCAGGCCTTTCGCGAGCAGGGGCGCCACGTCACGCTGACGCGTGAACCCGGCGGCACACCGCTGGCCGAGAAGCTGCGCGCCATTGTGCTCAACGATCCGATGGATGCCATGACCGAAGCCCTGCTGGTGTTTGCTGCCCGCCGCGACCATCTGCAGCAGCTCATCGAGCCGGCATTGGCGCGCGGCGAGGTGGTGCTGTGCGACCGTTTCACCGATGCCACCTTTGCCTACCAGGGCGGTGGCCGCGGCTTTGATCTGGCCGTGCTGGCCCAGCTGGAACGCTGGGTGCAGACCGTGGCGCCGGCCGGCACACCGCTGTTGCGCGAACCCGATCTGACGCTGTGGTTCGACCTCGATCCTGCCATCGCCGCCCAGCGCCTGGCCACGGCCCGCGTGCCGGACAAGTTCGAGGCGCAACCGGTCGAGTTTTTCCGGCGCGTTGCCGCCGGTTATGCCCAGCGCCTGGCGACCGCACCGCAGCGTTTTGCCCGCATCGAGGCCGACCAGAACATCGATGCCGTCTGGCAAGACGTGCTGGCCGCCGCGCGTGCCCAAGGCGGTTTGTCATGAGCGCGCTGGCCCCCTGGATTGCCGAACAGAGCCGCCAGTTGCTGGCGCAGCGCGGCCACGCCTGGCTGCTGCAAGGCCCGTCGGGCCTGGGCCAGTACAGTCTGGCGCTGGCCTTGGTCCGGGCCTGGCTGTGTGAAAACCCGGGTGAGGAGGGCGCCTGCGGCCAATGCCCGAGCTGCCATGCCATCGACGTGCACACCCATGCCGACCTCTGCGTGCTGATGCCCGAGGTTGCCATGCTGGAGCTGGGCTGGCCGCTGGACGAGAAGGCGCAGGCCGAGCTGGATGAGAAAAAACGCAAGCCGAGCAAGGAAATCCGCATCGAAGCCATGCGCGACGCGATCGAGTTTGCCCAGCGCACCAGTGCGCGCGGGCGCGGCAAGGCGGTGCTGGTGTTTCCGGCCGAGCGCATGAACAACGTGACGGCCAACGCCCTGCTCAAGACCCTGGAGGAACCGCCTGGTGACGTGCGTTTTGTGCTGGCCAGCGAGGCAGCGCACTTGCTGCTGCCGACCATTCGCAGCCGCTGCCTGGGGCACACCATGCATTGGCCGGATGAGCCGGCCTCGTTGGCGTGGCTCCGGGCGCAAGGCATCGCGGACCTGGATGCGCCAATCCTGCTGCGTGCCGCTGGCGGCCGGCCTGAAGACGCCCTGCGTTTTGCCGATTCGACACGTCACCCCAAGAGCTGGAGCAACCTGCCGCGCGCCGTGGCGCGTGGCGAGGTGGGCGTCTTCAAGGACTGGACGCCCGCGCAGGTGATCGATGCGCTGCACAAGTTGTGCCATGACTTGCTGGCACGTCAGGTTGGCGCTGTGCCACGTTTTTTTGATGCATCTGAACTGCCTGCTGCCAGCTCCTTGGCTGCGTTGAACGCCTGGGCCCGTGAACTGGCGCGTGCCAGCCGCACGGCCGAGCACCCCTTCAACAGTGGCCTGATGCTGGAAGACCTTGTGAGCCGGGCGCAAAGCGCCCTAAACTCCAAGCTCTGAATTTCCGGTCTGTGCTGAAAGATGCCTTCGGGCCGGCCGGATGGCAGATCGCGCGCTGTTCGCCCCCCTGTTTGATTGTTTTTCCATGTTTACAGATTCCCATTGCCACCTGACCTTTCCCGAACTGCGGGCTGAACTGCCGCAGATCCGGCAGGCGATGACGGACGCCCAGGTGACGCGTGCCCTGTGCATCTGCACCACCCTGGAGGAGTTTGCGGACGTCCATGCGTTGGCCCTGCAGTACGACAACTTCTGGGCGACCGTGGGGGTCCATCCCGACAATGAGGGCGTCACCGAGCCCTCGCTCGATGATCTGCTCGGACGCGGCGCCTTGCCGCGCGTCATCGGAATCGGGGAAACCGGGCTGGATTACTACCGCCTGGGTGAGCGGACCGTGGCCGACATGGCCTGGCAGCGTGAACGCTTTCGCACCCATATCCGGGCCGCACGCCAACTGGCCAAACCTTTGGTGATCCACACCCGGAGCGCCTCGGCGGACACCTTGGCCATCCTGAAGGAGGAGGGCGAGAACGGTTCAGCCGGCAGTGCTGGCGGCGTGTTCCATTGCTTTACCGAAACCGCGCAGGTGGCGCGGGCTGCGCTCGATCAGGGCTTTTACATCTCCTTTTCCGGCATCCTGACGTTCAAGAGCGCCCAGGACCTGCGCGAGGTGGCGGCTTTTGTGCCGCTGGATCGCATGCTGATCGAGACCGACAGCCCTTATCTGGCGCCCGTGCCCTACCGCGGCAAGACCAACAACCCCTCTTATGTGCCATATGTAGCGCAGCAGATCGCGGCAATCAAGCAATGTTCTGTCGAGGCCATTGCTGAGGCGACCAGCCTCAATTTCGACACCTTGTTCCGCCCGTGAAAACATGAGATGTTACTTTAAAGTTATTGTTTATCTATATGTTTTATATGGATTTTCATGTGCAACGGCTGGCTCGTATGAGGACTATTTCGCTGCCATCCTGAAAGATGATGTCCCCGTTGTGAGCAGCTTGCTGGAGCGTGGCTTTGATCCGAATACGCCCAACCCGGCCGGTGACCGCGCCTTGCTCATCGCCCTGCGGGTGGGCTCCACCAAGGTGATTCCGGTCTTGCTGGCGCAACCCAAGCTCGATGTCGAGGCGCGCAACCGCCAGGATGAAAGCGCCTTGATGATTGCCTCGCTCAAGGGCATGACCGACATGGCCGGTCTGTTGCTGGACAAAGGCGCCGATGTCAACAAACCGGGCTGGACGCCGCTGCATTACGCCGCGACCGGCGGCCACCTGCAAATCATGCAGTTGTTGCTGGATAACCATGCCTACATCGATGCAGCATCGCCCAACGGCAGCACGCCCTTGATGATGGCGGCCATGTACGGCACACCGTCAGCCGTGAAACTGCTGCTGGAAGCCGGCGCCGACCCCTTGCTCAAAAACGAGCTGGGCCTGACCGCCATCGACTTCGCCCAGCGTGCCAATCGCAAGGAGTCGGTCGACATCATTGCGGCTTTTGTCCGCGGCCGTCAGCCACGCGGTCAATGGTGAGTTAATTGATACGATGTATATTATGTTAAGTATTAAATTGACGTAAACCACTCATGCCATACCAAGAATCACATCCGGCGAAGGGAAAATGTCCCATCTTGTGAAGGGAAAATGTCCGATGAAGGAAAGCACCTGCCCAGGGTTCCCGAGCGAACCGTGCAGATTTTGGCGGTAGCGCTTGCCCAGGTCTTCTATGTCGATGCGTCGTATACGGACTTCAAGTGATCCGAGCCTGGTGGAATCAGGCCAACCGCATTGGCCAGCCCTCGCAGAATCACGGTCTTCATGCATTGAAGCGTGGCATCACCAGACTCCTCAACCATCTTCCTCGAATGGCTGCTCATCTGGCAATGTTCTTGACATCCAAGCGTCGTCTGTCAACATTCTTCGAATGTTTGGTCTATCACCGATATGAAACCGAAACGAAGATTCGCCCCACCCCATCCCGGAGAAATTCTCACGGAGTACTTGGGGGAAACGTCCGCTGCAGAGGCAGCGCGAGCGCTTGGTGTGAGCAGTACGACTGTCACGCGGTTGCTGTCAGAGAATTCCAACGTCTCCCCCGATATGGCCATACGCTTGGGAAAGGCGTTGGGAACGACGCCCGAGCTATGGGCGCATCTGCAGGTGGCGTACGACCTTCACCTTGCGGCTAAGCAAAAGCGGCCGCCCATCAGGCAACTTCACACGTTAAAGAAAGACAAATCTATCCTTGAACTCAAAGGCAGGTTTGCACCACCTGCTGGGAAGCGCGTCTCTGTCGAGGACATGCGCGTGGCAATGCCGATGGACATGGTCGAATGGGGTGCCGCGCCGCCCGTAGGAAGAGAGTTTGGCAGTCCGGACTATGAGCGGCTTGAAGCGCTGGACGCACTTGCCTACAAGGTCTTCGGCTCGATGCGTAAGGCTCGACGCTGGCTGGACACTCCAAACCCAGACCTGCAGAACAAACTTCCAGAGGATCTGACCAGGACCAAAGCCGGCTATCGGCTTGTCATGCGCCATCTTCAGCTTCAGTTCGTGGGGAAGAAGGCGTGAAAGGTCAGACCAGTCTGAGGGCGTCGGATGTCCCGCGTCCGGAAAGATCGAATTGGTTCGCAAAGACACTTTCCTCACCCTGGCCAAAGCTACCTCTCGGCCGCTTCTGAAGCGCGATTTCGGTTTTGAGTCGAGCGAAGGACAGCGTCTATAGTTGATCCGAGGATGATCAAGCATGACGACAAACCCGATTGATCCCGAGGGATTGATCCTCTTTCTGGACATTGATGGCGTGCTCCACCCTGAGGGCGTGGGAGAGGATCTGCACTTTGTCCATCTCGCCAACTTTGAGGCGGTCTTGCGCGAGTTCCCCCAGGTTCACGTGGTGGTGTCATCGGCCTGGCGGTTGGACATGTCGCTCGATGACCTGCGGCAGAGGTTTTCGGAGGACATCCAAGCACGCATCGTCGACGTCACGCCATCCTTACCCCATTTGGAAGATCAGTTCGGCCAGCGTCAACGTGAATGCGAGCTCTGGCTGAGGGAAACCTACCCGGCCAAAGCTGGGATACCCCGGTGGCTGGCATTGGACGATCGTGAGAGTTACTTCGATAGGGGATGCCCGAATCTTGTGTTACTGCCGTATGTTCATTTCGGTGGCACCGGCCTAGAGGGATCGGCCATTGGGTTGCTGCGGCAGCGCATATGGCAAGCGTTACAGTCTGACGTTGGATTCAACGAAACGCCGTGATCGGGACAATCCGATGAGCATACGCATGCCGGCGATTGGGCACGAATTCGGAAGCCCGGATCACGAGTAGCTGGAGCGGCTAGGCAAGCAGCACTCGATACTGGAAAACCCAACCATGGGCAGCATCGAAACTTATATCTAGCTTGCTGAACGAGCTAACACCAGCCGTAGCTACGCCTGGGCCGTGCAGTATTTCGAGTGGGAGGGCGAGGTTAATTGCCAGCCACCTCAGAGGCCATCGCAGCCTAGTCGGTTTTCACCTAAGGATTTGCTGA
>NZ_BCWP01000041.1 GCF_001592265.1 Curvibacter delicatus NBRC 14919 | reverse complement strand
GAGGGTCGGCCGTGATTCCTGAAAATTTCGCAGAAATGAGCCTAAGCTCTTGATTTCACAAGAAATATCCACTCAGGTTTGTTCCGTCTTGCAGTGACGCAATCAGTGGGCAGGAAACATTTCCCTTTCGCGCATGGCAGGCGCACACCAACTCAGACAGCACGGCCTCCATGCGTGCCAAGTCGCTCATTTTCTCACGCACGTCCTTGAGCTTGTGCTCGGCTAGGCTACTGGCTTCCTCGCAATGAGTGCCGTCCTCCAGCCGCAGCAGTTCGGCGATCTCGTCCAGGCGGAAGCCCAGCCGCTGGGCTGATTTCACGAACCGAACCCGCGTTACGTCCGCCTCGCCATAACGGCGGATGCTGCCATAGGGCTTCTCCGGCTCCGGCAACAAGCCCATGCGCTGATAGAACCGGATGGTCTCCACATTGACCCCGGCGGCTTTGGCAAAAACGCCGATGGTCAGATTCTCCAAATTGTTTTCCATATCGCTTGACTCCGTACATAACTACGGAAGTAAGCTTAACTTATCCAATTTAAATTCAAAAGGACAAGCGTATGTTTGAACCACAAAACGGGCGCGGGGCACTCTTCACCGGAGGGCTAGCTGCCATCCTCGCCTCGGCCTGCTGCCTGGGGCCGCTGGTTCTGATCGCCCTGGGGTTCAGCGGTGCCTGGATCGGCAACTTGACGGTATTGGAACCCTATCGGCCCATCTTCATCGGCGTGGCGCTGGTGGCGCTTTTCTTCGCCTGGCGGCGCATCTACCGCCCTGCGCAAGCCTGCAAACCGGGTGAGGTCTGCGCGATTCCCCACGTGCAAGCTACTTACAAGTTCATTTTCTGGATCGTGGCCGCGTTAGTTCTGGTCGCGCTCGGATTTCCCTACGTCATACCATTTTTCTATTAATCACAGGAATTCATCATGGAAAAACTGTTTGCCTCCTTCGCCCTCGCCGCTATTGTTGCGCCTGTGTGGGCCGCCACCCAGACCGTCACGCTGTCTGTACCGGGTATGACCTGCTCCGCCTGCCCGATCACCGTCAAGAAGGCGATTTCCAAGGTCGAAGGCGTCAGCAAAGTTGACGTGACCTTTGAGACACGCGAAGCGGTTGTCACCTTTGATGATGCCAAGACCAGCATGCAGAAGCTGACCAAGGCAACAGAGGACGCGGGCTATCCCTCCAGCGTCAAGCGGTGAACCACTGACAACAGCACCGCAGAACACCTGATGCCATTGCCTGGCGCTACAAACGATAAAGGATTTGTCGCATGATCCATCTAAAAATCACCGGCATGACCTGCGACTCGTGCGCAGAACATGTCAAGGAAGCGTTGGAGAGAGTGCCTGGCGTGCAGTCGGCGCTGGTGTCCTATCCGAAGGGCACAGCGCAACTCGCCATCGAGGCGGGCACGTCACCGGATGCGTTGACTGCCGCCGTGGCCGGTTTGGGCTACAAAGCATCGCTTGCCGATACTCCACCGGCGAACAGCCGCGCCGGATTGCTCGACAAGGTGCACGGCTGGATGGGAGTCGCCGATAAGCCTAATGGCAGTGAACGCCCGTTGCAAGTAGCCGTGATTGGCAGTGGTGGAGCCGCGATGGCGGCGGCGCTAAAGACCGTTGAGCAAGGCGCGCACGTCACGCTGATCGAGCGGGGCACCATCGGCGGCACCTGCGTCAATGTCGGCTGTGTGCCATCCAAGATCATGATCCGCGCCGCCCACATCGCCCATTTACGCCGGGAAAGTCCGTTCGACGGCGGTATCGCGGCGACTGTGCCTGTGATTAATCGCAGCAAGCTACTGGCCCAGCAGCAAGCGCGCGTTGATGAACTTCGCCATGCCAAGTATGAAGGCATCCTGGACGGCAACCCGGCCATCACCGTTCTGCACGGCGAAGCACGTTTCAAGGACGGCCAGAGTCTTGCCGTCCGTTTGAACGATGGCGGCGAGCGCGTGGTGGCTTTCGACCGCTGCCTGGTCGCCACGGGTGCCAGTCCGGCTGTGCCGCCGATTCCGGGCCTGAAAGAGTCACCCTACTGGACTTCGACCGAGGCTCTGGTCAGCGACACCATACCCGAACGCCTGGCCGTGATCGGCTCGTCGGTGGTGGCGCTGGAATTGGCGCAAGCCTTTGCCCGGCTGGGCAGCAAGGTGACGATCCTGGCGCGCAGCACCTTGTTTTTCCGGGAAGACCCGACCATTGGCGAGGAAATCACGGCCGCATTTCGCGCCGAAGGGATAGAGGTGATGGAGCGCACACAGGCCAGCCAGGTCGCCCATGAGGACGGCGAATTCGTGCTGACCACGGCGCATGGTGAAATACGCGCCGACAAGCTGCTGGTCGCTACCGGCCGGACACCGAACACGCGCAGCCTGGCGCTGGATGCGGCGGGGGTCACCGTCAATGCACAGGGGGCCATCGTCATCGACAAGGGTATGCGCACGAGTAGCCCGAACATCTACGCGGCTGGCGACTGCACTGACCAGCCTCAGTTCGTCTATGTGGCGGCAGCGGCCGGCACCCGTGCCGCGATCAACATGACGGGAGGAGATGCGGCCCTCGACCTGACCGCGATGCCGGCCGTAGTGTTCACCGATCCGCAAGTGGCGACCGTGGGCTACAGCGAGGCCGAAGCGCATCACGACGGGATCGAGACCGACAGTCGCACCTTGACCTTGGACAATGTGCCGCGTGCGCTTGCCAATTTCGACACACGCGGCTTTATCAAACTGGTCATCGAAAAAGGTAGCGGACGGCTTATCGGTGTGCAGGCGGTGGCCCCGGAAGCGGGCGAACTGATCCAGACGGCTGTTCTCGCCATTCGCAATCGCATGACCGTGCAGGAACTGGCCGAGCAGTTGTTCCCCTACCTGACGATGGTCGAGGGGTTGAAGCTCGCGGCGCAGACCTTCAACAAGGACGTGAAGCAGCTTTCCTGCTGCGCTGGATGAGGAAAAAGGCAGTCTTCAATGGATGCCCCACCAGTGTCACGGCTAACCCCTTGATGCCGGGGTGAGCGTGCGTGCCAAATGGAAGTAGCGATGTACAAACGAAATACCACGCTGACCCGTCCAGAAACTGTGAACAGGACATCGGACTCCCACTTCTCTCCTTTGCTGGATCGCCCTGGCACTTCCCCGCGGCCCTCTATGCCCATCGACCGAAGTGCTGCAAGGACGGCTTCATTTCCGTTCTTGTGCCAGACAGTCTCAGGAGCAGTAGCACACTCATCCGACACATGAGCAAAAAACTGCAGGCCGTTGATGCTCGTCTTCAAAACAGCCGGCGCTCGACAGCATGAAAGCACGAACGCGCCTAACGGCAAGGTTTCCTTCATCCGGTTCCATTCAACTTCGGTGAAGTCGGCCGGATCGACCGACGCCCCATCTTGGGTCCGAATGGCCTGAGTCATCTCGTCCTCCTGGAATTTCAGCAATGCCGCTTGTTGGAGCCTATTTTGAGCGATTGCTCTTGGCGGCACCCGTTGTATTGGCCTTTGCCGGCCGAACCTTGGCAGCTTTTGCGGCTGGCACGCGCTCCAGGCGCTGCCTCAAACCCTCGACATCCCGAAGCAGCAAATCGCGCTGGCCGCGCAGCTCCACCAGACTGCCGTCGAGCTCGCCTAGACGCTGGCGCAGCGCATCGGCCTGCTGTTGCTTGTCCGCCATTTGCTGGCGGTGTACCTCCGTCTGGTCGCTGAACATGCGCCGTGCCTGGTCAAGGTCTTTTTGCCGCTTGGCAGTATTCCCGCGCTCACGGTCGATATCGAGCAGCACCCGTTTCATCTCCCCAGCATGCCGCCCCTCGGCCGCAGCGGCTGCTTTACGCTGCTGTTCCAACTCTTCGGTGAACTGCTGCTGGGCAGCACTAAGGGCTTCTTGCATTTCCTGACGTTGCGCGGTGCCGGCGTCGACTTGGCGTTGCAAGGCGGCGACCTCACCCTGGGCACGCGCCAGCTCGCCCTGGGCGCCCGTGAGGTTTTCCTGGGTTGCTTGCAGCTGAGCCCTTGCGGCGCTAAGTGCTTCATTCGCGGCCAGCGCTTGTGCGACCGCGGACTGGGCGGCTCCCTCGGCCGCCAGAACGCTGGCGCGCGACTCCTCCTGCAACTGCTTGAGTGCTTCCTGCGCGGCGGCTTGAGCATGCTGCCAAAGCGCCCCAACCATTTCGCCGGCCGCATCGCGCAGCGGCTGCGGCAGATCGGGATGCTCGATGCGGATACGGCTTTTCTCGCGCAGCGTTTCCCAGAACTTGGCCAGCGCCTCCGCTGGCGCGCTCATGCTGCCCTTGCGCACCAGCTGGTACAGCTTGTTGGCCGTGGGCGTCATGCCGTAGCGGAAGAACAGCAGCACACAAACCTCGCGGTAGAGGTCCTGGGTCTCGGGATACTGGGCGCGCAAGGCGTCTATTTCGCTCTGCAGGCGGGCTTCGGCGACGGGTAAAGTTTCCACGGTGGTCAATTTTCTGATTTTGATAACAAATAATACAACGTAATATGTTGTATTACTTTATAAATCGTGAAATCTATGGACATAATCAATCTAATGTCCATAATATGTGGCGATGCATCTACCAATATGGGGTCGCCTCAGAAAACGGAAAATAGAGCACGCTAAGCCGATTGCAGCGGCCGTAGCGGTCTGAACTTGCCCGCGCCGATCTTGGCGCTGCTGCGCCAGAGGTAATCGCCGGTCAGGTTGATGTGCTCCCAGCCCAGCGGAGACAGGTACTGCAACAGGGTGTCATCGACAGTCTGGCCGTGGCCACGTAAGGCGTTCGCGGCCCGTTCCAGGTAGACCGTGTTCCACAGCACGATGGCCGCCGTCACCAAGTTAAGGCCACTGGCCCGGTAGCGCTGCTGCTCGAAACTGCGGTCGCGGATTTCGCCCAGCCGGTTAAAGAACACGGCGCGGGCCAGCGCGTTGCGCGCCTCTCCCTTGTTCAACCCGGCATGCACGCGGCGGCGCAGCTCGATGCTTTGCAGCCAGTCCAGGATGAACAGCGTGCGCTCGATGCGCCCCAACTCGCGCAGGGCGACGGCCAAGCCATTCTGGCGCGGGTAGCTGCCGAGCTTCCTGAGCATCAGCGAGGCCGTCACCGTGCCCTGCTTGATCGAGGTAGCCAGCCGGAGGATTTCATCCCAATGGGCGCGGACGTGCTTGATGTTGAGCGTGCCGCCGATCATGGGCTTCAGCGCATCGTAGGCGGCGTCGCCCTTCGGGATGTAGAGCTTGGTGTCGCCCAGATCGCGGATGCGCGGCGCGAAGCGGAAGCCCAGCAGGTGCATCAGGGCAAAGACGTGATCGGTGAAGCCTGCCGTGTCGGTGTAGTGTTCCTCGATGCGCAGGTCGGATTCGTGGTACAGCAGGCCGTCGAGCACATAGGTCGAGTCGCGCACGCCGACGTTCACGACCTTGGTGTGGAACGGCGCGTACTGGTCGGAGATGTGGGTGTAGAACGTCCGCCCTGGGCTACTGCCGTATTTCGGGTTGATGTGGCCGGTGCTCTCGGCCTTGCTGCCGGTGCGGAAGTTCTGGCCGTCCGACGATGACGTGGTGCCATCGCCCCAATGCTCGGAAAAGGGATGCCGGAACTGCGCGTTAACCAGCTCGGCCAATGCTGCCCCATAGGTTTCATCGCGGATGTGCCAGGCTTGCAGCCAGGCCAGCTTGGCGTAGGTCGTGCCGGGGCAAGATTCGGCCATCTTGGTCAGGCCCAGGTTGATCGCGTCGGCCAGGATCGTGGTCAGCAGCAGATTCTTGTCCTTGGCCAGGTCGCCCGACTTCAGGTGCGCAAAGTGCCGGGTGAAGCCCGTCCATTCGTCCACCTCCAGCAGCAGTTCGGTGATCTTGACATGCGGCAGGATCATCGCGGTCTGGTCGATCAGGGCCTGCGCGTTATCGGGCACTGCCGCATCCAGCGGCGTGATCTTCAAACCGGACTCCGTGATGATGGCGTCCGGCAGCGCGTTGGCCAGCGCCATGCGGTTCACGGTGGCGAGCTGCGTTTCCAGCAGCGTCAGCCGGTCATGCAAATACTGGTCGCAGTCCGTGGCCACGGCCAGCGGCAATTCGCTGGCCTGCTTGAGGCTGGCGAACTTCGCCGGCGGCACCAGGTAGTCCTCAAAATCCTTGAACTGGCGCGATCCCTGCACCCAGATGTCGCCGGAGCGCAGCGCGTTCTTCATCTCCGACAGCGCGCACAGTTCGTAGTAACGCCGGTCGATACCGGTGTCGGTCATGACCAGCTTCTGCCAGCGCGGCTTGATGAAGTTGGTCGGCGCGTCGGCAGGCACCTTACGGGCGTTGTCGCTGTTCATGCCACGCAGCACCTCGATGGCATCGAGCACGTCCTTGGCGGCGGGCGCGGCCCGCAGCTTGAGCACGTCGAGGAATTCCGGTGCGTAGCGGCGCAGCGTGGCGTAACTCTCGCCGATGCGGTGCAGGAAATCAAAGTCCTCGGGTTGCGCGAGCTTCTGCGCCTCGGTGACGCTCTCGGCGAAGGCGTCCCAGGACATGACAGCCTCGATGGCGGCGAACGGATCGCGGCCCGACTGCTTGGCCTCGATCAGCGCCTGGCCGATGCGGCCGAACAGCCGCACCTTGGCGTTGATCGCCTTGCCGGACGCCTGGAACTGCTGCTGATGCTTGTTCTTGGCGGCGTTGAACAGCTTGCCCAGGATGCGGTCGTGCAGGTCGATGATTTCGTCGGTGACGGTGGCCATGCCCTCTATGGCCAGAGCAACCAGGGTTGCGTAGCGCCGCTGCGGCTCGAACTTGGCCAGGTCGGCGGGTGTCATCTGGCCACCCTCGCGGGCGATCTTGAGCAGCCGGTTCTGGTGGATCAGCCGCTCGATGCCGGAAGGCAGATCGAGTGCCTGCCATGCCTTGAGGCGTTCAATGTGTTCGAGCATGTGCCGCGAGTTCGGCTTGACGGGCGACTGGCGCAGCCAGGCCAGCCAAGTCGTCTTGCCGTTATCGCGGCGCTTGAGTAGATCGTCGATGCGGCGGCGATGCGCGTCCGACAGCGGTTCGGCCAAAGCGTCGTAGATGCGCCGGTTGGCGCGGGTGATCGCCTCGGCGCTGGCCCGCTCAACGGCGTTGATGGCAGGCAGAATGACCGACTGCCGCCGCAGATGTTCGATCAAGGCGCCGGCCAGCACAATGCCCTTGTCGGTTTGCATGGCCAGTTCGGTCAGCGTGTGGACGGCCTGCCGGTAGTGGCTCATGGTGAACGGCTGGAAGCCGAACACCGTTTGCAGTTCGACCAGATGCTCGCGCCGGGTCTGCTCCCGCTGCCCGTACTCGTCCCAGCTTTCGACGCTGACCTTGAGCTGGTCGGCAACCAGTTTCAACAAGGACGGAAACGGCGGCTGATCGACGCCAAGGATGATGCCGGGAAAGCGCAGGTAACAAAGCTGTACAGCGAAGCCCAACCTATTGGCTGGCCCGCGCCGCTGCCGGATGATGGACAGGTCGGTGTCGCTGAACGTGTAGTGACGGATCAATTCGTCCTTGGTGTCCGGCAATGCCAGCAGGCTTTCCCGCTCGGCGGCGGAGAGGATCGAACGACGCGGCATATCTCTATTGATCCAATCTCAAGTATTGATACAGGGTCTCCCGGCTCACACCAAACTCACGGGCCAGCTTCGCTTTTTGTTCACCGGCGGCGGCACGCTGCTGTAGATCGGCTACCTGTTCGGGCGACAGCGCTTTCCTGCGGCCCCGGTAGGCTCCGCGCTGTTTGGCGAGCGCGATGCCTTCCCTCTGTCGCTCGCGGATCAAGGCCCGCTCGAATTCGGCGAACGCCCCCATGACCGACAGCATCAGGTTCGCCATCGGCGAATCCTCACCGGTGAAGGTCAGGCTCTCCTTGACGAACTCGATGCGCACGCCGCGCTTGGTCAGCTTTTGCACAAGGCGACGCAAGTCATCGAGGTTACGCGCCAAGCGATCCATGCTGTGAACCACCACGGTGTCGCCTTCGCGCACGAAGGCCAGCAGCGAATCAAGCTCGGGCCGCTGCGTGTCCTTGCCCGACGCCTTGTCGGTGAACACCTTGCCGACTTCGACATGCTCCAGTTGCCGTTCCGGGTTCTGGTCGAAGCTGCTGACCCGGACGTAGCCGATGCGTTGAACCTGCAAGATGCCTCCCAATACAAAAGTGTCAGGAATAAATCTATAACCTTTAGTTGCATGTGTCAAGAAATACAAATATCAACTCTATTCTGACGATATTGGGCGGCCCTTCCTGACATCAGGATAGGGTATAGCCAAACCTGACTGCTTCTGATCTGCACAGACTGGGGTGATCGCAGGAAAGAGAATGGTGACGTCCAGACCGGTTTGCTTCTCCTGGTCAGAGAAGTCAAGGTGGATTTCCGCACCGATGCGATGGGCAATCGTTTGGACGATGGATAGCCCCAAGCCCGAACCGATCTGCTCGCTACCCAGCGTGCGGTAGAAGGGATCAAAAACCCGGTCCCGTTCAGCCAGCGGGATGCCTGGCCCGCTGTCCTGAACACGCAGTTCGGTTTTCCCTTCCGACATCCCCACCGAGAGATCGACCCGCCCACCCTCTGGTGTATAGCGAATGGCGTTATCGACTAGGTTCTTGACCACAGCGATCATGTCCAGCTCGCTTGCCCACACTTCGGCGTCTTGCGTGCCTTCGATACCGATGTCGATGTGCTTGGCCTCGGCCAACGGCATGAGGTCTTCCAGCACACGGCGGTAGATGCTCTGGACGGATACCGGCGACTTCGGAGAGTCGGTGGCCGACTGCGCCTTGGCCAAGGTCAGGAGTTGATCCAGCAGGCTCCGACCGCGCTCGATTCCTTGGCGCAGCAGCGTCAGCCGTTCGCGTGCCAGGCCAGACATCTCTGCTTCGGCCAGCCGTTCCGCTTGCAGCGAAAGGGCAGTCAGCGGCGAACGCAGCTCGTGCGCCGCATCCGCCACAAAGCGGCGCTGTGACTCCATAGACTGGCCGATACGGGCGAGCAGCCGATTGATCGCCACAGCGAATGGCCGCACCTCGACCGGAAGGTGGCGGTCATCGACAGGGTGCAGTTCCTGCTCGGCGCGCTGGTCGATCTCCTTAGAGAGTGCGGCGATGGGCCGGAACATCTTGCGCACCAGGTCAGCAACGATCAGCAGCAGCACTGGCACGAGAATCAGGAAGGGCATCACGGTGCGCAGCGCGCCATCGCGGGCGATTTCATTGCGGAAGCCCGCTTCCTGGGCCACGGCGATGCGTTCGCCGGCAGCCGTGGTCTTGACCAGCACGCGGAATGACTCGCCACCGACCTCCAGCGTGTGCAGCCCATCAGCCAGTGTCGTCGGCAGGGAAAGCGTGCCGCCTGCATCCACACCTACCGGAGACGGGTTAGCCTCGTCCAAGCGCTGGACGATCACGCGTGATTCTTCATCGACATCTTTGGGGCGGACATCGGTCGTCGGCGGTGCCGGTGACAGGCGCTGCCGATCTATGAGCTGCGCCACCTGGCGCAGAACGTCATCCTGTAGCTCGTGCGCTTCGTCGAAAGCCGCCAGGAACGAGAAGACACCCGCCACGATGGCCATCACGAGGATGGCCAGCGACAGGGTGAAGGACAGCTTGAGCTGAACCGATTCGTTCAAGCGCCTTTTGAGACCATCCATCCGACCCCCCTGACGTTCTTGATGACCTCGCTGCCGAGCTTGCGCCGTAGCGCATGGATCAGGAATTCGACGGCATTGCTTTCAACCTCTTCTCCCCAGCCGTAGATGCGATCTTCCAGTTCGCTGCGCGAGAGAATGGCCCCAGGTCGAACCAGCAAGGCTTGCAGTAGCGAGAACTCGCGGTTGGACAGTTGCACTTGGGGGCCATCATTGGCACAAGCCTCTTTGGTGGCCGGGTCGAGCGTCACCACGCCGTTACTGAGCACGGGTGCTGCCGTGCCACCTTTGCGCCTCAGGACGGCGCGCATCCGGGCCAGCAGTTCCGCCATCTGAAAGGGCTTGGACACATAGTCGTCGGCTCCGCCATCCAGGCCGCGCAGACGGTCATCCAGGCCGTCACGAGCCGTAATGATGAGCAGGGGAATCGGGTTGTGTTTAGCACGGATGCTGGCCAGGACCTCCAGCCCATCCTTGCCGGGCAGGCCCAGGTCGAGGAGCACCAGGTCGTAATGCTGGCAGTTCAGCGTGGTGAGCGCCGTCTGTCCGTCCTTCACCCAGTCGGCGGCGTAGGACGCATCCTTCAATGCGCCCTGGATCGCGTCACCGATCATGGGATCGTCTTCAACCAGCAATACCCGCATTCCCCCTCCGTTCAATCGTTGTTCAATGTGGCGTCCTGGCTGCTCTCTGCCTGAACAGCAGGATCGCAGTCAGCATGAAGGCCAACAGTGCGGCCGATGCTGAATAGCGGCTCAACGCCAGACCACCCGCGCTCAGCGGCTTGTCCAGAAAATCCCCGACCACGGCACCTAGTGGGCGAGTCAGGATGAACGCCGCCCAGAACAGCAGCGTGCGGGACACGCTCGTCCAGTAGTAGGCCGCCACGACCAGCGCGAGCAGCCCGCCGAACACGATGGCCGCACCCGTGTATCCCAGACCCGCCGTATCAGCCGTCCAGTCGCCCAACGCGGTGCCCAGCGTCTGGGAGAACATGATCGTCAGCCAGTAGAAGGCTTCTGCCTTGGGCGAGCTGACTGTGCTCACCGACACGGAGCCGAGGGTGCGATGCCAGACGAAGAGCGAGCCTAGCAGCAAGGCCAGCAGCAAGCTCGAACCTCCAGCGTACCCGATTCCCAGCGATCGATCCGCAAAATCGGCCAACGTCGTGCCGACCGTGGTCGTGGCGATGATGGTCGTCCAGTACAGGAAGGGATGAAAGCCTTTGGCCTTGACCTGCGCGACGACGGCAGCCAGGAAAATCGCCGCGAATATGACCGTGCCGACCAGATAGCCCAGATTCATGGACATGGAGACGGCATCGCCGCCGGTTTCGCCGAGCGTCGTGGCGGCAATCTTGATAAGCCAGAAGCCCAGCGTGACTTCTGGCACCTTGGCCAGCGCGTGTTCAGTGGATGTTTTCATGGGGCACGCTCACGGGTCAGGCTTTGCCTTCGAGCGTGTCGAAGGTTTTTAGCAGAGCACCCATCGCAGCCTTGCAGTCAGCTTGGCTTGGCGTATCGGCACGCAACGCAGACAACGCCTTGTCGATGGCTTTGTCGAGAACATGCCAGTCGTCGGCAGCGCGCGGTTTCAGTCCGGCCTCGGCCGAATCCCAGGCCACCTCCAAATCCTTGATACGGGTCTTGGCGGCGGGCAGATCACCCTTGTCTACAATGGTGGCCACGTCAGTGGCGATGCTGCGAAATGCGGTCAAGTCGCCCAGCTTGGAAGCGGCTTGGCTCAGCGATGTCGTGCTGGCGTTGGTCGCGGGGGCAGGCACGGCGTTCGTGCCGCCTTGGTCGGCAGGCTTGGAGCAGCCGGTGGTCAGGGCCACGAGCGCCACCGCCGACACGGCGGCGACAAGGCGAGCGATAGAGTGCGTATTGGGCATGATTTCTCCTTGGAAATTGGGAAGGGGGTTACTCGGTGACCTGGGCGGAGCGGCCCGCGTTCATGCTGAACTGGGCAACGGCCACCAGCATGACGATGACTGAGAGGAACAGGGCGCTGGTCCACATGGCCCCCATTCCGAGGCCGCCATAGGTCTTGGCCTGAGTCAGCAGGTCGCCGAGCGCAGCGCCGAAGGGTCGGGTCAGGATGTAGCCGATCCAGAAGGTCAGCACGGCGTTGCCACCCATGCGCCAGGCGGCATAGGTGATGCCGATCAGCGCGCCAAAGGCGACAGCCCCCCAGGTAAAGCCCAAGCCCAGCGCCTCGGTCGCCAGATCACCAGCAGCGGTGCCCAGCGCAAACGTGCAGAGGATGGCTGACCAATAGAACAGCTCCCTGCTGCGCGTCACGATGTCGTGGATAGACAAGGTACGTTCGACCCGATACCAGACAAAGAAGATCGCGGCGAGCGCCACGGCGAACGCCGAAGTGCTGACGTAGAGGCTGACGCCCAGGCCGTCGGTCAACAGATCGGTGATCTGGGTACCGACCACGCTGACCAACACGACCGTTAGCCAGTAAATCCAAGGGGTGTAGCGGTGGGTGCGCAGTTGAGTGAATAGGGCGACTGCCAGCAAAGCGGCCATGACGGTGCGCGTCAGGCCCTGGCCAAAGCCCGCGTTAACCGCCAGGAAGTCGGCCCCCGTCTCGCCCACCGTCGTGGACATGATCTTGATGATCCAGAACGACAGCGTGACTTCAGGGACTTTGTTGAGCCAGTCGCTTGCGCTGACCGTGAGCAAATTGTTCATGGTGTTCTCCTGCCGAGGTAAAAGGGATTGCCGCCAGTCTGACCAGGCAGACTTAGCCCATCCATAGGCTCACTCGCGCACCCATCCCAGCGCGATCAGTCTGCCGAACAACAAGCAATGGATACGGGTCGCCAGCCGGTAGATCGGCCCCAGGTACCAGCGTGCTTCGTGCAACGTCAGCACGGCACTGAACGCCGCGACCGCAATGGCACCAAGCATGTCGAGCGGGAAGTGAACCCCCAGGTAGATGCGCGACCAGGCGATGAGGAGGCCAAGCAGTGCCAAAGTGACGCCCACACTTCGAGGTCCTCGCTGTAGCAGAAGGCTGAAGGCAACCGACCACCACAGCGTCAGGTGATCGCTGGGGAATGACGAGTCGGCAACATGGGGAATGAGCGTATGACCCAGCCCAATCATGAAAGGCCGGGGATGCGACCAAGCCAAGCCGATGATTTGGTTGGTCAGCAGCCCAAGCAGGCCGGACGCGGTAGCGACCAGAAACGTTTTGCGGGTGTTCTCGTTGCCGCTCAGCCAGCCGATGCCTATCAGGATCGGGACGGCCCAGATGAGCCATTCCGCGCAGACGGTGGCCAGCGTCACCACCAAAGCGTCCGGGTGTTCTGGTGCGTTGAGCCACAGGAAAAATGTTTGGTTGAGGTGTTCCATGAAGTCTCCGGGCCGGATCGCTGCGTCACGCGCGATCCGGCCACAGTAGCGGTCGGTCAGTCTTGCTTGTCGTGGTCGTCATCGTGATCCGCCTTGTCCTCGGCAGACGAGATGACGGTACCCTTGTCGGCATCGACCCGGACATCGAAGACCTTGGCCCCGCTGACGACTTCCACGTCGTAGACCCAGCCTTGCTTCGAGTTTTCGTACTCGGCGCGCGATGCCTTGCCATTGGCGTGCTGCTCGGCAACGGTGACGGCCTGGGTGAGCGGAATCTTGGCCTTGGTGATCGCCAGGGCGTCGTTTTCCATGCCACCATTGGCGGCATAGGCGACAGCGCCAGTCGTAGCAATGGCGATGGCCAGCAGGGAAAGTTTGGTGTAGCGGTACATGATGCTTCTCCAGAAGAGTGCAGGGATTTGCACAGTGGAGAAGCTACGCAGGCAGACTTAGCTGCCACTGAGCCGAGCCGTCGCCGTTATCGTCGGAGATTGCTGGCAATGGCTTAGCGTGCTTTATTTTCCGTTTTCTGAAACGACCCCAATATGTACCTCACCATGAATGCGCTGGTTACCTCGGACCAATTGGTGATCCCTACCCACCTCGATGGCAGTCGTGGCCGCAATCGCGCCACCTCGCCTGGCCAGTTGGCCGCCACCGACGATCGTTCCGCCGTTCTGGCCTGGCTGGCACGTTATGCCGATTCGCCCGCAACGCTAGCGAGCTACCGCAAGGAAGCCGAGCGGCTCATGCTGTGGTGCGGGCTGCAGCATGGAGTGGCGCTGTCGGACCTTACCCATGAGGATTTGCTGGTCTACCAGCGATTCCTGGCCGATCCACAACCGGCCGAGCGCTGGGTCATGAAGACGGGCCAAAAGCCCGGTCAGGACTCCCCGCTATGGCGGCCATTTGCGGGGCCACTCAGTGCCGCCAGTCAGCGCCAAGCGCTATCAATTCTCAACGCCATGCTGTCGTGGCTGGTGGAAGCTGGCTATCTGGCCGGGAATCCTCTGGCGTTAAGCCGACGCAAACGGCGTCAGCAAGCTCCCCGCGTCAGCCGCTTCCTGCCCATGGAGCATTGGGAGGTAGTGAAGAGCACCATCGAGGCCATGCCGGTGACCAACGAGCGCGACCGACGTCATGCTTCACGCTGCCGATGGCTTTTTTCGCTGCTGTACATCGGTGGGCTGCGGGTCTCGGAAATTTGCGAGACGACCATGGGGGGATTTTTCAGTCGGCGCGGCACGGATGGGCGCGAGCGCTGGTGGCTTGAGATTACGGGCAAAGGCGGCAAAACGCGCCTGGTGCCAGCCACCAGCGAGTTGATGGCCGAGCTCATGCGCTACCGCAAGGTGTTTGGACTGAGTCCCCTACCACCTGAGGGAGACACCGTGCCGCTGGTGGTTCCTCTTATTGGGGCGCTTAAGCCCATGGCACGTAGCGCGATTCACGAGATAGTGAAGGCGGTGGCCCGTGAAAGTGCGGCCCGCTTGCGGAGCAAGGGGCCTGAATTCGAAGCAGCTGCGGCTCATATCGAGCAGGCGTCCACCCACTGGATGCGCCACACCGCCGGCAGCCACCTGAGCGAAAAGGCTGACTTGAAAGTGGTCCGTGACAACCTTGGGCATGCCAACATCAGCACCACCAGCATCTACCTGCATTCGGAGGACGATGCCAGGCACGATGCAACGACAGCTGCACACCGGGTTGGTTGGCATGCCCCATAGCTATGGTGAGCGCGAAACTCTTCTGTTGCCGCGGATCTTTAGATCATTGCCGCGCGGCCTCATGGTTGCTGCTGTCGACGCAGCTCCATCCATTCATACGCCATTGGCAGGATCAGAAGCGTCAGTGCGGTGGCTGAGATGAGTCCACCAACCACCACAGTGGCCAATGGCCGCAGTATCTCCGAACCGACTCCGCTGGCCAGCAGGAAGGGGATCAACCCAAGAATCTCCACCAGAGCTGTCATCAGAACAGGGCGAAGGCGCAAGACCGCTCCTTGCACCACCGTCTCCCGAATACCCAGGCCTTGTTCGCGCAGTCCGTTGAGGAAGGACACCAGCACAATGCCGTTCAACATGGCCACACCAAAGACGGCGATGAACCCGACCGCCGCCGGCACCGACAGGTACTGGCCACTGGCGAACAGCGAAAGAATGCCACCAATGGCGGCAAACGGGACGTTGGCGATGATGAGCGTGGCATAGCGCACGGAATTGAAGGCGGTGTAGAGCAGGACGAAGATCAGCCCGATGGTCAGTGGCACGATGACAGCCAGCTTGGCCATGGCCCGCTGCTGGTTCTCGAAGGCACCGCCCCATTCAAGCCAGTAGCCGTTCGGCAGCTTGAGGCTGGACTGGAGACGGGCAGCTGCCTCGCTGACGAAACCATCCACATCGCGGCCGCGGACGTCCATCTGCACCACGGCATAGCGCTGCAACTGTTCGCGCCGCACGAAGGAATAGCCCTCGGCCAGCTCCACCGTCGCCACCCGCGAGAGGGGAATCAAGGCGCCGTTGGCCGTTCGGATTGGAATGGCGCGCACCGCCTCGACGCTGTCGCGGAACTCAGGCGGCAACCAGACCTGGATGTCGTAACGGCGAATGCCATCGAGCAGGGTGCTGACCGCCTTGCCACCAATGCCGGCTTGTACGACGTCCAGCACATCGTCGGCATTGATGCCGTAGCGGGCTGCTTCTGGCCGGTTCACCTTGATGACCATCTGCGGCTTGCCCTGGTTTGCCTCCAGTGCCACGTCAGCCGCACCGGGTACCCTCTCCACGATTTCCTTGGCCGCGGCCGCCAGACGGTCCAGGCTGGCCAAGTCTTCACCGTAGATTTTGAGCGCCAGTGTCGCCCGTACTCCTGAGATGAGCTCCTCCACCCGCATCTGGATCGGCTGGGTCGCGGCGATGACGGCCGTCGGCACTTTCTTTTCCAGGTTTTTCTGGAGTCGGCTTGAGAGTTCCTGATAAGAAATCTGTTCCGGCCAGGTCTCCTGCGGTTGCAGATCGACCAGGATTTCCATGTAGTTCACATCCGCGGTCTCGCCCTTCTCGGCTCGTCCGATCATGGACAGCGCATGCTTGACTTGGGGAAAGGTCTTGAGCTCCTTCTCGATTTTCTCGGAGAGGGCGATGGACTCCTCCAGCGACGTGGACGGAATGCTGGTGACGCGGAACATGATGCCTTGTTCCTGCAGGGTGGGCATGAACTCCTTGCCAAGGAAGGGGAACAGCGCAAGTGCGCCCACAAACAAGGCAACCGTCGCCATCATCACGGGCTTCTTGTGCTCCAGAACCCATAGCAACATCGGCTCGAAGCGCGCCTTTAGCCAGCGCACGACCCGTGGCTCCTGCTCCTGCTTGGCGCGCAGCGCCAAGGCCGACAGTACCGGTATCAACGTGACGGTCAGGATCAGGGAACCCAGCATGGCAAAGGTCATGTTGATGGCCAGGGGTTTGAACAGCTTGCCTTCGAGCCCGGTGAGCGCAAAAAGCGGCAGGAAAACCACGATGATGATCAGGACGCCGAAGGCGATGGGATTCATCACCTCCCGTGCTGCCCGCAGCACCACCGCAGTCCGGTTGACGGTCTTGCCGGCGTGGTGGGAAAGCAGCCTAAAGGCGTTTTCCACCAGCACCACCGGGCCGTCGATGGTCATGCCAAGGCCGATGATCAAACCGCCCAGGGACATGAGATTGGCCGTCATGCCCGCTTCGTCCATGAAAAGAAAGGCGATCAGCCGCGCCATGGGAATGGCCACGACAACGATCAGCGCCGAACGGACTTCGCCCAGGAACAGAAACAGCACCGCAATGACCAAAATGGCGCCTTCGATCATGGCTCGGTCGGCCATGGCGATGGCCTTGTCAATCAGCTCCGTGCGGTCGTAGGCGACAGCCAGTTTGATGTCGGCAGGCAGGCTTTTCATGGCTGTCGCCAGCTTGGCGCGGACGGACTCCACCACCTGCTGGGCGTTCTCGCCGGTCCGCGCCAGGGCCATTCCGAGCACCACTTCCTTGCCGTCCTTGGTCACTGCGCCAGTGCGTAGCGCCGGAGCGGGCCGGATGTCGGCCACGTCGCGCACGTAAATCGGTGTCCCTTCGCGCTGGGCGACCAGAATGCTGCCGATGTCTTCCGCATTGGACACCAGACCCAAGCCACGCACCAGATACTGTTCGCGATGGAGGTTGATGTACTGGCCGCCAACCTGCCGGTTGTTGGCGGCAATGGCTGTCATCACCTCCTTGTAGCCAAGGCCGTACTTGACGAGACGGCGCGGATCAATGAGCACCTGGAACTGCTTCTCATCGCCGCCCCAGGAGAGGACATCATCCACGCCCGGCGCGGTGCGCAGGATCATGCGCACACCCCAATCCTGGGCACTGCGCAAATCCATGCCCGTGAGTTTGTCGTCAAGTCCTTCCAAGGTGTACCAGAACACCTGGCCCAGGCCCGAGGCATTCGGTCCCAGGGTCGGTTCCCCGTAACCATCGGGAAGGCGGGACTTCGCCTCGGCCAGCTTTTCGCTCACGAGTCGGCGGGCCAGCTGGACATCCATGTCGTCTTTGAAATAGACGCTGACGTAAGACAGGCCGAACAGGGAAGTGGAGCGGATTTCCTCCACCTTGGGTAACCCCGCCATCACGGACTCGACGGGATAGGTGATCAGCTTCTCCACGTCTTCGGCGGCAAGTCCCGGCGACTCGGTGTAGACATTGACCTGGACCGGCGTGACATCCGGAAAGGCATCCAGCGGTACCCGCTGCCACGAGCGGATACCCAGCACGACCACCAGTAAAAATGCCACCAGTACCAGCAGCTTGTAGCGTAACGAAATTTCGACAATGCGACTCAACATACTGGCCCCTTTAGTCGTTATCACCGATCTTGGATTTGAGGAGTCGGGCCTTCAGGGCATAGGCTCCCTCGACCACGACTGCTTCGCCATCCTTGATGCCATCCTTGACCACCGAGCGTCCGCCCAGGTCGTCGCCAAGATGGACGATCCGTTTCTCGAAACCGGCGTTTTCGCGCACGAACACAACTTGTTGGCCTTCAATGAGCAGCACCGCACTTGCTGGTACGGTTAGCACCTTCCCGGTGGTGACCGTATCGATAGCGGCGGTGGCAAACATGTCGGGCTTGAGTCGACCGTCGGAATTGGGTACTTCCACTCGCCCTTTGACGGTGCGGCTCTCCTTGTCCATGACGCTGCTGATATAAGTCAGACGGCCTTTGAACACCTCACCAGGATAAGCGGCCACGGTGATACCGGCCGTGGCGCCAACGCGGATCTTGCCGAGATCTTTCTCAAAGAGATCGGCCTCGATCCAGACAGTCGAGAGGTCAGCGACAGTGAACAAGGTCTGATCCGGCGTCGCAAGTTCGCCCAGAACGGCCTTCTTCTCGATGACCGTCCCGGCGAAGGGTGCCGTTACCGGAAAAGTCGAGATGGCATGTTCCGCCTGGGATGGGTTGACGCCCATCAGACGCAGCCTGTCGGCAGCCGCGCGAAGGTTGGCACGGGCCTTTTCATGCTCGGCGCGGCTGCGCAGGAAGTCCTTCTGCGGCACGATCTGGTCGGCATAGAGCTTCTCGGCCCGCTCGAAATCAGCCTGCGCCACCCGAGCCTGGCTTTCGGCTTGCAGATATGTCGAGTGCGCTTCACCCAGTTCGAGGCTGTCAAGGCTGGCCAATGCCTGTCCGGCTTTTACGCGGTCGCCCAATTTGGCGCTGATCCCGACAATGCGTCCTGGCACCCGGGGCGCCACGTGGGCCAATCGGTCCTGGTTGGATTGGATGGTGGCCGTCAACTGGATGCGCTCGGCGACCTCCCTCTCGCTGGCCTGTTCGGTGCGGATGCGCGTCTCCTTGATTTCCTGGTCGGTCAAGGCAATAGTGCCAGTTTCGGCCGGCTCGGCCTCGGCATGTTGGGCCGCTTCAAGCCTGCCGGGTGATTCAGGTTTGTTGCAGCCGGCAAGTGCAAGACCGAGCGCCAGGGCTGTGGCCAAAAGATGGATTCGAGTCATTTGTTTTTCTCCGTCAGGTCAGCGTGCCATCCGGCCGCCTGTTCCAGGGCAATGCGGGTTTGAACGAATTCGCCCACTGCGTCGAGGTAGTCGCGGCGAGCATCAAGAAGTTGGCGGTTAACGAGCAGCAGTTGCAGCAAGCCGATTTCGCCGGCACGGTAGGCAGTGGTCGACAAGCGGCGGTTTTCGTCGAGGGCGGGGTAGACAGACTCGGTAAGTCGCTTGACGCGTTCCCTGAGGCTGTCAAGACGTTGCCAGAGGGTTCGCACTTGGGCGTTGATGTTGCGAATCGTGCTTTCGCGTTCGATCTGAGCCTGGGACAGTTCGGTTGCTGCCTTGCCGATGCCTGCGGCATTGCGCCGGAACAGCGGCAGGGGAACGGATAGGGTCAGACGGGTGAACTGCTCGCGGCTATCGTAGGGGGCGTCCTGGCCCACGCTCAATCCCAGCGTCACATCCGGCACGACCGAGGCATTCTCCAAATCAAGTCGCCTGTGAGCCGCCTCTTCTCGGTGCTCAAGTGCTTGTAGCTGCGAGCGTTTGGCTGCCGACACGAGCAGTGCGTCGAGGGTGTAGGTCGGCGCCCCCGCGTTCAATTCGCCTGCAACGACAGGTACGTTGTCGGCTGGCAATTGCAATATGGCTGCGAGTTCTTCTCTGGCTTGCAGCAGTTGCTCTGTCAGCGCGGCAAGCTGATTGCGGCCACGTTCGGCCTCCACCGTTGCCAGATTGCTGTCCAGGCGGCTGTCCTCGCCCGCAGCCATACGCCTCCTGACCGCACTTGCGGCTTCCTCCACCGCCGCCACCGCGTCACGCTCGGCGTCGATACGACGCTCCAATACCAGTACCCGGGCAAAGCGCTGCTCTACCTCAGCACGTACCTGGCGCCGCGTTTCCTCAAGCATCATCCGGGTCGCGGCCAGATCTTGTTCTGCCGCGCTGCGTCGAAACCCCGCCTGTCCAGCGATTTCAAAGGTCTGGAAGATGCCGATGGCTTGCTCGTGAAATCGGTTTTCCGGTTGACCATTCGGGTTAGTCCGGCGACTGGTCTGGTCGGTCGACAGCGTGGGATTGTTGTAAAACAGACCGGATGCGTCCCGCAGTTGGCCTTCAGCTGCGCTGAGTCCGGCCTGCGCCGCACGCAACGTCGAGTTGGCCGCTTCGGCGAGGCGCCACGCGTCTTCGAGTGTCAGGGGGGTGGCCGCAGCGCGAGCGGCCCCAATGGCAAGGGAAATCCCCGCCATGATGCCAAGGGCGCGCAGCCATGCGCCTCCCCCGGCAAAATTGCCGATAAACATGTAAATAACCTTTCAAGCAGAGTCAAATCGGCGAGCTTCGGCCCGTCGACAAATTGCGACGAATCAGACTTGAAAGGTGTCTCGAGGAGGGCGAAAGGGGCCGTCGGCTGGACGTCTGGGTATGACCAGCCGGGATTGGGCCCAGGAAACCTGCGTGGAAACAGGCATGATGAACTGCGCGATGCTGCAATCGAACCCTGCCAGATGGGTTTGAGCGTGGCACCCATGGTTGCAGGCCTTGTCAGCGGGGCCATGATCCGTGCCGCGATCCATGCTGACATGACTGACTTCGTCCGCCAAGGCGTCTGCCATGGCTTCGGCACTAACGCTCCATAGCGACGCACTGACCAGGCAGAAGGCCAGCAGCATCGCCAGAAAGGAGCGAAAGCGTTTAGAGCGGATCATGAATTTGGCAAGACTCGGCGACGGTTCGGGATGAAGTTTATCAAGTGATCAAATCTGCTGGGAGATCGGAGGTTTTAGGCACGAATTCAGCCATCACCTCGACCACATGTAATTCTGCTGCCACAGCATGTGATTCATCATCTGCTGCTGCATACCGAGGTACTGATCCATCATGTACTGTCGTTGCTTCAGCTGCTCCGGGGTCAGTCGGGAGTAATAGCCACCCATCCCGCGCCAACCCATCATCCCGGGACCACCCATCATGTAGCCGCCGCCCATCATGGGACCTACCCCGCAGCACCCCATCATGCCGGGGCCCCACATACCTTGCATCATTCCCATGCTGCTTTGCATGGTGACCCTATGCTCCTGGAGCAGCTTTTGCCGCTCCTGAGGGTCTTGCGTCTGACGGATCTTGTCCATCTGCTCCTGCAACTTCTTGATGTTTTCCTGGATCTGTACGGCTTGCTTGTCAAACTCCGCCACATCGGGCGATTTGGCTTGCGCTTGTGCAGCTTTTTCTGAAGATGCAGCCGGCTGCGCGTTGACGGATCCCATCGAAATCAGGGCTGCGGCCAAGGCCGCACTCAAAGTCACTTTTCGCATTTCGAATCTCCTTGAAAAGCCCCAAAGGGGCACTGACACTACTGCGGTTGAATTTCGGTGTCGGTTGACGCCGAAATTCAATCGCAGGACCGACTGCTTCAGACAACGCACAAAAAGACCACTGAATCCCCTCAAATGAATGGACGTCATCGACGCAGCAAACGTAAACCATTGAACACCACGATCAGACTCGCGCCCATATCGGCAAATACCGCCATCCACATCGTGGCGTTGTCGAAGATGGCCAGCAGCAGAAACACGAACTTGATGCCCAGCGCCAGGGCAATGTTCTGCCACAGCACGGCATGGGTGCGGCGCGACAGACGGATAGTTTCCGGAATTCGCCGCAGATCGTCGTTCATGATGACCACATCGGCCGCCTCCATGGCCGTATCGGTGCCGGCGGCGCCCATGGCGATCCCGATGTCGGAGCGGGCCAGCGCAGGGGCATCGTTGATGCCGTCGCCGGTCATTGCCGTCATCCCATAACGCTTTTGCAGGGTTTCGATAGCTGCCAGCTTGTCCTCCGGCAGCAAATTGCCGCGCGCATCGTCGATGCCGGCCTGGCTGGCGATGGTTTTGGCGGTGGCCTCGTTGTCACCCGTCAGCATGACCGACCTAACGCCAAGGGCGTGCAGCTCAGCCAGCGCCTCACGCGAGCTGTCCTTGATGGTGTCGGCCACGGCGAAGATGGCCAGCACTTGGGTATCCGTGGCCAGCAGCGTGACGGTTCGTCCCTGTGCTTCATGGACCGCCAGCCGAGCTTCGATCCCGGCATTGCACAGTCCGCGCTCTTCAATCAGGCGATGGTTGCCCAGGGTGAGGCGCTGGCCATCAGCCATGGCTTCAATACCGCGCCCGGGTAACGCCGTAAATCCAGTCAGCTGCCCATTACTCTGTCCCAGTCCTGCGGCAATCGCTATGGACACGGGGTGGTCGGAGTGGCCGGCAAGGTCACCGGCCCAGCGCAACACTTGCGCTTCAGGAATGGACGACGTCAATACCTCGGTCGCCACCAACCTGGGCTTGCCTTCGGTGATGGTGCCGGTTTTGTCGAGGGCGATGACTTTGAGTTTGTGGGCGCTTTCCAGGTAAACGCCGCCTTTGATCAGGATCCCGCGCCGTGCGGCGGACGCCAGCCCGCTGACCACGGTGACCGGCGTGGCAATGACCAGGGCGCACGGGCAGGCGATCACGAGCAGGACCAGGGCCTTGTACATTGCCTGTGCCCAGGTCCAATCCACCAGCAACGGTGCAAGAATAGCCACCGCCACAGCCAGCGCGAAAACAGCCGGGGTGTAAACGGTCGCGAACTTGTCGACAAACTGCTGTGTGGGGGCACGGGTTCCCTGCGCCTGTTCGACTGCCTGGATGATGCGAGCCAGCGTTGTATTGGCGGCAGCAGCGGTCACCTTGATTTCGAGCATCCCGGTTTCGTTGATCGTGCCAGCAAAAACTGCGTCGCCAACCGCCTTGTCGACCGGAATGCTCTCGCCCGTCACCGGCGCCTGATTGACGGCACCGGCCCCCGCGATGACGACGCCATCAAGCGGAATGCGTGCGCCTGGCTTGACTCGCACAATCGCGTCAAGAACCACATCCTTTGAGGCGACAGCCCGCCAGGTGCCATCGGGTTGGTGGACCTCGGCCGAGTCAGGCGCCAAGTCGAGCAGACTCTGGATGGCGTTGCGCGCCCGGTCCACGGCGCGTGCTTCGATCAGTTCCGCAATGGCGTAGAGTGCCATCACCATGGCGGCTTCCGGCCATTGGCCAATCAGGAAGGCGCCTGTCACGGCGACTGTCATCAGGGCATTGATGTTCAAGCGACCATGTCGCAAGGCGGCAAAGCCCTTGCGGTAGACCGAGAATCCTGACAGCCAGATCGCAGCGGTAGCCAAGGCCATACCTGCGCCTTTGAATGCCATCGCGTTGGGTGCGAAGAAGGCCAGCAGCTCTGCCCCAACCGCCAGCAGCAGAGCCAAGGCCAGACGCCACAAATCCCTGGATGCGGATGTACGTCCATGAGCTTGCGGGCTGCCGGAGGCGACAGGTTGGGGATCAAAGCCGGCCCGACGAATCGCGTCTAGGGCTAGCGGAACTACCGTACTGGAAGCATCGATTCGCAGCGTGCGCGCTGACAATTGAAAGCTGATGCCACGCAGCCCGGGAATTCCCTCCAGGGCCCGGCGAATCTCGGCTTCCTCAGTCGCACAGTCCATGGTGGGAATGCGAAACACCGAGCCGCCAGTCTCCTCTGATGCAGGCCCCGCAGGCATAGGGACTGCGGACGTGATACTGCAACTGCTTTCACACCCGCACGAACTGGTTTCGCCGGCACCGCCGGCTTGCGCTGATCTCATCGATTTCTCCTTGAATGAAGGTATTGGAAACCCTCTAGCCACTAAAGAGTCAAGTGCCTAGAATTGGAACAATTTGCACAGATCCAGGAATTTGGCTCCTCAGGAGAAGCACCCATGAAAATCGGGGAATTGGCACGCGCCACCGGCACTCAGGTCGAGACAATCCGCTTCTACGAGCGCGAAGGTCTTCTGCCTGAGCCATCCAGAACCGAAGGCAATTACCGGATCTACGAGGATGACCATGCTGAACGTTTGTCGCTCATTCGGCAATGTCGTAGTTTGGATATGACGCTCGACGAAGTCCGCGTTTTGCTGCGCTTCAAGGATGCACCTGCGGAAAACTGCGGCGAAGTCAATATGCTGCTGGACGAGCACATCGGCCATGTCGTCGCGCGGATACGTGAACTCAAGGTGCTCGAAAAGGAATTGAGAACGCTGCGCGAGCAATGCGTCAGCAATCAAGTAGCGACCGATTGTGGCATTTTGAGCGGATTGGAGAGGGCTGCGCGACTACAGGGGCGCAGTTCTGCTGATCACGGCCATGCAGTCCATGTCCACGGCGTGCACCAGCAACTACGCCAACCGAAGAGGTCATGATGGGAACAAAACACAGAACATCGGTTGAACGCGGTGTTGCTGAACTAAGAGGCTCCGCCAAAAACTCCAGTAGAGTTCGAATCTGACTCGCCCCGCCTGCGCCCGATCGACCGGATGCCCCCATGAGTGGAATCAACGACACCGCCTATCCGCAACTCAGGACCGAGATCAGTGACCAGGACCTGATCTCGGCGTTCACGCCCAGCGCGACGGAACGCCGCTTCATCGCGAACGCGTACCGCCGGGCGACGACGCAGGCTTTGATCGCGGTCCAACTGAAGATGCTGCAGCGGCTGGGCTACTTCGTCACGATGGACATCGTGCCAAACGCGGTCATCAAACACATCTGTAAGCACTACCGCGTCCAACCGTTCTCCACAGCAATGCTGCAGCGCTACGACCAGTCTGGTAGCAAGTCGCTACACCAGCGGCGGCTGCGCGAGTTCGTCGGCCTGAGGCTCCTGGATGCCGACGCACAGGACTGGCTCGAAGGCGAGGCGGTGAAGGCGGCACAGACTAAGCAGGAACTACCCGACATCATCAACATCCTCCTGGAAGAACTGGTTCATCACCGCTACGTGCTGCCGGGATTCGTCACGCTGTCACGCATCGCGAGCCGGGCGCGGGTGAAGGTCAATGACGAGCTCTACAAGCATATTTCCACGGCCCTGACCGATGCCCAGCAGGCCGGGATCGACCAGATGTTTCGCACCCGCAAGGGCCGCAGCCAATGGGACCAGCTCAAGCGCGAGCCCAAGCAGCCCAGCGTGCGCGAGGTCGCCAGTTTCCTGACGCACATCCAGGCGCTGCGCGAGTTGGCCGAAGGCATGCCGGCGATCGACGGCGTCTCGGTACCAAAGCGAACCCAGTTCGTGCTCGAAGCCCGCGCACTCAATGTGCGCGAAATGCAGGCGCTTAAGCCGATCAAGCGCTACGCCCTGGCGGTGCTGCTGATTCAGGCGCAATTGCAAAAGGCCGTCGACGACATTGCCGACATCTTCATCCGGTCCGTGCGCAATATGCACAACGTCGCACGCGAGCGCCTGAAGCAATACCAGCTGGAGCATGTGGCGCAAGGCGAGGCGCTGATCGCCCAGTTCCGCGATGTGCTGACCGCCTTCGAGGACGACGGGACGGAAGCGCAGCGGGTTGGCAGGATGCGCAAAATGCTGGGCGACGATCCGGCTGCCTGGATTGAACGCTGCGATGAACACATTGCTTATGCGGGCAACAACTACTACCCGTTCATGCTACAGCCCTACCGCGCCAGGCGATCGCTGCTGTTCCAGTGCCTCGATGCGATGGCGCTAAAGTCATCGTCGCCGGATGACTCCTTGTTACGCGCAGTAAGCTGGATCGCGCAGTTCCGCTCCAGCCACAAGGAGTATGTTCCCGCCGACAGCGGAGCCATCCTGCTCGACCTGACCTGGCTGGCCGATAGGAAATGGCACACGCTGATTCAGGGTCAAGACGAGGAAGCGGTTCCGGGCCTCATCCATCGCAAGTACCTGGAGCTGTGCATTCTTTCGCATGTGATGGACGAGCTGAAGTCCGGCGACCTGTATGTGCAGAACAGCGACCAGTACGACGACTACCGCGACCACCTGGTGAGCTGGGAGGAGTTCGATGCCGAAATCAGCCAGTACAGCGACATGGTCGGACTGCCGGCGGATGCTGACGATTTCGTCGTGCAGCACAAGCAGCAACTCGCCAGTTTGGCCCGCCAGGTCGACGCCCGTTTCCCGGACAACGAGCATGTGGCGATGACTGAGTCTGGCTTGCTGCTGCGGCGCAGCGAGCGGGCGCCGCCACCGGAAGGGCTGCCGGAGGTCGATCAGGCCATCACCGATTCGATGGCAACGTCCAGCATTCTGGATGTGCTGACCGAAACCGAGCGGTGGCTGGATCTGCACAAGCTGTTCGGCCCCTTGTCGGGCTTTGAGAGCAAGGTTGACGATCCCCGCAAACGCTTCCTGACAACGCTGTTCTGCTACGGTTGCAACCTGGGGCCGACCCAGACCGCGCTGTCGGTCAAGGGCCTATCGCGCAAGCAGGTGGCATGGCTCAACCTGCACCACGTGACGGAGGAGCGGCTCGACAAGGCAATCTTCAAGGTCGTTAACGCCTACAACCGGTTCTCCCTACCGCAATTCTGGGGCACTGGCAAGAGCGCTTCGGCGGATGGCACCAAGTGGAACGTCTACGAGCAAAACCTGCTATCCGAATACCACCTGCGCTATGGCGGCTACGGCGGCATCGGGTACTACCACGTCTCGGACATGTACATCGCGCTGTTCAGCCACTTCATTCCCTGTGGCGTCTATGAGGCCGTGTACATCCTCGATGGGCTGGTAAAGAACGAGTCCGACATCCAGCCTGATACCCTGCATGGCGACACACAGGCGCAGAGCGCGCCGGTTTTTGGACTGTCGCACCTGCTGGGGATTAAGCTAATGCCGCGCATACGCAACATCAAGGACCTGGTGTTCTTCAAGGCAGAACCAGGGGTGCAGTACAAGCACATCCAGAGTCTGTTTCGTGGAACGATCGATTGGGATTTGATCAAGCTGCACTACCGCGACATGCTGCGCGTGGCGGTTTCCATCAAGCTCGGCCGGATCACGCCGTCGATGATCCTCAGGCGGCTGGGGACTTTCAGCCACAAAAACAAGCTTTACTTCGCGTTTCGCGAGCTCGGGCGGGTGATCCGCACCTTGTTCCTGCTCGACTACATCAGCGACGTGGAGCTGCGCCGGTCGATCCATGCCGCGACCAACAAGAGCGAGGAGTTCAACAATTTCGTGAAATGGCTGTTCTTCGGCGGGGAAGGGGTGATCGCCGAGAACCTGCGCCACGAGCAGCGCAAGGTCATCAAGTACAGCCAACTCGTGGCCAATATGGTGATTCTGCACAACGTGCAGTGGATGTCGCGCAAGCTCAAAGAGCTGCAAAGCCAGGGATACCCGGTGGGCGAGCCGGTGCTGAAGGCTTTGTCACCATACCGGACCAGCCACATCAACCGGTTCGGGGACTACACGCTGGACCTCGGACGGGCCATCGAACCCATCGACTACAAAATCAAATTCTCCTGAAATATCAATGGGTTAGTCTCGATTCTGCGAAATTTTCAGGAATCACGGCCGACCCTC
>NZ_BCWP01000040.1 GCF_001592265.1 Curvibacter delicatus NBRC 14919 | reverse complement strand
GCGTGTCGATTGGGCGGATGGCGCGCAGCTTGTACTCAAGGAAGGCCAGCGCGCGCTTGTTGGCGCCGCGGATTTCGTCGTCCAGGCGCGTGAGGTATTCTTCGATGCGCTCAAGCTCGTACAGACGCTGCAGGTCGCGCTGAAACGCCGCGTGGCCCTTGCTCTCGTCGCCATCGCTCAGGCGGTTGACATACCAGTCGAGCAGGCGCTCGCGCTGCTGGGGGTCGGTATCGATTTCCTGCACGGCCTCCAGGATGTGCTGGCGCTTGGACAGCGGATGTTCGCTGGTGCGAAGCTCCTGGTAGTCCCCGATGAAGACCTGCTGAATGTAGTCCTGAAAGAAAGTCCGGACGTATTGGGCCGTGGTCGCCTGCGCGCCGATGGTGGACATCAGGTCGCGCACGTTGGTGCCGGTGTTGCGGATGTAGACCAGCAGGTTGCGGCATTGCTCGGCCGCTTCGCGCATCAGGTCGCCCGAGGCTTCGCCCTTGTGGACTTGCGCGACGGCCGCGTCGATCGAGCGGATCTTGCCCGACACAAAAACCGGTCCCGTCTCGGCGAAGTTGATCAGCTGGGTCAGCAGCTGGCCCACGGCCGGCGCCATGTTGACCGTCTTTTCGATGCCGTACTTCTCCAGCCGAAACCAGCCGGCTTCGAGCAGGCGGTTGAAGATGCCGATGGCGCGGATATTGAGTGGCGTGTCCGGCGGCTCGCCCGACTCGGGCTGCCATTCCTCGGCGTATTTGAGGTGATCCTCAATCTCCTGGGTGATCTCGCGCTGCAGGAAGCCGTAGCTGGGCGGCAGGGGTGCGTCGGGGCCGAAGCGGTGGCGGTGCAGGTGGCACAGCAGCGCCCAGTAGCCGTGGCGGTTCTGCGAGGCCAGAGGCCCGAACAGGTGTTCTGGGATGCGCTGGAAGAGCGCCATGGAAGCGGGTGCTACGCGGGAAACAGCCATGGCCGCACCTCCTCGACGTTGTCCACCGCCAACTGGTAGTCGGGCGGCAATTCCTTGGTGATGTCCAGGGCGAGGCGTAGCTCCTGAACCAGATAGGGCAGCAGAGCGCCGCGGCAGCTGTGTACGCGCGCCGCAGTCCCCTCGAAATACTCGCTACGTACGAGGTCCTGCTGGCCAGGTGTTAGCTTGGGATGCGCCTGGATACGGACTTTCACCACAGCGTTCCATTTGGTGTCCTCTGCGGACGTGGCTTCGGCCTTTTGGTCCAGCATGGAGAGTTTCGCAATGCGCCCCAGCACAAAGTCTCGAAAGTCACGGGTCTCCAGGCAGTAGCCGCGCATGTGCCAGCGCCGGCCGGCCTGCACCAGGCTGTGTGGCTCCACAGTCCGTGGATGTGGCTCGGGGGTGCGCATGGATCGGTACTCAAGTTTTAGTCGCGTGCCTCGCTCGATGGCTAGACGAATGCGAGAGAAGATGTTGGGGTTGACCTGGGAGAAGCCCCAAGGGGCCACGGTGATCGGGCCGGCACCCGGGGTGAGGTCCGCATGAATGTCCGCCTCTGCCAGATATGCGGCCAAGCTCAGATCCGAGTTGCCAGCCTTGAGTTCAACCTGAGCCTTCTTGTAGGCCGCGGGGGTGACAAAGTAAGACTTACTTTTGCTGTCCCATTCAAACCAGTCAGGGGTTTCTTCCCGGATTTCTCTGAGGAGTTGGCTCACCCGAATACCACTTAGGCCCAGGACGCCCATGATGCGGCCGCGACTCAGACGCCCCTCCCACAGAGCCATGCGGCGCATGACCTTGTAGCGGTTCTTTTCAAGAAGATTGGGTGGATTCATCGCTTTCGGGTTAGATGGTATATAAAACCACATCATATACGAAAATATATTACATGGAGATATCTGCGTGCCAAAGTGAGGTGCGCCGCTTGATGCGAGGTCTTGCAGACTGTGAACCGCAGTCGCAAGACGCCAATATCCTCTGCATTTTTCGCAGCGCTCGGCCAGTTTCTGGGCGTCACGTCTAGGCTGGCTGCCGTCACTTGATTTCGAAGCGCCAATGACCGCTCCCATCGGTATCGGTCATTGAGCAGCTCGCAGCCTAGCCGGCCGCTTTCGCGAAGCGGCCGTTCAAGGCACTGTTGCTGCAGATGGCCAGACGGCCAAACTTGGACCAGCGGGTGGCCGCTATCGGGGCCCACGAACTGGTGTTGCCGACCCATATCAGTCGGTCGTGAACTGGACAAGCGGATTTTCAGCATCCGAGGCTCAATCGTGTCTATCGAACCCGGGGCGATTCAGGGCGCAAATAAAGTTTCCAATCTTCTATACGAGGTGGAAGTTGCGTTTCCGCCGACTTCTTAGGAAGTCAGCTTGACCCGGCCACCAAACTAGATTTCGGGCACCAGATTTGATTAAAAACAAGGGTTATCCCTGGGTTCTCAAAGATTGGCACGTGAATTGCATTGTTCCTGCCGATCATGCTGCTAAGCGTCGGATCGCCGTTCACATGGTTAACAAGCCTATGGAGACAAATATGGTTGAGACTTTCTACGAGGTAATGCGCCGCAAGGGTATTTCTCGACGCAGCCTGATGAAGTACTGCTCGCTCACGGCCACATCTCTGGGCCTGGCGCCTTCGGTAGTACCGCAGATTGCGCATGCAATGGAGAACAAGCCGCGCACACCGGTACTATGGCTGCACGGACTGGAGTGTACTTGTTGCACGGAAAGCTTTATTCGGAGCGCGCATCCGCTGGCGAAAGACGTCGTGTTGTCCATGATTTCGCTGGATTATGACGACACGCTGATGGCTGCCGCGGGCCATCAGGCCGAGGCCATCCTGGACGAAATTACGAAGAAATACAAGGGAAATTACATCCTGGCCGTCGAAGGCAATCCGCCTCTGAACGAGGACGGCATGTTTTGCATCCAGGGGGGAAAGCCCTTCATCGAGAAGCTCAAGCGAGTGGCCAAGGATTGCAAGGCCGTCATTGCCTGGGGTTCCTGTGCTTCCTGGGGCTGTGTGCAGGCTGCCAAGCCCAACCCCACTCAGGCTACGCCAATCCACAAGGTCATCACCGACAAGCCCATCATCAAGGTGCCGGGTTGTCCACCGATTCCGGAGGTGATGACGGGCGTGATTACCTACATGCTCACCTTCGACAAGATCCCGGAGTTGGATCGCCAGGGACGTCCAAAGATGTTCTACAGCCAGCGCATCCACGACAAGTGCTATCGCCGACCGCATTTCGATGCAGGTCAGTTTGTCGAGGCCTTCGACGACGAGTCCGCGCGCAAGGGCTACTGTCTCTACAAGGTTGGATGTAAGGGGCCGACAACCTACAACGCGTGTTCAACGGTGCAGTGGAACGAGGGCACAAGCTTCCCGATCAAGGCCGGTCACGGTTGCATCGGCTGCTCTGAAGACGGTTTCTGGGATAAAGGCTCCTTCTACGACCGCATTACCAGCATCCAGCCTTTCGGTGTCGAGTCCAACGCTGACAAGGTTGGCACGGCGGCGGCCAGCATCGTTGGAGCGGCGGTGGCGGCGCATGCGGCTTTGTCGGTGGCCAAGAGAGTACGCGACAACGTAAAGATGCCCGAAGCCCCGAATGCAAATCGCTGATAAAGAACAGGAAATCAAAATGGGTGCATACGAAACGCAAGGATTTAAGCTCGATAACTCCGGCCGCCGCGTCGTAGTCGATCCGGTGACTCGCATCGAGGGGCACATGCGATGCGAGGTCAATCTCGACAGCAAGAATGTGATTCGCAATGCCGTTTCCACCGGGACCATGTGGCGTGGTCTGGAAGTGATCCTCAAAGGTCGTGACCCGCGCGACGCGTGGGCCTTCGTGGAACGCATCTGCGGCGTTTGTACCGGCTGTCACGCGCTCACCAGTGTGCGCGCGGTGGAGGACGCGCTGGGCATCAAGATCCCGCTGAACGCCCATCTCATCCGCGAGATGATGGCCAAGACGCTGCAGGTGCATGACCACGCGGTGCACTTCTACCACCTGCATGCGTTGGACTGGGTGGATGTGGTGTCGGCACTCAAGGCCGATCCGAAGAAGACCAGCGAACTGCAGCAGCTGGTGTCGCCCTCGCACCCGCTGTCTTCGCCGGGTTACTTCCGCGATGTCCAGAACCGCCTGAAAAAATTTGTCGAGAGTGGCCAGCTCGGTCCCTTCAGTAATGGCTACTGGGGATCCAAGGCCTATGTGCTGCCGTCCGAGGCCAACCTGATGGCGGTCACCCACTACCTCGAAGCCCTGGACTTGCAGAAGGAATGGGTGAAGGTGCACACCATCTTCGGCGGTAAGAACCCGCACCCGAACTACATGGTGGGCGGCGTGCCCTGTGCCATCAACATCGACGGCAATGGCGCCGCCGGTGCACCCATCAACATGGAGCGCCTAAATTTTGTCGAAGCTCGTATCAAGGAAATGATCGAGTTCAACAACAATGTCTACATTCCCGACGTGCTGGCCATCGGCACCATCTACAAGCAGGCCGGCTGGCTCTACGGCGGCGGTCTGAGTGCCACCAATGTGGCTGACTACGGTACCTACGAGAAGGTGCCGTACGACCACAGCACGCACCAGTTGCCGGGCGGCGTGATCCTGAACGGCAACTGGGACAAGATCGAACCGATAGACCCGCGCGACCCTGAGCAGGTGCAGGAGTTCGTGACCCACAGCTGGTACAAGTATGGCGACGAGACCAAGGGCCTGCACCCCTGGGACGGCGTCACCGAACCCAACTACAAACCCGAAGGACCGAACTTCAAGGGCTCACGGACCAAGATCGAGCAACTCGATGAGTCAGCTAAGTACAGCTGGATCAAGTCGCCGCGCTGGCGCGGCCACGCGGTCGAGGTCGGCCCGCTCTCGCGCTACATTCTGGGCTACGCTCACGCGATGAAGGGTAACAAGTGGTGCCAGCGCGTCAAGCAGCAGGTCGACGAATCGGCCGTGGCCATCAACAGCACCATTCCCAAAGCACTGGGTCTGCCCAAGACGAGCTACAGCGCCAAGCAGCTGCTGCCCACCACCATCGGTCGCACGCTGGCCCGTGCCCTGGAAAGCCAGTACGCCGCCGAAATGATGATGGACGACTTCAGGCAGCTCGTGTCCAACATCAAGGCAGGCGACACCGCCACCGCCAATGTCGAAAAGTGGGACCCCTCCACCTGGCCTAAGGAAGCCAAGGGTGTGGGTACAGTGGCCGCGCCGCGCGGCATGCTGGGCCACTGGATCAAGATAAAAGACGGAAAGATCGAGAACTACCAGTGCGTGGTGCCCACCACCTGGAACGGGTCGCCCCGCGATCACAAGGGTCAGATCGGCGCCTTTGAAGCCTCGCTGATGAACACGCCCATGGTCAACCCCGAGCAACCGCTGGAGATCCTGCGTACGTTGCACAGCTTCGACCCCTGCTTGGCCTGCTCCACCCACGTGATGAGCGAAGACGGCCAGGAAATGAGCCGGGTCACCGTTCGTTGAACCTGAACCACTAATGACGATTGGAAATGACCATGAAGTATTGTTCGCTGAAACACCTGACCGTTGTGGCCGCCGTGCTCGGCTCGGGCATGGCTCAGGCCCATCCCGGCCATGACGTCACCAGCCTGTTTGCGGGCCTGTATCACCCGCTGGCGCTGGATCATCTCCTTGTGATGCTGGCCGTTGGCGTGTGGTCCGTCTGCGCGCTGCCCGCGCGTCGGGCGTGGCTTGGTCCCGTCGTATTTCTCGTCACCATGGCCGGGGCGGCTGCGCTGGGCGCCTTGGGCATGACGGTGCCCATGCTTGAGTATGCCGTGGCGCTGAGTGTGGTGCTCTCGGGGGTCATGCTGTGGCAAGCGCGGCAGTTGAGGGTTCCGGGCAGCGGCGGGGAACTAGTGCTGATCGCTTTAATGGGCGGCCTGCACGGACTGGCGCATGGCGCGGAATCGCCGGCAGTTGGCTTCGCGGCCTATGCCGCCGGCTTCCTGCTAAGTACTGCTGTCCTGCACATGCTGGGATTGGCGGCCGTGACCGGTCTGCGCCATATGGCTGTGCGCATGGTTGCCACAGCTGTCGGTGCATTGGGTGCTGCCATCGGTCTGGCGGGCGCTTTCTTGCTGGCACAGGTTGGTGCCTGAAGCCGGCGAGCAAGCGATCATCACAACGAGGAGACCAAAGTGACTATTACCGCATCCGAACACCTTGCCGACGTCACAGGCGTCGATGACGGCGCGGTTGCACGCGGCCAGTCCATCAAGTCGGTCTATGTGTATGAGGCGCCAGTCCGCTTCTGGCACTGGATCAATGCGCTGTCCATCGTCGTCCTGTGCCTGACCGGATATTTCATCGGCAGACCATTGCCCACCATGCCGGGCGAGGCCAGTGACCATTTCCTGATGGGTTACATCCGCTTCGCACACTTTGCCGCCGGATACATTCTCGCCGTTGGCTTGCTGGGCCGTATCTATTGGGCATTTGTAGGCAACCACCACGCACGCGAGTTGTTCTCCGTGCCGATTTTCCAGAGGGTCTACTGGCAGGAGGTGGCCGGCATGCTCCGTTGGTACGCTTTCATTGCGCCACGCCCGGGCCGCTATGTTGGTCACAACCCGCTCGCGCGCTTCGCGATGTTCTTCGTCTTTGTATTGACGTGCATCTTCATGGTCTTCACCGGATTTGCCCTCTACGGTGAAGGTTCACAGGCAGGCTCCTGGCAGGAGCGCCTGTTCGGCTGGGTCATCCCGCTATTCGGGCAGAGCCAGGATGTGCACTCCTGGCATCGCGTCGGCATGTGGGCGATGATCGTCTTCGTCATTCTGCACATCTATGCCGCCATCCGCGAAGACATCATGGGGCGCCAGAGCGTCGTCAGTACCATGATTTCAGGGTACCGTACCTTCAAGGACTGAGCGATTCATGCCTACGGGATCTTATCCTGCCGTTGACCAACGCGACGCGCCAGCGCGAGTGCGGTGCTGGCGCGACCGCCCCGTAGGCATCCCTCTGCGCACCCCCCGACATCCGGGCGAACTGCTGCAGCGCTACTGTCTTGCTCCCCTGGCGCTGAGCCAGTCCGAGGCGGCGCGACTCCTGGGTATGTCCCGCCGGCGGCTGCATGAGCTCGTGCACGGGCAGCGCGCCATGTCGACCGACACCGCCATCCGCTGTGCCCACCAGTTCGGCATCGACGCCGGCTTCTGGCTCGCCCAGCAAGCTGCCTGGGACAGCTTCCGTGCCTGGAAGCGATTGTCCTTGCCGACCCAACCCCTTCGCTGAATTCACACAGGCTCGCATGCCATGAGCGCCACTTCGACCGAAAACGCCTGTAACTCCTCTGGTGACACCTTGCCGACTCACATTGTCGTGCTGGGCATCGGCAACCTTCTCTGGGCTGACGAAGGCTTCGGTGTGCGTTGCATCGAGGCGCTGCAGCGCCGTTACGAGTTTGCCGATCACGTGCAGCTCATCGATGGCGGCACCCAGGGCCTGTATCTGATCCAGCATGTACAGGAAGCGGACGCGCTGCTGATCTTCGACGCCATCGATTACGGTCTCGAACCCGGCACGCTGAAAGTGGTGCGCGATGACGAGGTTCCGCGCTTCATGGGCACCAAAAAAATGAGTCTGCACCAGACCGGCTTCCAAGAGGTGCTCTCGCTCGCTGTCTTGACCGCCAAATACCCGCAGCAGGTGTTGCTGATCGGCTGCCAGCCGCAGGAGTTGGAGGACTACGGCGGCAGCCTGCGCCCGGTAGTCAAGGCCGCGATGGAAGAGGCGCTGGCGCTGGGTGTGTCCGAACTTGAACGGTGGGGCGCCCGCCCTGCTCTGCGTGAGACCCCGCTGGCACCGCGCGAAGCCGTGACGCTGGACGAACTGGCTCTGACCGCCTACGAAGCGCAACGCCCGACGGCGGAAGAAGCATGCCGCATCGGCGACGACAGGTTTCTGGTCAAGGACCTCTGACATGTGTATCGGAATCCCTATGCAGGTGCTCGAGACCGATGGCCGCTTCGCGCTGTGCGAAGGCCGCAGCGAGCGCCGCCGCATCAACACGGCATTGGTCGGCGAGGTGGTGCCCGGCTACTGGCTACTGGTGTTCCTCGACGATGCTCGCGAAGTCATCGACGCGGAGCGTGCGGCTGAGGTGAATGCGGCACTGGACCTGGTGCTTGGCGCCATGCAGGGCGCCGATGCGCTGGCCAATGTCGATTTCATGCTGCCCTCGCAGATGAACACCGAACAACTTCGAGCCCTCACCGGCCAGCGATTTTCTTCTGGAGAATAGATGATGGAAGTGACTGCAGCCCACGCTCCTTTGGTACAGCGCCTGGCCCGCGATTTCGGCGCTGCCTGGGTAGATGAACAGACAGTGACCGACTGGACCGCGGGCGGTGGCGACCGCGTCGTGCTGCTCGCTGGTGACCCGGTGCGTTTCCCTGAAGGTGTGGACGTGGCGGCCGTACTGCCCGAACTAATGAAGTCCTTTCCGAACCGCTTCGGCATCGCCGTGGTGCCGCGCGACAGCGAGGATGCAGTGGCTCGCCTCTACGGCTCGCAGCGCTGGCCCTCGCTGCTGTTCTTCCGCGACGGCCTATACGTGACCGCCATCGCCGGCATGCAGGACTGGGATATCTATCTGGCTGGCGTCGCCGCTGCGCTCGCCATGCCGCCTTCGCGCCCGCCCACTATCGGCATCCCGGTGGTCAGCCAGAGCGGCGGCAGCAGCTGCCACTGAAACCGCTGGTCACGCCGCAACGTCGCACAAGGAGCCTTTTGATGAAAGCCTTTCCGATTCCCGTGGTCGCTCTCGGCCCCGGCACCCAGACCGAAGAAGAGAGCCTCGACTACCTGCCCATGCCCAAGGAAATGGATACCTACCGCGCGCCCATGCTACCTGAACCGGGAGAAATTGCCGGTCGCGCGGTTGCACGCGATGTGCTGGGCCAGGTGCTGACATTGTTAGACCAGGTGGCTGGAGGCGGGGTGGGCGGTCAGATCGGCCTGCTCAATCTGCCGACGGAAGACCGGCGCCTGATCGACCAGGTGATGGGTGAGGGCGAAGCCAGCGCCATCGTGCGCGAGGAGGCCTCGCCGCTGGAGGTGCACATCCAGGAGTCGGTGTTCGCCGGCGTCTGGCGTCTTATGACCTTCAACGCAGGCGCGCTGATCGACGACGTGATCGAGGCCGGACCGGTGCCGGCGCTGCTGCGGCTGGTGGCCAAGGAGGACGCTGAAAGCGGGTACCGGCCCTGGCTCGGACCGTTGCCGTCCAACGTACAGAACGCGCCGTTGCTGGTCGACGAGGTGCGCGATCAGGTGGCGCGCTGGCAGCCGGGCCAGACCTCGCACGTAATCAATCTGACGCTGCTGCCCGTCACGCCCGAAGACATCGGTTTTCTTGACCACCAGTTGGGCACCGGCCGCGTGCTGCTGCTTTCGCGCGGCTATGGCAACTGTCGCATATCCAATACCCGTTTGCCCCACTGCTGGCGCGTGGTGTACTACAACTCCATGGATAAGGCGATTCTCAACACGGTCGAGGTGGTCGATATGCCTGAGGTCGCGATGGCGGCACCGGAAGACCTGCGCGACTCACACGAGCGGCTGCAAGACATTCTGACTTATCTGGAGTCCACATGAGCGGCTTCGACGGTCAAGGCTTTGAAGGCTCGTACCTTGGTAACCGCGAGGTGCTCAAGCCAGGCTCGCGCCTGGAATGCAAGATCTGCTGGTGGATCTATGACCCTGCGATCGGCGACCCGCAGTGGCAGATCCCGCCTGGCACGCCATTCGCCGATCTGCCACCGCACTGGCGCTGCCCTAACTGCGATTGCGATGCCGAGCAATTTCTGATGATCGAATGAATGCTCTGCACCATTTCGCATCTTCCCCCTCTCGGGCTGATTCCGCCAGCAGCCCGGCACAGCCGGTTCTGCGGTGTGTTCTGGACCAACGCGTGCAGCATCTAGTGGACTTCTACCGCCACGTACAGATTGAGCGCATGCAGGGTCTACCCATCCTGAATCCGGCCTTGGCCGTCGAGGCCATCGGCTTCGAGTGGGGCGATGCTGAACAGACGGTCGCCGAGGGTGTGCTCATCACCCCATGGTTCTTGAGTCTGGTTCGGCTTCTGACTGCCGACGCAGGAGCGGCACGTGTGGGGAGCAAGCGCATCCTCCCCTTCGGTCGGGAGTGTTTCGAATTCATCGCCGCCGAAGGCGGGCCGAATGGCAGCATTGAAAGTTGCAGCCTCTTCTCGCCCATGGACGAATTTGGCAGCCAGGCACTTGCCCAAGAGGTTGCGTTGACCGTGCTTGCCGAACTGCGGGTGCCACGTAAGCAGGTGGTGGCGACGCCGGCTGGTTCGTCCCCTGCCATCGCCATGCCATCGCGCCGGGCCTTGCTAATGGGGCGGCGCTCCGTCTGAGAACATGCGCAATCCATGAATACTGGATTCCATACTCTGGCCGGGCGGCTGCGCCTGCATCCGCGCCGCGTGCTCGGCAGCAACCTCCAGAGCACTCGACAGGCGCTGGCACGGCGGGTGGCGGCAGGCTGCCCGGCTGAGGCGCTGCCCGCACGTCTGGCCAGTTTGTTCAACCTGTGCGGCCAGGCCCACCGGCTGTGCAGCAGTTTGGCGCTGGGAGAGCTCGCACCCGAGCTCTCGCCACTGTTCCAGACCAACTCCGAAACCGTCCGTGACCGGCTCGAAACCGAAACACTGTGCGAACACGTGCGCCGCATCGGGCTTGACTGGCCCCGCGCGGCCAGTGGGTCGCACGGGGAACATCTGCTGGCTACCCTGGCCGGTTGCCCGTTGCTGGACCCAGCCTTCACGCGGCGCCGACACGGCGAAGCGGCGCTGGCGTGGCTGGAAGAACGCTGGCTGGGCATGCGGGCAACCGCTTGGTTGCACGAGTGGGAGCACGATGGTGGAGAAGCATTGACCCGCTGGGCGCAAGGCGACCGCACACCGCTGGCAGGACTGTTGCAAGCGTTGCGGACATTTGACAGTGCGCCGGTGCCGGCTGCGGTACCTCCGCTGTACCCACCCGTGGATGAAGTGGATGCACGACTCTGGCTGGCGCGGGTGCAGGCGTGTGCGGACTACACGGGTCTGCCGCAGCAGGAAGGCCGACCCTGTCATACCGGCAGCTGGTCCCGTGTGAATATGTCGGCTATACCCGGCGCCTCGACGCCATGGGTACTGCTAGGCTGCCGTCTGGCCGAGACGGTCCGTCTTTGCCTCGGCCAAGAATCTGAGGCTGCTGTGCTGGCATGGGGCGCCCACGCCCTGCCGGATGGCTGGGCGCTGGGCTGGGCGGAGATGGCGCGGGGCGTGCTCGTGCATCTTGTGCGCCTGCGCGGAGGCGAGACCGGGCAGGTGGTGGAGCGCTGCGAAGTGGTAGCCCCTACCGAGTGGAATTTTCATCCCCGAGGCGTGGCCGCGCAGGCGCTGGCGACCATCGCCGAAGAGGGAGGACAGGAGATGCCGGGACGGATCGCCCTCATGATGACCGCGCTCGATCCTTGCGTCGATTACGACATCGAGTGGTCCGTCGACAATGGCGGCATGATGTCCGACAAGGAACCGCGAGTGGAAGGAGGTGCACATGCATGAGGTAAGCCTGGCTGGCGGCGTGTTGCAGCTGGTGGAGCAGGCGGCACAGAGCGAGCACTTCGCGCGTGTGCTCAGCCTGCACCTGGAGGCCGGTCAACTTAGCGGCGTGGATGTGCGTGCTTTGCGCTTTGCACTGGACGGGCTGGCGCCGGGGACGGTTCTCGAGGGTGCGCGCTTCGTGATCGACGAACCGCCCGGGCTGGCCTGGTGCATGCCCTGCGGCGGCACGGTATCGTTGCGCGAGCGGGGCTTGCCTTGTCCCGGCTGCGGCAGCTTTCAGCTTCAGCCCACGGGCGGCATGGAGTTGCGCGTGGTGGATATGCAGGTCAGCGATGACTGATAGATACAAGGAGACGGTTATGTGTGTAGTCTGTGGGTGTAGCGAAAACGGCAAGTCGGGGTTGACCCCGAACGATGCGGTCGGTCCTGTCGTCGACGCGCGGGGCGATCTGCATTTCGGCGCCGGCGCGGCGCGGGTATCGGTGCCGGGCATGAGTCAAAGCCGGGCCGTGAAGCTGGAAGCCGACATCCTGGGATTGAACAACGAGGTGGCTGCACGCAATCGCACGCACTTCCACGCCCACGGCGTGCGTGCACTCAACTTGGTGTCCAGTCCCGGTTCAGGCAAGACCACACTGCTGTGCGCCACCATCGAACGGCTCCGGAAGAGCCGCCCCGAACTGCCGGTCGCGGTGATCGAGGGAGACCAGGAAACCAGCTTCGATGCCGACCGCATTCGTGCCACCGGTGTGCCAGCGGTGCAGGTCAACACCGGCAAGGGTTGCCATCTCGATGCGCCCATGGTTGCGGAAGCCTTCGCGCAGTTGCATCGTCATCATCACGATCATGAACACCACCATCATCAGCACGACCATCAGCATGGTCACGCCCATCACCACCATCACCCGGACGATGAACCGGCCAGCTTGCTGTTTATCGAGAACGTGGGCAACCTTGTATGTCCCGCGCTGTGGGACCTGGGTGAGGACGCCAAAGTGGCCATTCTCTCGGTCACCGAGGGGGAGGACAAACCCCTGAAATACCCCGACATGTTTGCCGCTGCGCAACTGATGATCCTAAACAAAATCGATCTGCTGCCGCATGTTTGTTTCGACGTCAATCGTTGTATTGAGTTGGCGCGGCGCGTGAATCCGGCCATCGAAGTCATCCAGCTTTCGGCCACCACCGGCGCGGGCATGGAGCAATGGGTGGCTTGGCTGATGGGTCACCTGGCGGGCGCGGCGGCGCAGGGGAGCGAACAGCGCGAACAGGCGTTGCGCCGCCAGATCGAGGCCCTGCAAGCAGAGCTGGCGTGTCTCAAACAGCAATCTGCGTGCGGGATCTAGGGCGATGAGCGCAACGTCGGGCATCACGGTTACGCCTTGGGGGACGCCCCGGGTCCTTGCCCTTGGGGCCTTTCTGAAGAACAGAGCCTGTGTGTGGGAAGGCATCGGGCAGGACATGGGCGAGGCGCGCTGGTCTGTCATGCACGACGACCTGGGCGACCCAGTCGCCTGCGCGGCGCTGGAGCGCACGGTTCAGGGCTGGCTTGGGGACGCAGGCGGCCGCGCGCCCGATGCGTTGGCGCATGACCTGCATCCGGACTTCTACAGCACGCGGCTCGCCCAGGACGTGGCGCACACCCTGGGTGTCCCCGCCATCGGCGTGCAGCACCATCATGCCCATGTCGCGGCGGTCATGGCCGCGCAGGGGCTTACGGGGCCTGTGATCGGATTGGCGTTGGATGGTTTTGGTCTGGGTAGCGACGGACAACCCTGGGGCGGGGAATTGTTGTGGGTGCAGGATCATCGCTGGCGGCGTTTGAACCACCTGTCCCTACTGGCCATGCCTGGTGGCGACCGCGCCGCTCGAGAGCCGTGGCGTATGGCGCTGGCCTGGAACGAGACCGCTGGCCGCCACGACGACGTATTGGCGCAAGCCGTAGGTACGGGCCGCTATCGTGCCATGCAGAACGTGCTGCGCAAGGGGCTGAACTCGCCCCTGACCAGCAGCGCGGGCCGCTGGTTTGACACCATGGCCGGCCTGCTGGGCCTGTGCCAGGAACAACAGGATGAGGCGCAGGCGGCCATCGCTCTCGAAGCAGCAGCCAGTCAGTGGTTGCAGGTGCAACCGCAGGTTGCCCAGGATCGGCACGATGCCTGGGCGCAGGGGGACGTACTGGATGTGCACGCACTGGTGGCACAAGCGTTGTCGCATCGGGTCGCGGGAGGTGACGCCGGCGAGGCTGCCGCCGTCTTTCATCTGGGGCTGGCAGACGGTCTGGCCTTGCATGCCGAGCGGCAGGCCCGAGCAACCGGGGTGCGCGATGTGTGCCTTTGTGGGGGCTGCTTCTTCAACCGGCTGCTGCGCGAGCGTGTGCAGCAGCGCCTGCAGGAGTCGGGCTTGCGCACCTGGATCGTGGGCGAGGCCTCCCATGGTGACGCGCACCTGGCCATCGGACAGGCCTGGGTAGCTGCTGCATGGCTGCGGGCCAGGGGTGAAGTTGCACTCACGGACGACGGCGAGTCCTTTTTTCGCTGTGATCCCATGGAGAACTAAAAATGTGTCTGGCATTGCCCACCTGCATTCTTGAAGTCCGGCCGCAGCAGCAGGCACTGGTCGAGCTCGGCGGCGTCAAGAAGGAAATCTCTACCGCTTTGGTCGGCGAGGTCAAGCCTGGCGACTATGTGATCGTGCATGTGGGCCATGCCATCGGGCTGCTCGACCCGGAGGAGGCAAAAAAAACCCTGGCCATGTTTGCCACCCTTGAGAACGGAGCTGCCGCATGAGATACGTGGACGAATTTCGTGATGGCGCCCTGGCTGGCAACATTGCCGCAGTCATCGCGCGCGAGGCTGACCCGGCGCGTACCTACCATTTCATGGAGTTCTGTGGTGGCCATACCCACGCAATCTCGCGCTACGGCGTGACCGACCTGCTGCCCTCGAACATCCGCATGATCCATGGCCCCGGCTGTCCGGTGTGCGTGCTGCCCATTGGTCGCGTGGACCAGGCCATACGGCTGGCCATCGAGCGCGGCGTCATCCTTTGCACCTATGCCGACGTGATGCGCGTGCCCGCCAGCGACGGCCTGTCGCTCATGAAGGCGAAGGCGCACGGCGCAGACGTTCGCATGATCTACTCCGCTGCCGACGCACTCAAATTGGCGCAGACCAACCCCGAGAGAGAGGTGGTGTTTCTGGCCATTGGCTTTGAGACCACGACCCCTCCCACGGCGCTGGTTGTGCAGCAGGCCCAAGCTGCGGGTGTGAAGAATTTCAGTGTGCTATGTAATCACGTGCTGACGCCCAGCGCCATCACACACATCCTAGAGAGCGCCGAGGTGCGCCAGTACGGGACGGTTCCCATAGACGGTTTCGTCGGTCCGGCGCATGTGAGCATCGTGATCGGTTCGCAGCCCTATTCGCACTTCGCAGAAGAATATCGCAAGCCGGTGGTAATTGCCGGTTTCGAACCACTGGACGTGATGCAGGCGATCCTGATGCTGGTGCGTCAAGTCAACCAAGGCCGAGCTGAGGTAGAGAACGAGTTCACCCGCGCCGTCACGCCTGAGGGCAATCTCGCGGCACAGAAGGTGGTGAGCGAGGTGATGGAGTTGCGCCAGAGTTTCGAGTGGCGTGGGCTGGGTGTGGTTCCCTACAGCGCACTTAAGCTGCGTCCGGCTTTTGGCGAGTTTGACGCCGAACTTCGGTTCGTTCTGCAGTACACGCCGGTGACAGATCACAAGCAGTGCGAATGCGGCGCCATCCTGCGCGGCGTCAAGCGCCCCACCGACTGCAAGCTTTTCGGCACCATCTGCACGCCGGAAAACCCGATGGGCTCGTGCATGGTTTCCTCGGAGGGGGCCTGCGCCGCGCATTATTCTTACGGGCGTTTTCGTGACATTCCTGTGGTGGTGTGAAACATGGCAATCAAGCGAGATTACATCCGTCCGCTGGACCTCAAGCAGGGCCGCATCGACATGAACCACGGCGCTGGCGGGCGCGCGAGCATGCAGTTGATCGAAGAAATTTTCTCTCGCGCCTTCGACAACGAATTCCTGCGACAGGGCAATGATGGCGCAGCGCTGCCGGCCCCGCCACCGGGACATACGCTGGTGATGTCGACCGACGGCCACGTGATTTCTCCGTTATTCTTTCCCGGTGGCGACATCGGCTGCCTGGCCGTGCATGGCACGGTCAACGACGTGGCCATGATGGGAGCCGTGCCGATGTACCTGGCCGCCAGCTTCATCATCGAGGAAGGATTTCCACTCGCCGATCTCAAGCGCATCGTTGACTCCATGGCAGCCGCCGCGCAGCAGGCTGGCGTTGCGGTGGTGACGGGCGACACCAAGGTGGTTGAACAGGGCAAGGGTGACGGCGTGTTCATTACCACCACGGGGCTAGGCGCGTTGCCTGCCGGACGACGCATCGGCGGCGCATGGGCGCAGGCCGGCGATGCGGTGATCGTCTCGGGCCCCATCGGCGAGCATGGCGTGGCCGTTCTCTCTCAGCGTGAATCGCTGGAGTTCGAGACGGCAGTGATCTCCGATACCGCGGCATTGCACGGTCAGGTGGCCCAGTTGCTGGCAGCCGTGCCCGAGGGTACGGTGCACACCTTGCGCGACCCTACCCGTGGCGGACTGGCCACGACGCTCAACGAAATCGCCCGTCAGTCTGGTGTCGGCATGCTGTTGCAGGAGGCGAGCATCCCGGTGCTGCCGCAAGTTGATGCCGCGTGCGAACTGCTCGGTCTTGATCCGCTCTACCTCGCCAACGAAGGCAAGCTTGTAGCCGTGGTGGCGCCCGAGGCTGCACCGGCCGCGCTGGCTGCGCTGCGGGCGCATCCGCTGGGTGCGCAGGCAGCGGTGATCGGTGAAGTGGTAGCTGACGAGCATCGCTTCGTGCAGATGAAAACCCGCTTCGGCGGTCGCCGTGTGGTGGACTGGCTTAGCGGTGAGCCTCTGCCACGCATTTGCTGATCACCGCTGTTGCATCCGAGAACCGACCCTCCATGCGCATCCTGCTTCTTTGTCACGCCTTCAACAGCCTGAGCCAGCGCCTGCACACGGTGCTACGCGAGGCGGGACACGAAGTTTCCGTCGAGCTGGACATCGCTGATTCCGTGACCGAACAGGCGGTGCAGGCCTATGCACCGGATCTGTTGCTGGCGCCTTTTCTCAAGCGTCGCATTCCGGAATCAGTGTGGCGCCGTCTGCCGTGCTGGGTCGTGCATCCGGGACCGCCGGGCGATGGTGGTCCTAACGCGCTGGACTGGGCTGTGCTGCGAGCGTTGCCCGAGTGGGGGGTCACGGTGCTGCAGGCCAATGGCGACTACGACGCTGGCCCTGTGCTGGCGTACGCGCCCTTTCCCATGCGCAATGCTACGAAGGCCAGCCTGTACCGTCACGAGGTGAATGACGCTGCCGTGCGCGCGGTACAGGAGGCTTTGTCCAGGTGGCAGGCGGGCCTGGACTCACCGAAAGTCGAGCGGTTGGGGTGTTGGCAGCCCCCGTTCAGCGCGGGGCAGCGGCAGATCGACTGGAAACGGCACACCACGGACGAGGTGCTCTGCATCGCGCGTGCAGCCGACAGCGTACCAGGAGCCATCGCTACACTGCTGGGCGAATCGTTGCGCGTCTTCGATTTGCATCCGGCGACTGAAGACGCCCTGGCCGGTCACGAGACAGCTGCACCGGGCGCAGTGCTCGCGCGCCGCGGCCCCGCCTTGCTGATTCGTACCGTGGATGGTGGTGTGTGGGTGGGTGCCGTGCGACGTGCGGCCGATGCCGACAGCCAAAGTCTGAAGCTGGCCGCAACGCTGGCGCTGGCCAGGCATTGCACTGATTTGCCGGAATTGACGGTCGCGCTGCAGGCGTCGGCCGATGAGTGGCGCGAACTGCGCTACGAGGAGTGGGGGGCGATCGATGCGCGTGTGGGCTGGCTCTCCTTCGATTTCCTCGACGGCGCAATGGGCCTGCGACAGTGCGTGCAGTTGCGCGACGCACTGCGCGAGCTGCGCCAGCGCGATACCCGCGTGCTGGTGCTGGCCGGTGGTGCCGATTTCTTTTCCAACGGCATCCACTTGCACGAAATCGAGCATGCTGCGCAACAGCCCGGTGACAGTGCGGCCGATGCGTCTTGGCGCAACATCCAGGCCATCGACGACGTGGCTCTGGAAGTGCTGTCGATGGATGACCGGTTGACTGTGAGTGCGCTGCGCGGAAACGCCGGAGCTGGGGGCTGCTTTCTGGCCATGGCGGCTGACCTGGTGTGGGCACATGAAGGGGTGGTACTCAACCCGCATTACAAGAACATGGGCAATCTCTTTGGTTCGGAATACTGGACCTACACCTTGCCCCGCCGGGTCGGTGCCGAACTAGCGCAGGCAATCACCCAGGATCGACTGCCCATCGGGACGGCGCAAGCGCTGAGATTGGGGCTGGTGGACCGGGTGTTCAGCACAGATGCGTGGTCCTTTGAGTCCCTAGCACGCGCGGCCGCGCAATCCCTTGCTGCGCAGCCCGACCTGGATGCTAGACTCGCCGCGAAACGGGTTAGGCGAGCTGCCGACGAGACACACAAGCCGTTGGCGAGCTACCGCGAAGACGAGCTGCGCCGCATGCACCGCAACTTCTTTGGCTTTGATCCCAGCTACCATGTTGCACGTCACTATTTCGTTCATCGCAAACCCCATAGCTGGACGCCGCGCCATCTGGCGATGCATCGTTGAGGCCGAGATTGTGTTGTCATGAATGCTCCAGAAAGTTTCCCTGTTCCGCGCGGCGATCTGCCAGTAGTTCTGCTCGTGGACGATGAGGTGCGGTCGCTTGATGCCTTGCGCCGTACGCTGGACGAGGACTTCCATATTCTCTCGGCCGCCAGTGCCGAGCAGGCTCTTAAACAACTAGAGCAGCATGAAGTCGCTGTCATCTTGTGCGACCAGCGTATGCCGGAGCAGACTGGTGTCGAATTTCTGAAAGAGGTGCGTGAGCGCTGGCCCGACTGTGTTCGCATCGTTATCTCGGGCTACACCGACTCGGAAGATATCATCGCTGGCATTAACGATGCGGGAATCTATCAGTACATCCTCAAACCTTGGGCGCCGCAGCATCTTCTGGAATCGGTACGTCATGCCGTCGAGGCGCAGAGCCTGCAAAAGCAGTCCAACCGTCTGAGTCTGGAGTTGCGTGCAAGCACAGGCGCCATTCGCCAGAAGCTGGCCACCCAGTTCGCTCAGGCGCGCAACGCCTTCGGCTTCGAGCGAATCGTGCGCGCTGTGGGGAGCCCGCTTGATGCGGTCTGTGATACCGCGCTGCGCATCGCCCGCTACCACCTCAGTGCGCTGGTCTTGGGTGAATCTGGCACGGGCAAGGAGCTGTTGGCTCGCGCCATCCACTACGCGTCGCCGCGCATGGCCGGGCCTTTCGTGGTGGAGAACTGCGCGGCCATGCCTGATACCTTGCTGGAATCGGAATTGTTCGGCCACAAGCGAGGTTCCTTTACCGGTGCCTACGAGGACCATAAGGGCTTGTTCCAACGCGCGCATGGCGGAACGGTCTTTCTGGATGAAATCGGCGAGACATCTCCCGCCTTTCAGGTCAAGCTGCTGCGCGTGTTGCAGGAAGGCGAGATCCGACCCGTGGGCGCAGCACACTCGATTCCCGTCGACGTACGCGTCATCGCGGCCACGCATCGCGATCTGGAGCAGTACGTGAACGAAGGGAAGTTTCGTGAAGACCTGTACTATCGTCTGGCCGGCGTCACGCTGACTATGCCGCCATTGCGTGAGCGGCTGGCGGACATACCGTTGATCGTGAAGCATCTTGCCGCCGAGGTGGCCGGCGAATTGGGCCATCCGTCGATGGTCGTAAGTGAGGAGGCCATGGGCTGTCTCATGTCCTACCCTTGGCCCGGCAATATCCGCGAACTGCGCAATGAACTGGCACGTGCGATGGCCTTGAGCGAGGGGTTGGCTCTTAATCCGGAAAACTTTTCCAGCCGGATGCTACTGGGTTGCGGGACTGTCCAGGCGCGGCAGGTGCTGCCGACGGGGATGCCCCAGCAGGGCACCCTGGCCGAGCGGCTCGATGCGATCGAGGCGGCTTTGATCCGCGAGGTTCTGCTGCGACATCACGGCAACAAGACACGAGTAGCCAAGGAACTTGGACTGTCCCGCGTGGGTCTGCGTGCCAAGATGCGCCGTTACGGTATGGAGGAAGCATGAGCACTATCAAGCAGACTTTGAACGTGCTTTGGCTGCAGTCAGGCGGTTGCGGTGGCTGCTCCATGTCGCTGCTGTGCGCCGACACAACCGATTTCCATGGTCATCTGCGTGCTGCCGGCATTGAGTTGCTCTGGCATCCTTCGCTCTCGCTGGCCAGCGGTTCTGAGTTGCTTACGCTATTGCAGGACATTGTGGACGGTCGTTTGCGACTCGATGCTCTATGCCTGGAGGGGGCAATGCTGCGCGGACCGGGCGGCACCGGGCGTTTCCATCTGTTGGCCGGAACCGGCCAACCTATGATCGACTGGGTTCGCCGTCTGGCGCCGCTGGCGCGCGACGTGTTGGCCATTGGTAGCTGCGCGGCCTGGGGTGGCGTCAGCGCTGGCGGTGGCAATCCTACCGATGCCTGCGGCTTGCAGTACGACGATGATCGGGTTGGCGGCTTGTTGGGCTTCGACTTTCGCGCCCGCAGTGGCCTGCCCGTGATCAATGTGGCTGGCTGTCCCACACATCCGGATTGGGTGGTGAGTACCCTGATGGGGCTGGCGCAGGGGAAGTTGGGATCCGATGACCTGGATGCTTTGGGCAGACCGCGTAGCTATGCCGACCAACTGGTGCATCACGGCTGCACTCGCAACGAATACTATGAATTCAAGGCCAGCGCGACGCGGCCATCCGATCTGGGCTGCATGATGGAGCATCTGGGCTGCAAAGGAACTCAGGTACATGCGGACTGCAATATCCGTTTGTGGAACGGGGAGGGGTCGTGCACCCGAGGCGGTTATGCTTGCATTGCCTGTACGGAACCGGGATTTCAGGAACCTGGACACGCTTTTCTAACTACGCCCAAGGTGGCGGGCATTCCCATCGGGCTGCCTACCGACATGCCCAAGGCTTGGTTCGTGGCGCTGGCATCGCTGTCAAAGAGTGCAACGCCCAAGCGTGTCAAGCTCAACGCTACGTCGGATCATCTGGTGGTCAAGCCGGCCGTGCGCAAGACGAGGTTGTCGTGAGCCGTCTGATCGTGGGCCCTTTCAACCGGGTCGAAGGTGACCTCGAAGTGGAACTCACTTTGCGCGATGGCTTTGTATCTTCAGCCCGCGTGACGGCGCCGATGTACCGAGGTTTTGAACAGATCCTGCAGGGCAAGTTGCCTGGGGACGCCTTAGTCTATGTGCCCCGCATCTGTGGCATCTGTTCCGTGTCCCAGTCGGTCGCCGCCTCGCGCGCGCTGGCGCAGCTTGCTGGCGTCGAGCCTGCCGTCAACGGACTGATCGCCACCAACTTGATACTGGCGGTCGAGAACTTGGCCGATCATCTGTCCCATTTCTATCTTTTTTTCATGCCCGATTTCTGTCGGGAAATCTACAGTGACCGCGACTGGCATGCTCAAGCGCGCGAGCGCTTCCTGCCTGATAGCGGTGAGTCGGTTCGTCTGGCACTGCAGGCGCGTCAGCGCTGGATGACCATGCTGGGCATACTAGCGGGAAAATGGCCGCATACTCAGACGGTTGATCCGGGCGGATCGACCCGGGCATTGGACGCTTCTGAGCGCATGAAGTTGCAGACACGACTGCGCGAATTCAGGATGTTCTTGGAGACCCGGTTTTTTGCCGCGCCGCTGGAAGAGGTCAGTGCCCTTTCCACCCAGAAAGCCCTGCTCGCGCGCTGGAGCGAACCTGAAGGGACGGGCGATTTCGGCCTGTTCCTGCATATCGCCCGAGATCTCGATTTACAACAACTCGGTCGCGGTCCGGGACGTTATCTCAGCTACGGCGCTTATCCCCTCGCTGATGGAGGACTGCTGATGCCGTCGGGGGTGTGGCGCGAAGATGGCTGGCGCCTTGATCCACTGGACTGCCAGTCCATTACTGAAGACGCTACCCATGCTTGGCTGCACCAGAACGGAGGCGCTTTGCATCCTTTCACTGGGTTGACTCTGCCTGACGCGGAGAAGGCTGACGCCTATACTTGGAACAAGGCACCGCGCTTGGCTGGCGAAGTGGTGGAGACCGGCGCGCTGGCGCGTCAACTCGCTGCGGGTCAGCCGCTGCTGCGCGCGGCGGTGGCCTCCGGAGGGGGCACGGTCTATACCAGGGTGCTAGCGCGCATGATGGAACTGGCCACGGTGGTGCCGGCCATGGAAACTTGGCTAGAGCAACTGGAGCCAGAAGCGCCCTATTGCCGGCCGTTTTCCTTGCCGCACAGCGGCCAGGCAGTTGGTCTGAATGAAGCTGCGCGCGGCAGCCTCGGCCACTGGCTGCGGGTGGAGGGCGGGCGCATTGTGAACTATCAGATCATTGCGCCGACGAGTTGGAACTTTTCCCCGCGCGACGCCGCCGGACAACCCGGTGCTCTGGAGCAGGCATTGGCAGGTGCGCCGATGCGCCAGGGCGAAACCACGCCGGTCGCGGTGCAGCACATTGTGCGCTCGTTCGATCCTTGCATGGTCTGTACGGTTCATTGACGGTGGGAGTATCGATGATGCAAGCGAGACCAGCATTGCTCGATGGACTGAATGAGCATATGCACCAGCACCCAGATGGCGTGGACGATGCGGCCTGGATGGACGTCATCAACAAGATGGACGAAGTCTATTCCCGCCTGATCGATGACGAAGTCGAACTGGAGCGCAAGAACGTCGAACTCGAGCAGTCTCAGCAGTTCATCGTCAGCGTGATCAGTTCGATGACGGATGTGCTAATTGTGTGCGACGTGGCTGGTCGGATCGAACGGGCCAATGCCGCGCTGTGTGCTCTGGTTGGCAGGACAGAGTCGGAAATTCTCGGTCAGCCACTGGCCATACTGCTGGCCGACGAGGCCAGCCAGGCCAAGGCGGCCGAGGTCAGCAAGGCTGCTTTCTTGGGCCTGCAGGCACAAGACGTAGAGCTGCAACTGCTTGACCGTGGTCGGCAGGCTGTTCCAGTGGATGCTCGATGCACACCGCGCACGGCTGGCAATGGTCGACGTGCCGGTACGGTCTGGGTCGGGCGGCCCATGGGTGAAATTAAACGCGCCTACATGGAGCTGCAGCAGACGCATGATGCGCTCAAACGTACTCAGCAGCAACTCATCCACTCGGAGAAGATGGCTTCTCTGGGGCAGCTTGTGGCTGGGGTCGCTCATGAACTCAACAACCCGATCAGCTTCGTGCTGGGCAACGTGCATGCCCTACAGCGCTACTGCGAGCGCCTGCAGACTTATATTGAGATGCTGGACGGACAACAGGATTCGGAGGCGCTACGGGAGCAGCGCCAGCGTCTGCGAATCGATCACGTACTGCACGATCTGCCTTCTCTTATCGACGGTACCCTGGAAGGTGCCAGTCGTACTGCCGACATCGTCAACGGGCTCAAGCGCTTTTCGACCATGGACAAGGAAGAGAAGCGGGTCGTGAATCTGGTCCAGGTCGTTGACCGTACCATCCTGTGGATGCGCCGTGTGCAACCGCAAACGGTGCAGATTCACTGGACACCGACCACAACCGCGCATGTGCTTGGCTCGGAGGGGCAGTTGCAGCAGGTACTGACCAATCTGCTGCAAAACGCGTTTGATGCGATAGCCACCGCAAAGTGTTCGCAAGGGCTAGTCTGGATCACGCTGCGACAGGCAGACGGACGCGTGTACATTCACGTTGCGGACAACGGCGCCGGCATTCTCCCTGAAGCCATGAGTCGCGTGTTCGACCCCTTCTTCACCAGTAAGCCCGTCGGCAAGGGCACCGGCCTTGGCTTGTCTATCAGCTACGGACTGATCGAACAGCACCAAGGGGTTCTCTCTGTGCGCAACCGTAATGAAGGCGGCGCGGAATTCACCATCGATTTGCCGCAGGCTCCGGGCTTCTCTTTTCCCAGGAGTGGTGGAGAAGGGGTTTGATGCGTGGATGGGGGATATACCTAGCGATGCTCCTGTGGCAGTTGCCGGCGCAGGCGCATCGTGAGCACGAACCGCAGGACGAGGCGGTACTACCCGTCGTGGAAGTTCGCTCTGAGGGTGAAAGCGCTCCTGCGCTCGGATTGATGGATGCAGCTTCTCAAGGCACGGTGGGGGCAAACAGAATCGCAGGACGTCCGCTGGCGCGCCCGGCCGACGTGCTGGAGTTGGTGCCGGGGTTGATCATCACCCAGCACTCGGGGCAGGGTAAAGCCAATCAATATTTCCTGCGCGGCTTCAACCTCGATCACGGCACGGACTTCGCGACCACAGTTAACGGCGTTCCGGTCAACATGCCGACGCACGCGCATGGTCAAGGCTACAGCGACCTGAACTTTCTGATTCCCGAACTGGTCGAGCGCATGGACTTTCGCAAAGGGCCTTACTTCGTCGGTCAGGGCGACTTTGCGTCCGCGGGGGCGGCAAACTTTCACTACCGCCAGCAACTCGACGCGCCGTTCGTTGACCTGAGCGTGGGCAATCATGGCTATGCGCGCGCGCTGTCAGCCGATTCCGGCGTCTGGGCCAGCGGCCTGCGCTGGCTCGCCGCATTCGAGGCCATGGGCGACGACGGGCCGTGGTCCAACCCCGACAGACTGCAGAAGCGCAATTTGCACATGGGCTTGGCCGGCGGCAGCGCGCGTGAAGGCTGGAGTGCTAGCGCTGTGGCCTACCGTGCGCGTTGGAACAGCACCGACCAAGTGCCGCAGCGCCTACTCGATTCCGGTTCATGGCGGGGACGCCCCTTTTCGCGCTGGGATGCAGTGGACCCCAGCGACGGCGGCGAAACGCAGCGCGTGAGCCTCGCAGCCGAATGGCACCGCATCGGTCAGGGCACACACGACAGAGTAAGCGCCTGGTGGCTGGACTACGGACTGGATCTGTGGTCCAACTTCACCTACGCTATGAACAACACCACGCTGGGTGACCAGTTTGCCCAGCGTGATCAGCGCCAGGCCATGGGTCTGACGACATCGCGGCAGTGGCACCATGTTGGCGGCTCCTGGGGCGACGGCTTCAGCACCCTGGGCTTGTACTTGCGTCAAGACAATATCCGTGTGGGACTGTACAACACCGTGGCGCGCCAGATCACTGCCACCGTGCGCGACGACCACGTGCGCCAGAGCCTCCTGGGGCTGTACGCGGAAAACCAGTGGCAATGGACGCCCTGGCTGCGCAGCATCGCCGGGCTGGCGGTAGATCGGCTGGATGCGCAGGTGCAAAGCTTCACCCTGCCGGACAACTCCGGCGTTGCGCAGACAGCGCTGCTGTCGCCGAAGGCGGGACTGGTGCTGGGGCCGTGGCACAAGACCGAGTTCCATGTCAACGCCGGCCGGGGTTTCCACAGCAACGACGCGCGGGGCATGACGATGCAGCGCGACCCGGCCAATCCGGCGCAAGCCATGAGTCCTGCGCCGGGGCTGGTGGCCACGCAGGGCATGGAAGCCGGCCTGCGCAGTCAGCCCATGCCAAACTTTCTCACCTCGCTGGTGCTGTGGCGGCTGAATCTGGATTCTGAGCTGATCTATCAGGGCGACAGCGGGACCACCACCGCCGGGCGGGCCAGCACGCGCTACGGGCTGGAGTGGAGCAGCCAGTGGCAGCCCGCGCGGCGCTGGCAGCTCGACCTGGACTTGAGCTGGAGCCATGCGCGCTATACGGAGGGCCCCGAGGTGCGGCGCTACATTCCCAATGCGCAGGAGCAGGTGGCGCAGCTTACGCTGAGATGCAAACCCGATGCGCAATGGCTGGTGGCCGTGCAGATGCGCTCCATGGGCTCGGCCCCGCTGACCGACGACAACAGCGTGCGCTCCGCGTCGTCGGTGACGACAAACCTGCGAGTGCAGCACGATCTCACGGGTCGCGCGACGGTGACGCTGGACGTCTTCAATCTCTTCGACCGACGCGTCAACGACATCCAGTACTTCTATGCCAGCCAGCTTGCCGGAGACTCGCAGCCAGTCACCGGTTTGCATGTGCACCCTGCCGAACCCTTGAGCGTACGGATCGGCTTGCGTGTGAAGTTTTGATGGGCGAAGCTTCATGAAGAGAAACTACATCGGCCTGTCGGGTTCCTTTCGCGATGCTGCTATCTGTATCGTGAACGCGCATGGCGAGATTGTCCACGCAGAAGCTCTGGAGCGAACGCTTCAGTACAAACGAGCCTTCAACGTCACTCCCGAGCCTTATGCGCGCCTGCAGGAACTGATTTCGGAATACTGCAATCCACACGCCGAACTCGTCTTCGCTCATGCATGGAGCGATTCTGCAACGCAGGCGCTGCGGCGCGAGAAAGCTCGCCTGCAGGTGGGTGCGCAAGAGTGTGAGAGTGACGAGAAGTGCGTCAGCCTGGCTCATCGCCTGCAAGCTGGCGCATTGTTCGCAATTGCTTCGCAACTGTCGACGCTTGCTCAGCGCGGCCAAGGCATCGAGTACGCCCTTGCACGTTTGGGGGCTCGCGCGGGCCAAAAGGTGATTCACCGCACATTCGAGCATCATCTGGCCCATGCTGCAACGGCCTGTTACACCAGCCCGTTTGACGCTGGCGTGTGTGCCATCCTGGACGACCTGGGGGAGGGGCGCACTGCGGCCTGCTATGACTATCGCGATGGCGAGCTGCGAGTAATCGACTCTAAGGGGTCGGCAACAAACGCAGGCTTGGCCGGTTTCATGGAGCTGGTGTGTCAATTGTGCGGCTTCGATCCGATGGCCGGCGAGGCCTGGAAGGTCATGGGGCTTGCGCCCTATGGTCGGCCTGATGACGAGTTGCTGCAGCTACTCCGTTCTTTGCTAAACGTTGACGGCTTGCGCATTGAATTCCGCCCCCTGGCCGCCTCGTTGCGGGCGTTGGAGCAGATCTCCCCCAAGAGAGGCGAAGCGGGCGAACGTATCGCCGATTTCGCCAATGCTGGGCAAGCCGTGTACACGGAGACCTTGATGGTTTTTCTGAACCATTTGCACGCTACCAGCGGTTCAGACCATCTTGCTTATGGCGGCGAATGCGCTCTCAACTCGGCGGCCAACGGGCACATCCTTCAGAACACCGCTTTCCGCCAGCTGCACGTGTTCAGTGCACCGGCGGATGACGGTAACGCCATTGGTGCGGCACTTCTTGCGTTTCGCGAGGACCACCCCGATCATCGCTTCGGAGCGCACGCCCACACGCCCTATCTTGGTTCGTGCCTGTCGACACAGACCCTGCAGGACGTGATGCAGTTCAGCGGCCTGTCTGGCCTGCGGCGATGTAGCGACGCGCCGGCGGTGGCGGCTCAACTGCTGGCACAGGGCAAAGTCATCGGCTGGCTGCAAGGGGCAGCCGAGTTCGGTCCTCGGGCGCTGGGAAACCGTTCTATTTTGGCTGACCCCCGTGTGCCTGGCGTGAAGGATATGATCAACGCCCGAGTAAAGTTCCGAGAGGGTTTCAGACCGTTTGCTCCTGCTGTCCTAGATAATTTCGGTTCCGAATATTTTGAGAACTACCAATCATCGCCCTACATGGAGCGTACCCTCAGGTTCAACGGCGTCGTGCGCGACAGAGTTCTTGGTGTTGTTCATGTCGATGGAACAGGCCGGGTGCAATCGGTGACACCAACGTCCAATCCGCGCTTTTATCAATTGATTGCCAGATTCCATGAATTGACTGGTGTTCCGCTAGTGCTCAACACCAGTTTTAATGTGATGGGCAAACCCATCGCAAATACTGTAGAGGACGCCTTGTCAGTCTTCTATACAAGCGGACTGGACGCATTGTTCATGGACGATTTTCTTATCGAAAAAACTCAAGACTTGCGATGAATTGATTCTATGGTTTCGAACGAAAATCCAAGTATTGCGGATTGCAATCGAAATTCTGCTCACATGAAAGGTCTATTTGTTGCTGAGTGGTTTTGAGTTCATCTGACTGGCTAGTCTAGATATGGATCGCAGATATAGAATGGCTTGACGCAGCGTACATTCTGGACGGCAAGGGCTGATTTCTTTCAGCAGTACCTGTTTCGCCCACGTAGACCGTCCTCGCGTGATCAAGGTCAATGCCGAATCGGTTGGTCAATGGGCAACCGTCAGGCCATCCCCTCTTGAACATGAGAGGGGATGGCCGGGCGGTTACAGCTGTTCACCTGATACCAGCCGTTTAGTCGCCACGGTGCGAACATTTGGATGACAGCTTTAGGGATTTGCTGA
>NZ_BCWP01000039.1 GCF_001592265.1 Curvibacter delicatus NBRC 14919 | reverse complement strand
CCGCCGAGGGAAGACCCGTCAGGGATTCCGAGCCAAAGCCCTTCGACCATGGCGACCCATGGCGGAGGGCATCGCCGTTGGCGATGCTTCGCTTTAACTCGGGATCCCTCAGCCCCCCAAGAGAAGCAAGGCTCCAACAAAGAGAGAAATGCCTTATTGAATAAGAGGAGCAGCGCGGAGCGGCCTGCTGGCATAAGAGGTTGTGTGATGCCAGGAGAGAAGCGCTTGGATCAGATTGGGAGTGCTCCACCACCAGCAGAGGCATGCGTCTGTGGAATGCAAAAAAAAATGGGCGGCGCGGATTCTTTGCGGGGTGAGCCAGAGTCAACTCCACCGCAAAAAATCGGGACGATACAACTCTGATCGGACCCTCTTACTTGTCCATCCGGAAAAGCTTTAACGCGAGAATCGAGGCGCCTCCACACATCAAACCGCCAACGATGGCCTGCATCGCGTCGAACTTCGATGACATGAGGAACAGGGCGGCATAGATGGCCGAAGTGATGAGCCAGCGTGTCATTGCTGAGCCTCCTTTACCTTGGCTTGTCGAGCGTCTCGGTCAGCCACGTATTCGGCAATCGCCTGCTCCTGTGCCTTGTCCTCTGGGACGCCTTGCCGGATCAGCTCGTAAGCGCGTTGCATGGCAGGTGCCAGCGATTCCTTTTGCTTGTCGCCGTGGCGATTCGTGAGTTCAAGCATCAGTTCCATGATGTAGCGCTGTTTGTCGTCGTGTTGCTTTTTCAATCCTGCCCCTTGCCGGTGCTCGATTGGAAGGGCTTGATACTTGGCGATCCAAGCGTTCTCGCTTCTAAGTCGGTCCACGATGGCCTCGTCGCTCATCTCCTTCGGTGACGGAGACCCCTTGATCTTGCCGATGAGAATCAGCAGAGCCAGCACAGCAATGATGCCAAGAATGATTTCCATGCTGTCTCCCTTTGATGTCTAAGATGTCCTAGATCGAAATTGCCGCAACGATGTTGAAGATTTCATGGCGCGCTCTATGGTGTGCCTGAGAGTTTTAATCGCTATCGGCAGATAGTCTGGTAGCTCGGGAACGCACTAGTTCCAACGTTCTCTGTGTTGCATGTGACCTTGCGTCCCGCACTCCGTCGCGCAAGCTCGGTCGTCTTGCTGTCGATCAGATAAGCCCACTGAGCTTCGGTGATTTTCCCGAGGTCAATTTGCTCAGCCAGCATCCGCTGATATGAAATGAGTTCTCGTGTAGATGCTCCGTCGTTGCTGTCAGGGTAGAGCTTCGCGCGGTTCTCATAGAAGACACTGACGAGCTTCGTCCATGTGATGCGCTTCTGGCGCGCTAGCTCATGCCCGCGCTTCTCAATGTCATCCAGTCTTTTGCATCGCGTATCGTCGCAGCCAGGCGTTGGAGTTGGCTGGCTCGCAAGCGTTGGCGCGGTATATGTGCCCATCATTTCAGATAACGAACCATTAAGCGAGTTGGTCATCTCGTTAACGCTTCCGCAACCGACTAGGGATATGGTTGCGGCGAGCATGCACATCGCGATGGTCTTCATGGTTGTCTCCTTGAATGTTGTTGATCTAGTGGGGTATGTTGTAGTGAATCGGTTACGCCCTCTTGGCTTTTACCGTGCTGCCTTGTTTTGCGGCGCGATCAAGGGCGAGTGCTTCCAACTCGGTGAAGAGCGCTTGCTCAAATTCCAGTTGCAACGACAGAGCGTCAATGCGCCTGCGAAAACCGCGTAGTGTTGCGCCAAGTGAGGGCGGGCGGCGAATCGGTTTCGTCTTGTCGATGGCCGTCGTAGCCTTCTTGCTGGTTCTTGGTTGTTTCGGTGGCTTGCCGGTAGAGGGCTTGACCTCGATCTGTTCCACTTCATCGCCAATGTAGTGCGCCACATCGTAGATGGACATGACGACTCGCTTGCCCATGCCGGGCTTGGGCTTGATGGGGAACTTGTCGCGCTCGCGGAGCTTGGCTTGCGCTGAGGCTGATTTGCCAATGAAGGGGGCGACCTCGGCAGGCGTCAGCAGCTTCTTGTTGCCGAAGGTGGCTTTTAGGTCCGCGAGTGCATCTGCGTATGACACGGGCTCTCCTGTTCGAGTGGTCCCGCCGACAGGAATCGAACCTGTATTTCACGCTTAGGAGGCATGCGCACTATCCATTGTGCTACGGCGAGATATCTAACCGAGATTTTGGCTCATGTCTGAGCCGCGACCGAATCCCAAATAAATCCCAAGTGAAATTGGGATTTCTGTCGAAAATCGACTTCCTCTGACATCGTTTGACAGGCGTTTTCAGAGGGAAAACTGCATTTTACGAAATAATGATCAGCCCCTTAGGAGGCGCTCGTTCTATCCATTGAACTACGGCGGCAGAGTCGCCATTGTAAATGGCGACTCTGCCGCCGTCGGCCTATTTGGTGAGCAAACGCATCGCTTCCTCGATGCCCTTGATGGTCAGCGGGTACATGCGGTTGTTGGTCAGCTGCTGGATGATGCTGATGCTCTGGCGGTACTGCCAGACGCCCTGTGGCTCCGGGTTGATCCAGGCGAACTTGGGGAAGGCGTTGGTCAGGCGCTGCAGCCATTCGGCGCCGGCTTCCTCGTTGTTGTATTCCACGCTGCCGCCGGGCTGCAGGATCTCGTACGGGCTCATGGTGGCGTCGCCGACGAAGATCAGCTTGTAGTCCTTGTTGTACTTGCGGATGATGTCCCAGGTCGGGAACTTCTCGCTGTAGCGCCGGCGGTTGTTCTTCCACATGAAGTCGTAGACGCAGTTGTGGAAGTAATAGAACTCCAGGTGCTTGAATTCGGTCTTGGTGGCGCTGAACAGTTCTTCCACCCGGGCGATGTGCTCGTCCATGGTGCCGCCCACGTCCATCAGCAGCAGCACCTTCACGTTGTTGTGGCGCTCGGGCACCATCTTGATGTCCAGGTAGCCTGCGTTGGCCGCGGTGGAGCGAATGGTGTCGGGCAGGTCCAGCTCCAGCTCGTGGCCCTCGCGCGCGAAGCGACGCAGGCGGCGCAGCGCCACCTTGATGTTGCGCGTGCCCAGCTCCTGGGTGTCGTCGTAGTCCTTGTAGGCGCGCTGGTCCCACACCTTGACGGCGCTCTTGTTGCGGCCCTTGTCTTGGCCGATGCGGATGCCCTGCGGGTTGTAGCCGTTGGCGCCGAAGGGCGAGGTGCCGCCGGTGCCGATCCACTTGCTGCCGCCCTCGTGGCGTTCCTTCTGTTCCTCGAAGCGCTTCTTGAGTGTCTCCATCAGCTCGTCCCAGCCCATCTTCTCGATGGCGGCTTTTTCTTCCGGGCTGAGGTTGAGCTCCAGGTTCTTGCGCAGCCACTCCAGCGGGATGTCCTTGGTGAAGTCGGTCAGCATCTCCACGCCCTTGAAGTAGGCGGCGAAGGCGCGGTCGAACTTGTCGTAGTGCTTCTCGTCCTTCACCAGCGTGGTGCGGCTGAGGTAGTAGAAGTCATCCACCGAATAGCCGCTGCCGGCCTCCGGATCGGCCTTGGGTCCGACCACGCCTTCCTTCAGCGCTTCGAGCAGGGTCAGGTACTCCTTGACCGAAACCGGCAGCTTGGCGGCGCGCAGGGTGTAGAAAAAATCGTTCAGCATGGCATCACTCCCAGCGCGTCATGTCGGTTGGCGCGGTTTGTCCAGCAGGTAGCGCAGCTGGGCCCGGGCCTCGGGCCATTCGCCGCTGCGCATGCTGTACATCACGGTGTCGCGGATGGTGCCGTCGCGCCGCAGCGCCTGGCCGCGGATCACGCCGTCTTTTTTGGCACCCAGGCGCTCAATGGCGGCCTGCGAGGCAAAGTTGAAGTTGTCGGTGCGCCAGCCCACCACATGGCAGCCCAGGGTCTCGAAGGCATGGGTCAGCATCAGCAGCTTGCAGGTGGTGTTGACGTGGCTGCGCTGCACGCTTTTGGCGTACCAGGTGTAGCCGATCTCCACCCGCTTCACCGCCGGCAGGATGTCGTGGTAACTGGTACTGCCCAGCACGCGGCCACTCAGTTCGTCCAGCACGGCAAAGGCAAAGCGGTTGCCGTCGGCGCGCATCCGCAGCGCGGTGTCGATGTAGGCCCGGGTCTCGTCGGGCGCCGGCACCGAGGTCACGCGCAGGTTCCAGAGCTCGCCGTCGGCCGCGGCGGCGCGCAGACCGGCTTCGTGTTCGGGGCCCAGCGGCACCAGCTGCACGCCACGCAGCGCCAGGGTGACGGGTTCGACGAAGGCCATCTCAGTCTCCGCGGGGCTGGCTCCGGCGCGAACGCCAGCGGCGCGCCACTTGCAGGCCCAGGCCACCACCCAGACCCACCAGCGCAATGGCGCCGATGCTGGCACCGCCGTAGCCTTCGGCGAACAGGTCCCAGCCCAGTAGGTGGCCGAGCCAGTAGCCGGCCAGTGCGCCGCCGATGAAACCGATGGCGTCGGACAGGCCTTCGAGCAGCAGCTTGTTCATGGTGCTTCCTGCTTCAGCGGTTGCGCTGGTTCATGAACACCAGCTTTTCGAACAGGCTCACGTCCTGCTCGTTCTTCAGCAGCGCACCCACCAGCGGCGGCACGGCGACCTTGTCGTCCTTGCTCTGCAGCGCGTCGAGCGGGATGTCCTCGGCCAGCAGCAGCTTGAGCCAGTCCAGCAGCTCGCTGGTGGAGGGCTTTTTCTTCAGGCCGGGCAGGTTACGCACGTCGAAGAAGGTCTTCATGGCCGCGCTCAGCAGTTCCTGCTTGAGGCCGGGGAAGTGCACCTCCACGATCTTCTTCATGGTGTCCGAGTCGGGGAACTTGATGTAGTGGAAGAAGCAGCGGCGCAGGAAGGCGTCGGGCAGTTCCTTCTCGTTGTTGGAGGTGATGAACACCAGCGGCCGGTGCTTGGCCTTGATCAGTTCGCGCGTCTCGTAGCAGTAGAACTCCATGCGGTCGATCTCGCGCAGCAGGTCGTTCGGGAATTCGATGTCGGCCTTGTCGATCTCGTCGATCAGCAGCGCCACCGGCTGGTCGGCGGTGAAGGCCTGCCACAGCACGCCCTTGACGATGTAGTTGTGGATGTCCTTGACCTTTTCGTCGCCCAGCTGGCTGTCGCGCAGGCGGCTCACGGCGTCGTACTCGTACAGGCCCTGCTGCGCCTTGGTGGTGGACTTGATGTGCCACTGCAGCAGCGGCAGGCCCAGCGCGGTGGACACCTCCTCGGCCAGCATGGTCTTGCCGGTGCCGGGTTCGCCCTTGACCAGCAGCGGGCGCTTGAGGGTGATGGCCGCATTGACCGACAACATCAGGTCCTGGGTGGCGACGTAGTTGGAAGTACCTTGGAATTTCATGGTTTGAGCTGGGTCAAGCAGGGACTGGGGAAAATACGGAGTTGGTGACCGATATAATGTTGAACTGATCTATATCAAACACAGGCTGATTGTCCTCGCAAAATGAACAAACTGTTGCTGACGCTCTCTTCACTGCTTGTCGCTTCTGTGACGGCCATTTCCGCCCACGCCCAGGATGCCAAAGCCGGCGAAACCAAAATCGCCATGTGCATTGGCTGCCACGGTATTCATGGCTACAAGGCCAGTTTTCCCGAGGTGTACCAGGTGCCAATGATCTCTGGCCAGAACGCCAAGTTCATCACTTCCGCACTCAACGCCTACAAGAAGGGCGAGCGTAAACACCCCACCATGCGCGGCATCGCCGAAACCCTGAGCGATCAGGACATCGCCGATGTGGCAGCTTACTACGAAGCCCATGGCAAGGTCGAAGGCGCTGCCGCCCCGGCCGCCGCCCCGGCGCCCTCGGCCAAGGTGGCCGAGCTGCTGACCAAGGGTGGTTGCGTGGCTTGCCACGGCGCTGACTTCAACAAGCCGATCGACCCGAGCTACCCCAAGGTGGCCGGCCAGCACGCTGACTACCTGTTCGTGGCACTCAAGTCCTACAAGACCGAAGGCCATGCAACCTGGGGTCGTGCCAACGGCATCATGGGCGGCGTCGCCAAGCAGTTCTCCAACGCCGAGCTGAAGGAACTGGCCAAGTACGTCAGCAGCTTGCCGGGCGATCTCAAGACCGTGCCGCAAAAGCGTTTCCGCTGATCGCACTGCGCATCCACCAAAAAGCCACTCGTTGAGTGGCTTTTTTGTCTTCGGCCCGCTGCGCTTAACTTCGCGTTGCGAAGTTAGCCTGCGACGCAACCCGCAAGCGGGTTGTGTTGCTCGATCGTGTCAATCTTTCGTGGCGCGTTGCTGCACGCAGTCGATGTAGGCGGCGCCGTCGGGCGGGCGGCCGGCGCGCTGGCTTTCCCACACCATGCGGCCCAGGCAGTCCATCACCTCGTGGTGGGCGTCGTGCAGCGAGTTGCGCTTCGCCGTCAGCAGCTCCACCGCCTGCCGGATGCCGCGCGGCTGGTCAATGCTGCACTGCTCGCTGATCGACAGGTGCATGGACAGGTGCAGGAAGGGGTTGACCCGCTCCGGCTCGACCTCGTTCATACGCGCCAATGCGCCGTCCAGGTCGCTCAGTTCGGCGTGGAATTCGGGGTGCTCGGCAATCCACTGGCTGGCCAGCAGTTCGATGGCTTCCATCGGCTGGCCGGTCTGGGACTTGGCGTGCACGCCGCAGAAGAAGCGGCGCACATCGGCTTGGGAGGGTTGGAACATCATGAGGCTGCCGATTATGTCAGCCGCTGCGAGATGGTGCGTGCCGCCTGCAGCAGCACCGGCAGCAGTTTCTCCTGCGCCACCTTGGCATTGGTGCGGTTGGCCTGGCCGCTGATGTTGAGTGCGGCAATGGTGCGGCCGGCCCGGTTGGTGATGGGGGCGGCGAGCGAGATCAGGCCTTCTTCCAGCTCCTGGTTCACCAGACTCCAGCCCTGGCGGCGTGCCTGCTGCACCTTGGCCAGCAGGGCATCCATGTCGGTCACCGTGTGTTTGGTCAGTGCCTTGGGGCGGGCGGCCTTCAGGCGTTTCAGCAGCTCGTCATCCAGCAGGTCGGCCAGCAGCACGCGGCCCATGCTGGTGCAGTAAGCCGGCAGGCGCGAGCCCACGCCCAGGGTGTTGCGCATGATCTTGTGGGTGGGCACACGCAGCACATAGACGATGTCGGTACCGTCCAGCACCGCCGCCGAGCAGGATTCCTTGACCTGCTCCACCAGCGCTTCCATCACCGGCTCGGCCAGGTTCCAGATCGGCATGGACGAGAGGTAGGCAAAACCGAGGTCGAGGATGCGCGCCGTGAGCTTGAACAGCCGGCCATCGCTTTCCACATACCCCAGCGTCTGCAAGGTGAGCAGGATGCGGCGTGCGCCGGCGCGTGTCAGGCCGGTGCGCTCGGCCACCTCGCTCAGCGTTTGCTGCGGTGTCTGTGCGCTGAAGGAGCGGATCACTTCCAGCCCGCGGGCGAAGGACTGCACATAGCTGTCGCCGGGCTGGGGCGCTGTCGCATGGGTGGCAGAGGACATTTTGGGGGGTTTTGGAATTGCTCTAGAATTCATTATACGAACAAATGTTCTATATACGAACAAATCAGGATGCCCGCCAAGGCGTCTTTCCCCTTACTTGGCATCACCCTCGCGGAGATTCAGGATGATCAACAAAATTGCGGCCTCGGTGGCCGAGGCGCTGGCTGGCATCAAGGACGGCGCCACCGTCATGATCGGCGGCTTCGGCACCGCCGGCATTCCCATGGAACTGATCGATGGTCTGATCGCGCAGGGCGCGAAAGACCTCACGGTGGTCAACAACAACGCCGGCAATGGCGACACCGGCCTGGCCGCGCTGCTGGCCACTGGCCGCGTGCGCAAGATCATCTGCAGCTTCCCGCGCCAGGTCGACAGCTTTGTTTTCGACGGCCTCTATCGCAGCGGCAAGCTGGAACTCGAACTGGTGCCGCAGGGCAACCTGTCCGAACGCATCCGCGCTGCCGGCGCCGGCATCGGCGGCTTCTTCACGCCCACCGGTTACGGCACCGAGCTGGCCAAGGGCAAGGAGACCCGCATGATTGATGGCAAGGGGTACGTGCTGGAGCAGCCCATCCACGGCGACGTGGCGCTGATCAAGGCCGAGTGTGGCGACCGCTGGGGCAATCTGACCTACCGCAAAACGGCCCGCAACTTCGGCCCCTCCATGGCCATGGCCTGTCAGCAGACGATTGCCAGCGTGCATGACATCGTGGAACTGGGCGCTCTCGACCCCGAGGCCATCGTGACGCCGGCCATCTTCGTCAGCAAGATTGTCAAGATCGAGCGCCAGGCCACGCAAGCCGGCGGTTTCAAGAAGGCCGCTTGATATGGCATACCCCCAGGCTGTGCGCACTGCGTGTCGCTACGCCACCCCCCTTGCAGGGGGCAACGCCAGTGGCCCGGCGAAGCCGGTTCCACGACGTTTTCCGACTGGAACATGGCGCACGTCGTTTGTCGCGTACGGCGCACAGGAGTAACTCACATGGCATATCAAAAACGAACCAAAGACCAGCTCGCCGCCCGCGTGGCGCAGGACATTCCCGAAGGCGCGGTGGTGAACCTCGGCATCGGCCAGCCCACGCTGGTGGCCAACCACATTCCCAAAGAGCGCGAGGTGCTGCTGCACAGCGAGAACGGCCTGCTCGGCATGGGCCCGGCGCCAGCGCCGGGGCAGGAAGACTACGACCTCATCAACGCCGGCAAGCAGCCGGTGACGCTGCTGCCCGGTGGCTCCTACTTCCACCATACCGACAGCTTCGCCATGATGCGCGGCGGCCACCTGGACATCTGTGTGCTGGGCGCCTTCCAGGTTTCGGCCACCGGTGACCTGGCCAACTGGCACACCGGCGAGAAGGACGCCATTCCCGCAGTGGGCGGCGCCATGGACCTGGCCGTCGGCGCCCGGCAGACCTGGGTCATGATGGACCTGCTGACCAAGCAGGGCGAGAGCAAGGTGGTGCAGGCCTGCACCTACCCGCTGACCGGCATCGCCTGCGTCAAGCGCATCTACTCTGACCTCTGCACACTCGACTGCACGCCGCAGGGCCTCAAGCTGATCGACCTGGTCGACGGCCTGACCCACGCCGAGCTGGAAAAGATGATCGGCCTGCCGATCCAAGCCTGAACCCCGACATCACCCAACAAGGACACACACCATGAGCCAAGCCGTGACACAAGCCTTCATCTGCGACGCCATCCGCACCCCCTTCGGTCGCTACGGCGGCGCCTTGAGCAGCGTGCGCACCGACGACCTCGGCGCCATTCCCCTTAAGGCCCTGATGGCACGCAACCCGAAAGTGGACTGGGCCGCCCTGACCGATGTGCTCTACGGCTGCGCCAACCAGGCCGGTGAAGACAACCGCAACGTGGCCCACATGTCCAGTCTGCTCGCCGGCTTGCCGATCGACGTGCCCGGTGCCACCATCAACCGCCTGTGTGGTTCGGGGCTGGACGCCGTCGGCACCGCCGCACGCGCCATCAAGTCGGGCGAAGCCGGGCTGATGATTGCCGGCGGTGTGGAAAGCATGAGCCGCGCGCCTTTTGTGATGCCCAAGGCGGAGAGCGCCTTCAGCCGCAACAACGCGGTGTACGACACCACCATCGGCTGGCGCTTTGTCAACAAGCTGATGAAGGAAAAGTACGGTGTCGATTCCATGCCGGAGACGGCCGAGAACGTGGCCACCGACTTCAAGATCGAGCGCGAAGCGCAGGACCGCATGGCCTTGGCCAGCCAGCTCAACGCCGTGGCCGCCCAGAAGGCCGGCCACCTGGCGCGCGAGATCACGCCCGTTTCCATTGCCCAGAAGAAGGGGGACGCCATCGTTGTCGACACCGACGAGCATCCGCGCGAAACCAGCCTCGAGACGCTTGCCAAGCTCAAGGGCGTGGTGCGGCCCGACGGCACCGTGACGGCGGGCAATGCCTCCGGCGTGAACGATGGCGCTTGTGCGCTGCTGCTGGCCAACGAAACCAACGCCGCCAAATACGGCCTCACGCCGCGTGCCCGTGTGGTGGGCATGGCCACCGCCGGTGTGGCGCCGCGCATCATGGGCTTTGGACCCACGCCGGCCACGCTCAAGGTGCTGGCGCAGACCGGCCTTACGCTCGATCAGCTCGACGTGATCGAACTCAACGAAGCCTTTGCCGCGCAAGGCCTGGCCGTGCTGCGTGCCCTGGGCCTGAAGGACGACGACGACCGTGTGAATGCCTGGGGCGGTGCCATCGCGCTGGGCCACCCGCTGGGCGCCAGCGGTGCCCGCCTGGCCACCACGGCGGTGAACCGCCTGCATGCCACCGGTGGCCGTTATGCGCTGTGCACCATGTGCATCGGTGTGGGCCAGGGCATTGCCGTGATTCTGGAGCGCGTGTGAGCATGGGCACTGCATCGACTGAAGTCACCGTCGTCACCGGTGCCAGCAACGGCATCGGCCGCGCCATTGCCGAAGCCCTGCTGGCCCAAGGGCGCGCCGTGGTCAACCTCGACTACGTGCTGCCCAGCTGGCAACACCCCTTGCTCACCTCCTACCCGGCCGACCTGACCAACGAGGCCATCACGCGTGAGCGTGCCGCCGAGGTAGCAGCCAAGCACAACGTGACGGCGCTGGTGAACAACGCCGGCGCCACGCGCCCCGGCACCATCGACACGGCCAGCACCGCGCAGCTCGATGACGTGGTGGGCCTGCACCTGCGCACGCCCATGCTGCTGGTACAGGCCTTCCTGCCCACGCTGCGCGCCAGCGGGCAGGGCCGCATCGTCAACATGTCCTCGCGTGCGGCACTGGGCAAGCCGGAGCGGGTGGTCTATTCGGCCACTAAGGCCGGCCTGATCGGCATGACCCGCACGCTGGCCATGGAGCTGGGTGGCGACGGCATCACCGTCAACGCCATCGGCCCGGGGCCGATTGCCACCGAGTTGTTTCGCAACAGCAACCCGGAAGGCGCGCCGCAGACGCAACGCATCATCGACAGCATCGTCGTCAAGCGCATCGGCACGCCGCAGGACGTGGCGCGTGCTGCCTTGTTCTTCCTCTCGCCCGACAACGGTTTCGTCACCGGGCAGGTGCTCTACGTCTGTGGCGGCACCACGCTGGGGGTGGCCCCGGTCTGATTCACCAGCCCTTCGGGGCATTTCCCGCCCGGGTGCGGGCTGGCGGCTCACAAGGCAGCGTCCAGCCGGCACACGGGTATTCACTCCTCCATCCTGAAGGATGTCCTCATGTCTTACGCCAACCGCTTTTCATCTCCCTCGCGTCGCCGTTTTGGCCTCAGCACCCTGGCTGTTGCCGCGCTCGGTACCGGCCTGCTGGCTGTGGCCCCCGCGGGTGCACAGACGGCTTTTCCGAGCAAGACCATCACCATCATCGTCCCGTTCTCGGCCGGTGGTACCACCGACATCCTGGCGCGTATCGTCGGCCAGGCCCTGAGCACCGAACTCGGCCAGCCGGTGGTGATCGACAACCGTGCCGGGGCAGGCGGCAACATCGGCGGCCAGGCCGCGGCCAGGGCACCGGCTGACGGCCACACCCTGTTCATGGGCACGGTGGGCACGCACGCCATCAACGCCAGCCTGTACAAGAAGATGCCCTTCGACCCGATCAAGGATTTCGCACCGCTGACGCGTGTCGCCAACGTGCCGAACCTGCTGGTGGCCAACCCGGCCCAGCCCTACAAGAGCGTGGCGGAGCTGATCGCCTATGCCAAGGCCAATCCGGGCAAGGTCAACTTCGGTTCGTCGGGCAGCGGCAGCTCCATCCACCTGTCGGGTGAGCTGTTCAAGTCCATGGCCAAGGTGGACATGGTGCACGTGCCCTACAAGGGCAGCGCACCGGCGGTGACGGACCTGCTGGGCAACCAGATCGGCATCATGTTCGACAACATGCCGTCCGCTATCCAGCATGTGCGCTCCGGCAAGCTGCGTCCGCTGGCCGTGACCACGGCCAAGCGTTCGCCCGAGCTGCCCAACGTGCCGACCATCGCCGAAGCCGGCGTGCCCGGTTATGAAGCCACCTCGTGGTTCGGTCTGTTCGCACCGGCAGGCACACCGCCGGCCGTTGTCACCCGTCTGAACACGGCCATCGTCAAGGTGCTGGCCCAGCCGGACGTGAAGAAGAAGATCAGCGAGCAGGGCGCCGAGGTCTACAGCGAAAAGCCCGAGCAGTTTGCCGCCTTCATCCAGAAGGAGTCGGTGAAGTGGGGCAAGGTGGTGCGTGAGTCCGGCGCCAGCCTCGACTGACACACTTCCACTGGGTTAGGTCCGGCGCAGGCCAGGGCCTGGCTCAGTGCTCCACCTGCCACAAGGGCAGGCGCCAGTCGCGCCACAGCGCCAGGATGCGCAGGCCGGCGGTGATGGTCACCGTGCCCACCAGGGTGGCCCATTCCGGCGCTCCCAGCGCTTCCATCCCCAGATAGACCCAACCTCCGAGGAAGGCGCACAGCGCATAGGGGCGGTGGTCGCGGAAGGCAGTTGGAATTTCGTTGCACACGATGTCGCGCAGCACGCCGCCGAACACCGGTGTCACCACCCCCATCAGCACCGCCACCAGCGCCGGCATGCCGGCCGCCGAGGCCAGGTCGACACCCACGGCACAGAACAGGCCCAGGCCCAGCGCGTCCGGCAGCTGCATGATTCTTTCTGTCGGCTCGAAATGCCGCTGGCGCATGAACAGCATGGCCGCGGTGGTGAGCGCCAGCACGCCCCACAGGTATTCCACGTGGCGCACCCAGAAGAAGGGGCGCTGATCCAGCAGGAGGTCGCGCAGCGTACCGCCGCCGAAAGCCGCCACAAAAGCGACCGCGTAAACGCCCACGGCATCCAGCCGGCTGCGTGCGGCCACCATCACGCCCGAAAGCGTGAAGGCCAGGGTGGCGGCCAGTTCCAGCACGTGGCGCAGCCACGGTCCCCAAGTGTCAATGATTTCCATGCCCCGATTGTGCCTGTGACGACGCTGTCTTGGCCCTGGTGCCGGGTAAGGAGTTACTGAACGGCGCGATGACAAACACGGCCGGTCGCTTTGCAGAACCCGTGAAATGGAATAGCATTACCCGGCATGCTGGTTTTGCGGTCGTCGCTACAAGACCGCGTACCATCCGGCAAGCCCGCTTGCCATGCTCCGGCATGGGTGGCTTGACAGAAGTTGTCAGAAACTCCTCTTGAAGAAAGAAGTGTCTATGCAGTCCATTGCTGGCCTGGATCCCTTGAGTCTGTATCGCAACATGGTGGGGCAAGCGGAAGACGCCATGATTTTTGTCGACCGCGACGAAAAGGTGCTGATCTGGAATCACGGTGCCGAAAAGATATTCGGTTATTCCGCCGACGAAATGCTGGGGCACACGCTCGAGGCCATCGTGCCGGAGCGCTTCCAGCGCGCCCACTCGCAAGGGTTCCAGCGCGCCGTCACCAGCGGTGAGTCGAAGTATTCGGGGCGCGCCATGACGACCCGCTCAACACACAAGAACGGCAACAAGCTCTACGTGGAACTGAGCTTCACGCTGGTGAAGGACGACACCGGCACCGTGGTCGGCGTGCTGTCGGTGGCCCGCGACTGCACCGAGCGCCAGCTGGCCGCTGCGGCTGCCAATGCAGCCAAGACGGCCTGAATTGAAACACCGAATCGGCCGGTGCGGATGTGCCGGGCATGACATGGTCATCACGCAGGGAGTTGTCTTGCCGTGCTGTACCTGATCATTCGTCACCTCCACATCACGTGTGTCCTGCTCACCGTGACCCTGTTTGTGCTGCGGGGCGGGCTGGGCCTGATGGGGGTGGACTGGCGCGTGCGCTGGCTGGTGTTGCGCTGGCTGCCGCATGTGAACGACTCGCTGCTGCTGTCGGCTGGCCTGGCGCTCATGGTAATGAGCGGCCAGTACCCCGGTGCCGCACATCCTTGGCTGGCAGGCAAGCTGCTGCTGTTGCTGGCCTACATTGGCGCTGGCAAGCAGGCGCTGCGGCCGGGGCTGGCGCGTGGCGCGGCCCTGGGCTGGTTGGTGGTGGCGCTCGGGTGTGTCGGCGGCATCGTGGCCCTGGCCATGACGCGCTGGGGCGGCTGAGCGGGGCGCACAAAGGCTGGCAATGGCCCTCACCTAAAATGGATGTTTTCTGGAGCTGAATCTTGCGTCTGACTGTCTATACCGACTACGCCTTGCGCGTCATGATGTACCTCGCAGTCAAGCACAAGAGTGGCGAACTCTCCACCATCGACGACATCGTGGCAGCCTACAAGATTTCGCGCGCCCACGTTGCGAAGATCGTCTATGACCTCGGCGTCAACGGCATGATCGTCACGGTGCGCGGCCGCATGGGCGGCATCAAGCTGGCCTGCGCACCGGAAGACATTTCCATCGGCGCCATCGTGCGCAGCACCGAGAAGGACTTTGCGGTGGTGGAGTGTCACGATGCCAATGCCTTGGTTGATTGCGCCATCCTCCCGTTCTGCAACCTCAAGAGCGGTTTCAAGCGGGCGATTGATGCCTTCCTGTCCGAGCTCGACCAGATGACGCTGGCCGCCTCCATCAAATCCATGAGCAGCGCGGCGGGGGCGCTGGGCTTGGCAGGCGTTCAGCCGGTGAAGGTGGCATTGCCCAAATCCCGGGCCAAGCCGTCGGATGCCACACCTGCGCCGAAACGTCGCGCGGCGGCAGCGCCCAAACGCACAGCCAAGAAAACCGCGGCCAAGTAGCGCTAAGTAGCGCTGTCGTCAGCGCTCACCCCATCCCGCCGGCCTCCCACTGCTGATGTCTTGCCGGCCCGGATAGCGCCGTTCTGGTGCACCGGCCCCCGGGCTTTTTTTCAGTCACCGGAAAACTGATTTTCCTCAGTCCGCTTGTTCCGCCTGCCGCTTTGCTCAACACTGCGGAGCGCTAAAGAACAAGTTCACGACTGAGGAGACACACGCGATGAGCAAGAAAATCGGCTGGATCGGCCTGGGCCGCATGGGCGAAGCCATGGTGACGAAGCTGCTGAAAGCCGGCCACCCGGTGCACGTCTGGAACCGCACCGCCGCCAAGGCCGTGCACCTGGCCGAGTACGGCGCCAAGATCGAGGCCAACAAGATCGACCTCGCCAGTTGCGACGTCGTCTTCACCATGGTCTCCACCACCGACGACCTGAAGGAAGTGCTGTTTGGCCCCGGCGGCCTGGTCACCGGCGCGAAGAAACCGCAGGTGCTGGTCGACAGCTCCTCCATCTCGCAGGAAGGCTCGGCCGAGATCCGCGAAAAGCTCGAAGCCATGGGCGTGGCCTACCTGTGTTCGCCGGTGTCGGGCAACGCCAAGGTGGCCAAGGCCGGCAAGCTGCTGCAGGTGGCCTCCGGCCCCAAGGCGCTGTACGACCTGGTCGAGCCCTACCTGCAGGCCATGGCGCGCAAGGTCATGTGGGTGGGCGAGGGCGAGCTGGCCCGCATCTGGAAGATCGCGCACAACACCATGTTCGGCGTCATCATCCAGAACCTGTGCGAAATCACCGTGCTGGCCGAGAAGGCCGGCATCCCGCGCAACGTGTTCCTGGAGAGCATCAACGACTCGGTGCTGGGCTCCATGTACACGCGCTACAAGACGCCGGTACTGTGCAACCTGAACTGGGAGCAGGTCACCTTCACGCCCAAGCTGCTGCTGAAAGACATGGACCTCGGCATGGGCGCGGCCAAGGCGCACGGCGTGCCCATGCCGGCCGCCGCCGCCACGCGCGAATCGATTGCCCGCATGGTCGGCCACGGCCTGGACAACGTGGACTTCGCCATCCTGCTGGACGAAACGGCGAAGGATGCCGGCCTGCAGATCCAGCCGCTGAACCTGCAGATCCCCGACGGCCTCACGAGCTGAACCATGCGTGCTGTGCGCATCCTGATCCGTGGCGCCACCGTCATCACCATGGACGCGCAGGGCGACCTGCCGCGTGGTGACGTGCTGGTCACGGGCGACACCATCACCGAGATCGCGCCCGCCCTCCACGCGGACGATGCCGAGGTGGTGGACGCCACCGGCTGCATCGTCATCCCCGGCCTGGTCAACGCACACATGCACACCTGGCAGACCGCGCTGCGCGGCCTGGCCGCCAACTGGACGCTGCTGGAGTACTTCCAGAAGATGCACGCCGGCCTGGCCACCGTGTTCGAGCCGGACGACCTCTACATCGCCACCCTGGTCGGCGCACTCAACCAGCTCAACTGCGGCAGCACCACGCTGGTGGACTGGTGCCACAACAACCGCACGCCGCAGCACAACGACGCCGCCATTGAAGGCCTGCTCGAATCCGGCATCCGCGCCGCCTTCTTCCACGGCACGCCGAAGCCCGACCCGAAACCCGGCGAACGCCCGTTCTGGGAAGTGCCGCACCCGTGTGCCGAGGTTGAGCGCCTGCTCAAAGCCCACCAAGGCAACCCAACCTTAAGCGTGCACGCCGCCGTGCTCGGTCCGCACTATTCCACGCTCGACGTGGCGCTGCACGACTTCCGCATGGTGAAGGAACTCGGCATCCTCGGCTCGCTGCACCAGGGCGGTGGCCCTGCGCGCACGCCCGACGGCTGGCAGCAGCTCGAAGCCGCTGGCCTGCTGGGGCCGCAGATCAACATCGTGCACGGCCACGCCTTGAGTGACGCGCAGTTGCAGCGCTTCTGCGAACTCGGCATGAGCTTCTCTGCCGCGGCGGAAAACGAAATGACGCAAGGCCACGGCCATCCCATCACCGGCCGCCTGCGCGCCCTGGGCAAGGCGCCATCGCTGGGTGTCGATTTGGAAAGCGTGCTCAGCGGCGACATGCTCACGCAGGCCCGCGTCGCTTTAGGCATGCAGCGCAGCCTGGACAACGTCGCCTACCGCGAAGCGCACGGCAGCATTCCGCCCACCTCCACCATCACCACGCGCGAAGCGTTGGGTTGGGTGACGGTGGAAGGCGCACGCATGCTGGGCCAGCTGGAGCGCATCGGTACGCTGGCACCGGGCAAGCAGGCCGACCTGGTGCTGATCCGCGCCGACGACCTGAACATGCAGCCGGTGCACGACCCGGTGAGCACGGTGGTGATGCAGACCACGCTGGCCAACATCGACAGCGTGATGGTGGCCGGGCGCTGGAAAAAGCGCCACGGCAAGTTGCTGGGGGTAGAGCTGGCACCGAAACTGGCCGCCCTGCAGGCCTCGGGCCGCAAGATCACGACGGCGTTGGGACTCTCAAAAGAATAGCGGCTCGCGCAATCAGCGTAAGGGCTGCACGGTGTTTTTGTTCTAAAAATACGAGGAGACAGGCATGAAGCGTTTATCCATCGCAGCCGCTGCGCTGCTGCTGGCCGGCAGCGTGCTGGCCCAGGGCTACCCGGCCAAGCCCATCAAGTTCGTCGTGCCCTTCAGCGCGGGCAGCGCTACCGACATCGTGGCCCGCACCGTGGGCGAGGCCATGGGCAAGAGCATGGGCCAGACCATCCTGGTCGACAACAAGCTCGGCGCCGGCGGCACCATTGCCACCGCGCAGGTGGCCAAGAGCGAGCCCGACGGCTACACCGTGCTCATCCACTCCTCCGGCCATGCGCTCAACCCCTCGCTCTACCCCAACCTGGGCTACGACACGCTGAAAGACCTCACCGGCGTCACCACGCTGGCGGCCATTCCCAATGTGCTGGTGGTCAACCCGGCCAAGGGCTGGAAGACCCAGGCCGAGCTGATAACCGCCGCCAAGGCCGCACCGGGCAAGTTCAACTACGCTTCGGCCGGCATCGGCAGCGGCACCCACCTCAACGCCGAGATCTTCCGCCTGCAAGCCGGCATCGACGCGCTGCACGTGCCGTACAAGGGCACGCCCGACGCCATGACCAACGTCATCGGCGGCGCCAACGACTGGTTCTTCGCCCCGCTGGCCTCGGCCCTGCCGCTCATCCGTGACGGCCGGCTGCTGGCGCTGTCGGTCAGCACCAAGACCCGCGCCTCCACGCTGCCGCAGGTGCCCACCAGCATCGAGGCCGGCCTGCCCGATTCCGACTACACGCTGTGGGTCGGCATGATCGTGCCCAGCGGCACGCCGGCCGCGGTGGTGAAGAAGCTGCACGAGGAAGCACTCAAGGCCTTGGCCGCGCCCGAGCTCAAGGAGCGCATGGCCAAGCTCGGCGCCGACCCCTTCACCATGAGCCCGGACGCCTTCAACGCCTACATCAAGAGCGAGATGGACGTGGCCGCGCGCATCGTCAAGGCCGCCAACCTGAAGGCGCAATAAAGTGAAAGTCCATGTCATCGGCGTCGGCAAGATGGGCCTGCCCATGGCGCGCCACCTGGCTGCCGCCGGCCACAGCGTGACGGTGAGCGACCCCAGCCTGGAGCGCTGCCAGCTGGCGCGCGCCCAGGGGCTGGAGGTGAGTACCAGCCCGGCCGCCGCCATGGCCGCGGCCGAGGTGGTGCTGTCGTCCCTGCCCAACGACGCCGCCCTGCTGGCCGTGGCGGCGCAGGTGGCGGCCCATGCCCATGTCGGCGCCATCTATGTGGACACCAGCACCGTCTCGCTGCAGGCCTCGGCCGAGGCGGCGCAGGCGCTGGCGGCCAAGGGCGTGCTTTACCTGCGCTGCACCGTCTCCGGCAACAACAAGATGGCCGAGGCCGCGCAGCTCACCGTCATGGCCTCTGGCCCGCGCGCCGCCTACACCACCGTGCTGCCTTTGCTGCGCACCCTGGGCCCCAACCAGTTCTACTTGGGCGAGGCCGAGCAGGCGCGCCTGATGAAGCTGGTGGTCAACCTCATGATCGCGCAGACCAGCGCCATGCTGGCCGAGGCGCTGACGCTCGGGCGCAAGGGCGGCCTGGCCTGGCGCGACATGTGGCAGGTGCTTACCGCCAGCGCGGTGGCCTCGCCCATCGTCAAGGCCAAGGCGGTGCAGCTGGTGGAGCGTGACTTTAGACCCACCTTCACCGTGGAGCAGATGATCAAGGACCTCGACCTCATCCTCAACGCCGGCGAAACCCACGACGTGCCGCTGATGCAGACCGCCATGACGCACCAGCTCATGTGTGCCGCCGTGGTGCAGGGCGACGCGCTGGATGACTACGCCGCCATCATCAAGGTGGTGGAGCGTGGCGCCGGCATCCCTGACAAGCTGTAAGCTGCTGCGCTGATTTCTCCCGGAGCATTTCGTGAAAAACTTTGTCTACACCGCCCAGCCCGCCCGCGTCGTCTTCGGCGCCGGCTCGCTCTCGCAACTGGCGAAAGAAATCGATGCGCTGGGGGCGAAAAAAGCGCTGGTGCTCTCCACCCCCGAGCAGCGCGCCTCGGCCGAGATGGTGGCCGAGTTGCTGGGCCCGCGCGCGGCGGGCGTGTTCGACCGTGCCGTCATGCACGTGCCGATCGAGACCGCACGCGAAGCGCGCGAACTGGCCAAGAAACTGGGGGCCGACTGTGCCGTGGCCATCGGCGGCGGCTCCACCACCGGCCTGGGCAAGGCCATTGCGCTCGACTCCGGCCTGCCCATCCTTGCCATTCCCACCACCTACGCCGGCTCGGAGATGACGCCGATCTACGGCATCACCGAAGCCGGGCTGAAGAAAACCGGGCGCGACCTGCGTGTGCTGCCGCGCACCGTGATCTACGACCCCGAGCTCACCTTGAGTTTGCCGGTATCTTTAAGCGTCACCAGCGGCATCAATGCCATCGCCCACGCCGCCGAAGGCCTGTACGCGGTGGACAGCAACCCCATCATGGACTTGATGGCCGAAGAGGGCATTGGCGCCATCGGTCGTGCGCTGCCTGCTATCAAAAAAGAAGCAGCCAACATGGCCGCCCGGTCCGATGCGCTCTACGGCGCCTGGCTCTGCGGCACCGTGCTCGGCCACATCGGCATGGCGCTGCACCACAAGCTGTGCCATACCCTGGGCGGCAGCTTCAACCTGCCCCATGCAGAGACGCACACCATCGTGCTGCCGCACGCGCTGGCCTACAACGCCAAAGCAGCGCCGCAGGCCATGCAGCGCATCGCGCGCGCACTCGGCGGTGCCAGTGCGGCGCAAGCGGTGTACGACCTGGCGAAGAACAACGGTGCGCCGGTGGCGTTGAAAGACATAGGCATGCAAGAGGCTGACCTCGACAAGGCCTGCGACATCGCTTTGCAGAACCAGTACCCCAACCCCCGGCCTCTGGAGCGTACGGCGATCCGGCAGCTGTTTCAGGATGCGTTTGAGGGGATGCGGCCGCGGGGGTGAGGTAAGGAGAGGAGAGGTGGGCTGCTATCGACCCATTGCTGTCCTTCGGCAATAACCGAAGCTGTCATCCGTGAATGAGGTCTTCGGTCATAAGCTGTCATTGATCGTCAAATTTCTGAAAATCGTTTCTCCATCTCGCGGCGCATGGTTCTCCGAGTCTCTGCTGCAGCAAAGCGACGTTTCTCCTCTGGGGAGAAGGGCCGAAGCGGAGGAACCCCTTGCGGTTTTCGTTCATCATCCACCGCGACCATGGTGAAGAAGCAGCTATTGACGTGCCGTTTTTGTTGGGTGCGGATGTTTTCGGCAATCACTTTGATGCCTACTTCCATGGACGAAGTACCCGTGTGATTGACTGAGGCCAGGAAGGTAACCAATTCACCAACATGGATGGGCTGTCGGAACATGACTTGGTCAACACTTAAGGTTACAACGTATGCACCTGCATACCTGCTGGCACAGGCATAGGCCACTTGGTCCAGCAGTTTGAGGATGGTCCCACCATGCACATTCCCAGAAAAATTCGCGGTATCGGGGGTCATAAGCACCGTCATGGTTAATTGATGCGCAGGCAGTTCCATGGCTTGTCAAGGAAGTAAGTTGATCAATTCCGGCACGGCCGCAAACAGATCGGCTTCGAGGCCGAAGTCAGCCACGCTGAAGATCGGGGCCTCGGGGTCCTTGTTGATCGCGACGATCACTTTGGAGTCCTTCATGCCCGCCAGGTGCTGAATGGCGCCCGAGATGCCGCAAGCCACGTACAGATGAGGGGCGACGATTTTGCCGGTCTGTCCAACCTGCAGGTCGTTGGGGGCGTAGCCCGCGTCCACCGCAGCGCGGCTGGCACCAATGGCAGCGCCCAGCTTGTCGGCCAGGGGCGTCATCACTTCGTTGAACTTCTCGCTGCTGCCCAGGGCGCGGCCACCCGACACAATGATCTTGGCGGCGGTCAGCTCGGGGCGGTCGCTCTTGGCGATCTCGCTGCCCACATAGCTGCTCTTGCCGTTGTCGGCTGCTGCAGCGGCAGACTCCACAGCAGCAGAACCGCCGGTGGCGGCAGCCGCGTCAAAGCCGGTGGTGCGCACAGTGATCACCTTGGTGGTATCAGCGGACTGCACGGTGGCAATGGCGTTGCCCGCGTAGATCGGGCGCTCGAAGGTATCGGGCGAGTCCACCTTGGTGATGTCAGAGATCTGGCCCACGTCCAGCTTGGCGGCCACGCGCGGGGCCACGTTCTTGCCGCCGGCAGTGGCCGGGAACAGGATGTGGCTGTAGTTGGAGGCGATGGCGAGCACCTGTGCAGCGACGTTCTCGGCCAGGCCATGGGCCAGGGCTTCGCTGTCGACGTGGATGACTTTGGCGACACCAGCGATCTGGGCGGCGGCCTGTGCAGCAGCAGCGGCGTTGTGGCCAGCGACGAGCACATGCACGTCGCCACCGCAAGCGGCAGCAGCGGTCACGGTGTTGAGGGTGGCGCCCTTGATGGACGCGTTGTCGTGTTCGGCAATGACGAGTGCGGTCATGATCAGATCACCTTTGCAACGTTCTTGAGTTTGTCGACCAGCGTGGCGACATCAGGCACCTTGATGCCGGCACTGCGTTTGGCCGGCTCCATGACCTTGAGGGTCTTGATGCGCGGGGCGACATCGACGCCGAGGTCTTCGGGCTTGAAGGTGTCGAGCTGCTTTTTCTTGGCCTTCATGATGTTGGGCAGCGTCACATAACGCGGCTCGTTCAGGCGCAGGTCGGTGGTCACCACAGCAGGCAGGCTCACAGCCAGGGTTTCCAGGCCACCGTCGATTTCACGGGTTACATTGGCTTTGCCATCAGCAACTTCGACTTTGGAAGCGAAGGTGGCTTGCGGCAGGTCGGCCAGCGCGGCCAGCATCTGACCGGTCTGGTTGCAGTCGTCGTCGATGGCCTGCTTGCCCAGAATGATCAGGCCAGGTTGTTCTTTGTCGACCAAGGCCTTCAGCAGCTTGGCCACGGCCAGGGGCTGCAGCTCTTCAGCGGTTTCCACCAGGATGCCGCGGTCGGCACCGATGGCCATGGCGGTGCGCAGGGTTTCCTGGCACTGCGTCACGCCGCAGGAGACGGCGATCACTTCGGTGGCCACTCCCTTTTCTTTCAGGCGCACAGCTTCTTCGACAGCGATCTCGTCAAACGGGTTCATGCTCATCTTGACGTTGGCGATGTCCACACCACTGTTGTCGCTCTTGACGCGCACCTTGACGTTGTAGTCCACCACCCGTTTGACGGGAACCAGAATCTTCATAGCAACCTCTTGAAAATTTATCTAAAACAGTTCTGACAGATTGGCCGAGAACCTCTATCCAAAGCGCCCGACCAAGATTGCACGATCCTGGGGTTTCGTCTTTAAATGCCTGGACTCGATGTCGGATCAGCCATAGGGGATACCTCACTCAATTGCCCTGAGGTCCACTCAATCCAGGCTATTGATTACGATGCGGCAAGTAATGCGTCGAACCGCTGGGGCCGTCAAACTTCATTGCCTTTTTCGAGGGCAGCTCAGCGATCGCGCGCAGCAGAACACTCATCTCGAACCTAAGCATTTACGGCTTTGGCACGAATACCGAATGTCGTCACGCAATAACCTTACCGGGGTTCATTCGTCCTTCGGGATCAAACGCCGATTTGATCTGGCGCAGCAGCGCCATTTCGAGCGGGCTTTTGTATCGTTGGTTCTCATCTCGGCGCAATTGCCCCAGGCCATGTTCGGCGCTAATCGAGCCGCGATGGTGTACGACCAGATCATGAACAATTTCATTGATTTCATTTTGACGAGCAGCGAACGGCATGGGATCGGCGCCTGCTGGGGAAAGCACATTGAAATGCAAGTTCCCATCTCCCAAATGGCCGAACCAGGCACAGCGTGCACCTGGTGCCGCCTGGCTCAAGGCCTCCTGAGCCTGCGCGACAAATTGAGCAACGGCTGACGCGGGCACGGAAATATCGTGTTTGATGTGCGCCCCTTCCAGACCCTGTGCCTCGGAAATTGACTCACGAAGCGACCACAACGTCTGAGAATGCGCAACCGATTCGGCAACAACACCATCCAAGACGTCCCCTGCTTCCATTGACCGCATGAGTAATCGTTCAAGCTGATCGCGCGCATGTGCTTCGTTGTCATGATCAGTAAGTTCCATCAGCACAGCTACTTCGCATGGATCGCTGAAGGGCCAGCGAAGGTTCGGGTAGTGTTTTTGGAGCAATGGCACACAAGGCGCTGAAATCACCTCAAATGCTGTCAGACCCGGTCCGAGGGCTTCTCGGGCTTGGGCCAACAAATTGACGGCTTCAACCAGTGATGGCAGAGCCATCATGGCGGTCAGGTTGGCGACGGGGTGCGGGAATAGCTTGAGAGCGGCAGCAGTGATGATGCCCAAAGTTCCTTCAGAGCCGATGTAGAGTTGTTTAAGGTCGTAGCCTGTGTTGTCTTTGCGCAAGGCTCTCAGGCCGTCCCAGATTTCACCGTTAGGGGTGACCACCTCTAGGCCGAGCGTGAGGTCACGCATGCTGCCGTACCTCAACACAGCCGTGCCCCCGGCATTGGTGGCCAGGTTGCCTCCAACAGTGCAGCTGCCCTGTGCGGCCAGCGAGAGGGGGAACAGTCGGTTGTTTTCCCGGGCCACATCCTGCAGCGTTTGCAGCACGACACCGGACTCCACAGTCACAGTGTCATTGGCTGTATCGATCTGCCGTATGCGATTGAGGCGTCGCGTACTCAGGACCAGTTGACGGGCATTGCCCGAGGGCGTCGCACCGCCTGAGAGTCCGGTGTTTCCGCCCTGGGGAACAATGGCCAACCCGTGTTTCTGTGCCAAGCGCATGACCGCCCCCACCTCCAGGGTGTTGGCAGGACACACCACGGCCAATGCAGTGCCATGGTATTTTTTGCGCCAGTCCTCGTAGTAGGGTGCGGTGGCCTGGCCCTCGGTCAGGACATGTTTCTCGCCCACTGTGCCGCGCAGTTGACTCAGCACGGATTGATCGTCAGACATATTTTCTGGACTCATCATCAGGGCACCAAAGCCAGTGCAAACGTTGGCACGTAGGTCACAGCGATCAGCACCAGCAGCATGACGAACACGAAAGGCAATATCGCACGCGAGAGCGGCCACAACTTCGTGCCGCCGATGGCCATGCCAACGAACAGGCAGTAGCCGATAGGAGGTGCCGCCATGCCGATGGCCACGTTCGTCACGATCATCGCTCCGAAATGGATCGGATCTACGCCGAACTGCTTGGCAATGCTGATTAGCATGGGGCCAAGAATCACCATGATGGCGATTTCGTCCATCACCGCTGCCAGTAGGAAGAAGCCCAGGTTGAGCGCGAGCAGCATCATCCATCGGTCGTGAATGTTCTCTCCGAGCCAGGTGGCCAGTCGGGTTGCCAATTGTTCTTGAGCGACCAAGAATCCAAAACCTTGCGATACGGCCACGATGGCCATGACGATGGCACTGACGGTCATGCCGGACATCATGATCTTGGGCAGATCTTTCCAACGCAGCCTACGTTCAATGACGAAGCCGACAAGCAGTGCATAGAGGCAAGCGACGACAGCTGCTTCAGTGGGGGTAAATGCGCCACCATAAATGCCGCCCAAGACAACGATTGGCGCCATCAAGGCCCAGATGCCTTCCTTGAGAACGGACATGATTTCGGCCAGTGAGGCTCGAGGTTGGCGAGGCCTCTTATCTTGAATGTCTTTGAAGATGACGATCAAGGTGATGCCAAAAGCCATCAGAAAACCAGGCAGCACGCCGGACAGGAAAAGCTTTGAAATCGACTGCTCCGCAATGACACCCCAAATCACAAACGCGATTGAAGGCGGAATCAGTGGGGCAAGCACGCCAACGGCAACCACCAAGGCGGTTGCATAGTTGCGGCTGTAGCCCCGTTCGACCATTGACGGAATCATTACAGAGCCGATGGCTGCTGTTGTGGCAGGTGCTGAGCCGCTGACCGCTGCGAATATGAGAGCCGCAACCACAACCACAAGTCCAAGCCCACCCGGAAGGTGGCGCACAAAAACGTCTGCCACTTTAACCAGGCGCTGCGACAAGCCACCCGAACTCATCAGCTCTCCAGCGAGCATGAAAAACGGGATGGCAAGCAAGCTGAAGCTTTGCGTGCCGGCAACCATTGTCTGGGGCAGCAGCATCGGCTCAATGCCGCTGAGCACGAGAATGGCCAAGACGCTGATCGCGATGGCAAAGGCAAACGGCATCCCGAGCACGACCAGACCAGCAAAACCAGCCGTCAAAATCCAAGAAGTTAATGTCATTTTTATTTATCCTTTTGAGACATTGACCCCGACCAATTCGTCTTGTGATTTGTCCGGACTACCAAGAATCAAGTGCTCCAAAGCAAAGAGCGCAATGACCAGGCCACAGACTGGCGCGCAGGCATACAAATAAACGATCGGATAACCAATCGCGGCAGAGGTGGAGCCCACGGCATCTGCGACGTAATCTTTGCCTGCAACGGCAAGGAATGCACCAAATCCTGCGATGCAAAGCGTGACCACTTTCTCAATCACCAAACTCAAAGCTTTGGGCAGGTGGTCCACCAAGATGTCCATGCGTACGTGGGTTTTCTGGCGGACCCCCAATCCGATAGCGAGCAGCATGCTCCAGCTAAAGCACGCCAGGGCCAACTCCTCGCTCCAACTCAAAGGCTTATCCAGAACAAAACGCATAAACACTTGTAAAGATAGAGCCAGAAGCATGACAGTTGCGAATGCCATCACGGCAGTTCGCACTCCCATGTCCAGCCAGTCGAAGCCTTTGCGAAAGAGCGATTTCATGGTCTACCTCGAATTATTTTGATGCGCTCAACGCGAGTTCCAGCAATGAGCCATTGCCGCCCTGTCGGTACTTTTCATACAGCGAGGAAACACCCTTGCGGAATGCTGCGACATCACCAATGGCATTGACCTTCATTCCGCTCTTTTCCAGCTTGGTCAAAATGCCCTTGGCATCGGCCTTGGCCGTTGTTCGCTGTTCGATGGTGGCGGCCTTGGCTGCTGCGATAACGGCCGAACGCTGCTCTGGTGTGAGTTTGTCCAGCGCGCGCTTGCTCATCATCAGACCGATCATCGAATAGGTGTGATTTGTCAGAGAAAGGAATTTGGTCACCTCGTAGTATTTGTTCGCTTCGATGACTGCCAAGGGGATTTCAAGCCCGTCGATCGTGCCTTGCTGCACAGCTGTAAACGTCTCGCCCCAGGCCATGGGAACGGCAGACCCCCCCAGTGAATTGAACATGTCGATGTAGATAGGGTTTTGCATGACCCGGTACTTCACGCCCTGGACGTCTGCGGGAGTAGAGACGGGGCGCTTGTTGTTGATCATGTTGCGAAAGCCACCCTCCATATAGCCCAGCGCGACAATGCCTTTGCCCTCAATGCGCTTGCTCAGCTCTGCACCAAGCGCTCCATCAAGCGCCTTATGTGCTTGTTCTTCGTTTGCAAAGAGGAACGGAAGATCATTGATGCTGAAAGAAGGTTCGATCTGACCGATCACGGCGTTGGTGATTACGCCAGCATCCACTGTGCCAAAGCGCATGCCTTCAAGCATCTGGCGTTCATCGCCGAGTTGACGGTTGGGAAAAAGCTGTACTTCGACGGTGCCCTTGGTGTTCTTTTCCACCGCTGCCTTGAAGGCGCGTGCGCCAATAGCGTAGGGGTCCTGCGCGCCATCGGAAGTGGTCCAACCGACCTTGATGATTGGCTTGTTTTGTGCATGCGCTGTGGGCGCGATGGCCAGCAGTGCCGCTGCGGACAGGCTGGCGATTAGTTTCAGAGGGGTGCGACGTTTCATGTTGTCTCCTTTTTGGTGGTGGGTTGATCAATGAGATAAATCACGACTGAACTTCTCAGTCGTTCCAGTAAAGCCGTGTAGGGTTATCGACCAGAATCTTTTGAATCTCCTGTGGCCCGCAAGCATCAAGCAGTGCATCGATCAGGTGCCCGTCGTCGGGCATAGGGGCCGCGATTGATGGGTGCGGCCAGTCGCTACCCCAGACGAGTCGGTCGGGGTTGGCTTTGAGCAATGCCTGCATCAGCGGTGCGACGTCTGTGAATTTGCTGCGTTGTGGAGAAATTCGGTAGCCTCCGGAAAGCTTCACCCAAGTGTTGCCCTCCTTGATCAGGGCTTGGAGGTTGTTGAAGCCCTTGCTGTTGATCGCTCGCTCGGCGGGAACATGACCGTAGTGGTCGACCACGAGTGGTACGCCGAACCTAGACATCTTGATGACCATTTCGGGGTCTTTATCGACATCAATGAGCACTTGTAGATGCCAGCCCAGGGGTTTGATACGTGCCACAATCTCCGGTAAGTCCTGCATGGCAGCACCCCCATCAAACAGTGCGTTGCAACGCGTTCCACGAGCGCCTAGCTGATGCCAATACTGGATTTGCCGATCGGATATATCGGTGTAGACCACCGCAACGCCTCGCAGCCAGCTGGTGTTCTCTGCCAGCGCATGCTCAAAACTTGAGTGGTCGCGTCCGTAGACGCTTGGATGCACAAGGACGGCACGCTCAATGCCCAGCGTACGCGTCATTGCCCTGTACGCTCCCATGGGCGCAGGCGTTGGCGTGTAGCTGCGAGCAGCGGCGAACGGATACTGGTTTGCGTCTTCAAAGACATGAAAGTGGCAGTCGCACGCGCCAGCTGGCAAGCGTTTGGACGGCACCGAAACTTCCGCCTTGTAGGGCAGATATGTGTGGGTGGCGCTCATTTGTTTTCCTGACGGTCTGAGGCGACCTTGCTCTGTACATCGGCTTGAGGATGCGGACCAACGCGCAAACCCAGTCGATTGGCCGCGCCATCGAGGTGAGCTTTGACAGCCAGTCTCGCGGCCAAAGGATCAGCTGCCTCAATGGCAGCGTAAATCGATTGATGTTCAAGCTGTGTTTTCTGGGGCTGTCCAGGCGTCTTTTCACTGTTAACACGGGCCAACTGAACGCTTTCTTCCAGGGAGCCATGCAGGAACCTGAGCAACTTCAGCATCGCCTCATTGTGTGTGGCCCGAGCTATCGCGAGATGAAACCGGACATCTGCTGGCGTGCCATTGGTGTGGTTTTTGACCGCCTCGGCCATCTCGTCCAAGGCCAAGCGCATCTCGATCAGGTTTTCATTTGTACGGCGCAGAGCTGCCAGCTCAGCGCACGATTGCTCGACATGAAGACGTACTTCATAGGTATCAGCAAGCAACGCTTGGTCAGCAGTCATGCCTGCGCCGAGCCGAAGGCTAGGTGTTGACTGCCGAGTAC
>NZ_BCWP01000038.1 GCF_001592265.1 Curvibacter delicatus NBRC 14919 | reverse complement strand
TTAATGTCGCGCTTGGTCCCGTTTCCTGATTTCCGTTCAAATTATTTGGAGAAGTTCATGCACGTCAAGCACCTTACTTCGGCTCTGACATTGGTCGCCACGGCTGCCTTGTTGACCGCCTGCGGCCAGAAAGAGGAGGCCGCTGCTCCTGCTGCGACCCCGGCGCCGGCAGTTGCCTCCGAGCCGGTGGTCAAGATCGGCCACGTGGCGCCCATGAGCGGCGCGATTGCCCATCTTGGCAAGGACAACGAATACGGCGCGCGCATGGCGATCGAGGAGCTCAATGCCGCCGGTGTCACGATCGATGGCAAGAAGGTCAAGCTGGAACTGCTGGCCGAGGACGATGCGGCCGATCCCAAGCAGGGCACCGCCGTGGCGCAAAAGCTGGCGGATGCCAAGGTGGCGGGCGTGATCGGCCACCTGAATTCGGGCACCACCATTCCGGCCTCCAAGGTCTACAGCGATGCCGGCATTCCGCAGATTTCACCCTCCGCCACCAACCCGAAATACACCCGCCAGGGCTTCAAGACCACTTTCCGCGTGGTGGCCGATGACGTGCACCTGGGCAGCACGCTCGGCAAGTACGCCGTCGAAACCCTCAAGGTGAAGAACGTGGCCGTGATCGACGACCGTACCGCTTATGGCCAGGGGGTGGCCGATGAGTTCAGCAAGGCCGCCGAGGCTGCAGGTGCCAAGATCGTCGCCAAGGAGTTCACCACCGACAAGGCGACCGATTTCAATGCCATCCTGACCAGCATCAAGGGCAAGAAACCCGATGTGGTGTTCTTCGGTGGCATGGACGCCGTGGCCGGCCCGATGCTCAAGCAGATGAAGTCGCTGGGCATCAAGGCCAAGTTCATGGGCGGCGACGGTGCCTGCACGGCCGAAATGCCCAAGCTGGCCGGTGATGCGATCGGTGAGGAGCAGGTGTTCTGCGCCGAGGCCGGCGGCGTTGAGGGCGAGGCCAAGGTTGGCATGGACAAGTTCCGCGCCGACTTCAAGGCCAAGTTCAACGCCGACGTCAAACTCTATGCGCCTTACGTCTATGACGCCACCAAGGTGCTGGTGGCCGCCATGGTCAAGGCCAATTCGTCCGACCCCGCCAAGTACCTGCCGGTGCTGGCCGCCACAACCGACTACAAGGGCGTGACCGGACCGATCAGCTTTGACGAGAAGGGCGACATCAAGAATGGCGCCCTGACCCTGTACACCTACAAGGGCGGTGAGCGTACCCAGTTGGCCGTGATCCGCTGAAGCCCTTACGTGGCTCACAGCAAAGAAGGGCCGTAGCGGCCCTTCTTTTTTGCACTTTCTTCACGACTTGTCGGAAAGTCATGCCGACTCGGTTAGAATAGCGGGCTTCCGGAGAGGTGGATGAGCGGTTTAAGTCACACGCCTGGAAAGCGTGCGTGGGGTAAAACTCACCGCGGGTTCGAATCCCGCCCTCTCCGCCAAAAATGCAAAGGCCCACGCAGTGCGTGGGCCTTTTCTTTTGGCGGAGAGGGCCGGTGAGAAACCGCGCCCGGGTTCGCTCAGAAACAGTCCGGGCACTGTTTCTGAATGCGCATGGCGCCGGGGCGCAGCCCCGAGAAATTCGCGCCAGACGAATTTCGAGCAATCCCGCCCGTGCTTGCTCGCTCAGGCCTTGCCCTGTTTCACCAGGGCCATGGCCGAACCGATCAGCGCCGAGACTTCACTCATATTGCCCGGCACGATCAGTGTGGTGGTCGAATCGGCGGCCACCTTGCCATAGGCCTCCACGGCTTTTTCGGCCACCTTGAGCTGCACCGCCTGCTCACCGCCCGGCTGTCGGATGGCCGCCGCCACGCGCTCAATGGCCTCGGCATTGGCCAGGGCCACGGCCTTGATGGACTCGGCTTCGCCCTGCGCCTGGTTGATGGCGGCCTGTTTTTCGCCTTCGGAGCGGGCAATGAAGGCTTCGCGTTCACCGGTGGCGATGTTGATCTGCTCCTGGCGCCGTCCCTCGGAGGCCGCAATCAGGGCGCGCTTTTCGCGCTCGGCCGTGATCTGCGCCTGCATGGCATGCAGGATTTCCTTCGGGGGCGTCAGGTCCTTGATTTCGTAGCGCAGCACCTTGACGCCCCAGTTGAGCGCGGCCTCGTCGATGGCCTGGACCACCTGGGCGTTGATGATGTCGCGTTCCTCGAAGGTCTTGTCGAGCTCGAGTTTGCCGATCACGCTGCGCAGCGAGGTCTGCGCCAGCTGGGTCACGGCCACGATGTAGTTGGACGAGCCGTAGCTGGCACGCATCGGGTCGGTGACCTGGAAATAGAGGATGCCGTCCACCTGCAGCTGCGTGTTGTCGCGCGTGATGCAGACCTGGCTTGGGACGTCGAGCGGGATTTCCTTCAGGCTGTGCTTGTAGGCCACCTTGTCGATGAAGGGCACCAGGAAGTTCAGGCCCGGCGTGAGCGCGGCGTGGTACTTGCCAAGGCGCTCCACCACCCAGGCGTTCTGCTGTGGCACGACCTTGACCGAGCGGCTGATGAAGAGGACCGCAATGATGAGCAGGAGGATGGCGATTTCCATGGTGACTTTCTCCGGGTGTCCGGTCAGGGTTCAAACTTCTCGATGACGAGCTGGCTGCCGCGCACCTCGACGATGCGGTGCGCGCCGGTGGAGGGCAGGGTGCCGGCACCATGCACGGCCGCCCATTGGGCGCCGCGGTATTTCACGGTGGTCGTGCCGTCAGGATGCCAGGCGTCGACATGCACGGTTTCGCCGATGTCGAGGTTGACGTCGCGGTTGGCTTCTGCGCGCAAGGTGGAGGACTGAGGCCGCAGCAGGTGCCAGGCCACCACGGCCCCGCCGCCAACCACGGCGGCCACGCCGATCTGCGCCGTCAGCGCCAGCCCGGCATGGGCGGCCAGTGCGGCAGCGGCCAAGCCGATGGCCAGCATCAGCAGGTAGAAGGTGCCGGTGACCAGCTCAGCGGCCACCACGCAGCCGGTGACCAGCCACCAGACGGTCGATTCAGCCATGGCGCTCCTAGTGATGTGTTGCAATTGCCACATTTTGCGGCAAAAGACCGGCGTAGCCGGGGCGGGGCGGCAATAAGTCCGTACACTTCGCGCCTGTTTTTCTTTTTTTCGCGCCCGGCTGGAGTGTTTTCATGAAATTTCGCTTCCCCATCGTCATCATCGACGAAGACTTCCGCTCCGAAAACACCTCGGGTCTGGGCATTCGCGCACTGGCGCAGGCCATCGAGGCCGAAGGTTTCGAAGTGCTGGGGGTCACCAGCTATGGCGATCTGAGCCAGTTCGCGCAGCAGCAGAGCCGGGCCAGTGCCTTCATCCTGTCGATCGACGACGAGGAATTCACGCCTGGGCCCGACCTCGACCCCGCCGTGCTGAACCTGCGCACCTTCATCGAGGAAGTGCGCTTCAAGAACGCCGATGTGCCACTCTACATCTACGGCGAGACCAAGACCAGCCACCACCTGCCCAACGACATCCTGCGCGAGCTGCACGGTTTCATCCACATGTTCGAGGATACGCCCGAGTTCGTGGCGCGCCACATCATCCGTGAAGCCAAGAGTTACCTGGAAGGCCTGCAACCGCCGTTCTTCAAGGCACTGCTGGATTACGCCGAAGACGGCTCCTACTCCTGGCACTGCCCGGGCCACTCGGGTGGCGTGGCCTTCCTGAAGAGCCCGGTGGGCCAGATGTACCACCAGTTCTACGGTGAGAACATGCTGCGCGCCGACGTCTGCAACGCGGTGGAGGAGCTCGGTCAGCTGCTCGACCACAACGGCGCCATTGGCGAGAGCGAGCGCAATGCCGCGCGCATCTTCAATGCCGACCATTGCTACTTCGTGACCAACGGCACCAGCACCTCCAACAAGATGGTGTGGCACCACACGGTGGCGCCGGGCGACGTGGTGGTGGTGGACCGCAACTGCCACAAGTCCATCCTGCACGCCATCATCATGACCGGGGCGATTCCGGTCTTCCTCAAGCCGACGCGCAACCATTTCGGCATCATCGGTCCGATTCCGAAGGACGAGTTCGAACCGGCGGCCATCCAGGCCAAGATCAAGGCCAACCCCTTGCTCAAGGGGGTCGATGCGAAGAAGGTCAAGCCGCGCATCCTGACGCTGACGCAGTCGACCTACGACGGCGTGCTCTACAACACCGAGACCATCAAGGGCATGCTCGACGGTTACGTCGACAACCTGCACTTTGACGAGGCCTGGCTGCCGCACGCCGCCTTCCACCCCTTCTACGGCGCCTACCACGCCATGGGCAAGAAGCGGGCGCGGCCGAAGAACTCGGTGGTCTACGCCACCCAGTCCATCCACAAGCTGCTGGCCGGCATCAGCCAGGCCAGCCATGTGCTGGTTCAGGACTCGCAGAACACCAAGCTGGACCACCACCTCTTCAACGAGGCCTACCTGATGCACACCAGCACCAGCCCGCAGTACAGCATCATCGCCAGCTGCGACGTGGCCGCTGCCATGATGGAGCCGCCCGGCGGCACGGCGTTGGTGGAGGAGAGCATTGCCGAGTCGCTCAATTTCCGCCGCGCCATGCGCAAGGTGGACGCCGAGTATGGCAAGGACTGGTGGTTCAAGGTCTGGGGACCGGACAAGCTGGTGGCCGAAGGCGTTGGCCGCGCCGAGGAATGGATCATCCGCAGCGCCAAGAACGGCAGCAAGTGGCACGGTTTTGGCCAGTTGGCCGACGGCTTCAACATGCTGGACCCGATCAAGTCCACGGTTGTCACGCCCGGCCTGAACATGGACGGCAAGTTCGACAAGACCGGCATCCCGGCGTCCATCGTCACCAAATACCTGGCCGAGCACGGCGTGGTGGTGGAGAAGACCGGCCTGTACAGCTTCTTCATCATGTTCACCATCGGCATCACCAAGGGCCGCTGGAACACGCTGCTGACCGCGCTGCAGCAGTTCAAGGACGATTACGACAAGAACCAGCCGATGTGGCGCATCATGCCGGAGTTCTGCCAGAAGCACGCGCGCTACGAGCGCATGGGCCTGCAGGACCTGTGCCAGCACATCCACACGCTGTACGCCAAGTACGACATCGCGCGCCTGACGACCGAGATGTACCTGAGCGACCTGAAGCCGGCCATGAAACCGAGCGACGCCTATGCCCACATTGCCCAACGCAAGACCGAGCGTGTCGAGATTGACCAGCTGGAAGGCCGTGTCACCGTCGGTCTGGTGACGCCGTACCCGCCCGGCATTCCGCTGCTGATCCCGGGTGAGGTGTTCAACAGGAAGATCGTCGACTACCTCAAGTTCTCGCGCGAGTTCAACGCCCAGTGCCCGGGTTTCGAGACTGACATCCACGGTCTGGTGGAAGTGGTGGGCGACGACGGCAAGAAGCATTACTACGCCGACTGCGTCAAGGCCTGAGGATCTGCCGGCCCAATGAAAACGCCCCGCATTGCGGGGTGTTTTGCTATCTAATTCATAGCTTTCGGCGCAGCCATGGCGGGCCAAAAGCCCGTTTTATTGTGATCAGGCCTCGACCACGGCCACGGCGTTATGGCTGAAACCACCGTCCACATAGCTGATCTCGGCCGTCACGCCGGCGGCCAGGTCGCTCAGCAGGAAAGCGGCCACGTTGCCGACGTCCTCGATGGTGACGTTGCGGCGCAGCGGCGAGCCGTTGGCCGCGATGCTGAGCAGCTTGCCGAAGTCCTTGATGCCGCTGGCGGCCAGGGTCTTGATCGGGCCGGCGCTCAGGCCGTTGACGCGGATGCTGCGGCCATCAGGCAGGTGGCCCACGGCTTCGGCCAGGTAACGCACCGAAGCTTCCAGGCTGGCTTTGGCCAGGCCCATGGTGTTGTAGTTCGGGATCGCCCGCACGGCACCCAGGTAGCTCAGGGTCAGCAGGGCCGACTTGTCGTTCAGGTAGGGCAGGGCCGCCTTGGCCATGGCCGGGAAGCTGTAGGCGCTGATGTCATGCGCAATGCGGTAGTTCTCGCGTGACAGGCCATCCAGGAAGTTGCCGGTGATTGCCTCGCGCGGCGCGAAGCCGATGCTGTGCACGAAGCCGTCGTAGGTGGGCCAGTGTGCCGCCAGGTCCTTGAACATGTTCTCGATCTGCGCATCGTCGCTGACGTCGCAGTCAAAAATCAGCTTGGAGTCGAATTCGGCGGCGAACTCGGTGATGCGGTCCTTGAAGCGCTCGCCCACGTAGCTGAAGGCCAGTTCGGCACCTTCGCGGTGGCATGCCTGGGCAATGCCGTAGGCAATCGAGCGGTTGCTCAACAAGCCGGTGATCAAAAATTTCTTGCCAGTCAGGAAGCCCATATTTTTCTCAGGTTGGAAAGGAATGCAAAATTTATTGGGCAGAATTGTCGCATGCGGACTTACCGTTTTCTGCTTCTTCTTGTTTCGCTGCTGTGCAGCATACCGGCTTCGGCGTCCCACGCCTACGCCCAGTTCGGTGACATCAAGTATCCCGCAGGCTTTGCCCACTTCGATTACGTCAACCCGGCGGCCCCCAAGGGCGGGGATATCACGCTGGTGCCGCCCACGCGGCTGTCCAATTTTGACAAATACAACCCGTTCACCCTCAAGGGTAGCGCACCCCCCGGCTTGGGAGCCCTGGTGTTCGAGTCCCTGCTGACCGGCACGCTGGACGAACCGACCACTGCCTACGGCCTGCTGGCGCAGGACGTCACGGTAGCGACCGACAAACTGTCCGCCGTCTTCACACTCAATCCGCAAGCCCGTTTCCACAACGGCGAGCCGGTGCTGGCGGCTGATGTGAAGCACTCCTTCGACCAGCTGACCTCGCTGGCAGCCGCGCCTCAGTACCGCACCATCTTCGGCGAGATCAAGGGCGTCACGGTGCTGGGCGAACGGGTGGTGCGCTTCGACTTCCGGCGCGTTAACGCCGAACTGCCACTGATTGCCGGCAGCCTGCCGGTCTTCAGCCGCAAGTGGGGAGGCGGAAAACCCCTTGACCAGATCGTGACCGACACGCCCATCGGCAGCGGCCCGTACCGCATCGGCAAGGTCAATTTCGGCAAGGACATCAGCTACGAGCGCGACCCGGCCTACTGGGCGCGCGACCTTAATGTGCGGCGCGGCCTGTTCAACTTCGACCGCATCACCTACAAGATCTACAAGGACAACACCGCCCAGCTGGAGGCCTTCAAGGCCGGCGAGTTCGACTACATCCAGGCCTTCATCGCGCGCGAATGGGCGCGTGCCTTCACAGGCAAGGCGTTTGACAAGGGCGAACTGATCAAGAAGGAGCTCAAGCACGGCAACGCCGGCGACTTCCAGGGTTTTCTGTTCAACCTGCGGCGCGACAAGTTCAAGGATGTGCGGGTGCGCGAGGCCATCGAACTGGCGATGGACTTCGAGTGGCTCAACCGCCAGCTGTTCTACAACGCCTACACCCGGGTGCGCGGTTATTTCGTCGGCAGCGACTTCGAGGCCCAGGGCAAACCATCGACCGAAGAATTGGCGGTGCTGGCGCCACTGCGCCGCCAACTGCCGCCGGCCGTCTTTACCGACGACGTGCCGCAGCCGCCCTTCACCAGTCTGGACCCAGCCTCCGGCCATACCCTGCGCGACAACCTGCGCCGCGCCCGCGATCTGCTGGCCCAGGCTGGTTGGACCTACCGCGACGGCGCGCTGCGCAACGCCAAGGGTGACGTCTTCAGCATCGAGTTCCTCGACAACTCTGGCTCCATGGGGCGGGTGGTGACGCCTTATGCCCGAAATCTGGAAAAGCTGGGCATTGCCGTGAACTACAAGGTGGTCGACTTCGCCATCCTGCAAAAGCGGCTGGATGTGTTTGACTTCGATGTCATCAGCAACCGCCTGATCGGTAGCGAGGCGCCGGGTACCGAACTGCTGGAGCGTTTCGGCTCCAAGGCGGCCGATACCGAAGGTTCGATGAATGTCATCGGCATCAAGAACCCGGCGGTTGATGCGCTGCTAGACCAGGTGATCTCAGCCCAGACCCGGTCCGAACTGGTGGCCCGGCTGCGTGCGCTCGATCGCGTGCTGCGCCACGGCCACTACGCCGTGCCGCACTGGTACGGCAGCGTGCACCGGGTGGCCTGGCGTGCCGGTCGTTTCGAGCAGCCGGCGGTGACGCCGCGTTATTACCAGCCCGAGAGCTGGGTCACGTCCGTCTGGTGGGCCTCCCCGGCCAACCGGGCACAAGCGGCCCAGGAAGGGAAATAAACCATGCTGGCCTACATCCTCAAGCGCCTGCTGCTCATGATTCCGACCCTGTTCGGCATCCTGCTGCTGACCTTTGTTGTCATCCAGTTCGTGCCGGGCGGGCCGGTGGAACAGATGGTGGCGCAACTGCAGGGGCGCGACAGCGGCGGGGAGGGCGCCGCGAGCGCCGGTGCCGGCTACCGCGGCCGCCAGGGCGTGGACGCCGCGCGCATCGCCGAGATCCGCGCCTTCTATGGTTTCGACAAGCCGGCCCCTGAGCGCTTCTGGCAGATGCTCAAGCAGTACGTCCGCTTCGACCTGGGCAAGAGCTTCTTTTATCCCAAGAGCGTGTGGGAACTGGTGAAGGAAAAGCTGCCGGTGTCCATCAGCCTGGGCCTATGGACCTTCTTCCTGAGCTACCTGATCTCGGTGCCGCTGGGCATCGCCAAGGCGGTGCGCGCCGGCAGCCGGTTTGACACCCTCACCAGCCTGCTCGTGCTGATCGGCTACGCCATTCCGGGTTTCGTGCTGGGGGTGGCCTTGCTGGTGATCTTTGGCGGCCAACTGCAGTGGTTCCCCTTGCGCGGCCTGACCTCCAGCAACTGGGACACCCTGAGCTGGGGCGCCAGGGTGGTGGACTACCTGTGGCACATCACGCTGCCGATCACCGCCAGCGTGCTGGGTGCCTTTGCTGTCACCACCATGCTCACCAAAAACGCCTTTCTGGAGGAGATTCGCAAGCAATACGTGCTGACGGCGCGCGCCAAGGGCCTGAGTGAGAACCGCGTGCTGTGGCGGCACGTGTTCCGCAATGCGCTCATTCCCATCGTCACCGGTTTCCCGGCCGCCTTCATCGGCGCCTTCTTCACCGGCTCGCTCCTGATCGAGACCCTGTTCTCGCTCGACGGGCTGGGTCTGTTGTCCTACGAGTCGGTGATGCGGCGCGACTACCCGGTGGTGCTGGGCACGCTTTACCTGTTCACGCTGATCGGCCTGGTGACCAAGCTCATTTCAGACCTTTGTTATGTCTGGGTTGACCCAAGAGTGAAGTTCGACTGATGAGCGCTGTTTCTCTTTCTCCCTCGCAGCGCGCCTGGCAGCGCTTCAAACGCAACCGCCTCGGTTACGTGAGCCTGCTGATCTTCTGCACGCTGTTCGTGCTCAGTCTGGGCGCCGAGCTGATCTCCAACGACAAGCCGCTGCTGGCGCGCTACAACGGCCAGTGGTATGTGCCGATCCTGAGCAACGTGCCGGAGACTACCTTCGGCGGCGATTTCGCCACGCCGACCGACTACCTCGACCCCTTCATCCAGCAGCAGTTCGCCCAACCCGGCAACTGGGCGCTGTACCCGCTCAACCGTTACCACCACAGCACCATCAACTACTTCGCCAAGGAACCCAACCCGAGCGGACCCTCAAGCGACAACTGGCTGGGCACGGACGACCGCGGGCGCGACGTGGTGGCGCGGCTGCTCTATGGTTTTCGCATCTCGGTGCTGTTCGCGCTGGCGCTGACGGTCGTTGGCGTGTTGCTGGGCGTGGTCACCGGGGCCATCCAGGGCTTTTTCGGCGGCAAGACCGATCTCTGGTTCCAGCGGTTCATCGAGATCTGGGGCTCCATGCCCGAGCTGTACCTGCTGATCATCTTCTCCGCCATGTTCGACCCCAGCGTGGCGTTGCTGCTGATCCTGCTCAGCCTGTTCGGCTGGATGGGGCTGTCCGACTATGTGCGGGCCGAGTTCCTGCGTAACCGCCAGCTCGACTACGTGCGCGCGGCGCGGGCGTTGGGCCTGTCGAACTGGCAGATCATCTGGCGCCACATCCTGCCCAACAGCCTGACGCCGGTAGTGACCTTCCTGCCGTTTCGCATGAGCGCGGCCATCCTGGCGCTGACCTCGCTTGATTTCCTGGGCCTGGGCGTGCCGCCGGGCACGCCGTCGCTGGGCGAGCTGCTGGCGCAGGGCAAGAACAACATCGATGCCTGGTGGATTTCTCTCAGCACCTTCGCTGTGCTGGTGGTCACGCTGCTGTTGCTGACCTTCATGGGCGATGCGTTGCGCGACGCGCTCGATCCGCGAAAGGCAGAAAAATGAGCCGTACTCTGCTGGACGTGAAAAACCTGCGTGTCGCCTTCGGCGGCAAGGAGGTCGTGCATAGTCTCGATTTCCAGGTTGCACCGGGAGAAAAGGTGGCGTTGGTGGGGGAGTCCGGCTCGGGCAAAACCGTCACGGCCCTGAGCCTGCTGCGCCTGGTGCAAAACGCCGCCATTTCTGGCGTTGCAAGCTTTTCCGGCCTCCAGCCCTCATCGGGCATGCGCGACCTGCTATCGATTCAGGAGCATGAGTTGCGCGGCATCCGCGGCCGCGACATCGCCATGATCTTCCAGGAGCCTATGACGGCGCTCAACCCGCTGTTCACCGTGGGAGAGCAGATTGCCGAGGTGCTGGAACTCAAGCTGGGCCTGGCCCGGGCGGACGCGGTGGTGCAGGCTGTGCAATTGCTGGCCGACACCGGCATCCCGGAGCCGGCGCGGCGTGCCAAGGCCTTTCCGCACCAGTTGAGCGGCGGCCAGCGCCAGCGCGCCATGATTGCCATGGCGCTGGCCTGCCAGCCGCGGCTGCTGCTGGCCGACGAGCCGACCACGGCGCTGGACGTCACCCTGCGCGGCCAGATCCTCGACCTGCTCACCGGCCTGCAGCAGAAGAACGGCATGGCGGTGCTGCTGATCACGCACGACCTGAACCTGGTGCACCGTTTTGCCGACCGCGTGATCGTGATGGAAAACGGCCACATCGTCGAACAGGGACGGGTGGCCGAGGTCTTTGCCAACCCGCAGCACAGCTACACCCGGCGCCTGATTGACAGCAGGCCGGTGCGCGATGTGCAGGAGACGCCCGTAGCCGCCGGCGCGGCACCGGTGATGCAGGCCCGCGGCTTGCGTGTGGGCTACCCGACGCCCTTGCCTGGCGTGCGCGGCTGGTTCCGCCATGGCGAGTTCGTGGCGGTGCACGATGCGGCCTTCACCATCCCGCCCGGTCATACCCTGGGTGTGATCGGCGAGTCCGGCTCGGGCAAGTCGACCCTGGCCCTGGCCGCGCTCGGCCTGCAGACCTTCACCGGCGAGCTGCGGGTGGCCGGGCAGGCCTGGGGGCAGCAGCAGGCGCACAACCGGGCGCTGCGCAAGGTGGTCTAGGTGGTGTTCCAGGACCCGTTTTCCTCCCTGTCGCCACGCCTGACGGTGGAAGAGATCGTAGGGGAGGGGCTGTTGGTTCATGCACCTTTGCTATCGATCCAGGAGCGACGAGCGCATGTTCTGCGGGCCCTGGACGAGGTTGGCCTGGGTGAGTCGCAATACCCGGGCCTGCTGCAGCGTTATCCGCACGAGTTTTCCGGTGGCCAGCGCCAGCGGCTGGCCATTGCCCGGGCATTGATCGTCGAGCCGCGCCTGCTGGTGCTGGACGAGCCTACCAGCGCGCTCGATGTGACGATCCAGAAGCAGGTGCTGCAGTTGCTCCAGCGCCTGCAGCGCGAGCGGGGCCTGAGCTACCTGCTGATCACCCACGATGTGGACGTGATCCGGGCCATGGCGCACGAGGTTCTCGTCATGAAAGACGGCCGGATCGTCGAGTCCGGCGCCGTTTCAGCCGTGCTGGATGCGCCCAGCCATCCGTACACCCGCACACTGGTCCGTTCCGCAGGCTAAATCAGCTTGAAAATCAAGGCATTAGCCCTGTTTTTCGGCTACAATTCGACAATTCTCGACCAAACGGGCGGATTACCAACCGCCCGTTTTTTTTGGTCGAACGCTTTTGATGGGGCAACAGGACACACGTGGCATTACAGGACATCGTCGAACAAACTGTGACCGGACTCGGTTATGACTTGGTGGAGATCGAGCGCTCTGCTGGGGGTTTGCTGCGCGTGACGATCGATTTGCCATGGGATCCGCAAGCCGCCGAGCAGTTCGTCAACGTCGAGGACTGCGAGAAGGTCACGCGCCAGCTGCAGTTTGCGCTGGAAGTCGATGGCATCGAATACAAGCGGCTCGAGGTGTCCTCGCCGGGCATCGACCGTCCGCTGCGTCATGAAAAAGATTTCGAGCGTTTTGCCGGCCAGGTGATCGACATCACGCTCAAGGCGCCCATGGGTGCGGCTGCGGCCGGCCAGGTCAGCGCCAACCGCAAGAAGTTTCGCGGCACGCTGGAGCGCGCCGAAGGCGGCCAGGGCTGGCAGATCGTCTGGAGCGACGAGCCGCCAGTGAAGCCGGGGCAGAAGGTCAGCAAGAAGCGCCCGCCGGCACCGGTGCAGGCGCTGGGCTTCACGCTGGATGAGCTGCGTGAGGCACGCCTGGCGCCGATCGTCAGCTTCAAGGGCCGCGGCGCAGCAGAAGGTTAAGGACGTTCTTGCCGGGGCAGCGCCTTCGGCAGGAGCGATGGTTTGGGTTTAGCAATGTGAGTTCGAGCGGGTGTGGGGCAAGGCTCCGCGCTCATCTGGTTATGGAGGTTAAAGGCATGAATCGCGAATTGTTGATGCTGGTGGAAGCCATTTCACGCGAGAAGAACGTTGAGCGTGACCTGGTGTTTGGTGCGGTCGAAGCCGCACTGGCGCAAGCCACGAAGAAGCTCTACGAGGGCGATGTGGACATCCGTGTCGCCATCGACCGCGACACCGGCAACTACGAAACGTTCCGCCGTTGGCACGTCGTTCCCGACGAGGCCGGCCTGCAGCTGCCCGACCAGGAAATCCTGCTGTTCGAAGCCAAGGAACAGATCCCCGACATCGAGGTGGACGAGTACATCGAGGAATCGGTGGACTCGGTGCCGATCGGCCGCATCGGCGCCATGGCCGCCAAGCAGGTCATCCTGCAGAAGATCCGTGACGCCGAGCGCGAAATGCTGCTCAACGACTTCATGTCGCGCGGCGACAAGATCTTCGTCGGTACCGTCAAGCGCATGGACAAGGGCGACATCATTGTCGAGTCCGGTCGCGTCGAAGGTCGTCTGCGCCGCAGCGAGATGATCCCGAAGGAAAACCTGCGTACCGGCGACCGCGTGCGCGCCATGATCATGGAAGTGGACCTGACGCTGCGCGGCGCGCCCATCATCCTGTCGCGCTCGGCCCCCGAGTTCATGATCGAGCTGTTCCGTCAGGAAGTGCCCGAGATCGAACAGGGCCTGCTGGAGATCAAATCCTGCGCCCGTGATGCCGGCTCGCGCGCCAAGATCGCCGTGCTGTCGCACGACAAGCGCGTCGATCCGATCGGCACCTGCGTCGGTGTGCGTGGCACGCGCGTCAACGCCGTCACCAACGAACTCGCAGGCGAGCGCGTGGACATCGTGCTGTGGAGCGAAGATCCGGCCCAGTTCGTGATCGGTGCCCTGGCCCCCGCCAACGTGCAGTCCATCGTGGTGGACGAGGAAAAGCACGCCATGGACGTGGTGGTGGACGAGGAAAACCTGGCGATTGCCATCGGCCGCGGCGGTCAGAACGTGCGCCTGGCGTCCGACCTGACGGGCTGGAAGATCAACATCATGGACGCGGCCGAATCGGCCCAGAAGCAGGCCGACGAAACCGGCACGCTGCGCAAGCTGTTCATGGAAAAACTCGATGTGGACGAGGAAATCGCCGACATCCTGATCGCCGAAGGTTTCACCAGCCTGGAAGAGGTGGCCTATGTGCCGCTGCAGGAAATGCTGGAAATCGAGAGCTTCGACGAGGACACGGTCAACGAGCTGCGCGCCCGCGCCAAGGATGCGCTGCTGACCATGGAAATTGCCCGCGAGGAAAGCGTCGAGGAAGTGTCGCAGGATCTGCGCGACCTCGAAGGCCTGACGCCGGAGCTGATTGCCAAGCTGGCCGACAACGGCGTTCACACCCTCGATGACCTGGCGGATCTCGCCGTGGACGAACTCACTGATATCACTGGCCAGTCTGCGGATGAAGCCAAGGCCCTGATCATGAAGGCGCGCGAACATTGGTTCACCAATGATGCCGCCTCTCAAGAGTAACGGTCATGAAAGGTTACCCAACAAATGTCCAGTACGACCGTCGCCGAGTTTGCAACCGAACTCAAGAAATCCACTGAAACGCTGATCGAGCAGCTCAAGGCTGCCGGCGTGTCCAAGGCATCTGCCGCCGACACCCTGACCGATGCCGACAAGCACAGCCTGCTGAACTACCTGCAGGCCAGCCATGGCACGGCTGCCCCTGAGCGCAAGAAGATCACGCTGGTCAAGAAGTCGACCACCGAGATCAAGCAGGCTGATGCCACCGGCAAGGCCCGCACCATCCAGGTTGAAGTGCGCAAGAAGCGCACCTTTGTCCGCCGCGATGAAGGCACCGAGGGTGCCGAGGGCGCTGCCGCCGAACCGGCACCGGAAGCCCAGGTTGAAGCCCCGGCAACTGCCCCGGCCATTGACAATGCCGAGCTCGTCCGGCGCGAGGAAGAGGCCCGTCGCCAGGCTGAGCTGATTCGCCGCCAGGAAGAGGATCTGGCCGAAAAACGCCGCCAGCGCGAAGAGACTGAAAAGCGCGAACGCGAAGCGGAAGAGCGTGCCGCAGCCTACGCTGCCGCCGAAGCGGAAAAGAAGAACCAGGCCACCGCCAGCAAGACCGATGCGACCGCTGAGGCCGCCGAGGCAGCCGCTGCACGTGCTGCGGCACAAGCCCAAGCGCGTGAAAAAGCCGCTGCTGAATCCAAGGCACGTGCCGAGGAAGAGGCTGCACGTGCCCAGGACCTGAACGAGCGCCGCCGCAAGGCCGAAGCCGAAGCTGCGGCCATCCGCTCCATGATGGCCGCACCGGCCAAGAGCGTGCTGGTGGCCAAGAAGGAAGAACCCAAGACCGCCAAGCCGGCTGAAGCCGGCAAAGCGGGCATGAAGGGCACCCTGCACAAGCCGGCAACCGGCAGCACCGCTGCCAAGGCAGCCCCTGCGGCCGGTGCCGGCACGGGCCCCGGCGCAGGCAAGGAAGTCAAGTCGGCCAAGCTGTCCAGCAGCTGGGCTGGCGATCCGGCCAAGAAAAAGGGTATTCCCACCCGTGGCGATTCCAGTGGCGGCGTGGGCCGTGGCAGCTGGCGCAGCGGTCCCAAGGGCCGACGCGGCAACGACCGTGACCGGGATGAACAGCAGACTCAGGCCGCACCGGTTGAAGCCCGCGTCATCGAGGTCCATGTGCCCGAAACCATCACGGTGGCCGAACTGGCCCACAAGATGGCGGTCAAGGCGTCCGAGGTCATCAAGCACTTGATGAAGCTGGGCCAGATGGTGACCATCAACCAGCCGCTGGATCAGGACACCGCCATGATCGTGGTGGAGGAAATGGGCCACAAGGCGATCGTGGCCGCTCTGGACGACCCGGAGGCCTTCACCGAAGAGGAAGCATCGGCACACCATGCCGAAGCCCTGCCGCGTGCGCCGGTGGTGACCGTCATGGGTCACGTCGACCACGGCAAGACCTCGTTGCTGGACTACATCCGCCGCGCCAAAGTGGCTTCGGGCGAAGCCGGCGGCATCACGCAGCACATCGGTGCCTACCACGTGGAAACGCCGCGCGGTATGGTGTCCTTCCTTGACACCCCGGGCCATGAGGCGTTCACCGCCATGCGTGCCCGCGGTGCCCAGGCGACCGACATCGTGATTCTGGTGGTGGCGGCCGACGACGGCGTCATGCCGCAGACCAAAGAAGCCATCAAGCACGCCAAGGCAGCCGGGGTGCCGATCGTGGTGGCGGTCAACAAGATCGACAAGCCCGACGCCAACCCCGAGCGCGTGAAGCAGGAGCTGGTGGCCGAGGAAGTGGTGCCCGAGGAATACGGCGGCGACTCACCCTTCGTGCCCGTGTCGGCCAAGACCGGCCAGGGCATCGACGACCTGCTGGAGCAGGTGTTGCTGCAGGCTGAAGTGCTGGAACTCAAGGCGCCGGTGGATGCCATGGCCAAGGGCCTGGTGATCGAAGCGCGTCTCGACAAGGGCCGTGGACCGGTTGCGACCGTGCTGGTGCAGTCCGGTACGCTCAGCACCGGCGACGTGGTGCTGGCCGGCCAGACCTATGGCCGCGTGCGCGCCATGCTGGACGAGAACGGCAAGCCGATCAAGGCGGCAGGTCCCTCCATTCCGGTGGAAATCCAGGGTCTGACCGAAGTGCCGCAAGCCGGTGACGAGTTCATGGTGATGACCGACGAGCGTCGTGCCCGTGAGATCGCCACCTACCGTGCCGGCAAGTTCCGCAACACCAAGCTGGCCAAGCAGCAGGCGGCCAAGCTGGAGAACATGTTCACCGACATGGCCGCCGGCGAAGTCAAGACGTTGCCCATCATCGTCAAGGCCGACGTGCAGGGTTCGCAGGAAGCGCTGGCCGCTTCCCTGCTCAAGCTGTCGACCGACGAAGTCAAGGTCCAGATGGTCTACTCCGCGGTTGGCGGCATCAGCGAGTCGGACGTCAACCTGGCCATTGCCTCCAAGGCGGTGATCATCGGCTTCAACACGCGTGCCGATGCCGGTGCGCGCAAGCTGGCCGAGAGCAACGATGTCGACATCCGCTACTACAACATCATCTACGACGCTGTGGATGACCTGAAGGCAGCCATGTCGGGCATGCTGGCACCGGAGAAGCGGGAAGAAGTCATCGGCATGGCCGAGATCCGTACGGTGTTCGTGGCATCCAAGATCGGCACGGTGGCGGGTTGTATGGTCACCTCCGGCTTCGTCAACCGCAGCGCGCATTTCCGCCTGCTGCGCGACAACGTCGTGATCTACACCGGCGAGCTCGATTCGCTCAAGCGCCTGAAGGATGACGTGAAGGAAGTCAAGGAAGGCTTCGAGTGCGGTATCAAGCTCAAGAACTTCAACGACATCAAGGAAGGTGATCAGCTGGAGTTCTTCGAGGTCAAGGAAATCGCCCGTACCATCTGATCCTCTATGGCAGCCAAGAAGTCATCAGCTCCGAACCGGAGTTTCAAAGTGGCCGATCAGATCCAGCGCGATCTGACGGAGCTGATCGCGCGCGAGTTGAAGGACCCGCGCGTGGGCATGGTGACGATCCAGGCGGTCGAGGTGACGCCGGACTACGCGCATGCCAAGGTCTTCTTCAGTCTGCTGGTCGGCGATCCGCGGCAGACAGAAGAGGCGTTGAACCAGGCGGCGGGTTTCCTGCGCAACGGGCTGTTCAAGCGTCTGCACATTCACACGGTGCCGACACTGCATTTCCTGTTTGACCGCACCACGGAGCGGGCGGCGGACATGAATGCCCTGATCGCCCAGGCCGTGGCTTCGCGTTCCAAAAACGAGGACTGACGATGAACGCGCCGCGCACGAGGGTGCCCAGGCGCCCCGTGCATGGGGTGCTTTTGCTGGACAAGCCGCTGGGGCTGTCCAGCAATCAGGCCTTGCAGAAGGCCAAGTGGCTGCTGCGTGCGGAAAAGGCCGGGCATACCGGAACACTCGATCCGCTGGCCACCGGCGTACTGCCCTTGTGTTTTGGCGCGGCGACCAAGTTCAGCCAGCTGCATCTGGATGCCGACAAGACCTACGAGACCACGGTACGCCTGGGCATCCGCACCAGCACCGCGGATGCCGAAGGCGACGTTGTGGCCACGCGGCCCGTCAATTGCAGCCTGGGCCAGGTCGTCGAGGTGCTGGACCAGTTCATGGGGCCGATCCGCCAGGTGCCGCCCATGCACAGCGCCCTGAAGAAGGACGGCAAGGCCTTGTATGAATATGCCCGCGAGGGCGAAACTGTAGAGCGCGAAGCGCGTGACGTGGTGATCCATGAACTGGAGCTGCTCGAAGCGCAGCTGCAGGGCGATGCGCCGAGCCTTCGCCTGCGTGTGACATGCAGCAAGGGCACTTACATCCGCACCTTGGGCGAGGACATCGGCGAAACCTTGGGCTGCGGCGGTCACCTGGTGGCCTTGCGTCGCATCGCCACCGGGCCGTTCGACGTGTCGCAGTGCGTCACGCTGGCCGAGCTGGATACGATGGAAGAGTCCGAGCGCCTGTCGCAATTGAAACCGGTCGATGCGCTGCTGGAAGGTCATGCCGCCGTCACGCTCGACCCCGAGAATGCCGGACGTTTCCTGAGCGGCTTGCGCCGCCGCGGTTCATGGCCGGATACCGAGCGGGTCGCCGTGTACGGCGAAGAACCGCATGCCCTGCTGGGCACGGCCCATGTCAAGGCCGGTGAGCTGATCCCCGGGCGCCTGTTGAGCCCATTAGAGATACAACAGATTTTGGAGAGTGAAACATGAGTAAAAAACAGATCCGCAACATTGCCATCATTGCCCATGTGGACCATGGCAAGACCACCATGGTCGACCAACTGCTGCGCCAGTCCGGCACCTTTGCCGAGCACGAGAAAGTGGTCGACACCGTGATGGACAACAACGCCATTGAAAAGGAACGTGGCATCACGATCCTGGCCAAGAACTGCGCCGTGAGCTGGGAAGGCACACACATCAACATCGTTGACACCCCTGGACACGCCGACTTCGGCGGCGAAGTGGAGCGTGCGCTGTCCATGGTGGACGGTGTGGTGCTGCTGATCGACGCGCAGGAAGGCCCGATGCCTCAGACCCGTTTTGTGACCAAGAAGGCCTTGGCGCTGGGTCTCAAGCCGATCGTGGTGGTGAACAAGGTGGACAAGCCGGGCGCCAACCCTGACAAGGTCGTCAACGCCGCGTTCGACCTGTTCGACAAGCTGGGGGCGACGGACGAGCAGCTGGATTTCCCCGTGGTCTATGCTTCGGGCATCAACGGCTGGTCATCTCTGGAAGAGGGGGCTCCGGGTGAGCAGTGGGGCTCCGACATGTCGGCCCTGTTCAACACCATCCTGAAGCATGTGCCGGCCCAGAAGGGCGATCCGGCCGCGCCGCTGCAGCTGCAGATTTCTGCGCTCGACTTTTCGACCTTTGTGGGCCGGATTGGCGTCGGCCGCATCAGCCAGGGCACCATCAAGCCCGGCATGGACGTGCTGGTGATGGAAGGTCCGGATGGCAAGTCGGTCAAAGGCCGCATCAACCAGGTGTTGACGTTCCAGGGCCTGGACCGCGTGCAGACGACGGAAGCCGGTCCCGGTGAAATCGTGCTGATCAACGGCATCAACGAAATCGGTATTGGCGTCACCATCACCGACCCGACCAACCCGGCACCGCTGCCCATGCTGAAGGTCGACGAACCGACCCTGATCATGAACTTCTGTGTCAACACCTCGCCGCTGGCCGGCCGCGAAGGCAAGTTCGTCACCAGCCGCCAGATCTGGGATCGCCTGCAGAAAGAACTGCAGCATAACGTGGCCTTGCGCGTCAAGGAAACCGACGAGGACGGTATCTTTGAAGTCGCCGGTCGCGGCGAACTGCACCTGACCATCCTGCTGGAAAACATGCGCCGCGAAGGCTACGAGCTGGCCGTTTCCAAGCCGCGCGTGGTGTTCCGCGAGATCAACGGCGAGAAGTGCGAGCCGATCGAGCTGGTGACGGCCGATATCGAAGAGCAGCACCAGGGGGCCGTGATGCAGGCCTTGGGCGAGCGCAAGGGCGAACTGGTGAACATGGAACCGGACGGCCGTGGCCGTGTGCGCCTGGAATACCGCATCCCGGCGCGTGGCCTGATCGGTTTTTCCAACGAATTCCTGAACCTGACGCGCGGTTCCGGTCTGATCTCCAACATCTTTGACGGCTACGAGCCGCACAAGGGCGAGATCGCCGGCCGCAAGAACGGCGTGCTGATCTCCATGGACGATGGTGAAATCTTCACCTACGCCCTTGGCAAGCTGGACGACCGCGGCCGCATGTTCGTGAAAGCCAACGACCCGGTCTACGAAGGCATGATCGTCGGCATCCACAGCCGCGACAACGACCTGGTGGTCAATGCCACGCGTACCAAACAGCTGACCAACTTCCGCGTCTCCGGCAAAGAAGACGCGATCAAGATCACGCCCCCGATCGACCTCACGCTGGAATACGGCGTGGAATTCATCGAGGACGATGAGCTGGTGGAAATCACGCCCAAGAGCGTGCGCCTGCGCAAACGTTTCCTGACGGAGAACGAGCGCAAGCGCTCCAAGCGCGACTGATAAAAGGTCGATGCGACTCACCCATCAGCAGGCCGTGTTCCTGATGGTGGCGGTGGCCCTGATGTGGTCCATCGCCGGCGTGGTCACGCGTCATCTGGAGTCTGCGCGCAGCTTCGAGGTGACGTTCTGGCGCAGCTTCTTCACGGCCGTCTCACTGTTGGTGATCTTGCCGCTGTGGCGCGGCCCCACCGCTGTGTGGCACCAGTTGCGCAGGGCGCCACCTGCGCTCTGGTGGTCCGGCCTGTGCTGGAGCGGGATGTTCACGTCCTTCATGCTGGCGTTGACCATGACCAGCGTGGCCGGCGTGCTCGTGATCTCGTCCCTCAATCCGCTGTTTACCGCGCTGCTGGCGCGCATCTTCCTGCGGCAACACATCGTCTGGTTTACCTGGCTGACGATTGTGCTGGCCGGCCTGGGTATGGTCTGGATGTTCGGCGGCCAGGCTGGGGGGAACAGCTGGCAGGGCATGGCCGTGGCATTGCTGGTCCCGCTGACGGCCGCGATCAACTGGATCGTGGTGCAGCACGCCCACGCCAAGGGGGAAGACGTCGATCTGGTGCCCTCGGTGCTGGTCGGCGGCCTGATCTCCGCACTGGTCACATTACCGCTGGCGCTGCCCCTACAGGCAACGGCGCACGACATCGGCCTGCTGGCACTTCTGGGACTGGTTCAGCTGGCGATTCCCTGTACGCTTCTGGTGGTCTGCGCACGCGTCCTGAAGGCGCCCGAGGTATCGCTGCTGGCACAGCTTGAGATCCTTTTCGGCATTCTGCTGGTCTGGGTGGGTGCCGGTGAACGGCCGAGCACCTCGATCCTGCAGGGCGGGGCGCTAGTGCTGTTCGCTCTATTGGTCAATGAATGGATGCTCTGGAACAAGAAACGATGAATCACGCCATCAACTACAGCTGCCCTGAAGTCCTTACCGAGATTCGCGGCCACATCGGCTGCATCACCCTGAACCGGCCTCGTGCGCTCAATGCGCTGTCGCTGCCCATGATCCGGGCGCTTAATGCCACCCTGCTGGCCTGGCGCGAGGATGAACAGGTGCAGGCCGTGGCCATTCGCGGCATGGGCAAGGAGGGGCCATTCGGCGCTTTCTGCGCCGGCGGAGACATCCGCTTCTTTCATCAGGCCGTGATGGCCGCCAATGCCGAGCTGGAGGACTTCTTCACCGAGGAGTACTCGCTCAACCACCTGATCCATCACTACCCCAAACCCTACATTGCCTTCATGGACGGCATCGTCATGGGCGGCGGCATGGGCATCAGCCAAGGCGCGAAGCTGCGCATCGTGACGCCCCGCACCAAGATGGCCATGCCGGAGACCAACATCGGCCTGTTTCCCGATGTCGGCGGTGGCTGGTTCCTGGGCCGCTGTCCGGGCCGTGCGGGGGAATGGTTGGCCCTGACGGGCGACGTCATCGACGCTGGCAATGCGCTGGCCATGAAACTGGCTGACGCCTGTTTTGAGCCGAGCCTGCTGGGTGCCGCATGGGATGGCCTGGCTGCCATGCCAAGGGTGGACGAGGCCGCATTGAATGCCTGGGCTGCGACCTATTCAATCGCATGCGAAGACCAGGGGGCGCCGGCCCGGGCCGACATGGACCGTTATTTTGGCCTCGGTTCCGTGCCCGACATCCTCCATGCCTTGGACAAGGCCGATTCAGACTGGGCACGTGCCAATGCAAACACCCTGCGCAAACGATCGCCGCTGATGATGGCGGTCACGCTGGAACTGGTACGCCGCGCCCGCGGCATGACACTGGCACAAGACCTCCGGCTGGAACGCGACATCGTGCGTCACTGCTTTACCTCTTTGCATCTGGACCGCTTCGGCCCTTCGACCGAGACCATGGAAGGCATCCGGGCCCTGGTGATCGACAAGGACCAGACGCCGCACTGGAATCCGGCACGCATCGAGGAGGTGACGCCGGAGATGGTGGCGGGCTTCTTCGTCTCGCCCTGGCCGGCCTATGCGCATCCGCTGCGCGACCTTGCCTGAAGGGGCCACGCCAGAGAACCAGGCCGGAATTCGCTGATCAGCGGTTGCGGCCCTTCATGGCGCGCTCCACCTCGCGCTTGCCTTCGCGCTCCTTGATGGTGTCGCGCTTGTCGTGCTCGGCCTTGCCCTTGGCCAGCCCGATCTCGCATTTGATGCGGCCGTTCTTCCAGTGCATGTTCAGCGGCACCAGGGTGTAGCCTTTTTGTTCGACCTTGCCGATCAGACGGCGAATCTCGTCCTTCTTCAGCAGCAGTTTCTTGGTGCGCACGGCATCGGGTGTCACGTGGGTCGATGCGCTCTTGAGCGGGTTGATCTGGCAGCCGATGATGTACATCTCGCCGTCGCGGATCACGACGTAGCCGTCGGTCAGCTGCACCTTGCCCTCGCGCACGGCCTTCACCTCCCAACCCTCGAGCACCATGCCGGCCTCGAAGCGCTCCTCAATGAAATAGTTGAAGACGGCCTTCTTGTTGTCGGCAATGCGGGAAGAGGTATCGGGTTTTTTGGCCATGGAAGTCAGATGGGGACACACCGCAAACTTACAATTGCCGGTGGTTTGGCGTGTGCCAACCCTGCATTCTATGAAAACTGTTCACAAGTCCGTCCTGATCTGGTACAGCCCGCAGGAAATGTATGAGCTGGTCACAGGTGTGGCCGACTACCCCAAGTTTCTTCCCTGGTGCGATCACGCCCGGGTGCTGGAGCAGCACGCCAGCGGCGTGACGGCTGAAGTCGGCATCTCATTCAGCGGCATCCGGCAAACCTTCACCACGCGCAATGAACATGTGCCTGGACGCGAAGTCAGTATGCAGCTGGTCAACGGGCCTTTTTCCAAGCTGGAAGGTCGCTGGACCTTTTTGCCGGTGGGCGAGGGCCATCAGCGCGCCTGCAAGGTGGAGCTGACGCTGCACTATGGTTTTTCCAATGCGGTACTGGGCAAGCTGGTGGGGCCGGTGTTCGACCGCATCGCCGCCAGTCTGGTCGACGCTTTCGTCAAACGGGCTGAACAGGTCTACGGCGGTTGAAAAGATGCACATCGAGATCACCGTCGCCTTTTCTCCCAGCGCGCGTGTCGTGCATGAAATCCCGCTGTGCCTGCCGCTCGGGGCGACGGTGGCACAGGCGCTGGAACAGAGCGGACTGCAGAAACTCTTTCCGGAGTTGGATTGGCGGCTTGCCGGAGTGGGCATCTGGGGACGCAAGGCCACAATGGATCAGGTCTTGCGAGCAGACGACCGGCTTGAAATCTACCGGCCGTTGCGGGTCGACCCCAAGGTGGCGCGGCGTGAACGCTTCGCCAAGCAAGGTGCCCGTACGACCGGTCTGTTCGCCCGGCAAAGGCCCGGCGCCAAGACCGGCTACTGAGCGTCAGCCTTACTTGCAGTTCTCGTCGATGATGCCCTGCAGGCGCTGTGCCTCTGAGGCACGGCCACCTTCATCCAGGAACTCACGTTCCCCTTTTTCATTGATGCGCATCTGACGCACGCCGGCATCCAGGCTGGCCTTGGCCTGGCGTGCACGGTTGCAGTTGTCAGCCTGGGCCCGTGCCACGCGTTCCTCTTCCTGCCGGCGTCTGGCTGTTTCAGCATCGGCAGCCTGTTTTTTCTTCTCAGCCAGCTCCTTGTCTTCCCCCGTCGCCTTGGTGGCTGAAGCAGCGGGCGTTGCCGTGGTATTGCTGGCGGGCGTCTCGACGGCTGGCGCAGACATGCCGGGCTGCTTGAGGATGTTCTTCTCCGGCACGTCCACTGGCGGCGGCCGGTCGCTGAAGACCTTGCGGCCGGCCTTGTCGATCCACTGCCACTGGGCAAAAGCGGAAAGGGAAAAGGCGAGGGCGGTGATGGCAATGAGGGGCTGGACAAGCTTCATGCGGGCAGTGTAGCGTCCAAGACGGCTTGCGAGACAGGGCTTGGGTGCCATCAGGCAGCCCCATCAGTCCGTCTGTCGACCCGGTCGCCATGAAAAAAGCCGGCGAGGCGGGTACAATCCGTTTTTTGGAGCTTTCACATGCGCCTTCTCGGTAAAGCGCTCACCTTCGACGATGTGTTGCTGGTGCCAGCGTTCTCCCAGGTCCTGCCCAAGGACACTTCCCTTGCGACCCGCTTCTCCCGCAACATCGCCCTGAACCTGCCGCTGGTGTCCGCCGCCATGGACACGGTCACGGAAGCCCGTCTGGCGATCGCCATTGCCCAGGAAGGCGGCATCGGCATCATCCACAAGAACCTCACGCCGCAAGACCAGGCTGCCCACGTGGCCAAGGTCAAGCGCTATGAGTCCGGCGTGCTGCGCGACCCGGTGGTCATCACCCCCGAACACACGGTGCTGCAGGTGCTGCAGCTCTCCGAGCAACTGGGCATTTCGGGTTTCCCGGTGTGCGACGGCGGCAAGGTGGTTGGCATCGTGACGGGGCGCGACCTGCGCTTTGAAACCCGTTACGACGTCAAGGTGCACCAGATCATGACGCCGCGCGAGAAGCTCATCACGGTCAACGAGAAGGAAGGCACCTCTCCTGCGGAGGCCAAGGCTTTGCTGAACAAGCACAAGCTGGAGCGCATTCTGGTGGTGAATGACGCCTTCGAACTCAAGGGCCTGATCACGGTGAAGGACATCACCAAGCAGACCAGCTTCCCCAACGCCGCGCGCGATGCCTCGGGCCGCCTGCGCGTCGGTGCGGCAGTCGGTGTGGGCGAGGGCACGGAAGAGCGCGTTGAAGCCCTGGTCAAGGCCGGTGTCGATGCCATCGTGGTCGATACGGCGCACGGCCACAGCAAGGGCGTGATCGAACGCGTGCGCTGGGTCAAGCAGAACTACCCGCAGGTGGACGTGATCGGCGGCAACATCGCCACCGGCGCCGCGGCGCTGGCACTGGCCGAAGCCGGTGCCGATGCCGTCAAGGTCGGCATCGGTCCCGGCTCCATCTGCACCACCCGCATCGTGGCCGGTGTGGGTGTGCCGCAGATCATGGCCATCGACAACGTGGCCACGGCGCTCAAGGGCACCGGCGTGCCGCTGATTGCCGACGGCGGCATCCGCTACAGCGGCGACATCGCCAAGGCCCTGGCCGCTGGCGCCAGCACCATCATGATGGGCGGCATGTTCGCCGGCACCGAAGAAGCGCCCGGCGAGGTCATCCTGTACCAGGGCCGCAGCTACAAGAGCTATCGCGGCATGGGCAGCATCGGCGCCATGCAACAGGGCAGTGCCGACCGTTACTTCCAGGAGTCCAGCACCGGCAATCCGAATGCCGACAAACTGGTGCCCGAAGGCATCGAAGGCCGTGTGCCCTACAAGGGTTCGATGGTCTCCATCGTGTTCCAGATGGCCGGCGGCGTGCGTGCGGCCATGGGTTATTGCGGCTGCGCGACGATTGAAGAGATGAACAACAAGGCCGAGTTCGTCGAAATCACCACCGCCGGCATCCGCGAAAGCCATGTGCACGACGTGCAGATCACCAAGGAAGCGCCCAATTACCGGGCGGACTAAGGTATACCCCCAGGCTGCGCGCACTTCGTGTCGCTGCGCCACCCCCCTTGCAGGGGGCAACACCAGCGGACCGGCAGAGCCGGATCCGCGGTGTTCCTGGATTGAAGACACCTGTACTGTTCGCATGACTATGCAGCACCAAAAGATTCTTATCCTCGACTTCGGCTCCCAGGTTACCCAGCTGATCGCGCGCCGCGTGCGCGAGGCCCATGTGTACTGCGAAGTGCATCCCTGCGACGTGAGTGACGAGTGGGTTCGTCAGTACGCAGCCGACGGCCAGCTCAAGGGCGTGATCCTCTCGGGCAGCCATGCCAGCGTCTACGAGGAAACGACCGACAAGGCGCCGCAGGCGGTGTTCGAACTGGGCGTGCCGGTGCTGGGCATCTGCTACGGCATGCAGACCATGGCGCAGCAGCTCGGTGGCAAGGTCGAAAGCGGCCACCAGCGCGAGTTCGGTTATGCCGAGGTGCGGGCCCACGGCCACACGGCGCTGCTCAAGGACATTGCCGATTTCACCACGGCCGACGGCCACGGCATGCTCAAGGTCTGGATGAGCCACGGTGACAAGGTCACCGAATTCCCGCCCGGCTTCAAGCTGATGGCGTCCACGCCGAGCTGCCCGATTGCCGGCATGGCCGATGAGCAGCGCCGCTTCTATGCCGTGCAGTTCCACCCCGAGGTCACGCACACGGTGCAGGGCAGGGCGATTCTGGAACGCTTTGTGCTGGACATCTGCGCCGTCACCCCAGACTGGGTGATGCGTGACCACATCGCCGAAGCAGTGGAAGCCATCCGCAAACAGGTGGGCGACGAGGAGGTCATCCTCGGCCTGTCCGGCGGCGTGGATTCCTCGGTGGCTGCGGCGCTGATCCACCGGGCCATTGGCGACCAGCTGACCTGCGTTTTCGTGGACCACGGCCTGCTGCGCCTCAACGAAGGCGACATGGTGATGGACATGTTTGCCGGCAAGCTGCACGCCAAGGTGGTGCGCGTTGATGCCAGCGAGCTGTTCCTGGGCAAGCTGGCAGGGGTGAGCGATCCGGAGCAAAAACGCAAGATCATCGGCGGCCTGTTTGTTGACGTTTTCAAGGCGGAAGCTGCCAAGCTGACGGCCTCGGGCGCCAGCAAAAAAGGAGCGACCTTCCTGGCGCAGGGCACCATCTACCCGGACGTCATCGAGTCCGGCGGCGCCAAGAGCAAGAAGGCCGTCACCATCAAGAGCCACCACAACGTCGGCGGCCTGCCCGAGCAACTGGGTCTGAAGTTGCTGGAGCCGCTGCGCGACCTGTTCAAGGACGAGGTGCGTGAACTCGGCGTGGCGCTGGGCTTGCCGCACGACATGGTGTACCGCCATCCCTTCCCGGGACCGGGTCTGGGTGTGCGCATCCTGGGCGAAGTCAAGAAGGACTATGCCGATCTGCTGCGCCGCGCCGATGCCATCTTCATTGAGGAATTGCGGTCCACCATCGAGCCGAATTCCGGCAAGAGCTGGTACGACCTGACCAGCCAGGCCTTCACGGTGTTCCTGCCGGTCAAGAGCGTGGGCGTGATGGGCGATGGCCGCACCTACGATTACGTGGTGGCCTTGCGTGCCGTGCAGACGAGTGATTTCATGACCGCTGACTGGGCAGAACTGCCCTATGCACTGCTCAAGAAAGTGTCGGGCCGCATCATCAACGAGGTTCGTGGCATCAACCGCGTCACCTACGATGTCAGCAGCAAACCGCCGGCCACCATCGAGTGGGAGTGAATTTATGTCCTTCGAGGACTATCGCTAGCTATCGAAAAACTGACGTAACGCGTTGATTTAGAAGAAAATACGTCACGGCAGCTATCGGTAGCTATCGCCGGCCAGCAGAAAAAGTTGACGGTAGAGCTGACGGTAAAAATCGAGGCCGGATTAAGACACTCTCGTTCACTATTCAGACTTTTACCGTCTTTGACGGTAAAAGCCTTCTCGGGAAAGCTTGTTTCATGGGGCTTTCCGGACATCAGCAGGTCTCCAGGTCCCTGACGGTAAAACCTGACGGTAAATCCGTCACATGCCGGAGGAAACCTCAATGCTGACCGACGCTGCACTACGCAATTTCAAACCTAAGTCCAAGATTTATAAGGCTTCTGACCGAGACGGGATGTACGTGACGGTATCGCCTGGCGGAACGATCACGTTCCGCTACGACTACCGGCTCCACGGCCGCCGCGAGACGCTGACCCTCGGACGCTATGGCCCTGGTGGCATCTCGCTGGCAATGGCGCGCGAACTGCTGCTGGACGCGCGCAAAGCCGTTCTCAAGGGTGTCTCGCCCGCGCTGGAAAAGCAGCGTGAGAAACGCCGGGTGGTCGCCATCAAGACCTTCGGCGCGGTGATGGAGACGTGGCTGGCCAACGCAAGGCTGGCCGACAGCACCCGCGCCATGCGCAAGCACATCATCGACCGGGACATCCTGCCGGTCTTCCAGAATCGCCTGCTGACCGAAATCCAGGCCGAAGACCTGCGGGCCTTGTGCAACAAGGTCAAGGAGCGTGGAGCGCCGGCCACGGCGGTACAGATTCGGGACATCGTGAAGCAGGTCTATGTCTACGCCATCGCCCACGGTGAGAAGGTGGACAACCCCGCCGACAGCGTGGGCGCGGCCTCGATCGCCACCTTTGTGCCGAAAGATCGCGCCCTGTCGCCGCTGGAAATTCGGCTGTTCATGCAGCAGATGGAATCGGTGGCGACCTATCCGACCATCAAGCTGGCGCTGCGCTTGATCCTGCTGACGCTGGTACGCAAGAGCGAACTGATCCAGGCCACTTGGGATGAGGTCGACTTCGAGAGCAAGACCTGGACGATTCCTAAGCAGCGGATGAAGGGGCGCAACCCGCACGTGGTCTATCTATCGCGCCAGACGCTCGACATCTTCGTGACGTTGCACGCCTGCGCGGCGGGATCAAGGTTTGTTTTTCCTTCTCGCTACGATGCAGAGCGGTGCATGTCCAACGCCACTTTGAATCGCGTCACGGGGCTCGTGGTGGAGGCGGCAAAGACCAAGGGGCTGCCGCTGCAACCCTTCACCGTCCATGACCTGCGCCGCACCGGCTCGACGCTGTTGAACGAAATCGGCTTCAACCGCGACTGGATCGAGAAGTGCCTGGCGCACGAGGACGGGCGTTCCTCGCGCTCGGTTTACAACAAGGCCGAGTACGCCGAGCAGCGGCGCCACATGCTGCAAGAGTGGGCCAACCTGGTCGATGCCTGGGGCGGCGGGCAGACCTACGTGCCGAAGCTGCTGCCGGCGAACGTGGTGGTGCCGGCGTTGAGCGCGATGGCCTGAAACAGCGGTTTGGTTGTCACTTGACAACCCAGCCAATCATCCCCATACTGGAGATCACTGATGGCTCGTTCCCCTCATCCGAAGAAAGAGGTCGAGGAAGCTCTCAGGCACGCCGAAGGGCAGGGCTGGCGCGTCGAAGTCGGCGGCAGCCACGCTTGGGGGCGGATGTACTGCCCGTACAACGATGAAGAATGTCGCTGCGGCGAGTTCTGTATCACCAGCGTATGGAGCACGCCGAAGAATCCCGGCAACCACGCGCGCGCCTTGCGGCGCGTCGTGGACAACTGCACCACGCACCGGCCGCAGCGCGACGCCGATGATGGTGCCAAGGAGTAGCGCGATGGAATACACCTTTACTCTGAAATACCAGCTCACGGACGATGACCGCGACCCCGATGCACTGGTGGAGCGCCTGGGCGAAGCCGGCTGCGACGATGCCTTGGTCGGCATCGGGCAGCCGGGGCGTCTGGCGCTGGAGTTCACCCGCGAAGCGGCCGACGCCGGTGCCGCCGTGCGCAGCGCATTGGCGGACGTGCGCCGTGCGGCGCCGTCGGCCAAGCTGATCGAGGTGGCACCGGATCTGGTTGGGCTGACCGATGTGGCGGACATCGTGGGCGTATCGCGGCAGAACATGCGCAAGCTGATGTTGGCCCATCCGGGCAGCTTCCCGGCGCCAGTGCATGAGGGCAGCGCGTCGATCTGGCACCTCGCGGACGTGCTGACTTGGATGCAGGCCAAGGGCAGCTACTCGCTGGCCAAGGACGTGCTGGACGTGGCGCGGGTGGCCTTGCAGGTCAACGTGGCGAAGGAAGGCCGGCGGCTGCCGCACTCGGCGTCCAAGGAACTGCAAGCCTTGGTCGGATAAAGGGCGTTGCCCTGTTTCATCCCCCACTCGAACCCGCCCGAACAGGGCGGGTTTTTCGTAGGTGGACATCCGGTTTCGAGACGCTGCCGCGACGAGCTTCCTTGCGATGCTCGAGCCACGCTTCCACCTCGGCCAAGTCCCACACGACGCAGCGCGGCGTCAGGTTGAAGCGACGCGGAAACTCACCG